>CALAOT010000011.1 GCA_937889545.1 uncultured Opitutaceae bacterium
GAGCGCGCGCGCGAGCCGGGTCGGCCCGGCGCCCGGGCCCGGGGGCGTGTCGGGCCCGAGGCGCAGGAACACCGGCACGAGGAGCGCGGCCCCGCCAAAGAGGTACGTGGGGCGCGAGGCTATGGCGAGGCCGTAGCAGAGGCTCGCGAAGGCGAGCCACGCCAGCTTCCGCTCCCTGTGGAGCGATTGGTACAGGCCGAGCAGGAAGAGGATGAAGAACGCGTACGCCGAGGACACGGCGACCTCGTAGAACTGCGGCCGCCGCAGCATCACCGGGACCATGGTTGCGAATCCCATGGCGATGATCCCGCCCGCCTCAGCGGCCAGGCCGGCGTCCGGGAAATACCGGCGCCTCACCTGGATCAGGAGATAGGAGCCGGCCAGCAGCGCCGCGGTGCAGAACAGGAGTATCGCCTGGTGGTCTTCAAGGTAGTGCCCCGAGAGGGCGGCGACCGGCCAGTACAACACCAGGGCCGGGGCGACCCCGAAGTAGAGGTAGAACTTCCCCTTGTAGAAGCTGACGTCGTGCATCCCGTACGGCGCGTTCTGCGCAGGGTCGTAGGGGTCCCTGAGCCTGAGCAGGCCGGGCGGCACGTCCAGCTGGAGGCTGAGGTGCCCGGAGCGGAACCCCTTGACCAGGAGGTTGTAGTACTCGTCGCCGCCGTCGAACTTCGTGAGGAGGGAGCTGCCGGGCGCGATGGTCCACGCGTAGAACGCGATGGCCGCGCCAAGCGACAGGCAAAGGACCGCGGCGCGGATGACTCCGGCCCGGGTCGCCGGCAGAGGGGAGGCGGAGCTTTCGCGCGGCATCGCCCGGCAATTTGGCGGAACGCGGTGCCGGGTGGAAGGATGATCAGCTGGCGTGGGTCGCGGGCAGAGGAACCGGCCTTCGGCCCCATTCGGTCTCCCGCGGGAGCCGCGCGGGAGGGTTCCGGGGCCGCTTCCGGACCGCCCCGGCGGATGATGAGCCAGCCTTTGACTCCACGGGACAAATCGGTCACATTGGGCTATCGGCAGCGCTTTCGGAGGGAATCACCCCATGCATGCGGACCCCTACCTCGAACACAGTCTGGCCGTCCTGCAGACCCGGCTGAAGAGCCCGATGGGCACGACCCATTTTGCCAGCAAGGCTGTCACGTTCCCCTTCCTCACCATCTCGCGTGAAGTCTGCGCAGGAGCCACCACGATCGGCCAGCTGCTCATGCCGATGCTCAACCGGGCGTTTGGCGAGGAGGGCCAGGGCTGGGTGTTCCTCGACAGGAACCTCCTCGCGCACGCGCTCACCCAGCAGCACCTGGAGGAGCGGCTGGCAGACCACCTGCCGGAGGACCGGATCTCCGAGATCAAGGGTATCATCGGGGAGCTCATGGGCCTGCATCCCTCGATCTGGCAGCTTGAGCACCAGGTGGCGGAGGTGATCCTGCAGCTGGCCCATGTCGGCCACGTGGTCTTCGTGGGGCGCGGGGCGCACATCATCACGCAGTCCGTGCCCGGCGGCTTCCATGTCCGGTTGATCGCCCCGCTGGAGGTCCGCGTGCGCCGCCTGATGGCCCTGCAGAAATGCGACGCCGCCGCCGCGAAGGCGCTCGCCGAGAAGACGGACCTGGCCCGCCGGCGCTATCTGCAGTCCAATTTTGGCCAGGATATCGAGGATCCGCACACGTACGACCTGGTCATAAACACGGGACTTGTGTCGGCGGCCGCGGCGGCGCGCCTCATCATCGAGGGCATGTGCTACAAGTTTGCCGACCAGCCGGGGCCCTGAGCCCGCGGCGGAACAGCCTGGGCCGCCCGCCGGATTCCCCCGCCAATGGACTCTTGCAAGTGGCTGCGGGTCATTTGATAATGCGGCATGCGCTTCCTTAGCTTCCTGATCCTGGCGGCGGTGGCGCGGGCCGACGCCCCGGCCCCCAGCTCCAGCTACCTCCTGAAGCCGTCGCGTGTCTTCGACGGCGAGTCGATGCATGACGGCTGGGCCGTCGTCGTGGTCGGCGACAAGATCGAATCGGCGGGCCCCGCGGCGGAGCTCAAGGCGCCGGAGGCGGCAAAGGTGGTTGAGCTGCCGGGCGCGACACTGCTGCCCGGCCTCATCGAGGCCCATTCCCACATCCTGCTCCATCCCTACACCGAGGCCT
Organism: uncultured Opitutaceae bacterium; assembly: GCA_937889545.1. Lineage (GTDB taxonomy): Bacteria > Verrucomicrobiota > Verrucomicrobiia > Opitutales > Opitutaceae > Palsa-1447. The sequence goes on from CALAOT010000011.1 coordinate 2,136, forward strand.
CGTGGAACGACCAGGTGGCGCGCGAGTCCGAGGCGCTGCGGGTCGCGCGGGCGACCAACCACCTGCGGGCGACGCTCCTCGCCGGCTTCACCACCATCCGCGACCTGGGCACCGAGGGGGCCGGCTGGGCCGACGTCGGGCTGAAGCAGGCGGTGGAGCGCGGCATCATCGCCGGCCCGCGCATGCTGGTTGCGACCAAGGCCATCGTCGCGACCGGCAGTTACGGGCCCCGGGGCTTCTCCGCCGAGTGGAACGTGCCCCAGGGCGGGGCCGAGGCGAGCGGGGTCCCGGACCTGATCAGGGAGACCCGCAACCAGATCGGCCACGGCGCCGACTGGATCAAGGTCTACGCCGACTACCGCTGGGGGCCGCGCGGCGAGATGGAGCCGACGTTCTCCGTGGAGGAGCTCAGGGCCGTCGTCGAGACGGCGCGCAGCAGCGGGCGGCCGGTCGCGGCGCACGCCATGACGGCCGAGGGCATGCGCCGGGCCGTGCTGGCGGGCGTCGAAACCATCGAGCACGGCACGAACGGCACGCCCGAGGTGTTCCAGCTGATGAAGGAGCATGGCGTCGCGCTTGTCCCGACCCTTGCGGCGACCGGCGGGATCGCGGGCGCGAAGGAGGCCTTTCGCGCGGCGCTCGCCGCAGGCGTCACGATCGGCAGCGGCAGCGACGTGGGCGTCTTCGCGCATGGCAACAATGCGCTCGAGCTCGATGCGATGGTGCAGTTCGGCATGCCGCCGCTCGGCGCCTTGCGCGCCGCGACCTCGGTCAACGCCCGCATTCTGCACCTGCAGGACAGGATCGGCCGGATCGCGCCAGGCCTGCTGGCCGACCTGGTCGCCGTGGAGGGCGACCCGACGGGCGACATAGGCAGGCTCCACGCCGTGCGGCTGGTCATGAAGGACGGCGTGCTCGTGCGGGCCCCGTGAGCCGGCGCGGAGTGGGGGATCCAGCCCGGCTCCGGGATGGCTGACCCGAGCGGAACAAGACCCCGGGCCGTGCGGTCATTGGGCCCTTGCCCCGAGCGGTACGTGAATCCCTGTAATCTCCGGCCAGAAATCCCTTTCCGCCGCGCCGCCTTCCGTCAATCTCCGGTCAGCCCCGCGCGCCTGTCACCCAATGCCGGGACGCAAGGCCGCGGTCGATGTTCCCGACAAATGCCCCCATCCGCCATCCCCATGAAAACCCTGCGCCCGTTCCTCCTCTGCCTGCTGGGATCGCCAGTCGTCCTGCCCGCCGCCCCCGTCGAGTCACGCATATCGGCCGCGACGGTCTACGCCGACCGCGCCGTTGTCACGCGCATTGCCGATGTCGAGCTGACCGCGGGAGAGCACGCCCTGGCGTTCGAGCGCCTGCCGGCCAGCCTCCTCGACCAGTCGCTGCAGGTCTCCGGCCGAGGCACGGCCGCGACGATCCTCGACGTCAACTCGCAGACGGCCTACGTCGATTTCACGCCCAACGCGCGGGTCCAGGAGCTGGAGGAGCAGATCCGCGGCCTGCAGAAGGAGGGCCGCGCGCTGGATGACCGGGCGGCGGTGCTCAACGAGGAGCGCGATTTCGTGAAGCGCATGCTCGTCTCCTCGACCGGCGCGGTGATCTATCCCCTCGGCGCCGACGCAGCGCATGGAGGCGGCACGGCCGTCCGGCCCTCGCTGGACGAATGGCAGAAGCTCTACGCCTACGCCGACGAGACGCTGGGCAAGATCGCGGCCGAGACCCAGTCGCTCGACGGCCAGCGCGAGGGCCTGAAGAGGAAGCAGGCGGCGCTCGAGCAGCAGCTCAACGAGCTGCGCGGCGCCCGCGGCAAGAGCCTCAAGAACGTGACCGTGCGCGTGGCCGTGGCGACGGCCGGCAGGCTCGAGGTCGCGCTGAGATACGCCGTGCCGGGCGCCGGCTGGGTGCCGTCGTACGATGCGCGCCTGCATGGCGCCGACCGCGCCATCGAGCTGACCTATTACGGCATGGTGCGCAACGGCACCGGCGAGGACTGGAACGACATCGCCCTCACGCTCTCCACCGCGCGGCCGGGCCTGGGCGGTGGCGCGCCGGAGCTGCGGCCGTGGGTGGTGGACGTGGCCCGGCCGATTTCATACGAGGCAAAAAGCGCCTTGGCCGGAACCCGGTTAGATCTTAAGGCGGAGAGCGCCAGAGCCGCTCCCGCGATGGTCACGCAACAATTCCTCACGGATAGCGGTGCCGCAGGCGCCGCCAACTCGGAGGCCTCCCTGTCCTACGCCGAGGTCGAGGCGGGCGCCACCAGCGCGACGTTCAAGATCCCCGTGTCCGTGTCGGTCCCGGCCAACAACACGATGCAGAAGGTCCCCATCGCATCGGCCAAGCTCGCCGCGACCCTCCAGTACCAGGCCACGCCAAAGATGATGGATACCGCGTTTCTGAGCGCCTACGCGTTCAACAACACCGACTATCCATTCCTCGCCGGAGCGATGAGCACGTTCCTGGACGACACTTTCATCGCGGCCAGCCGCCTCAAGACCGTCATGCCCGGCGAGAAGTTCGAGCTTCAGCTGGGCGCCGACGAAGGCATCGCGATCAAGCGCAAGCTCGTGAACCGCTTCGCCGAGAGCACCGGGCTCACCAGCAAGGGCCGTCGCATCACCTACGAGTACCTCGTGACGATCACCAACAACAAGCCGACAGCCGAGCACGTGGTCTTCAAGGAGCCCGTGCCGGTGTCGCGCAACGAAAAGATCGAGGTCAGCCTGCTCACGCCCGACGAGAAGGAGGTGGGAACGAAGGACGAACCCAAGGAGGTCACGAGGGAGGAGGACGGCAAGCTGGTGTGGCGCCTGGAGCTCAAGCCGGCCGAGAAGCGTGAGGTGGCGCTCAAGTTCTCCGTCGACTACCCGGCCGACCTGAACGTGGCCGGCCTGGAGTGAACGGGGCTCGTCCCGGCCGGCCCGAAACCGCAGAATAGGCTCGCTATCCGCCAGACCGGCTCCTGCCTTCCGTTGCCCCCAGCGGCCGCGCCAGAAGGCGCCGGCCGCCCATCATCATGAAGACAACCAACACATTATTCAGGCTGGCGGCCGGCGTGCTGATCCCGGCGCTCTTGCTGCTCACGGTCGGTTGCTCGACGGTGGATCAAGGCGGCGCCCAGGCATTTGCGACCGGGGTGGCTGCGGCGAAAGCCCAGACCCAGACGGCGTTCGATGCCGTGGTGGATCTCACCCGCGACGGAGCAATCGAGTACGCGGTGACCCAGGACCATCTCACCGAGGAGGCGCTGGTCGTCGTCCCGAACGCCGAGGCCGTCGCCGCCTGGAACGGGGCGCTCGACCCGATTGAGTCCTACGCAAAGCATCTGTCCTCACTGAGCGCGCCGGACTCGGCCCAGGGTGTCGAGACATCGCTCGGCGGATTGGCCAAGCAGTTCAATGCGACATCGGACAGCCTGAAGAGCGCCAACCTTGGCAGCGCCGGGCAGATTGCGCCCGGCGTGGCGTCCGCGTTTGCGGAGGCGGCCAGCGCCCTGACGCGCATCCACGCGCAGAAGCAGGCCATGGAGGTTGCGGCCCAGGCCGACCCGGAGATCCGGAAGGTGCTCACGGCGCTGGCCGATGCGATCGGCAAGGACAACACGACGCCGGGGCTGCGCTCCACGGTCCGGGCGAATTGGGAGCAGCGGATCGGCGCCCTGAAGGCCGATTACCTGCGGGCCGGGTCTCCTGACAGCCGCCGGCCCATCGTGAAGGACTTCATCGACCTGCTCAAAAAGCGCGACGCCCAGGATGAGCTGCTGGCGGCGCTGCGGCGCTCGTACCTCGCGCTGGCCGAGGCCCACACCGCGCTGGCCAAGGGCCGGGCGACCGACCTTGGAAGCGCGATCGACATTGTCGCGGCGGAGCTGAAGCGCGCCCGTGACCTCCAGGACCAGTTCACCAAGACCCTAAGCAAATAGCACCATGGCCACAACGAATCCCCCCGTGAAAGACCTCATGCAAGTCCTGCTCGACCAGCATGGGGCGCTGCTCGCGAAACTGGACCAAGTCACCGACTCCAAGCTGGGCGACGCCATCGTTGCCAAGGCGCAGGAAATCCTGAACCGCATCAACCTGACGCAGAACCTGCTGCTCGTCGCCGCGACTCAGGAGCTCACGGACGCGGTTGCCGCGGTAAAAGGCGCCGACACCCAGCTGACCAAGGACCTGCAGGGCATCGCCGACACCGCCAAGTTCATCGACAGCGTCACGGGCTTCCTAGGATACGTCGACAAGGCGATCGACATAGCCAAGAAGGTCGCCGCCATCTGACGCGACGCGCGGTCCGTCCGGGCCCGCGAGGCCGGCCCTGGCGACGGCCGCAGGCGGGCGTGGAGCCATTCCGGCCGTGCCCGAGGGCCCGCGATCAGCTCCGGCCGCTCACCGCTTTTCAGGGAACTTCAGCGCAATATAGGTCCCGGAGCTCACCCCCATCAGCCCAAGCAGCGTGGCGCTGAATTCAGGCATGGTGAGATTGTTGTAGACCTTCGAGACAAACACGACGCCCAGCGCGAGGGTCCACATGATCATCTGAAAGCGGTTGAAACTGTAACCCTCCCCGTCGGACATGATGTCGCGAACGAACCCCTCGGAGGCCGGCAGCGCCGCGGGTCCCGCCCGGCCGAGCGCCTGCACGAGCTCACCCAGGCGGGTGCGCTTTTGGAGGAGCTCGTTGTTCAGGTTGTTGCGGGCAAACGCGTCGTCGGCCGCTGCGCCGGCACCCGGCGCCAGCGCCGCGAGCTGGCCCTGCAGCGCCGAGATGGCCTGCTCGACCGACGTCCGCTCGGCGGTCATCGACTGCAAGGCGGCGGCGCCCTTAGCGTCCTTGCTGGAATCGATCAGAACTGCGCCCAGGGCCGTCATAGCGCTTATCCCCATCAAGGCCACCAGCCCCGGCGTTATCGTCTCGATATCGTCCGTGATCAGCCAGATCACTATATAGGAGACATACGTCAGAAAGAACCAGAACGCGATCTGCGCCTTTCCCAGGTTGTAAGGCTTGCGCACACCTGATGCGGACTCCGGCCCCGCGTCGCGGATGAGGTTGGTGCGCAGCACCAGCCAGAAGAAGACAGAGGTCATCGTTGCGATCACCAGCAGCGATATCACGCCGTACTTCGGCAGAATGATGACCAAATAGGGTGAACTGGCGCCGGCAAGGTCGCTGGCAAAGGGTGTTTCATCCTCCAATCCCACGCTGAACTTGACCTGTTTGCCCCACCCGCTCTCCCATCTCCAGGCCGAGCGCTCCCAGTTTGCCTTGTCCAGGGGAGCCCCTAGAAGTTCGCTCCACACTGCGCGGTTGACCGACGTGTTCTGCATGTCGAACTTGAGGGTGTTGTCCCGCCCGTCGATTGCGACGGGATGGTTCCCGCGGAGGGGCCTTCCGTCGATGTAGGGAACAAGCTTCTTTGAATCGTTTTTGGCCGCCCAGGCCTCGAGATTATCAACCGTTACGTTGATGGTCTCGTCTGGGGCGAGGGTCCCACTAATCCTGCTGACCCTCGGCGGCGGGGGGGCTGCAGCCGCCGGATTGGGCGCGGATTCCGCCCCGGGCAGAGCGCAGCAGAACAGGCACAGCGGCAGGAGCGAGCCGAGGGCCGCCTTGCGTCGCGCGGATATGGCGTGGCAAATCATGGGCAATCTGCGGGCTGATCTATTTCTCCTTGTACCCGCCGAACTCCTTTTCGAGCTGAACAAAGACATCCTTTTCGACGAAAAAGCCTCTTCCGTTAAAGGGCTCGTCCAAGGCATGGATCAGGTACACGGAGAGGACCACGGTGGCCACTACGATGAAATCGACTAGAAACTGGACCTTCCAATGCCTGCCTCCGAGGAAGAAGAAGCCAACGAGGGTGAACACGGCAAGGAACCTGATGGCAGCGCTGAGCAGAGGGTGCAGCGATGGGCCAAGGAGATTCAGCCGGTCCCGCCGAAGCGTGTTGATTCGGACCACGCTGTTCAGGACCTCGTTGGCGACAAGGGCCGGAGGCTGGGCGTGGCTGGCCAGAATGTAAGCTTCGTGGCGCATATTCTCCAAGGCATTGTCCGTATTGGTTCCATGACTCCCCTTTCCGCTCTCCATCGCCTGCCATTCCTCGCCTATCAACGAGTGTAGATATTGGTTCACCTGGGTGCCGATAAGCGCGTTTCCGTCTCCGTCGATCACGCTCGGTTGCTGTGTCAGAAGATCATGCAACGTGCGGATCTCGTTGGCCTCGTCGAGAACCAGGCGGTCGGCGAATTCATAGGCCTGCCACAGATTGACGATGGCAAAGCCCAGGAAAAAGCTAAACAGCAGCGTGACGAAGGAGACGGAAACGCCCAAGGTCTCCTGGATTGTATCCTCGTCGGAGAATTTGAACCGGCGCCTCAACCAAGCCATGAGCAGTGCGCCAAGAAGGCCGGATCCAACGGTCGCCACGATAAACCACACTAGGCCCGAGTTCATATACCGGGGCGTTTAGACATGGTCCGCGTCATGAAAGGCGGTTCGATCCTGATCGGGACATGATGGTCCCGCGGATGACGTGCGGTTCTCGCAGTCGCGTTCTTCATGAAGGGGGGTGCCATTGGCGTCTTCCTGATAGGGCGGGCCGCCGCTGCCGAGTCGCTAGACGGGGATGCTCGCCTGCGCGCCTTTCCATAGCAACCGTGCCGGCGGCATCCTTGGCGTCCGAAGCGACCTAGTCGGCCGCACTCGTGACACCCCCTGCAACGGTGTTCGCCGCGCTTGCGGCGGTTGAGGCAACCTTGTTGCCTGCGTCCTCGATGCCGTGCCTGATATCGTCAAAAAAGCCCATGGTGAATATCCCTGTTCGGTGACATTGAAGGCGAGTTGTTGGTCGTGTTGCACAGAATCGCCTCCAGTTTCGGAACAACACCGATACTCGGGGAACTCGACGGTCAGTATTAGGGCTGGTCAACCGGATTATTAGCCTATGGAATGCTATTATTACATGGAATTACGTAGAAACGCTGTTCGTAATTCTTGGAGCACAAGGGTTTCTAAGAAACGCGGAACGGTGCTCCCCTATGAATTCACACCACCAAAACCACAACCCAGACCCACGGAATGCCATGTATGCTGATTCACGCCCGGACATCGGACAAGCGACAGTCGACGGAGGAATAGGGCGCGCGATGCGCAGATGCGCGCTCACCTTGTGCCTCATGATTCCGGTGGTTTCGGCGCAGGCCTGGAACGGCCTGGAGCACATGATGACCGCGAAGATTGCCTACGACCGGCTGAACCCGCACGCGAAGCAGAAGGTCGATTGGGCCAGCGAGCAGATCACCCTGCTCGGAAAGCATTACAATTCGATCAACATGGCGACATGGGCCGACGGCATCAAGCACACCAAGGGAGACCCGTTCAGCGCGCACTACAACAACTGGCATTTCATAGACATGGGCCTAAAGGACACGGATCCCGATCCGCTTGCGAATCCCCAGCCCCTCACCGTCAAAAACGGGGACATTGTCACCGCCCTGAAGCACTGCGAGGCGGTGATGAGCGGGCAATCGGATCCTCTGATACCCAACGAGGCGGTCGCCATCGCCCTGATGTGGCACCTGATGGGCGACCTGCACCAGCCGCTTCATTGCACGACCGACTATTATCCGAACCAGCCTTCGGGTCAGCACAAGACGGACATCGGCGGAAACAACGTGGCCGTTTCCAACTTCGTTGATCCCTACCCCAATTTTCACTCTTTGTGGGACGGGGCCCTGGAAGGCGCCTGGGACGACAAGGGGAACCGCTTTGTGGTGCCCGACGAGGCCGATCCGTTCACCATCACCGCCACGAGCCCCCTCCTGGTTGACAAGGTCAACGAGGTCGTGAGCGCGAATACGATTCCCCCCGCTGATCTAGGCGGCGATTACGTCGCATGGGCCCGGGAAACCCATGCGCTCGGCGTGACGGCCTATGAGTCGCTTGGTCAGGACTACACCCAGAACAAAATAACCGTTTCGGCGGCCTACGTGAGCAACGCCCAGGCTATCGCGCGGCGCCAAGTCCTGCTGGGCGGGATGCGGCTGGCGGCCGTCCTCAATCGCCTTTATCCGTAATCGGCCCCGGAGCGGCCCGCCGTGGGCGGCGGGGAGGGCCCGTCGCCGATGACCGCCGGCCGCATGCCGGGCGTCCCGGTCGGGACGCTTCCGCGTGCCGCCCTCGGAGTCCGGCCTGCTTGCGGGGCTATCTGACCGCCGGCGCCCGGCTCAGGGAGCGTCAAGCACCTTGAGCCAGCGGTCGTCGACGGTGGTCTTGAGCGTGGGGTTCATGTCATTCGGCAGGAACGTGAGCGAAGTCTTGGCCTCAATGGCGCTGATCGGGACGACATACTTCCTGAAGTCGTCCTTCCCCAGGTCGCTCAGGTGCGGCACAAGAAAAGCCACGGCAGAGGCCTTGCCGTCAATCTGGGCGATGATGATCTTGAAGAAGTGGGTGGGAATCGGGATGGCGGGGTCCTTCGCGCCCTTGGTGAAGATGATCTTGTTGACCGGCGGGGGGAGCGACTCGTCCGGGGCAAAGACCGGCCCGGTGATCACCGCGACCCGCTGGAACTTTGCGGAGTAGACGAGGCAGCTGTTCTCCAGGGCCGCCCACAGCGGCGCATTGTTGTGCTGGGTCTGGGGCGATACGTTGGCGAGTGAGAAGGACTCCTGCTGGGCTTCCTGGCCGTCGGCGTCGTTGCCCTCCAGCTTCATTTCCAGGTTGGGGGCGTTGTGCCCGCGGGTGATGTGGATCTTGCCCCCCGGGAGGTCGAGCAGCTCGGGCGGATTCGGCTTCGTGTAGCACCCATCGACCACGTAGGGCAGATTGTGGGCGGTTGAGAACGTCACCACATTATCATCCGGGTAGAACCCGATGCGGGCCCATTTGCTGTCGTGACTCTCGGTCCGCATCTTCGCCTTTTCGCTCGCGTCGCCTTCATCGATATGCGCGACCCAAAGGGGGCACAGGCGGTCGGCGTCGTAGTCGGACACGTAAAAGGTGTATCGCAGCAGGATGAGGTCCTTGTGATCGCCGTGATAGACCGGGGCGCCCTCGAAGAGCGCGGTTTCCTCCGGGGTCCACTTGGTGGCCGTCCATTTCGTCGGATCATTGGCGTCGCCAACAACCGAGGAAACCGAATCGGGCGCCGAACCTGCCCGCGCCGTTAAAAGGGCAAGCTGGCCGGTAATCAGGACGCCAAGGCTGAGCGTAACGAGGTGGTTTTTCATGAAGTAACGCTAATGCAGAATAGCAACAGAGCTAATGCAAGCCATGTTATTACATAGGATCGTGCATGGTTGGCTCCGGGAAGCGGGCGGTTGCGTCCGGGCGGATCGGAGCAAAATGAGGGCGCAAATGAAGAGGACCATCTTGGTCACGGGAACCTCATCCGGTTTCGGCAGGGCCACCGCCCGCCTCTTTGCCGAGCGAGGGTGGAACGTGGTAGCCACCATCCGCCGGCCGGAGGATGAACGGGATCTTCCCCGACTCCCCGGCGTGCTGGTCACGCGCCTCGACGTGCAGGACCGGGAGACGATCGCCGCGGCCATCAGCGCAGGAATCGCGCGCTTCGGGCGCATCGATGCCGTGGTCAATAACGCCGGCTTCGGCCCCTTTGAGGCGACTCCGTCGGAGAAGATTGCGGAGTAGTTCGAGGTGAAGGTCTTCGGGGTGATGGACGTCGCGCGGGCGATCCTGCCGTATTTCCGCAGGAACAAGGGCGGACTGATCCTCAACGTGGGCTCGGGCGCCGGGGTGTTCGCCCTGACGATGCTTTCGCTCTATTGCGCGAGCAAGTTCGCGCTGGAGGGCTTCTCCGAGGCGATCGCCTGCGAGCTGGCGTCGCAGAATATCGTCGTGAAGATGATCGAGCCCGGCGGCGTCCTGAGCACGAACTTTGGGCGGCGCAGCGGCGCGGAATCCGCGCAAAACTCCGCGCTGCCCGACTTCGACGCATTTGTCGCCCACACAAACGCTGCTTTTGCCAAACTGCGCTCCGAGCGCTTGGCGACCGAGGCCGACGTCGCGCAGGCCATCTACGGCACGGACCGGTTGCGCTACGTCGCCACCGATGACATTAAGCCGCTGTTACGGGCCCCGCGCGAAACTTCCGAGGAGCAATACACTGCCTTGATGCGCGCCCGCTTCGGGCCCGCGACCCGGTAGACGGCAGTTGGCGAGACGGCCGGGAGCGCGCCGCTTCCGGCGGCGCGCGATGGCCATAAGCCCGGCTCACGACGCCGGGGCGGACAAGACCAGGGTCCCCGACCGTGGGGAAAAGTCGTGCTCCGTCGTGGCGCCCGAGGGCCATCGCACACCGATGCGCCGAGGGGGTTTGCGGTCGCTCCAGCCAAAAAAGCACGCCGCGGTCGATTGCGAATAGTAGCCCGAGCCGGCATATACCTCGGCCACCTGGGAGGGATCCTCGCCGAATTCGACCGTGATGCGCGCCCCGACGGCCCTTGGATTGCCTTTGGGGCCGCGAAGCTGGACGCGGAGCGAACGGCGTCCGGGCATGCCGTTGTTCCGAAACGCAAGCGTCGTGCTGTTGTTGCGTGATAGGATGAAGTCGGGCCAGCCGTCCTGGTCGAGATCGACCACGGCGAGGGCCTTCGCGTCGCCCGGCACGATCAGGTTGCTCTCGGCCGGCGCCACGGGCGTGAATCCGCCGCGGCCGTCACCGCGCAGCAGCTGGCTCAGGCCGCCGTCGAAACGGCCGACGGACGGGACCGGCGAGTAGGAATTCTGCACGGCGTAGATGTCGGCGTTGCCGTCGCCGTCAAAGTCCCCGGCGACCAGCCCCTGGATCGGCGAAACCTGCGCCAACCTGGGCAGCGGCTCGAACCGGTGGGTGCCGTCGGGCTGGCTGAGGAAAACACCGCTCCGGAATTCCGTGGCCGCGAAGCGCTGCGCCGCCGCAAGCCTATCCTCGCCCAGGATGTCCGCCAGCGTCGCCCGGGCGTAATAGTCGTTTCTGGGGAAGCGCTTCAGAATATTTGGGATCACGGCCCCGAGATCCTGGCGGGTGCGTCGCGGATAGAGCCTGTCCCCTTCGTAATAGGCCTCGACCAGTTGGCGGTCGCCGTCGCCATTGAAGTCCCCGTAATAGAGCAACGCGGGATGCTCCCGGGTCGCCAGGTACGGCGTGTTGAGGCCCACGTTGCCGACGGCGTAGTCAGGCCGGCCGTCGCCGTTAAAATCGGCGGCGGCGATCGAGTTCCACCATCCGGTGCCGGCCGCGGAGAAGCCCGCCCTTTCGCTCCAGTCCTCGAGGGTCCTCCCGCGGTCGTTGTGGAAGTACTTCACGTGGCCCCATTCGAGCGTCAGCAGGAGGTCGGGCCAGCCGTCCCCGTCCACGTCGCTCCACAATGCCCCGGTCACCATGCCCACCTCGCGCAAACCGGGCGCCACCTGCTCGGTGACATCCTCAAACCTGGCGCCGCGGTTTGCCCACAGGGCGCTGGCCGGGGAGAGCGGGTACTGGCCCGGTACGACGCGGCCGCCCAGGAAGAGGCCCAGGCGGCCGCTTCGGTCGAAATCGGCGGCCGCTGCGGCGCCGGCGCTCACCGCAAGTGGGGGAAGCGCATCCGCCTGAGCCGGCCTGAAGCGGCCGCGGCCGTCGTTCAGGAAGAGCCTCGGCTGGTATTCCGCCGAGCCGGCGGGCAGGCTGCTTCCGCCCTTCGTGACCAGCAGGTCGTCGATCCCGTCGCCGTCGGCGTCAAAAAGGAGAACGGGCCCGTCGTTCAGCGGCTCCCCGGCGGGAAGCGCGCCGGAGTCGGCGCCCGAGTACCTCGCCGCCGGGCCGGCAAGGAGAATCCGGGCGGGGTCCGTTGGCGTGCCTCCCAGCACGATGTCGTCCTTCCCGCCGCCGTTCAGGTCGCCCACGGCGATCGCGGGCCCCCTCCTGTTCTGGCGCATCGGAAGGAGCGGCTGCTGGACGGTCTCATCGACAAGGGTCTCCCGGGAGACGAGAGAGAAATTCGAGGCCGAGCTCACTTCCGAAAACTGGCTCGGGGCGGCCTCGTTCGGCGGCCGCGGCACAACAGGCGCGGATGGCTCGGTGATCGTATATCGCCTTTCGGCGGCGAGATCCGAGAAGCTCTGGACATGCCCGCTCGGCCAGGAGACGGTCAGGCGCCTTATCCTTGGGTCGTTCCCAAGGCCAAAGTGCAGGATCGGCTCGGAGCTGGAGAGAACGCCGCGGGCGAGCACGAGCGCGCGTACCTGGACGCCCGAATCCGTTTCGATGCGAACGGTCGAGCCGACGCCAAACCTGTTTGAGCGCGTTCCGCGAAGCGCTACGGTGACCCGGTACCCGGTGTCCGAGTCGTTCCGCAGGAGCGTCACGCCCCCCTCGTAGTTCGAATAGACAAGGTCGAGGTTGCCGTCGCCGTCCAGGTCGCCGAACGCGGAGCCGAAGCTGATGCCCTTTTGGTTGAGCCCCCAGGCCGCGCTGACGTCCTCGAAGCGCAGGTCGCCCATGTTGCGGAACGCCAGGTGCTGCTCGACCAGCGGCGGGCTCGCCTTCTCGATGCGCACCTTCTCGCCAAGGCTTTCCGCAAGCGCCTTGCGGGCATAGAGATCCGCATTGTGCAACTCACGGTTCATTCCGTTGGTCACGAAGAGGTCCAGGCGGCCGTCGTTGTCGAGGTCCTCGAGGCGCGGCGACCAGGTCCAATCGGTCGCGGACAGGCCCGCGAGGCATGCGGCCTCCAGGCAACGGCCCGTCCCCGTGTTGATGAAGAGCGCGTTTCGCATGTACTGGGGGGCCGCCCCCGAGTTCTCCGGAGGATCCGCCAAGTTGGCCCGCATCCAGGCGAACCCGCGCTGGTCCTTCTGGTGGGTGGTGGCCGCCATCTCGGCGACGAACAAGTCGATAAGCCCGTCGTTGTTCACGTCGCCCAGGTCGGAGCCCATGGAGGAATAGGTCGTGTGCGGCACCACCGAATCGATCGTGTCGGTGAAGGTCCCGTCCCTGTTGTTGTGGTAGAGCTTGTCCGGCACCGCGAAGTCGTTCGCGACATAAAGGTCCGGCCAGCCGTCCCCGTCGTAGTCCCACCACACGGAGGAGTGCCCCTGCGCCTCCCCGCTGATCCCCGCCCGCTCGGTGACGTCGGTGAACGTGCCGTCGCTGTTGTTGTGGAAGAGATAGTCCCTCTGGCCGTTCGGATGGCTGGGGTCCAGAAGGTTGGTCTGGACGAAGACGTCGAGGAACCCGTCGCGGTCATAGTCGCAAAAGGCCGCCATCACGGACGCGTCCTTGACCGCGAGTCCCCTGGCCTGGGCCTCCTCCCTGAACGTGCCGTCACCCTGGTTGATGTAGAGGAGGTTAGGGGCCCCGAAGCGGCAGACGTAGATGTCCAGGAGCCCGTTGTTGTCCACGTCCACAAACGTCGCGCCGTGCTTCCATATCCCCGCCGACTCCCCCTTGTCGCCGACCCCGGCCCTTTCCGTCACGTCCTCGAACTTCCAGCCCCCGAGATTGCGGAATAGCCGGCAGCTCCTGGTCTTGCTCACCACAAAGATGTCCGGCCGGCCGTCGTTGTCGTAGTCGCCGATCGCCAGCCCCGTGCCGAACGAGCCGTTCTCGCTCTGGTAGTAGAGGTCCCCCCACATCCTCGGGTCGTCATACGGGTTCTCCGTGACGACCCCGGTCTCCTGCGGCGCGAGCACCTTGAACATCGTCGCGCCCCGCCGGCCCAGGCGGGAGGCCAGGGGCCGCTCGGCAATCTCGCCTGTGGAGGCCGACGATGCCGCTTGTGCCGATGGACCGGGCGAACCCGGAGCCGAACCGCCGATCAGGGACAACGGCCGGCCCACGAGCACGGCTCCGCCGGCTGCCAGGGTCTTAATGAATCTCTTGCGATTCACCGGGGTTCAATAGCCGCCAGGCGCCTCGGCCGCCGGAATCTGGGGAGAACAATGGTCGCCTTCGGAGTCGAGGGCGGTCCGCCCAAGGCCGCCCCCTCCAGCACTTGCGTGCTATTCCGCCTGCCAGCGTGTTCGATTGGCGCCATTGACCAATTCAGCTTGTGGGAACGGGACTTGTTGCCTCAAGAGATTTCACCGCGCCTCGCAGGTTGACAAGCAATGTCCCGATCAAGAAGCCGCGAATGCATCTTGGGCGGGAGCGCCTGCGCCACTTCTCCCGCGGGCCGGCACGCCCTTTTGCCAAGCCCCGGTTTTCTTCGGATATCAGTTCTATTCTCCGTGTATTTGGTTCAGGGTTTTCCGACTCTTCGGCCGATGCAAAAGCACCCATGAGCTTCCCCTTTAGGTTTTCGTCCCGAGCCTGGATGCTGGCCCCGGTTTGCGCGCTGGCATTCACCTTGTGGGCGGACCGCGTGCGGCTGCAACGCGTCGAATTCATATCGAAGGCCGCCACGAAGGACGCCCTGGTGGACCCCTATTCGCCGACCGGCTATGCCGACGGCAAGCGGTGGCTCATCGTGCCGGAGCACGACAACCCGACCTACCAGTGGATCGAGGAGACGCAGCTCATGTTGGCGCGCGGGGACTGGCGCGTGAGGAGCGTCGGCTATGAGAATGCGCCGTTCGGGCGGGGCGTGCACTCGGCGTCGCCGTATCGGTGGTGGCTCGTGCTGCTCGCCTGGTCCGGCCGCGCTGTCTCCGGCCAGCCGCTCGGGTTGTGCGTGGAGCGGGCCGCCCTTTATGCCGACCCGCTTCTGCATCTCCTGCTTCTGGTCGCGGCGACGGTTTTCGTGGCGCGGCGCTTTGGGCCCTTCTGCGCCGCGCTCCTTTCCCTGGGCCTGGCCGCCATCTTTCCGCTCGCGTCGGCGTTCCTCCCCGGAGTCGCGAATGACTTCGGCCTGGAGCAGATCTGCACCCTCTGGGGCGTCCTCCTGCTCGTGGCCGGGACCCTGGCCGGGCGCCACGCCTCCCGCTGGTTTTTCGCGGGAGGCGTCGCCGGCGGCTGCGGCCTGTGGCTCAGCGCAATGGGCCAGGTGCCGGTCCTCGCGGGGATCGCCGGAGGGGGGATCCTTGCAGCGCTGCAGGCGCGAGGCGGCCCGAAGGAGCCCTCGGCCGAGGGCTCAACGCTGCTCCCATGGAGGGCCTGGGCATTCGGCGGAGCGGCCTCCAGCCTGCTCGCCTACCTCGTCGAATATTTCCCGGGGCACATGGAACCGCAGCTTCGTGTCAACTATCCCCTTTACGGGCTGGCGTGGCTCGGGCTTGGCGAGCTGCTTTGGCGGCTCGAGTCGTGGATTCGGGGAGGACGGCCGTTCGGCGGCCTGCGGGGCGTGGGCATGTGGATTCTTTCGGCGGCCGCCGTCGCCTCGCTGCCGGTCGCCATTCTGCGGAGCGGAGACCGTGCGTTCCTTGCCGACGACATGCTTTCGACCCGGCTCACAAACCTGCCCGATGGCGTCGCGGCGGCCGGCCTGTCAGCGTGGATCGGCCGCGATGGTCCCTGGGGATCCTTTGCTGCGGCCTGCCTTCCTCTCCTCCTGCTCGGTCCGGCTGCCTGGTTCCTGTTCCGCGGCCGGACGGGCGCGGTCCACCGCAGGGCGATCGCAATCGCCCTGGGGCCGGCCCTGGCGGCCCTTGCGCTTGCAATTCAAAGGCTCCGCTGGTGGAACACGCTCGATGTCGCCCTGCTCGCGCTTCTGGTGGCCGCGGCCGCGGCCGTCCACACGGCGGTCAATCCTCGGGGCAGCCGTTGGCTGTGGTCCGCGCTCCTCGGTGCGGTCCTGGCATTCGGCCTGGTGCAGCTTGTGCCCTCGGCCGGGTCCGGCGGACCACGCGTGATCCGGCTCACCCGGGCCGAGGTCGAAGGCCTCTATGAGCGGGCCCTTTCCCAATGGATCGCGGATCACGCGGGGCCCGATGGCGCGACTGTTCTCGCGCCCCCGTTCCGCACATCGAGCCTTTGCTTTTACGGGGGACTGCGCGGGCTGGGCACCCAGAACTGGGAGAACGGGGACGGCCTGTCGGCCGCATTCCACATAGTCTCCTCGATGCGTCAGGATGAGTCGCTGTCGGTGATCAGGCAGCGCGGGGTGACCCACATCGTGCTCCCCTCATGGGACACGGATCTCGAGGAATTCGCGCGCCTGAACCTGAAGTACCCGGAGGCCTCCTTCGTCTACGCCCTGCACGGCACCGGTGGCGGCGGCTTCAACTGGCTGCGCCCGTTGCCCTATGAGGTGCCGCCGGTCGCCGGCCTCGAACAGCAGTCGGTGCTTGTCCTCGAGGTGACGGACAGGACCGATCCGGCGACGCTGCAGGGCCGCTTCGTGGAATACCTGGTCGAGATGCACAGGATCGACCGGGCGGCCGTCGCGAGCGGGGAGCTCCTGCGTTATCCCGCGGACCTTGGCTCCCTGGTGGCCCTGGCGCAGCTGGCAAAGGCGCGGGGCGACGACGAGGCCTTCGCCAAGGTGTTCAGATCAATCGTGTCGGGCGTCACGGGAGGCTCCGACCGGCGCCTCATTTGGGATAGGCGGGTCAGTCTGGCGGTCGTTCTGGCGCTTGGCGGACGGTCCGACCTCTCTCGCGCGCAGGTGAAGCGCTGCGTCGGGGAGGCCGACGAAGCGCGCATTCGTTTTCTCACGACAGAGTCGCTCTACCATCTCCTTCTGCTCGCCAAACGGAGCGGCACGGAGATTTCGGACCCGGGATTGCACTCGCTTTCGTTGAAACTGCTGCCTGAGGAATTGCGCGGGCGCCTTTGACGAGCGCGGGGCGCAAACCGGGCCCAGGTGAATCCTTGTTCGCCGCCGCTGCGTCCGATGGAAGCCCGCAATCACCCAAGCCATTGCCTGCAATCAGTCGGCCAACAGGGAATCGAACCCTGGGCCAAAGTGTTAGGGGCCGTCATTGCGAGGGCCCCAAATCGACGCCAGCTTCCATCCCTCCAGCTGCGTGCTTTTTACAGAGCCGCATAGCCCCCTTAGGCTCAGGCGGCGACTCCCCGCGGACGGCAGCAAGAGAGAGCTCAGCACCGCCTCGTCATTGTTGGCGAATATCTCGATGGAGGAGGTGTCTACGAAGAGGTTCAGCTTTAAATGGCCGCCGATCAACCGCAGCGGGGCGGCGGCGGTGCCGGCAAACTTGGGGTGGAACCCGACGTTGCCCGATTGGGTGCGATCCAGGGTGAGCTCGCGGTTGGGCATGTCGACCCGGAGCGTGGTCGCTTCCACCGCTCCCGTCTGCAGCGTGAGGTCGAAAACCGAGTCCGAGCCGGGCTCCGCATCGAGGCTCAGCTCGCACGGGCCGGCGACGACCCCGTCCAACCTAGCCAGCTCGGCTTGGGAGCCCAGTCCCTTGAGCGCGATAGACACGGGCTGGCCGCGCAGCGATTCCAGCTCCCTCACCGGCCGCTGCAGCAGGCGCCAGCCATCCGGGGTTTCCCTCACGGCCAGCGACTGGGGCAGGGACATGGCGTTGCGCCACGGCGAGGTGGGCACATCGGGGGCGTAATCCCAGTTGCTCATCCAGCCAATCCACAGGCGGCGGCCGTCGGACGCCGGAACGTCGTTCCAGAAGACCGCTGCGTAGAAATCCCGGGCCCAGTCAGCCCAGAGCGGCCTTCCCGGCCGGGCGGCGGACCGGTCGGGCGCAAATCGGCGCCCGTCAAATTGCCCGACGAAATACTGGCAATCCGAGCCGCCCGCGGATGCGCCGGCGTTGACGTTGACGATGAGAATCCATTTTAGCGCGCCCGCGCCGCCTTCCATCGGCACGGGGAAAATGTCCGGGCATTCCCAGATCCCCTCCGTGGCGCCGGGGGGGCCAAAGTCGCTCAGGTGGGACCAATCCCTCAGGTTGGGGGAGCCGTAGAAGCGCACGTTCCGGTGGGCGGGCCACGAAACCGCCATCACCCACCGCCGGGTCGGCTCATGCCAGAAAACCTTCGGGTCGCGAAAGTCCGCCTCACCGATGTCGAGCACGGGATTGCCGGAGAACTTCGTCCAGGTCCGCTCCCGGTCATTGCTGTACGCCAGGTTCTGGTTCTGCCGCGGCCGCCTGGTGTAATGCCCGGTGTAGATGGCCACGAGCGGAGGCTCTTTTCCCCGTCCAAACCCGCTGGTGTCCTGCCAGTCGACCACGGCGCTCCCGGGAAAGACCATCACCTCGTTGGCCTCAGGGAGCGCGAGGGCGAGCTGCTCCCAATGCACCAGGTCCCTGCTGACCGCATGGCCCCAGCTCATGTGGCCCCATTTGATGCCTTCCGGGTTGTACTGGTAGAAGAGGTGGAACTCCTCTTGGAAGAAGACCAACCCGTTCGGGTCGTTCATCCAGTTCCTGGCCGGGGTGAAATGAAACTGGGGGCGCCATGGCTTGCGGTAGGCTCGGCGGCGCCCAGCCGAGGCGCCAGGCCGAGGCAGGCGACGGTGAGAAGCGGGATCAGGCGGAGAAGACCGCGGGTGTCCATCGTGAGGGAGGCCTTGCAGCGGGGCGGATCGGAAGGCGCTGCAAATGGGAGAGGGCAGGGGCCTTAGGCCCCGCGGGCGGCCCGGGAATCCCCGGCCAGCCGGTGCTCGATCTCCTCCAGGGAGGCGCCCTTTGTCTCAGGCACCATGAGCCGCACCCAGGCCAGCTGCAGCACCATCATGCAGCAAAAGAACAGGAACACGTAGCCCGGCGCGAACGCGGACACCACGCTCGGGAACACGGTCGTGATCAGGGCGGCGAAGATCCAGTGCGTGAAGCTGCCCAGGGCCTGCCCGGTCGCCCTGTGGCGGTTGGGGAAGATCTCGGAGATCAGCACCCAGATCACCGCGCCCTGCCCGACCGCGTGCGCGGCGATGAAGCCGAAGATGCACGCCGGCACGATTGCGAAACGCCCGGAAAAGAACGCCCAGGAGGTGAGGCCGAGGGAAAGGATGTAGCCGAACGAGCCGATGTAGAGCAGGGTCCGGCGGCCCATGCGGTCGATAAGCCACAGCCCGACGAAGGTGAAGATAAGGTTCGTCACCCCGACGCCGACCGACTGGAGAAGCGCCGCCTTGGCTCCGAGGCCGGTGAGCTCGAAGATCCTCGGTGCAAAGTATAGGATGGCGTTGATTCCGGAGAGTTGGTTGAAGAAGGCGACGAACACGGCCAGCAGGATCGGCCGGCGCAACTGGCGGGTCCAGAAGGGCCCCTCTTCCACCCGCTCATGGGAGACCGCGAGGATCTCGTCCGCCGCCGCCTCGATGGTCTCGGGCGATGCTTCGGGGGAGATCCGCCGAAGGACCGCAACGCCGGCTGCGCGGTCCCGGCGCCGCCCGAGCAGCCAGCGCGGGCTCTCGGGCAATCCGAAGCAAAGCAGGACATAGGCCACGGATGGGAACACCGCGACCCCCAGCATCCAGCGCCAGGCGTTATCCCCGACGTCCTTCAGCAGGTAGTTCGAGAGGAATGCGATGATGATGCCGAATACGATGTTGAACTGGAACATGCCCGCCAGGCGCCCGCGATGGGCCGGGGGAGCAATCTCGGCGATATAAAGCGGCGCCACCACCGTCGAAACCCCGATGCCGAGCCCCCCGATGAAGCGCGCGAGGATGAACGAGCCCACGCCGCCTGCGAAGGCGCAGCCGACCGCCGAGACGACATAGAGCGCCCCGATGCCAATCAGCGTGGCCTTGCGGCCGAACCGGTCGGTCGGCCAGCCGCCGAGAAGGGAGCCGACCACGGTGCCATAGAGGGCCGAGGCCAGGGCGAATCCGTGCAGGGCGGCGCTGAGCTTCCACTGCGCTTGGATCGCCTGTTCCGCGCCTGAAATGACGACCGTGTCGAAGCCGAACAGGAAGCCGGCCAGGGCGGATGTGAGCGACCAGAAGTAGAGACGGGCCTTCATTGTTCTGGGGAGGAGGGGGCGCGGGAAAACTGTCGATCGGGGGCGACCGCTCCAAGCCAAATACTTGCGGCGGCATCACCAAAGCATTTGGTAATGAATGGTGGGCCCACAGGGATTCGAACCCTGATCAAAAGGATTATGAGGCCTCAAGTCGTACTTTACAAACTATCTTACCAAATGATAAGTATACTTACATGATTGATCGACCGTTTTGGCAGAAGAAGTTAGAGCAGGCTTGGTTGGAGGCTCCCATTGTCTGGCTTGCAGGCGCCCGCCGTTCGGGGAAGACGACCTTGGCTCGAAGCCTCGGGGCCCAAAGCAGTCTTTATGTTAATTGCGACCTTCCTGCGGCCGAGGACATGGTGGGTGATCCCGCATTGTTTTTCCGCAACTGTGACCGGCGGATTGTGGTCTTCGACGAGATCCATCAGTTGAGCGACCCAAGCCGTGTGCTGAAGATCGCCGCCGACGAGTTTCCTGGCCTGCGCGTGCTTGCAACCGGCTCATCGACGCTGGCGGCGAGTCGTAAATTCCGTGACACGCTTACCGGGCGAAAGCGCCTGCTTCACCTCGTGCCCGTGTTGAGCAGCGAGCTTGCGGCCTTCAAGGCTACGTTGGAGAAGCGCCTATACCAAGGCGGCCTCCCGCAGGCCCTATTGGCCGCTGACAAGCAGCCGGCATTTTACCGCGAGTGGCTTGATTCGTTTTTTGCCCGGGACATCCAGCGGCTATTCGCGTTTCGGGACATGAATCGATTCAATGCCCTCTTTGAGTATGTGCTCCGCCAGAGCGGGGGACAATTGGAGGTCAGCCGCACGGCCTCCGCCTTGGGAATTTCCCGGCCAACGGTTGAGAGCCATTTGCAGGCTTTGGAAATCACACAGGCACTAACGCTAGTGCGGCCCTTTCACGGTGGTGGACAGGGTGAGATTGTGCGCCAGCCCAAAGCCTACGCGTTCGACACTGGCTTTGTGAGCTTTGCCCGAGGCTGGGATCCGCTGCGGCCTTCAGACCGTGGGTTGCTCTGGGAGCATCTGGTGCTTGAGACCTTCCAGGCGCTGCGGCCGGACGAGCCTGTGCGCTACTGGCGTGACAAGGCTGGGCGGGAGGTGGATTTCGTGCGTTCCCGGGACCGCGACGCGGTTGACGCATACGAATGCAAATGGGATCCCGGC
This sequence comes from uncultured Opitutaceae bacterium, assembly GCA_937889545.1. Lineage (GTDB taxonomy): Bacteria > Verrucomicrobiota > Verrucomicrobiia > Opitutales > Opitutaceae > Palsa-1447. The sequence continues at coordinate 23,121 of CALAOT010000011.1, forward strand.
GAGCTCGACACGGGCGCCCTCAAGGAATTCCGTGAGCGCTACCCGAGGGGGAAAAACTACTTCGTTACTCCACAAAGCGGTCCAACTTACGTTAAACAAGCCAAGGGGCTGGAGTTCACGGTGTGCGGCTTGGACTTTCTGCAATGACCTTTCTTGAGAATGCTTCACGGCGCACGGGTGGCTCTGTGATTGATTACTTTGCCCCGCAACGATCGTCAGCTGGGTGGCTATGGGTAATGAGGCAGCCTAAAGAAAGAACATAGGAATCTTGCGGTGGCCGCAGGCCTAGGCCGTTGACGGGCTTCAAGAATCCGGGCCGACGTTTTCTTGGAGAAGATCAATTGTGTTGTAACCTCTTGGTATGGAGTGGTGGGCCCACAGGGATTCGAACCCTAGAGCCGCCAATCTCGACAGAGCGGAATTCACGAGGGGTTTCCTCTCTGAGAATCCGTATATCATGGTTTTATGTTATTTCAGTACGACGCATCGAAACTGCACGGAGATGAACGAAAATGAAGCGAATAACGCCATAGTGGCGGCATGCTGGCGGCAATGAATCGACCCTCGGCCACCTTTGCGGCCGACCCCTTGCGGCGATGCGCCTAAATTGATAGAATCCCTCTCACAATGCCCGCAGCGGGGCACAGGTGATGGACGAGTTCTTGGCCGGCACGCGCACAAAGGCGAATCTGGTTGCCTTGTATATCTAGCAGGCACATTACTAACAGATATATGGCAAAACGTTCAAGCTCCGGAATGGAGATTCTTCTCGGCCTGCTGACGGTCGGATCGATGTCCGGTTATGATCTGGGACAAGCCATCCGGTCATCGGTCGGCCACTTCTGGAACGAAAGCTACGGCCAGATCTATCCAAACCTAAAAAGACTGAAGTCCGAGGGCTTTGTGACCTCGAAGACACAGCGGCAAAAAGGCAGGCCTGATCGGCATCTCTATTCGATCACGAGACAAGGACGAGAACGTTTGGCCGCGTGGCTTGCGGTTGCCCCCCAACCGGAAATTCCCCGGAACGAATTGCTGTTGAAACTCTTTTTTGGATCACAGGTGCCAACCGAGGTCCTCATCGGCTATGTGGAAGGGATGCTTGAAAGGGAGCGCCGGGCGGCCCTCAAGTTCAAGAAGGTAGCCGAAGAGGATATTGCTCAGAATCGGCAATATCCGGACGCGCCGTACTGGACGATGGCTGCGCGATTCGGGCAGCTTGAGTTGGAAGCGCACTTGCGGTGGGCGGAAGAGACATTGGAGGAGCTGCGCCGGATCGCTGCGGCGCGACGAAACTCAGGGAAGGAACCATAAATCATGAATATGAATGGAGTAATCGCTGCGGAGAATTCTCATGCATGCCAAAGACCGAAGCAGAGCGCTTCATGGGGGGTGCAAGCAAACAAACGGCAGAAAAATCCCAAAGGAAATCCCGCAAAAAGATTGCCGACAGCGTCTGACCTTCCCGGGAGTTTCTCTCCGTTTGATTAAACTCATCCAATAATGGAAGACTTAAACAAGGTCCCAATCACTCCCACTCCTCTGGGCCGGAAACTCATGGAAGCTGCTCTGATGCTGTTGTTCTTCGAAGGTAGTCAGGGCATGACCCTCCTTCGACTGCCGCGACTCATCTTCCCCGCTGTTGTGCTCAGCAACAATGCCTGGATCGGCGTCTATGAGGGACACATCTGGGAACTCGCGTTTGCCCTCGCTTTCATCCGTCTTGTAGGAAAGGGGAGGTATTCAAGCTGGGGCATCAACCTGAGGAACGCAGCGCTTTCCTGGCAGATTCTTTGGAAGTTCACGGTCGTCTTTGCCCTGATCACGTTGGCATGGACCGTGATTCCATCGTTGCTGCATCCCAACTCCGATCTTGGCATCTTCGGTCCCCCAACCTTGACGAATGTGGTGGGCTGGCTTTCCTTTGAGTGGATCTTTGTCGGGTTTGCGGAGGAGATCATGTTCCGGGGTGTAATCCATACGAATCTCGCACAAAGCTGGAAGGGCGTCATGCGGATTTTTGGGTTTGAGATTCCCACTTCTGGCATTGTTACCACGGTGCTCTTCTGTCTCGCCCACATCGATCCGCTCCACCCGCATATTTACTGGTCTCAGCAGTTATTCGCGTTTGGGCTCGGCATTTACTACAGCATGGTCTTCCATCGCACCGGCAGCTTGTTAAATCCGATTCTCGCACATAACGTGACGGACGGAATGATTGTAACTGCGATCTACCTCATTTACTGGAAATTTCACTGATCGTCCATTGAAGCACCGTGCGGAATGCTTCGGGAAACAATCGTCGTTGACGAGGGCAGCCGACCACGTGGAAGCTGCACCTATTTCCGAACTTCACGAAAGCACGCCTCACTCTTTTGGTTCGGCGTGCTTCGTGGACTCGCGGAGCGTGCACATGGGTGCGGGGGCTTGCCGACCCCACCTCCTATGCCGACGGTTCGCCCCAGCTGGGGTTAGGGCGCGCCTACTTGCTCAAGACGCCTTCCCGACGGTAAAGCGTAGATTCATGGCCTCGCGCACGCGGTCGGGGTCATATCTGACAAGTCGGCCGATTTTGAGGTACGGAATCGCGCGCCTCTTCTTCTGGTTGTGAAGCCACCTGAACGACGGCCTCGAATCCTCATCAAAGATCAGCTCCAATAGCCGCTCGCCGGAAACCAACAGATTAACTGATGCCATGATACCCTTGGGACGGCGTCAACTCCCAGCCGGACAATCCAACCCGATGCAACTGGATTCAGGCGGGTTCACTCGCCGGACGGCTGCGACGTCTACCGTGCGGGCCTAAGCCTGTTTGGCAATTAATTCGGTTACGGCGCCGACGTTCATTCCGGGCTTAATCGACCAAAACCTTTCGGCCTCGGCCACGCCGACGAGATTGAGGTAGTGCCTCCGTACCATGGTCTCGCTGTTGCCGGCCTCAAGGGCGACTTCCGCTAGGCTTTTGAACTTAGCCACGTGCATCGAAATGAACGAGTGCCTTAGCACATCGTCACCCAGCGCAAACTGCTTACGAACGGTTGAAATCATCGCCTGTGCGTTGGGCGGAATAAGCGGGTACTTCTTGAGTGGGTAGCGCACGAGCCATTCAGTCAGATTGGGCTGAATGGTCACTTGGCGCACCGACTTGGTCTTCGCCACGTTCGGCGAAATTCGGATGACGCCAAGCGTCTGGTCGATGCATTTCGACGGATCCGGCAAATCGGCCATCTTCCTGATTTCGCCGCACTGGAACGACGGCCGGATGACGGCAAACAGGCACAGGGCGAAATAGGGGACCATCTTGCCTCCCTGGTAGCCTTCGACGTAGGCCATCAGCTTTGCGGCCGTGTCGGCTCCTATGATTTCGGGCATTCCGCGACTGATTTTGAACTTCGGGATCGGTTTGACCGGGTTCTCGATTGTCCACCCGCGCGGCGCTGCCTGGCAGAATGCGAAGAACGCGTGCAGGTCGCCCCGCAGGTTGTTGAAGCGTTTCTTGCCGATGTCCCGACTGCCGAGGAAGTGTTGAATGTCCACGGTCGAAACTCCGTGGACGGACCGGCTTGGAAATGCCGCTTTCAGCCATTCCAGCGTGCGCCGGTAGTCACCCAAGGCAGTTGCCCTGACGTGGGCCCGCCCTTTCGGCAAGGAAGGCCGGCACAGCCATTTCTATGGCCATGGCTTCGACGGGTGGTCGGGGTAACGTGGTCAGGAAGCATTCAACGGCCAGGGCATGGGAATGCGGGCCAAGGCGGGCCATCGCTGCTTCAGCTTCGGCAAGCTGGGCGGCGCTCAGGCGGGTATTCCGGGCGCGAACCTCGCCGCCGACGTTTGCGGCGTCGACCTCAAGTGCGTTCTTTTCGCCCAGGGCGAGGTCGCGGCTCTTGAACTGCTTTCGGTATCGCTTCCCGCGAACCCAGCCCGACAGCAGGAAGGTCGAGTATTCAAGCGGCTGGCCGTCGATCCGCTTCTTGACCGTTATTTCGCGGAGCGTGAACCGTCCGGATGGCTTGGGCCTCATGTTGAAGGCCCTCCTGTCAACCCACTGCCGCCATTAAACTGGCGGCAGTGGAAGGCGTTTAGGTGATTTCCCCTCTGTAGAAGGTGGCGGGCCCACAGGGATTCGAACCCTGAACCAAAGGATTATGAGTACCTGCTGCCCATGCCGGGACCCTATGACCGGGATGATGTCGCTGCACGGAATGTTCAATTGGCATCCCACCGTGGGCGAGTTCTCACGGCGGCGGCGGTACCATTGCGGCGCGGAGGCGTTCAATCTTCTTCAACGCCTGCTGCACATCGACCGTATCTTGCCTAGGGGAAAAGGGTTTCATCGCTCGCATATCTAGCTTTCGTATAAATATCTTACAATAGTTTGACATCGAAACCGATCTCCCCAAAGCGCAACTCATGACCGGCTTGCAGCGGGACGATGTCCCCTGCGGACCGGCGCCGCCGATCCAGCGTCACAACGCTCTTCCCATCGTCGGGTACCCCCAGCCAAAAGCCCCCGTCGAAGTAGTGAATCCGCCCCGCCACGGCCGGTAGCGAGCAGTCGAGTATGACGGCGGCTCCGGCGCCCGAGCCTAGGGCGACCTCCGAAAATATCCAAATTCCGATTACCGGCGCGTGGCGAAGACTGGCCGGCCAGAAGCGGATGCAGCCGGAAGGGCGGTCCGGCAGCGCCGGCGTCTGCCGGACGTAGGAAGCCGGATTCGGCCGCTCGGTCCAGGGGCTCTCCGCAGACGTCGCCGGAAACTGCAGCGCCTGGACCTCGAAGAGGCACTGGCCCAGCTTGAGCCGGCGTTCCTTGGCGAAATTGAGGACGGTCGCCGCCCCGATGCGCTGGTCGTCGACGATCGTGCCGTTCTTGCTCGGGATCGCGGCGCCGTCCTCACCGATCTGTCCGTCCTGGATGCAGACCTGGCGGCCCCGGAAGAAGAGGGTCGTATTGATGCGGCTGATCGTGCTCGTCTTTTGCCGATTCTCCTCGCTCTCCGGCCAGAACTGCGTCGTGAAATCCGCGCTGCCCTTCCTGCCGAGCGTGAAGTGCGTCCGGGCGACGATCCGAACCGTCGGAGCCGAACGGCGGAGCGTGCCTTCGATCTCCAGCGGGCGCAGTTCGAGGATAGTCCCCGCCCCGGCCCCGGTGGCGGAGGGCGCCTCTGGCCTGGGAACAACCGCCAAAGGCGGCTGTTTCGCCGCCACGCTTTCCTCCGCCGAAGCCCAGCGCTTTTCCCACTCGAAGCGCAATTCGCCCTCGGGCAACTCGTTGAGCAGCGGCTTAGCCTTGTCGAGGCAGAGCCGGAGCGTGGCGCGCGCTGGCGCGGGCTTCGCCCGTTCCGCTTCCAGTTCGGCGAGGTATCTCGCGATATCCGCCGCGACGCGAAGCTGCGCCACGACCCCGGCCCCTTCCTCGCACCGCCGCAGCTCCTGTTGGAGGCGCAGCTTGACGGGCTTGGCGTTTCCTCCCTGCGCCAGTGCGGCGGCGAGGCCGCTTCGGCGCCTTTCCCAGGCCGCGACGAGCTCGCCCGGCGCCGTGTCCACCGGGGCCTGGAGCTGCGCGCAGAGTTCCTCGAGGCTCATTCGACGCCCACTGGGAGCGTCTTCTTGATCGTGAAGGCGCTTCCCCAGTCGGTCTTGCCCGAAACCTGGATAGTGTATTCGCCCGAGGCCGCAAACGTCGCCGTCGCCTGGGCGCCGGCGGAATTGCTCACCGCGGGCGAGCCGCCCGGCCCGGAGATGTCCCATTTCTCGATGGTGAAGCCGGTCGCGCCGTTGCGGTCGGTCAATTCAAAGGCGATCGTCAGGCTCCCGGTCGATTTCTTTTCGGTACCGGGCACGGTTTGGACGTCGAAGGCCCAAGAGCGGACCTCGCCATTCTCGCGGGCGACGACGAAGGTATTCGGCTGGCCGGGACTGGGGTTGGGTCGGAAGGTGACCTTGGTTTCCCGGATCAGGCGTCCGCCGCGCCCTCCGACAAAGACCTTTTCGATCCCGGTTGCGATGCCGTTCTTCCAATCGAAGTCTGCCGGGATCACGATTTCGCCGCCGTCGGTTCCGACGAAGCGCGAGTTGGCGTTGGCGACGCCGCCGTCCCCGCCGCTCCCGTTCAAGGTTTCGCCGGACGCAAGTCGGACGCGCCCGTCCGGTTCGATGGCCGCGTTCTTCAGATCGACGGTCCTCCCGTCTGCGAGGCGCGCCGTTCCGTCGGGATTGAGGGTTGCGCCCGCCAGGGTCGCGGACCGGCCGCTCGGATCGGAGAGGATGACGCCGCCTTTCCCCGCAACCGCTGTGATGCCGTTGCCCAGGGATTGCGCGTTTTCGCTCGATCCCGGCGCGCCCAAGGCGCCTGCTTCCGGTCCACCCCAACCGGCATGAAGCCCGGTGCTGGCGTCGCTGCCGCCGCCGACCTTCGCCGCGGCCTGGCGCGAGACTTCCGTCACGACCTGGTCGATCTCCCGCTCGATCTGGCGCTTGGTCGCCGCGTCGTTCGCGGTGTTCCAGGCGCGCAGCTTGTTGATCGTAACGAGCACTGCGGAATAGCCCCGGTCCTTCAAGTTGTGGGCGAAGTTGTCGAGGCGCTCCTCCAAATCATCGTAGCGCGGCTTGAGCACCTTGAAGAAATTGTCGCGCAACAACGAGCGCGCTGCGTCGTTGTCGAAGAACCAGGAGCGGACCTGCTCCACGTGATACGGATCCTTGTCCATGAGCTTGGAGCATTGCAGCATCTGGTCGACGGCGTGAAGGCCGCTGACCGTCGCCAGATCGAGGTTGTTGGCGCCGGCCCGCTCGAGGCCCTTCTGTAGATCGGAGGCGGCGTAAGTGAGATAGTCGGCGATGTGCCGCTGCTCCTCCCGTACATCGCGGGCCTTTGGCGGCGGTGGTGGAGCCGGAGGAGGAGTCTGGGCGACGAGAACAGGGACCGCCATGGCGGCGCCCGCGATCGACAAAACTGCACGGAGGAGATGAGCGTTCATAGGATCTTGGAGTGCCGCGATGCTCCGCCGTGCCCGCGCGAATTCAACTTCGAAGCGCCCCCTTAGCCGAAGATGAGGGAGAAACCCTGATGGGTCTGAGGTCCGAAATCGTGGATCATCTTGGGTCATGGACCGAATCACGTTTTGCCGGGACCTCATCGAATGGTACTGGCAGCATGGAAGCCGCCGGGAGGACGACTATGCGATCCCTACGAGCAGTTGGCTGAAGAAACTCTACGAGGCTGAAAAGCAGCTCACCGCGATCGCCGACGCCCGTGCCAAGCCACGGCCCGCGATGGCGATCTGGGGCCCGTCCCAAACCGGCAAGTCCACACTCGTCGCCTTCGACATCGACGCGCAGGCGCTCTACCCGCGCACCGAAGGCGTGGACGGCACCGGATCCGGCCTGCATTGGCCGGGTGGGGCGCCGATGTTCTTCATGGCCCCGGAGGCGGCGCCGCCTGCTTATCTCAACCACTATGTCCTCAACCCCTTCAACCAGGGCTGGGACGGATCGTCGGCCTTGACGCGGTTCGTGTTCGGCAGCACCGAGCCGGGACGGGATGGCGCGCATTTCATCCGGGACGTGCGCCATCCGGTCGACGTCCATTTGATCACCGCGAAGGATCTGCTTCAAGTGGTCGCCCGCGGTTACGACACCGAGTGCCTGGGGCCGACCAGGACCCGCGACGCCACGATCTGGACGATCGCGGAGTTCGAATCGCGGCTGGCCAAGTTCAAACGCCGAAGCGCCGCTGCAGGAAAAACCGTGGCGCGCCCCGCATACGAGGCCCTGTTCGATCTTTGCGAAGTGATGGGTGATCTGGTCGCGGCCGAACTTCCCCGCTACAAGAAACTGCTGGAGGAGGGCGAGGAGAATTGGCGCAGCCTGACCGCCTCGCTCCTGGCGGACTCGGCGCTTCTCTCCGATCCCAAAGTGGTGGCGGACCTCGCCGCCGACCTCCTCTGGGACGGATACGAGCCGCTGACGGTCCACTTTCGCCGGCTGCAGGGCGATTTGTGCGAATTGGGCCGGCTCTGGGGCGGAAAGCCCGTCCTGGCTTCGCTCGAGGCAGCCGCGATTTTTCTCAACATGGAGGCTTGCAGGATATTCTTTGATCCCCGTCCGTCCGATCCGAACACCCAGGAGGGGGTGGTGTACGAATCGATCTCCAGCATCGGTTGGCGGGAGGAGAACGGGGTCGTCCTCATCGGCTGCGGGCCGGAGTATCGCCACAGCCTGAGCGACTCCCCGGAGAGATTCGCGCAGGTGCAGGCGCTCGTCTGGGAACTGGTGGTCCCGCTAAATCCCGCCCATCTGTCGGACGGTCCCTTCAAATCATATCTTCGCGACGCGGACCTGCTCGATTTTGCCGGAGTGGGCAACGAGCCCAAAAGCGACGTTTCCCGGATTGATCTCGAACCGTCGAAGGAGGATGTCCCGGCGAAGGGAAAGCCGTTCGAGTCCGTCCTTTTTTACAAACAGATCATCAAGCGGGGAAAGACGGCGTGCATCGTCTCGACCTACGCGAAGCGCCTGACGATCGACGGATTCAATATATTCCAGAACGTCGACAAATATCCGCCGACGAACGCACCGCAGCTCATCAATGGCGTCTCGACCTGGTGGAAGTACTTCGCGCCGGAATTTCACCTGCACCGGCGGGGGCGCAGCCCGCTCCCGCTCAACCTCGGCCTGATGTGGTGGGCGCCGCGGCTGGCGGAATCGGTTGGGACACCCGAGCGGATATTCAAGTCGATCGTTCCGATTTACGCCGAACTGGGGCCGATCGCCGACCCGGCTGTGTGCGTCACCTTCGCGCTAAACTATTACAAATTTCCCCGCGGGCGGGTCGAGTCCGAGTTCGAGGTGGGCGGGAAACTCTACCAGGGGATCAAATCCTCCCCTGAGTTCCAGAAGCAATTCGCGCATCCCGAAAGCGCCGAGTCGTTCGATGAGATGGTGCGAGACAAGGCGACCGGCGGGACCGATTTCTTCTTCGCGGCGATCCACAGGCAACTGGAAACCGCCCGCGCCAATCCGGCGACCAACCGCCTGGCGATTCTCGAGGCCAGGATAGCCCCCTGGGAAACCGAGATCGTCGATTTGCTCAAGGCCCCGCGGCTATTCCCGCCCACCAAGGTCGTCGACGTCCGGCGGCAGAACCTCGAACGGTTTCGCGCTGGGATCCTCGAGGCGGTCAAGGGCAAGTCCGAGCGCCAAATGCGCGAGATCAATCATGCCCTGCGCGAACTGCTTGACGTCAATTACCAGGTGCTGCTGACGCCCGCGATGGACGCTTCCGAAATCGATCGGACCTTCATCGCGCGGCAGTTCCGCCGGTGGGTGGACAGCCAGGTCGGCCGCTTCGACCAATGGGAGCGGAACGGGCAAAGGGCGGGGCCTGACTGGACCCTCCTCGGACTGATGACCCGCGACGCCCTGGTCGATGCCCTTGACGCCCTGCGCACCTCGATCGAAAGCAGCTTCGACGAAATGGCCCGGTGGCTCGGCCGGATCGCGGCCCAGTGCTGCCATGCCAATTCCGACCTGCGCAATACCCAGCTTCGCCGTCATCTCGCGGTCCGGATGGGAAACGAACTGGTCTCAGGCCAGAGGGGCGACGGCGACGCCGAGGTGGACGAGCCGGAGGGCGACGCCGAGGAGGTTGTCGCTCCCCCGATCGGCCGGGAGTGCCTCACCTACCGCGCCTTTGTCCGCCCCTTCGTCGAGGGGCAGCTCGCGGCCCTGATCGCCCTGCGCCTCGATCCGATGCTGCGTCCGGAAAACATTCCCGGCGACAAGGAGCTGACCGAGCTCTGCGATCGCCACCATTTGCGGCCGCTGTGACCCCCAACCCCTCTCCGCCATGATCGAACTGGAAGTCTTCCCCAATACCGGCCACCATTTTTTCCATGTGCCGCTGAAGAGCCTCGCCCCGCGCAAAACGGAGGAGGAGCTGACGCGCTACGCCCACCGCAACCGCGGGCCGTGGGAGCCTTGGAGCGAATTCTCTCCCTGGCTGCTTTATCAATACTCGATCGAGACCTCCCCGTACACCGGGGAGGAGACCCCCGTGATCAAGCTTGCGGTCGAATCCAACCTGGGACTCCCGGATCGGGGCCTGCTCTTCGGCGTCGAGCGCTTTTCCTTCGCTGAGCCTGCGCGGGATGCGGCCGAGCAAGCGGCTCAGAAGCGGGCCCGGGCCTACGAGGAAGCGCGCGCGGCCGATGCGATCGTTCCTCCCTATGCCAGTTTCGACAAAGCCAAGCTCTGGGAAGATTACCCGACCAAACGCCTCTTTCTGGATGAACTCAGCCCCCATCTACCCCAGAGGCGCAGAGGCGGCGGCGACGGCTCCACCCCCGAGCCGATTCTTCTGGCGCCCGGGCAGCTTGCGGTGCATTGGAAGCGACCTGGGGGCGCCGATCCGGTCGACGTCGACCTGATCGTCGATCTGGGCAACACCCGCACAGTCGCCCTCCTGCTGGAAAACCCGGGCCAGGAGGGAATCCCGTTCGGGCGGCGGGTGAAGGTGCTTCGCTTCATCCCGCGGGGTTGCCCTTTCACTCCGTCGCACACGCTGCCCGAGCCGGGCAAGGCGAACGACGACTACGCCATCATCGATTCTTGGCTGGTCCTGCACCGGCCAATCTTCGCCAGCCGCGAGCCGCCTTTTTCCGAGGAAAAGGTCTTCGAGCATTGGCAGAAGGAGGAGGGTGCCAACGGTTCCTCGGCGCTGAGATTGCAGCATCTTCCCCAGACCTTCGTCGAACTCTCGCCGGCGTTGATCGGCGGCGGCAAGGCCGCGGAAGGTGCGGCGAGGACGCTCTCCCAGGTCAGGCTCGACACCGACGCCCGCTTCTATCTCAGCAGCCCCAAGCGCTACGCCTGGGATGAGGAGCCGGTCGGCCGACGCGGCGGCACCTACTGGAAGCAGATTCCCAACGACACCGACCCGGGCATTCCGGATGCCTTCGACGACCTGCGCGGCCTGTTTCGCTATTATATGGACCCGGGTGGAGTCGACTGGGATTGGGCAAACCAGCCAACGCGCGAGGACTTTCGCGGCAAGCCGATGGTGGATTCGCCGCCGGAATATCCGCGGCGCGACGCAATATGCTGGTTTGCGCTCTCGATCCTGGAGTGCGCCTACCGTCAGATCAATTCCGCCGGCTACTTGGCCACGGTCGGCCGGGAAAGCCTGCCCCGGCAGCTTCGGCAAGTCCGCGTCACCTATCCGTCGGGCTGGACTTGGGAGGAGCAGTCCCGCTATCTCGCGCAGTGGCGGCGCGCGGTGGATCTGTTCGCCCTGACCCATCTGGCGGACCCCCGCCCCGTCGATCTGGTAGGCGGGGGCTGCGGGCAGAAACCGGTCCTGGCCGAGCGCTCTCTAGACGAGGCCGTCTGCTCCCAACTGCCGGTCCTTTACGCGGACATCAGCTTTCTTGGAGGCGACGGCCTGAATTGGTTCGAAACTTACGGCCGCCAGCGCTCGGTCGTCGTTATGAACATCGACGTCGGCGGCGGCACAACCGACGTATCGATCATCCGCTACCATCTGAACCGGCCGGACGGGGATCGCAATGGGCGGATCGGGCACAAGGGCATGACCGCGATCAGCTCGACGCTGCTCTTCCGCGACGGCAACTCGATCGCCGGCGACGTGCTGGTCAAGCGCATCGTCGAGAAAGTGTTGCTCCCGGCCTGGCTACGGGCCGGCGGCCTCGAGAAGTTCGAGGACAACCCCGCGGCGCGCCGCGCGCTGCTCACCCTCCTCAAGACCCCGGCGACTGAGGCGATCGCACAGGTCGACCCGAAGGCGGTGACTCGCCTTGTCGCGATAGTGCGGCTGGTCTTTATCCCACTCGTCAACCAATGGTTGCAGCAGCTCACGATCGCGGAGAATTATCCCGATTCGCCCCGGCGGCCGCTGGTCGTCCGCGACATCGTCCATCCCAGATGCCTGAACGAGCTCAACGCCCTGGCGCTCAAGGTGATCGTCGCCAAGTGCGATCGATGGGGAGAGGAAGCCAACCTCATGCGGCTGCGCGATGCGGGCAATTTCGAGGAGTGGACCAAGGCGCTGATCGCGCGCGACGAGGTGCCCTTCCCTATGGAGGCGCGGCTGCAGGCCGACCCAGCTGCGCTCGAAAGCTGCGTCGACGACGTCTTCGAGTCGATGTTCGCCTCGCTCGGGCTGGTGGCGGCCCGCGAGCGCTGCGACCTCGCGATCGTGTCGGGCAAACCCTCCGAGCTGCCCCGGATGCGCAAGCTCCTGGTGCGGAACCTGCCCGTTCTGCCGCAGCGGATCATCCCAATGCGCAACTTCCCGGCGGGCGGCTGGTATCCGTTTGTCGGCGATGACGGCATCCGGATCAACGATGCCAAGACCTGCACGGTGGCGGGCGCCGCCCTCTATCAGGACATCCTCAACGGCAACCTCGAGGGTTTCAGCATCGAGCAGGGCTCGGCCGGGCACGTCCAGAAATATTTCTGGGGGCTGGTCGGCCGCGGTTCCGGGCCCGAGGAATTCTACCGCTCCGACAACCTGCTCTTCCGGCCTTCCGACTATGGGTCGGCCCGGCCGCTCGAAGGGGCCCCGGGAACGGTCGCCCTCGAACGCGACTTTGATCTCCCGCTCAACTGCCGGATCGGCCGGCAGATCAAGCAGGTCGCCAACGTCCGTCCGGAGCCGGTCTACCGGCTGGCCTGGACGCCGCCCGAGCAGCACGACAACCGGCCCGTTTTCGCCCGGGTGCGCTTGCGGTGGGCGGCGGCGGTGGGGGGCGGCGAACGGCTGGAATTGATTTCGGTCACTCCGCTCTCCGGCCAGCCGGTCGGGGTCCAGCCGGAGCACGTGCGCCTTCGGCTCAACACCATGCTCGACGAGAGCTTCTGGCTCGATGAGCCGAGGTTCGACGTCGATGACCTTTTTAACCCCTGAACCCGCCGTCACCCACCCATGAGAATCGCCATCTTCATTCCCGCTTTGGCCTTTTTTGTCGCAGTGACAGTGGCCCGGGCCGGTTCGAATGACGCTGCCGCCAAAGAGGCCGTGGCCGCCCTAACAAAGGGGCCGATCCACGATCTGAGCGACTCGATTGCCAAATTGAATGCGCGCTTGGCCGGATTGGAGAGAGAGATCGCGCGCGCCAACCGGAACATGGACGGGAGCGATCTGCCCGGGCTGACGAAAGGGCAAGCCGAGGTGAGGGGCGAACTGACGCTGCTGAACGGCAAGGCCGACTCCTGGGAGAAAGGCCTTAAGGAAACGGCTGCACGCGCCGGGGAAGCTTCCGTGATGACGAATGCGGCTTGGACCGACGTGAAGAACCAGTTGGAAAAGACCCAAGCACGCCTGGCAGGTGCCGAAGCGGCTCTTGCCGCGTTCCCAGGCCAGTGGGATCGGCAAAGCGAAGCTTTCGCCGGCGCGGAGGCGGCGAACTCCGCTTCGGCCGCCGCGAAGTTGGAAGCTTCGGCTGACCGACGGGCGCGAGAGCTAACTGCTGCCGGATGGACCGCGGCAGCCGCCGTCGTCCTCCTCATTTGCGCCGCCGGATGGGCGGATTGGCGCGGACGTCGGCAGCTCCAAACCGAGCTCTTGCTTGCGGTTGCCCGGGTCGGGTCGGAAATGAGGAGGGCTGAGGAGGCGCCGGCCGGCCGCGCGAACCTGGGACCGGGCTGGAGCGAGATCGAGGCGCGCCTGCTCAGCCTGATCGAGCGCTGGGACAAACCCGCACCGTCCTGGACAGCAACAGCTGCTTCGGTGGGTGGTCCCGCGTTCCGGGGCGGGGGTGGCAAACCCGCGAGCGAGGCCGCGGCGGCCGTTTCGCCGAGCGAAGAACCGACCGCGGCGATCGGCGCAGCGCCCGAGTCTTCCATCGCCTACCGCTTGCTCTGGCCGGTGGAATTTCTCGATCCGGAATCGCCGCTTTCGCGCTGGCGCTTTTTGCTCGAGAGCCATTTCGCCAACGAGGATCACCCCGCGCTTCCCGTCGTGGCGGCTATGCTGGGACTGCGGACGGTCCTGAGCAAACGCGCCGTCGCGGCCGAGATCGGCGCGGCGGTGTTCACGCTGTCGCAGTCGCTGCATGCCTATTGGAACAGCCTGACCGATCTGTCGGCAGACGACCGCCAGCAGGCCAGTTCCGCTTGGCTAGCGAGCACCCGGGCCCAAGTGGCCCCGGCGGCGCCCCGCGTCGAACTGAGGGAGGTAATGACGGGCGCGCGGGTCGATCCCGACCTGATGATCCCTGTCAAGGAAGGCGCTGGCAACCATCTCAACGTGGCGGCGGTGTTCTCGTGGGCGGTGATGGACCGCAGCGCAGACCGGCCTAAAATCCTCCATCGGGCCCAGATTGCCACCACCTGATTTTCCATGACCGCATCCGATCCCCAGCCGCCCCGGCCCCCCTCCCAGCGCGATCTCAAATCGCCCTATTACCTCCTTCGCACGCCCGACGGCGTCGGATCGTTTTTCACGGCGGAAAACTTGCCTATTGTGGCCTCGCCCAACGAGCCCTTGGCGCGCTTTCTCGCCCCGGCGCGCATCGTGGAGAATGGAACGCTGCGGTCGATCCGCTACGATTTCGCCCCGCCGGTGCTGGAGACGGCCCGGCCGATGGAGTTTCTACCCCAAAGCGAGATCGACGGCTTCGCCGCCGCCGCTCGGATGTTCTACGCAAAGGCGCACGCCTTGGCGCCGCGCATCGTGGCGCACGAGAAGCACCTGCGTGCCAATTTCCGCCTGCCCGATCCCGACCTCGAACCGGATGCCTATTGGGTCTTCGGGCCGGCGCACGACCGGCGGCTCCTGATCGCGTGGGGAGCGGAGCTGAAAGCCGGCACTTCGATTATGCTCGCCCCTGATGCCGAACTAAAAATTCCCGTTGGCCGGACGCTGCTCGATAAGCTGCAGAGCCGGGTGATGACCTGGGAAGCGCGGCAGCGGGAAGCCCTGCGCTTCGCCGCCCTCGGCACGGAGCCGATCTCGCGCTTCTTGGCGCGGCCGGCCGTCGACCGGTCGGGGACGCCTGTGGGTGTCAGTTTCAATGGCCGCACGATCGAGGCAAAAAAAATGCGGACCCTGCGCCGGATCTATACCTCCGAGTGCAGCGCCTTTGAGAAGGCGGCCCGCGCATTCTACGACCGCGCGAGCGCTCCCGAGAGCACCCCCTACGAAAAGGAGATCCGTCGGGAGTTCCGCCTGCCAGATCCGGATGCGGTTTCGGGCGCCTATTTTGTGGCTGGCAAGAAACTCCTGATCGTGCTCGACGGAAAGGAAGCCCGCGAGACGACACTGCCCTTGGTCGACCACCCCGCCGTCCCTGCGGCTCCCGCCGCCGCCATCGGGGTTGCGGGAGCCGGCTACGGGCCCGTCGTTGTCGGCCGGCGGCGGAATTCTCCGGGCGCGACGGTCGCCGAGAAACTTCGCGCGCGGTCGATTTCCTCCGCGCGGGTGGTTGCGGTCGCAGTGGCGGCGGGGATCGTCCTTGCGGCGGCCGGCTTCGCCGCTTGGAAGAGGGCGTCCGATCGGACGCCGCCGCGGGTGATCGAATCGGCAGATTATCCCGCCGCTCCCGATGAGCGGGATGTGGTGGTGAAGTTTTCCAAGCCGATCGATCCGCAGTCGGTCCAACTGGACGCCGCGGGCAAGCCTTCCTTCCTCTTTGGCGACGATGCCGCCCGGATCGAATCGGCCAGGGTTGACGGGAAAGACCCCTCGAAGGTCCTTTTGGCGACGACACCTCTGACGGACGGGAAAACCTACCGACTGACGGTCGACAACCTGCGCGACCGGGCGGGAAACCGGCTGGCGGGACCGACGTCGGTCAGTTTCAGGTACCTCGATACGGTCGCGCCCGAATTGAAGACGGTGTCGGCGGGCGAAAATGCCAACCAGCTCATCCTGGAATTCTCCAAGCCGCTCTCCGAGCCGTCGATCGCACGCGGCAGCAACTATGCCATCTTTGAGCTGGAGGGAGCCGGGGAGGGGGCGGCGCAGCGGATCGCCTCGGGACACCTCGATTCCGAGGACAAGAGCGGCCGGACTGTCACGCTCGACGCCGTGCGGGACTTCGTCAGCAATCAGCCCTACCGATTGGAGTCGATCGCGGGCGTCACGGACGCCTCCGTCAGCAAAAACTCCGTGGCGCTGCCCGCCAAGGGTTTGGACTTCCCTTACCGCGATGTGCTTCCGCCCCGGATTCACAGCCTGACGGCTAGCGCGGCGAAGCTCGAATTGACCGTGACCTTCAGCAAGCCGGTCGATCCGGCCGCCGCCCGGGATCTGGGGAACTACGCGGCCGTCGGACCGGACAAGAACTCCCTGGGCTTTATCCCCGGAACAGCGGCTTTGGACCCGACCGGGCGCAACGTCACCTTGCGCCTGGTGCCGGGACCGCTGGCTCTCGGGGTCTATCGGTTCACCGTGCGAACGATGCAGGATCGGATGGGCAACCGTACGGCCGGTCCACTCGCCACCGCGTTTGAATTTGCCTATCCCGGCGGTTACGCTCTACAGGTGGTATCCCACTCCATCGTGACCGCGGACAACCAGGTGGACAACAAAGTCACGCTCACCTTCAACCGGGCGCTCAACCCCGATGACGCGACCCGGGCGGGCAACTACGCCTTGCTCGGCGCTGATCGCACTCCGCTGGACGTGGCGGTTGTGGAGGCCCGCCGCGTGCCCGACGATTCGGCGAAGGTCATCCTCATTCTCTCGCAGGCGCCGACTCCGGGAGCCAAGGTCATCGTTCGCGTTGCCGGCATTGCGGATATCTTCGGACGAAAGGCGCTCGGTCCGATCGAATATGCCTTCACTCCCGCGGGAGTTCACGATCCCTCCGAGCAGGTGCTTGACTGGCTGTCGCAGCCGGTCTTGCGCGGGAACGAACTCATTCTCGGCATCAAGGAGGCGGTCGCCCAGCGTTCCGCGATGGAGGCGCAAAACTTTGTCTTCAATTCCGGGGATGGCCGGGTGCAACGGGTCGTCGGATACGACGTTCGGACCGATGCCAAGTCCGGTTCGCGGCGGACGTTCCTGACGCTGCGAGTTGACGTGCCCTCCGCCGCACGGCGGGGGCTGACCCTGCGGGCGAGGGACCTGCGCGCCGAAGGTCTCGATTTCCTCGGAGAGCAGCGGCTGAGACCGGTGGAGGTCGAGCAGCCGTGAGGAGCCCGCATGCCCGCTCATTCGCCTTCCGCTGAGGATGCGTGGCTTGAAACGCCGGAGGGGCGGCCGCACCGGATCGGCCGGGCCTGCGTCATCGGGCGGCTGGGAAGTTGCAACGTGGTGCTGGGTGACGAGAGCGTCTCGCGCAAGCACGCCCGGATCGGGTCGGGGCCTAAAGGCGGCCACACCATCATGGATCTGGGCAGCACCAACGGGACGTACGTCAATGGACTCAAGATAGCGGAAGCGACCCCATTGAGGGACCGGGACACGATCGGGCTTGGATCCTGGCGCCTGAAATACCGGAAGGAGCAGGCGGTCTCGGAAATGGCCACAGAGGTTAAGGTGGCGGCCCCGCCGGCCTACCAGCACCGCGTGCTCGTCGCGACGGATGCTTCCCTCGAGGGGGACGGATTGCTGCGATCGATTGACGGCCAGCCCGACTTACGGGTGGATGGCCACGCCACGAACGCGCGCCAGGCGCTCCAAATGTACGACCGGTCACGGCCTGATATCGTCCTTCTGGATGCGTCAACGAATGGTGTGGGGGCATTCTCCCTCTTGACGGACCTCATGGCGGCCGATCCGGATGCGCGGATCGTGGCGCTGCTTGCGCGGCCCGATCCGGATTACATCAACCGGACCCTGCGCCGGGGAGCGCTGGCATGCGTCCTAAAGACCGATCCGGCGGTGGAGTTAATCCGCGCACTGCAAAGCGCGGCGGCGGGCAGCGTGTACTTGAGCCGGCGGATCGCCGCAGTCACCGTCAAGCTGCTCGCCGGTTCGAAGGAGGGAGGGCGGCGGGACGGGCCGCAGGTCCTAACCAACCGCGAATTGGAGATCTTTCATCTAATCGGCGGTGCCAAGGCGAACCGGGAGATTGCCGCCTCCCTGGGGATGAGCGTCAAGACCGTTGAAACGCACAAGGAGAATATCAAGATCAAGCTGGGCGTCGCCAATTCCGCCGAACTGTCGGAACGGGCCCGGGAATGGCTTGCCGGCTGAATCCCGAGCTTCAGAACGCTTTTCGACCATGACGACCCAGCCCCTTCATTCTTCCTGCTTAGCCTGGAGCGCGGGCCCGCCGCACCCAATCTGAGGCCCGGCGCCGGGAGTTTTCCATTGAAGGCGCGGCGCCCTGCAGATAGTTGTGGGGAACATGGCCAGCGACGAGGATCCGACGCGGCGAGGTGATCCCGACGACTATCAGACCCGGGCGGGCCTTGTGGTAGGTCAGCTGGTGTTTGGGCGTTTCACGCTTGAGGCGCACGCTGGCAGGGGCGGGATGGGGGTTGTGTGGCGGGCGCGTGACGAGAAGTTGGAGCGGACGGTGGCGCTTAAGTTCCTGCCAGAGTTGGTGACGGCAAACGCGGAAGCCGTCAACGACCTCAAGCGTGAGACCCGTCGCGCCTTGGACCTTACGCACCCCAATATCGTCCGCATTTACGACCTTTTGCAGGACGAGCGCTTTGCGGCCATTGCGATGGAATATATCGATGGCAAGTCGCTCGGTGCGCTGAAACTTGAACAGCCGAACGGGCATTTCGAGGTTGATCAGATCAGCGATTGGGTGCGGAGCCTTTGTCAGGCACTCTCCTACGCCCATGAGAAGGCGAAGGTCGTTCACCGTGATCTCAAACCCACGAACCTGATAATCAGTTCGAAGGGCGAGTTGAAAATCACGGACTTCGGCATTTCGGCCACCATCGCTGACACTGCGACGCTGGTGAGCGGCATGGCCGGCACAAGCGGTACACCCGCCTACATGAGCCCGCAGCAGATGTTGGGCGAGAAATCAAAGCCAACCGACGACATCTACTCGCTTGGCGCGACGCTCTACGAACTGCTCACCGGAAAGCCGCCATTCCACACGGGCAAGATCGTGCTTCAGGTGCAGTCGAAAACACCGCCTCGGATGACGGAGCGCCGGACAGAATTGGGCGTGGCGGGACAATCGATTCCCGGAGCTTGGGAGCGGACGGTCGCTGACTGTCTGTCGAAAGAATCGGCGGCACGGCCCGCCAATATGCGGACAGTTGCTGAGCGCCTGAGCTTGGGAAAAAACGCCCAAGATGCGAAGGATACGAAGCAGCGAGGCATTGTCCCTATCGCGCTTCAACCCGGCGCGGAAGGGGATTTGCATCTGGTACCCAAATCCAGATTGAAAGGCTCCAGCCGAAAAGCGAAAATGCCAATCGTAGGCGCTCTGGCCGCAGCTCTGCTCCTGGGCCTCGGCGCGTGGTGGTATTTCGGCTGGCATGTGCCTGCCGTCGCTGCGGAGCAGGCGCACCGTGAAGCCTTGGGCTGGGTGACCGGCCTGCCTTTGACGGCGTCAGACAACGAGATGACCGCCGCGCACGAGAAACTCGAAGCCTATGCCCGCGCCGTCTCGCCGGAACGAGAGAGGGAAGTCCGCTCCGCTTTCGACAAGCAGCGCGGCCTAATTGCTGCGGAACGGGAGCGGATTCATTTGGCCAACGCCCGCGGCGGGATCATCGTGCGGACCGAGCCGGCGGGCGCGGAGGTGATGATTGGCTCATTCGAGCACGGCAAGAGTCCGATCACTGTCAAGGAGGTGCCGCTCGGGCGCTATCCGGTGATCGCTCGGTTGGACAACTACGAGGATCGGGTGGGCGAGATCGTGGTGGAGGAGAATCGGTTTTCGGAGCTGGACGCACGGCTCGTTCGCTCGGCTGGAACGCTCCGGATTCTTACTGAGCCTTCGGTTGTAGCGTGGCAGGTGAGAGGTGCCGAAACCGCCGAGAAGGGCCAGGGTCTGCAGGAACTCAAGTTGCCGACGGGTCATTACGAAGTGGTGTTCTCTCGCGAGGGATGGCCGGAAAGTCGTGCTCAGGTGGATATCAAACGAAACGAGGCGGTCCAACTGCTGGGTGATTTGGCTGGAGGCATGCTGTCGCTGGAAACGAGCCTTGTTGGCGTGGCGTGGGAGCTTCGCGACGCAAAAGGCATCATCCTCAGCGCCGGCAAAACGCCCACGGCAAGAATGGAGCTGCCAGTGGGCCATTATGAGGTTAGTTTCAAACGGAGTGGATGGCCTGAACAGGGCAGGAGTGTCGACATCAAGAAGAATGAATCGGCCCTGGCGTTCGCCGAGTTCCCCGCAGGAAGGATGCATATGATATCCGAGCCGGCCGGGGCCGAGGTTTGGATCAACGGGGCGTTGGTCGGGAAGACGCCATTGGCGACTCAAGAATATCCAGCGGGTATGGATTTGGCGGTGCAAATCAAATTGCCCGGCTACCGTCGCTGGGAGC
Organism: uncultured Opitutaceae bacterium; assembly: GCA_937889545.1. Taxonomy (GTDB): domain Bacteria; phylum Verrucomicrobiota; class Verrucomicrobiia; order Opitutales; family Opitutaceae; genus Palsa-1447. The sequence goes on from CALAOT010000011.1 coordinate 43,557, forward strand.
AAACCGTGCGGCTTACGGGTGATAATGAGGTCACGATAAACACCGGCGCGCTGATACCGCTTTCGGGTGCGATCAAGCTTCATTTTGCACATCCCGACTATTGGACGGATTCCGCTCCACCAACCTTGCTTCTTGATGGAACGGAATTGCGCGATGTTCGTTTCGATCCGGCAGTCATTACTCTAGCCGGCATCAAACCCGGACGCCATACACTAGAAGTTCACCACCCTGATTTTTGGGATTGGACTCAAGTGCTCAATATTGCCGATGGTGATCGAGTGGACATGACGGCGGATCCGGCCCCAAAACCGGCGCATCTTACAGTTACGGTGAATCCCCAAGTGTCGTTCTCCATCAGAATCAATGGCAACGCAGTGGCTTTTTATCCCAGTCGTGCGAACGACCTTGAGCTTCCTTTAGGGAAAAACGTTAAGATCGAAATCAGAGCGCGCGGGTATGCCAAGGTCGAGCGGGACTTCACTCTGAAGGCTAATCAACGTGAAGTTTGGAATGTGGAGCTCGCCGCCCTACCACCTGGGAGGATTAAGGTTGCTTGGAATACAACCGGCCGCTCGGTGCTTAGTGCGGTAGGTGTGCTCGGTCCCGTCGCATTGGTTCCTTTATTGGGACGCACGAAAGGGGTAAATCACATATTATTAGATGGGCGAGAAGTGGGGTCTTTTTCTGGAGCACTAGGGGATATGTCATGGACTTCCGATGACCTTGTGGAAGGAGAATATCGGCTCGATGTATATGCCGATAGGCCTGACAATGTGCCTCCACGGGTGACGATTCCTTTTGGAATGGTCGGAGTGCGGCCGGGAGAGATTGCTTTAATCTATTTGGACAGAACGGAAATCACCTACGAAAAGATTAGGTGACCAGAATCAAACGGCGCTGGCGTGTTGCACGACTTGGTTATAATTAGTGGGCGCACAGGAATTCGAACCCCGAACCCAAGGATTATGAGGCCCTAGGTGCAGATCGGCAGGCATGAGTCGGCTATGGTCCGTAGGCAAATGACAAGATGGGGTTCGATGGAAAGACGCATTCGGAAGATGAAATTAATATTGTTTTTCAAGATACGGCCCCTAAGGCTTGCCGATGAGGTTTACCTGGGACCCGCGAAAGGAGATCACCAATCTTGCGAAACACGGCGTATCGTTCTCCGATGCCAAACGGGCCTTTGGCGATTCCCTCGCAATCGTTGCTTTCGAAGACGTGCATAGCCCACGAGGAATTCATGAACTTCGTTGGTGGTTACTCGGAAAGGTGGGTGGGCGCATAATGCTTGTACGGTATTCTCATCGTCCGAATGGAGTGATCCGAATAATTGGCGCCGGATATTGGGAAATTGGAGCCAAACTTTATGAAGAAGAAAATAGAGATCGCTGAAAGACCCGAATTCGACAGCGCGGGATATCAGGTCAACATGAGGGACCTGAACGGGGAGCCATTGCCGAACGTAAAGGGTCTGGATTTTAGGCCATTCAAACACGGTGGAGCCCGGGTTGGTGCAGGACGTAAGCCGTCAGGCCGAAAGGCTGTGCTCTTGCGGCTTAGCCCCAAACTGATCTCGGCGATGCGAAAGGAAGCCGAAAGAATGAACAAGACGCTCTCTCAGGTAGCCGAGGAACGTCTGGCGCAAATCTGAATTGTTTTGGCATCGACGTGCTGGCTGCGAACAATCTGGTGCAGTTTATTGCCACTGGCTGTGGTTAAAGTTCGCGCGTTATTTCGCAGGCTCCGCGTATCTGTCCAGCCAATCGAGAATCTCTTTGATCAATGCATTTTGCGGGAAAGGCCCGTGGCCGGTGTCAAAGACGACGTGGCGTTTTTGATCCGGCTGCATCCCGAGCAGGCGGAACATGGGAAATTGCGAACTCCATTACCGGGATGGTGGCGCGGCACGGGGTGCGCATTCGGCGTCCCACCGTAAGCAAGTTCTCACTGCGGCGGCGGTACCGTTGCGGCGCGGAGGCGCTCAATCTCCTTCAACGCCTCCTGCACATCCACCGACAGTCGGCCGACGGTCTTGTCGGGGGGGAAGGTCGTGGCGGCTTGGTCCAGCAGTTCCCTGCGGCGTGCGGCCTCAAAGCGAATGGTGGGATCAAAGGAAGCCCGCCGCACGAATACGAATGACGGCCAGGTGTTTCTGGGCGCACCAGTATTCAGGGAAACTCGGCACCCACCCCTTATAGGCGCTCAGTAATTCATCCGCCCATTTCCTGGCCTGCGCATGGTCGCCGCTTTTCCACAACGTCTCGACCCATGCGTCTTCGACAACCCACACGACCATGTCGCCATCGCAAACGCCGTAGACGGATAGGGTTTCCCTGGTTGCCTTTAAACGATCTCTCACCGCCTTCAGCCGCGTTGCAGCTTCGGCATTTGGGCCGGAGCCGGCTAGGGCCAGCGCTGCGAAGCCGTCGGCCGTCGCCCGGTGTTTGAGCAATTCCTCGCTGACCGGCTGCTCCTTCAGGAGATCAAGGTTCAAGAACCGGCCCAGCAATTGATATCTTTCGTTTGCGACGGACTATCGCGGCATACGAGGTTGCCGGAACAGGCTTCGGGGACCCGCGAAGGGGTGCCCAGGGCAAGAAAGATGGGGTCAGGAGCGCCGTTTCAAGAACCTCAAAAGTGGCCAAGTTATGGCCAAGCACATTTTACTAGTATTCAACGATTATCATACAACTCATTGATAATAAATGGTGGACTCACAGGGATTCGAACCCTGAATCAAAGGAGGTCGCGATCTTCTTCAACGTGCCGGGTACCCAAAAATTGATATCAACGCTGTAGAATCGTCCGGCTAGGTCTGGATTGTTTCGGACGGGATCATCTCCTCGGTGGGGCACTGTTAGGACTACGAGGCGTACGGCTCGTGCTGCAGCACCCTTCATCTGCTGACACAATCGCTTCTGGAGTTGTCTGCTGACGTAGTGGAAGTCGTCGATAATCACGGGCATTCTCGCGGCAGCAACTTGGTGAATGATAACATCGCGAGGTGGGGGCTCCATGTAATTACCGGCCGCAGGTATCTGTGCTAGCGCCTGATTCCAAAACTCGTTGTCTGAATGTGTGTGAATCTGTGTGTTGGATTCATCAACTTCCAGACCGACCCTAGGGGTGGAGCGAAAAACCGGACTCGATCAACGGCGCTTGTGCACCCTGGGCTCGAAACGGTTCGGCCGGTGAGGGAGTCGGTCTTCGGCCAGGAGGTCGAGGAGGGCGGCCCGATGGGATTTGTGCTTGCGGGGGCAGACGGCGAGGATCCTCAGTGCTGCGGCGTCGCCTTAGCGGCTGGCTTGGGACCGGCGGGGGACGTGGGCGGCAACTTGGAATTCGCGTTGTCGGGATGGATGGTCCCCTCGAAACCCTGCGACAAGGCCTTTACGAAGCCATGATGCAGACCGTTCGCTATAGTCCTCAGCGTCTTCACATCCAGGCCCTGCGCATCGCCCGAGAAAGGGACCCGGGTGGCCAACTGCTTTGTCTCGCTGTTCTTGAACAATTCGAGCACGGCGACGACGGCGCTCTTCCATATGCGCTCCCCAATGTTTTTCTTATCATTGTCAAAATTCTTGAAGTCGACGTGGTCCAGGAACGGTTTCACGTATCCCTCATAGTGTCCCTTTTGCATGGCCATCTGTCCGAATATTTCGAACTGCCCCCGTGACGCGTCGATGCCGACGTAGGCCCTAAGCAAATCGTTCAGAGCCGGTAGCGAAACCTTTTTCAATTCAACGGCTAGTTCGAAGTGAGGCTGAACGGCAAGAGGCTCCAATTTCGCGTGAAGGCGCAGCTGGCCGTTTCCGAGCGATCGGCCCGAGATATCAATCTTCGCAGGAAAGACGTCGCCGGTCTCCGACGGGCGGTTGCGCAAGCCCGTGGCAATGACCTCAATGTCTTGGATCGCGACGTCCACGCGCGGCTCTCGCGTCGTGTCGACAAAGCGAATGATGCCGCCCTTTATCTCGAGATGCGCGATATCGATCGGGAAGATGTCGTTGATGGCATCCTGCCAGCGGTGGTCGGCTGTTAGCTGGCTCGTCTCATCGCTGGGGCCGTGAAGAAATACCAGGCGCCCGTCCGTGACATAGATGTCGCTGACAAATCTTCCGCGGAATAGGTCCCGCCAGGCGACGGAGAAGTCGATCCTGCTCGCGGTGAAGAATGGTTCTGGTACCTTTCCGTTGCTCTTGACGATTTCGATATCGTCAATGCGGTATGCGCCCCGCCACAGGTGCAGACCGATATCGCCCACGTGACCCGCATAGCCGGGTATCTGGCTGAGCCGGCGATTGATTGCACGGTGAACGTAACTCGGCGCCAATAGCCGTGCGGCCACAGCAGTCGCAGCGATAGCCAGCACCGTCCACAGAATCGCGCTCGGCCAGCGGCGAATCCAGCGAGCATAGGGCCTTTTCTTCGATTCGAACGATGGGCCCATTGCATCCTACAGTCTATCGCGCCCAACCCCGGTTCCCTGCGAACTGTCGAATATCCACTCGATTCTGCAGAAGCCCCGGAGCGCGTGAGGTTATTCTCGACGAATTGGTCGTGGAAGAATTACTCAGCGTATGGTGCCTTAAAAGTAAGCGTTCAAGTTCACCGCGGCGGGTTCTCGTAGGTTCTGGGTACGGTTGCAAGCGCACAGTTCCGGATCGCGGGGCGGCTGTGTGCCCGATTGTGATAGGACGTTCGAAGCCGACCGCCGGAGTGAATGTTGGCGCGGCAAATTATCCTGAGGGCCGAAGGGACTGGCAGCCAGGTTAAGGTATATTGAGAGCATGGATTAGATGGCGTATTAACGACACGGATACGTTATAACAATCTTGTCGGCGAACTGATCGACGGCAGGGTCGGCCGGGTGATCGCTGCCGCAGCACCCGCCGAGGAGGTTGGGCTTCTTAAGAAGGAAAACGAGGAGCTGCGCGAGCTCAACCGCCTGCTGGAGTTGAAGGTCGAGAAGCTTGAGTGGCAACTGTGGAGCCCAAAATCCGAGCGGCACGTTTCGGACGACAAGAGGCAGCAAAAGCTGTTTGCCGAGCCTGTTATCGAACCGGCGCCGGCTACGCCAGAGGCTTCGAACCCATCGCACAAGACGCAAACGAGCCGGATTCCCAAGGGGCCCAAGCCGCTGGATCCGTCGCTGCCAAGGCAGAGGATCCAAGTGCCCGATCCGGATTTGAAGGAGCTCATGTGCCCGGAGAGCGGCAGGCCGCGGCAACCGGCATTTGTGGAGCGGATCGAAGTGTTGGCCCGCAAGGCGGCGGAGTATTACGTGAAAGTCTATGAGAGGACCGTCTTCACGAGCCCCCTGAAGACGGCGCCGGTATACTCTCCCCGGCCGGACGAGGTGCTTCCCCGGTCGCGGACCCACGCGAGCGTGGTGGCGCACATCGCCTGCGCGCACTTTGCCGACCATCAGCCCTATTTTCGAATCGAGGGCCAACTGGCTCGGGTGGGCGTCCGCCTTCCCCGCAATTGCCAGGTCTCTCTGATGCGTCAGCTCGATGAACGTGTGGTGCCGCTGGTGCGCCACCTTAAGATGGAGATTCTCGGCAGCGGCTACGTTCAGCTCGACGCCACGGCAATCAACGTCGCCGACCCGGCTCGTCCGGGACGGCTGCGCGAAGCGAGCCTGTGGGTCTACCGGAGCCAGGCCGGGGCGGTGTGGTTCGATTACCAACCCAACAAGTCGCCGAAAGGGCCGGGCCGGATACTTTCGGAGGCGAAATACCGAGGTTTGTTGCAAACCGATGCTGCGGTCGGCTTGGGGAATATCGGTCCGCCCCGCCAGATCGTCTCCTTGGGTTGCCATGCGCACCTTCGCAGACCGTTCTTCCATTCGTTCAAGGGACGGGAAAAGAAGGCTGTGCGCTACCTGAAGGCCATCAATCGCATGTTTCGGGTCGACCGGCTGGCTAAGCGCTTCAGCTTGTCCATGAAAAAACGCCAAAAGCTTCGGGAAAAACACAGCTTGCCCCTGTTCCGCGAAATGCTCGTTTGGGCCAAGCAGGAGATGACGACGCCGAAAACCGATCTGGCCAATGGGATGCATTATCTATTAGCCCATCAAGTTGCGCTGGAGCGGTGTCTGAGCGTTCCGGAAGCCGAACTGTCGAACAATGGCGCTGAAAACGCCGTCCGCCCGCTCAAGCTGGGCGCGAAGAACTGGCTCGCGATTGGCCATCCATCGGCCGGACCCCGGTTGGCCAACCTCTTCACCCTGGTCGAGAACTGCCGCCACGCAGAAATCGATCCGGAGGCATGTTTGATCGATCTCATCGCCCGCCTGCCGGACCATCCGGCAAAGGACATTGCGGCGTTGTCGCCATGGCGGTGGAAACCGGAGTCCGGACCGGCAGTTTCGATCACTTCCGCGGTCGGGTCTTCGCGAGGTCCAGGCCGCTGAGCAGGAGCTGCAACTCGGCGGCTGTCAGTTCGACTGTCGTCTCGCCGAACTGCGGCCAGCGGTAGGTCCCAATCATAAGCCGTTTTGCGCAGACCCAGATTCCTCCTGAATCGAAGAAGAAGGCCTTGATCATGTCGCGCCATCGATTGGCAAAGAGATAAATGTCGCCGTTGAGAGGCGGCCGGCCCAGGGCGTGTTCGATTACGGCCTGCAGGCTAAAGCCTCGCCTGAGATCGGTGACCCCCGTGGCGAGGAAGATTCGGACCCGGCCGCCGCCGATGGCAACCATGGCCTCAGCGCGCCCTCAGCTCACGCACCAGCCGGCCGACCCAACTGGGGTCGGCGCCGACGGGAAGCTCCAGCAAAACGCCGGTGTTCAGATGGACGATGAAACCGGGCGATGAGCTTGCGGCCTCAACCGCCGCCTCGGCAATGCCGGTCTTCACGGCCGGCCGGCCTAGGCCGGAGCCCAACCGATTTGCGCCAATAGTAAAAAGTCTGTTCACACAGCCCGTGCTCCCGGCAGAATGCCGACACAGGCTTCCCGCTCCTCTCGAATAGCGCCAGGTACTCCGCCTTCTCCTCCTCGCTCCGCGGTGCTCGTCTCGGGCCGCCTGCTGTCTTGGTCGTTCTGGCGCTGATTCTCGGATTCATCCCGACAGCTTATCCGGAACCTCCGGCGACGTCATCCTGTCCGAAATGAACGCGTCCCCAAAGGATTATGAGGTGGCACCTTCGGTGTCCACAACCATGGCCCAATGTCCACGTTCGTCCGCTCTGGCGCCTAGACGTTTTTCTTGGTACATCGACTGATTTTCTTACCCTTAGATGACCCTCTATGAACTTTCTCGCATACTCCTCCCGGTTGAAGAACCGGAGAAGTGTCTTAGGATATTCGCCGCTAACTCGACTCTTTCGTTGCATTGCCAAAAACTAAGATAGTGGGCCCACAGGGATTCGAACCCTGAACCAAAGGATTATGCCTCCCACTTCGGCTTTCGCCGCCGATGTCCGTTGGGGGATTCGTTCGTGGTCTGGAACATGCCTTCACCATGCCGTTTCCGGTTTAGGTGGGTGATTATGTTCTCTACACCTTACCGCGCTTTCGCGCGGGCTTGGCTCGGCATTGGGTCGCCCTGGGAAGGCAGGCCGTTCACCGAGTTTACACCTGACTACTGGCAGATTTCTCCGCCAGCGACCCATTCTTGAGTCCTCTGCTCTAACCGTTGAGCTATAGGCCCGAAATATCCAAAGAACATCAAGAGGGTGGGTAGTCCCGCCTTCGTTCTCAACAGGAATCTGAGCGGGCCATGCCAGCGATGTCTGCTCTTCCAAGGCCCATATCCGTCCAAAGTGTGACCGTCAGGTTATGAGCCTGACCTGTTTTCCCTATGAGAAGACCCAGAAAAACCCCTGTTTTTGGGGGACTTTTTTGGGGGGCGACCGGCAGGCGCCGTTCGGTACAGTTGGCAGTTTTTTGAACGCAGATTCACGGAATCTGTGGATTGGCAGAGTGTGCGAGCTTCCTGTCGAATGGCGTGTTAAGACCAACGGATTGAGTCGGTCCCGCGAGCAATTGATCGACCTTATTCCGGAGCAGAATGCACAAGGCGAATGAACTCCTGGACACGGGCTGCTGCCTGCTGTTTGCGGATTGCGCGGGGCTCACCGAGCAGCTGCTCGATGTCGGCGACGATGCGCGGGCCTTCGTCCTCTTCGTCGTGGAATTTCGCGGCCATTTTGCCCAGTGCCTCAGCCACGAGCGCATCATCGTGCCACGGGTGGAACAGGGCTGCGAGAGCCTTCAGGCCGTCGGGATATGCCTCCAGGCAGAAATGAATATCGTAGGCGTCCTTTTCGGTTGGTGCGGCCGTGCATCGCGAGGCTCTTCATCACGAGAAAGGCGACGATTCCGGCAACGCGCAGGGTGGCGTGATCCCCAACGGGGACCAAGGCGTTGTCGGCAAACGCGACATCCGCCCCTCGGATCGGCTCCGGGGCTTGATCGGGACGCGTGCCGGCGAAATGCGTGTCGTAGTGACGCTGACTGGTAAGCAGATCGAGGCGGGCAAGGCAGGTCCGGCCATTCGGCAAAGGTATCTCCTTAAAGAACTGGTATCCGTGCTCGCCTTGGTGGAAGCCGTGTTCGCCGAGAATGGCGATCAACCGGGCGTATCCGTCGCGCTGCAGCCGTAGGGCGACGTCAACATCGATGCTTCCGACGTGCGCCGGTCGAGCTTTCGGGAACAGAACCTCAGGCACCCAGCCGCCCACCAGTACGGCGTCATCCCGGTGCTCGGTGAGCAGAGCGCAGACCTCGCGCAGGAGTGCCCGAGCCGCTGTTACCTGCTCACTGCTCGGTGGCATGGTGAGGGAAGAGCTTCGTCTCCCACAAATGCTTGGCGGCTTCGGCACCCCGCGCGGGCTCCCGCTGAAGGTCGAGGTAAAGCTGCAGCGGTGAAACAACGGGGATCCCGCCTACTTCCTCCTTTGCAAAAAAGGCGCCTTGGTCGCGCGGCGCAATGATCTGCACGTTAGCGCCTGATTCGACGGGCTTCAGTCCGAGCGCCTGGGCGAGTTCATCCGGATCGCCCTGCCAATATGCCTGCGTGCGGTTGTAGCGCACCATGGGCGCAATCCTCCACGCACCGGCGGTGCCGGTGAGCGCAAACGGGCGATCATTCTGGCGCGCGAAGTCAGCCATTTGGCGCTCGGCGTCTTCCAGCGGCGCCCGAGTAAAATAGGCCTTTGTGCGTTCGCGCCGACGTGCCCAGACGGCGGCCCAGTCGGCGAGCAGCTTTTCCGGGTGCGTAAGCTGGATTCCGTTTGGCGTTTCTTTCGCCCACTCCCGCTCCAATAGGATCGTGCGGACCGTCGAGACCGTGCCGAGACTGACATGGGCCTTGTCACCCAGTGAAACCACTTTCCACGCCTTGTCTTTGCCCTCGAAGAGCGCCCGTAATATCCTCTCGCTCTTCGGTGCGTAGAGGCCCGGAGTGGCCGTAAGACGATTTTTGCGGGCCGGGTTCGGATTTCCGGTCCGCTCGATATAGTAATTGCCGAACACGAGGCGGCAATTACCGGCTAGATCGTAGTAGCCTACGTTTTCTTCCTTACAAATGGCGGCTCCGTCTTCGGTAATATAAGGCGCTGCCACAACCGGATAGTCGTTGCGGTGTGAGTGGCGGTAGTAACGCAGGAGGTGGTTTACGGCCTCGCGCAGTTGGCGAGGATGCCCTGGGCTCTTTAGTTCCACCACGAGCGTGTCCAAGCGGTGGGCGGTCGTCACACCCACAGTCAAATCTGCATGTTGGGCCATGTCCTTTTGGTCGCTGTTTTGATCGTGATCCCAGTCTAGTCCGACGACAGCAGGTACACTGCGAAGGATGCGCTCCAAGGTTTCGCGAGCCTTGGGAAGGAGTTCATTTTCAGTTTGTATCATGTTTCAGAATATTGTGATATATGTTTGACACTGAAAATCAATGATAATTTCAGTTTAAATACGAAATTACTGTTTACTGAAAACCGTCATAAAATGAAAACTATGGCACTTGAAGGGCTCCTGTGGAACTTATAAAGCCCGAATTCGACTCGGCATCCGCCAATCAAATTATTCTGCCGGAAACATTTAGGGTGATTTGGCGCGTGCTTGGTTACCCATCCGTATCACCAAAACCGCCCAGTCCGACCGATACGATTCTACGCCAACGTCCTTTGCTCAACTTCCGGCTGCCCGAAATCGGGGTCCCCATCTTGGGAGCATGAACATCGTGGCTCTAACCGGTGGGAAACCCGCGGCTGAGGTGGTCCAAGGGAGGGCTCTCCTTGGGCAACCAGCGCAAAGGCGGAAGCCGTGAAGAGCCCCTTCGCCTGGTTTGAATCTGTGGGCGGCGCTCCGCCCATTTCTGCCAAAGTCATTACTGTTTCAATCCACACCGTTTGCTCCGTGACCGGCAAGATTGGCGCCGCGGGCGCCGTCATCTGCTATTTTGGAAGCCACCTTGCGATGATGGCGCGCGCCTTCTATTCCCACTCCCCGTTCTTTCGGGGGTGGGGATGGCAGTTCATTGTCGAGTGCGCCTCAGTACTGGAGAATCACCTTAGGGCGTACGTTTGCTACTTTTATGGGTTATGTGTCTTTCCTTTGATACGATCTCTGTTTCTCCGTCTCCTCGGCATTCACGAGCCTGAGGCTAACAAGGAGATGGGCGACCTGAATGCCGCCAAACGGCCACACCAATTCGTACGCCGCTTAATTGCGTGCCTGCTGCTCATTCCGTTTGTGCAGGTTTTCTTGGGGGCCTTAGCGGGGATTATGACTCTGGTCCTGGTTCTTGTTCTTTTCTCAGTGCATGCGTTGGTGGGTTGCCGACGTTACGGTGGGATCCTTTACTTCTGGATGAGAGTGGCAGGACGGATCGGGATACGGAATATGGTGCGTCGTCGGTACCGTTGATATGAACACAACCTCCCGCCCATCCACATTGGTCATTGGCGACGTCCACCACCGGATCGATGCGTCCCGCCATTTGATCGCTAAGTATTCAGCACGTTGCCAGCGCACGGTCTTCCTTGGCGATTACTTCGATGCATTCGGAGACGGACCGCGGGAAATGCGCGCATCCTGCCAATGGCTCCGGCGCTCACTAAAGGTTCCTACCCGCACGCACCTCTTGGGTAATCACGATTTGGCCTACTTTCTTACTCAACACCCGCAGGCATGGTGTCCTGGCTGGACCCCGAAGAAGCAGCAAGTCTTCGATGAGGAGGTGGCTGGGATTGGAATTGGTTCCTTCCGCATAGCCACGGCCCATGAACTCGCATCGAAGCTGCCGCTGATTGAGGAAGCGGGCCTCACGGAGTCCTTCTGTAGTCGGGTTAGGCAGTTACCGCGCTGCCGATGCCCGGAGCACGGGGTCAAGACGGTGCGTGTGCCGTGGGCGGAGAAGGACTCGCGCTTTACGCTGCATTTCGAGGCGTTGGCGGTGGAGATGATCGGAGCATGCCGGTCGCTCATCCAGGCGGCCGATCTGCTGCAATTGGACTGGGACGGGGTGCAACGCATCGTCGATCGAGCGGTGGCCCGGGGCCTGTTGCGGCGCTCGACCGAGGGAGTGCGCTATGTCGGGCTCGACGAGAAGAGCTTTGGCCGGGGCCAGCGTTATGTCTCGATCGCCACCGACATCAAGGGAGCACGAGTCCTGGAGGTGGTGCCGGGTAACGACCAGGCGGCCGGAGAGTCGCTGTGGCGGGCTTTGCCGCCAGAGCAGAGGAGCAAGGTGGAGGCCGCGGCCATGGACATGAGTGCAGGCTTCGCCGCGGTGACCCGCGCCCAGGCTCCGCAGGCAGCCATTGTCCACGACAAGTTTCATGTGGCCAAGCTGCTCAACGATGCGGTCGACCAGACCCGGCGGGCCGAACACCAGCAGCTCCATGCCGAGGGAGACGACACGCTCAAAAACACCCACTATTTGTGGCTGCACGGGCAATTGCCAGAGGCCAAGCAGGCCAGCTTCGCCGAGCTTTTGGAGATCAACCTGAAGACCGCCAGGGCCTGGGCCTACAAAGAACAATTTGTCGAGTTCTGGGGACAGGCGGACGCCGCTCAGGGCTTTGACTTCTTCACCCAATGGAAGCGATCCGTCATGCGCAGCCGTCTCACCAAGGTGAAGACGGTCGCCAAAACCCTTCACCAGCATCTGACCAACCTGCTGACCTACTTCATGCATCCGATTACGAATGCCGTCAGCGAGGGCTTCAATTCCCGCATCCAAGCCATCAAGGCCGACGCCCGCGACTTCCGCCGCTTCTTCAACTATCGCTCTCGGATCCTTTTTCACTGTGGTAAACTCAACATGCTCCCGGTCCTCCCTGAGTCAGCGAGCCACTAGGAAACCGGAAGAACCTGAAATACCCGTTTCGTTTTATGAGTCCTCTGCTCTAACCGTTGAGCTATAGGCCCAGCACTGGATGCCATGGAGGCCGCAAGTTGTCGAAGCCGACATCCTGAGATTCCAAAAGCACCCCGTAGTCCCAATATGTTCCCGGGGAAAAGCACATTTTTTGGGTACGGCCGACGGTTGATCATCTGTTGCTTCACGGGCGCAACGCGAAGCTCGGAACGACAAAGCTATAGCAGGAATAGTGCATTTCGCTCCACGCCAACGGGGGCAATGGATATTCAGGGTAGAGTGGCACGGGCAGCGGCTTGAAATGAATCCGGATCCGTATCGACGAGCGCCCGCGCGTGAGGTTCCTCGGGACCAGAAACTCATCGTCGCGGAACCGGCGATTGGAGGTTTCGACGACGTGAAGCGTTGCCCCGAGCTCCGACTCTGGATTGGAGTAGACGCAGGTGTTTGACCCCGCCGTGTACCAGATCCCGGCCGCTTGCCATTGCGGCGAGGCACCGCTCGCGTCGGCCACGGACACCTCGGCGCGCTGGTTGGGGATGGCGTAGTCGAGCTTTCGGCGCAGGAGCACCCCGTAGTTCTCCGGGTCAATGTTCAGGACGAACTCCGAGGAGCCGGTAGTCGAACGCCCCCGGTCGGTTGTTGCGGGATAGCACTCCTTTCCGTTCAGCGTATCAGGGCCCCATTCATACCGGGACGTGACATCCTGGGCCTGGGTGGCGTCAGGCGAACGGTAGCCATGGCGCTTTTCGCTTGTGGTGTCTCCGACCGACAACTCGTCGGAAAGGACCAAGGACGGGGCCGGCAGCCCGTACCAATAGGCAACCGTCTCGTAGTGTTCCGTCGACTCGTCGACTCCCCCGTGTTCCAGCTGAATCCGGGCGTTCCGGCCGAATGGCATCAGGTCGCCCAGGAGGAAACGATAGGCTGCCTCGATCCCGTCCTCCGGACCAGCCGCTAGCTCCGCCTTTTCCGCGCCGACCGGGTGGCCTGCAAATGGCAGCGTCATGTTCTTCCCGCCCCAGTAATCGCCGCCACCGCACCATTCCTCGGTGCCGGTGCCTTGGGCCTGCGGGGTAAGGCTGTCGTCAAAGAAGAACCTGGGATCGCCCTCAAGGGTGGTCAGAACCGCGCTGTGGGAGAAGATCAGCGAGGTGCCGACAAACTGGCCCGACCATTCGGCCGCGCCCTCCTCCTTGGTGGTGTCCAGCAGCACCAGGTCGCGCCCGGGTTCCGGCGAGGGATGGTCGCGGTAGGTGGCGTGGAAGTACCCCACCTGGTCGGGCGGGTCCGTGTAGGCCTGGTAGCGCACCCTCCAGCGGATGTCGCGGACGGGCTTCTCCGGCGGCCCGACCAGCTCCATTTCCGCCGACCGGAAGAATGGCATGGGAAAATAGCAGCTCACGTAGACCCGGTCCGGGGAGTACCGCACGACCATGGGGAAGCTCTTGACGAGGTACTCGCGGTTGTCCCGGTTGTAGAAGATCCCCGCGCCGAAGAATAGCGCGATTGGCGAGTCGATGGAGGGTTCGGCTCGGCCATCCCAGCACATCCTGATCCGCGCGTGGGAAAACGCCAGGGCGCTTTCCCTCGGAACGGACATCTCGACGGCCCGCACCATGCTGGGCCCCGCCCGGCAGCTCCAGGCGACTGCGGGCCCGCCGCGGGGCAGGTCCAGCGAGCCGGAGTCCTCCCGCACCTCTTCCGAACCGGCCGGCGGGGCGATGTCGGACCCCGCGCTGGCAAAGAGCCGCGCAAGGGCGGCAGGGGGCGCCGCCTCGGGGTCCCAGCGCGAGATCGGCTGCGAGAGCCTCGCGCCGCCGACGTATTGGTCGAAGATGTAGTACCCCGTCCCATAGTGAGTCCGCGAATACGCCATCCGGAAGGACTGCTCAAACCCGATGGGGACCCAGCTCAGGTCCGCGCCCCTGGTCTCCGCCCAGGTCGGGGCGACCGGCCGGGGGAACGCTATCTCGGGCAGGAAGACGGAGCCCGGCCTTTCATGCGCCGGATCGGCGGTGTTGCTTTCCTCCACCAGGTGTTCCGCCCCGTCGACCTCGTAGTGCCACGGGCTCCCGTGCCAGTGGTTGTACCGGACGAAATAGAGGACGCCCGGGCCGGCGACATCGAGCGTGACGTTGAAATCATCGCGGAGCTGATACAGGTAATGCGAGGCGTCCGCCGCCTCGTTGCCTCCGCTGCGGTCGTAGGTGCTGCGCATGTAGGCCCGGGTGCCGATCCGCTGGTACGGCCATCGCTCCCACTTGAGGTAGGCATCCGCTCCGACCGGGATGACGGGCGGCTCCGCGGCCGCCAGCAGGCCGGTCGCAAGGAGGCAGGCTCCTAGGCGGCGGAGATTCAGCGGACCGGCTCCCATGGCCGCCTCCGGCGGGTCTCCCCATGCGCAGGGCTCATGGCGCATCCGCCCCCGGGACGAGATTCGGGAGGCGTTCCTTGACCGCCTTCAGGGCCGATTCGGCGTTCGCGACCAGGTCCGGCTCGACCCGGATCTGGGCGATGATCTCGTCCATTCTCCGCTCGGCCACGCTCCGCGTCTCCGCACCCAGGGGCGTGAGGGAGACGCGCCAGGTCCGCGCGTCGGAGCGCCTGCGCTGGACGAGGCCCCTCCTCTGCAGCTGCCTCACCTGGAAGGTTATGCTCGATGCGGCGACGATGATCTGGTCGCTGATCTCCCGCTGGGAGAGGGGGCCGTCGTTCAGGACATTGAGGATGTTGAAGGTCATCGGCGTGAGGCCGAACGGCCTGAGGATCCTGCTTCCCGCGGCCTCGATCGTCCCCGCGGCGTCGATGATCTGGTAGATGAGCTTCTTCACACGTTGTGCTGGGCCACGACCCTGAGGAGCGGGCTGTTCATCTCGCTCGCGGGCGTGATGGTCGTCCTGCGCCATGGTATGGACCCCAGGAACCAGGCGCGCCAGAACAAGAGTGGCGTGTCGGGATTGCTGTGGAGCAGGTGGTCGAAGGTCTCGACCTCCCCGATCGGCTGGTGGGTGCTCTCGTACACGACGTCGTGGACGAACTTTGAGCAGAAGGTCTCCTGGGACTCGAGGTTGAATCCCAGCGTGTACACCCTGCCCATCTGGGTGTCGGCGAGCCTGAGCATCGCGCGCTTCTCGTCGTCAGTGGGTTCGGCCCTCAGGCGGCGGATGGAGAACTGCTGGCCCGCCGAGCGGCCGAGAAAGCTCCGAAGGGGAGTCTTACAGACAAACGGGATGCGGCTTTCCGCCACGATCCAGTCGCCGTGCTGGTAGTCCACGATGACTCCCACGTGGGAGGTCCAGCTCCGGGTTGTCTCGGCGACCCGGGCGAAGACCGGGCCCCCGATGCGGATGAAGACGATGTCGCCGATGGCGGGCTTGCTGGCGACGACCGCGTTGTAGGTCTGGTCGTCAAGGCCGGCCCGGGCGGTCAGGGCCAGAAGGGCGAAGGCGACCAGGAACTTCGCGCCGGCAAGGCACTGATGGATTCTGAGGTTCATGGCGGCGAACCAATAGAAGATACTTGTAATTGCAAGTGTTCATTATGAAATCATGTGTAATAAATTATTATAAAATATGTTACGATAAGTATTTGTACGATTACACTCTTCACACAAACCCGGTTTGCGGCTCGTTTGTCCGGGCTTAAGGCCGGCCTGCCGATTCAGCCGCAACTCCATTCGGACGTTCACGGACTCCGGCGCCCCATCAGACCGGCAAGGGCACCCGGGGCGCGCCAGCTCAGGCCGTCGTTTCCCGCCGAATCTCAACGGCCTTCGCGTTGGAGCGCACGTTTGCCCGCGGCCGGGGGAGGACCAGCGTGATGCAGATCTCCTCGAGCTCGGCGGGCACCAGGACGGCGACCGCGATCCGGAGCGGCCGGGCGGGGCCGTGCGCGAGCATGACGACCATCGCCGCCCCGGCTGGATGCGGGATACGGGGCGCGGGAGCCGTGGGATGGCGTTTACTTGATACATCAATTAATTAGTTGACACATCAAGTAAGATCGGAAGGATGCCGTCCATGAACTCCGTCTTCCGCGCCCATGCGGCGGCCCTGGTGCTCTTCTCCTGCCTGTTCCTCGCTCGCCCCGGGGCCGTCCTCGCGAATCCGAACGTCCCGGTGAACGTCGACTATGTCTACGGCTTCGGCGACCCGCAGCCGCAGCGCTGGATGAACCAGAACCTTTACGTGGCCGTCTACCTTGCGGCACTCTGGGGCGGCATCTTCCTCCCGACCCACGCGCTCCTGCGCAGGATCGCCCTTCCAGCCGGCGCGTGGAGCGCAAAACCCCCGACCCCATGAGCCCCAGTTCCCCGGTTCCCTCCGGCCGCAACTATCCCCTGCTGCTCGCAGGCCAGTTCCTCGGAGCCTTCGGCGACAACTTCCTCCTGGCGGCCATCCTCGGCCCCCTGACCTACGCGCTCAGCAGCGGCCGGATCACCGAGGGCGCGATCAACGGCGAGAACGCGCTCTTCAGCCTCGTCTTCAGCATCCCCTACATCGTGCTGGCGCCGCTCGCGGGATTCCTGAACGACCGGATGGCCAAGACCCGGTGGCTCGTGGGCGGGAACCTCATCAAGCTCGGGGGCACCGCGATCGGGTTCCTCGGGGTTTCCGCGCTTGCCGGCGGCCACAGCCACGCCCTCCAGGTCGCCGGCTATTGCGTCGTGGGCATCGGCGCGTGCACCTATTCCCCAGCGAAATACGGGATCCTGCCGGAGATCGTCGCGAACGCCCGCCTCGTGAAGGCCAACGGCACGGTCGAGATGCTCACCCTGGTCGCCATCGTGGCCGGTCTGGGGGGCGGGGGCATCCTCTACGACCTCACGCTTTCGCTGCCGATCTGCTATTGCGCGAGCATGACGCTCTACGGCTGCGCCTTCCTCTGCAACGCGGCGATGGTGCGGACGCCATTCAACCCGGACGCCTCCCTGCGCCGCAGCGCCGTCGAATTCGGCTCGAGCTTCCTCAAGCTCGTCACCAGTCCCCGGCTCGGGCGCATCCTCCTCGGCTCGGCCCTCTTCTGGTTCGCGGGGTCGACGCTCAAGTCCGCCCTCCAGGGCTGGGGGCTCGAGGTGTATGCGCAGGCGGGGGTTGCGAACGTGACCAACTTCAAGCTCGTCCTCCTCAAGTTGGGCATGGTGGCCGGGATTGTCTCCGGCGCGTTCCTCGCCGGCCAGCTGCACAAGACGGGGGACCTCTCGTGGGCCCGGGGGTACGCCCTTCTCCTCGGCGCCGGCTTCGTGGGCCTCGGCCTCCTGGGCGGCAAATACGGGCTGCTTCCGGTCGTCCTTGTGCTCATCGTCACCGGGGCCGCGGCAGGCCTGCTTGTCGTTCCGTTCAACGCCGCCCTGCAGTCCGAGACCGACCAGACCAAGCTCGGCAAGACGATTTCGATCCAGAACTTCACGGACTACATGGGCATTGCCGCCGGCGCCGCGTACCTATCGTTCCTGTCCCGGTTCAGCCTGAGCCCGAACCGCGACATGATCGTCCTCGGGGTCACGGTCGCCCTGATCACGTTCGGGATGCGGATCCTCGGGCCGTCGCGGCGCCCGTCCTGACGCGAGGCCCCCGCGCGGCGCGACGCCCGAATCCCGACCGGCGCCATCCATGAAAAGGCCCATCCCGGAGTCTCTGCTGTACGCCTTCACCCGCTTCCTCCTGCGGCTGGTCTTCCGGGTCCGGGGGCTCGAGCACTATCCGACGGGCGGCCGGCGGCTCGTCATCGCCAACCACACGTCGTGGCTCGACGCCGCCCTGCTGGCGGCGTTCCTGCCGGACAGGCCCGTCTTCGCGGTGCACACCCAGATCGCGCGTCTGCGCTGGGTGAGGCCGTTCCTCAGGCTGGTGACCGCGTATCCGATCGACCCCACGCAGCCGATGCTGCTCAAGAGGCTTTGCGCCTGCGTCGAGGAGGGTTTTGTGGTGGTGATCTTCCCTGAGGGCCGGCTGAGCACGACCGGCGGCCTCATGAAGGTGTACGACGGGGCCGGATTCATCGCGCACCGCACCGGGGCGGCGATCGTGCCCGTGCACATCGACGGGGCCCATCTGTCGGTCTTCACCCGGCTCGCGCACAAGTACAGGCGGCGGTGCTTCCCCCGGATCACGCTCACGCTAAGCCCGCCGGCCTCCATCGCGGAATCCATGCCGCGGGACGAGTGGACGCCGTTCGTCTACAGGCTCCTGAGCGAGAGCGCGTTCTCGGCGCAGAACCCGGCCCATTCGGTCTACCGCGAGCTGATCGTGGCCTCGCGGAGGCACGGCGGGGGCCGCCTGATCTGGGAGGGGCCGGACGGGCAGGGGCTCACCTACGCCCAGATCCTGGGCCGCTCGGCATACCTGGGCGCGCGCTTCGCGCGGGTGACGGAGCCCGGCTCCATCGTGGGGGTCATGATGCCCACGGGCCCCCAGGGCGCGCTCGCCTTCTGGGGGCTGCAGTTCAGCCACCGCGTCCCGGCGTGGCTCAATTTCACGATGGGCGTCTCCGCATTCGCATCCACCGTGCGGACCGCAGTGGTCCGGAGCGTCGTGACATCGCGGTCCTTCGTCGGAGCCGCCCACCTGGAGGGCCATGTCGCGGCGCTCCTGGGGATGGGTGTGGCGCTGGTCTACCTCGAGGACATGAGGCCCCGGGGGCGCTGGAAGCTCCGCGCGGCGTGGATGCGGCTCAATCCCGCCGCCCGGTACGCCCGGCACGAGGCCCGCTGGATCGGCGCGGGCCGGGACCGCCGCGGCGCCATCCTCTTCACGTCGGGGTCCTCGGGGCTGCCGAAGGCCGTCGTGCTCTCCCACGCCAACCTCCTCGCGAACGTGGCCCAGCTGCGGGCGCGGATCGACTTCGCCCACAGCGACTGCGTCTTCAACGCCCTGCCGCTCTTCCACGCCTTCGGACTCACCGGGGGGATGCTGACGCCGCTCCTTTCCGGTGTGCGGACGGTCCTTTACCCGACGCCGCTCCACTACGGGCTCATCCCGGAATTCATCTACAGCGCCACTGCCACGATCTTCTTCGCGACGAACTCGTTCCTGAACGGCTACGCGCGCAAGGCCCACGCCTACGACTTCTTCGCCCTTAGGTATGTCTTTGCGGGAGCGGAGAAGCTCCAGCCGGCCACCCAGAAGCTGTGGAGCGAGCGCTTCGGCATCCGGATCTTCGAGGGCTACGGCACGACGGAGGCCTCGCCCGCCCTGACGATGAACACGCCGCTCTGCTACAAGCCGGGCACGGTGGGCCAGTTCATCCCGGGGATCGATTACCGGCTGGAGCCCGTGCCCGGCACCTCGGGAGGCCGGCTCTTTTTTCGTGGCCCGAACCGGATGATGGGATACTACCTTGCCGACCGGCCGGGGGTCCTGGCCGAAACGGGCGACTGGTATGACACGGGCGACATCGTCTCCGTGGACGGGCAGGGCTATGTCTCGATCCTGGGCCGGGCCACGCGGTTCGCGAAGATCGCCGGGGAGATGATCTCGCTGGCCGCGGTCGAGGAGGCGGTCTCCGGGGCCTGCTCCGGGGCAGTCGCCGTCGTGAGCCGGCCGCACCCGCTGAAGGGGGAGGAGCTGGTCCTGTTCACTGCCGACGCCGCGCTGACGACGGGCGCGGTCCGGGAGACCGTCCGCGCGGGGGGCCTTTCCGACCTGAGCGCGCCGAGGCAGATCAGGCTCTGCTCGCCGTTTCCCCTTCTCGGGTCCGGCAAACCCGACCTGGTCGCGCTCCAGAAAATGGCCGGCCACGCTGTTGCGTAGCCCGCCGGGAGCCCTGCGGCGCCCCAGCCGTCAGATCAGCCGACGAAGCCACTCGTCGATCTCAGGGGCGATCCGGCCTGCCGCCGCCTCGCATCCCCACGCGATGAACGCCGCCGCAACGACATCCATCAGGTAATGGGCGCGAAGGACAATTACGGCCGCCGCCTCGAGCGCGGCGATGATCGCCGCCGCCGCGGCAAGCCACGGCGGGCCCGCGCGGCCGAGCTCCATCGCCCCGAGCAACGCGATCGCCGTGTGGCCGGAGAAGAAGAAGTCGTTGTTCACGCCGTAGGTGACCAGGAGCGAGGGAATGCCGGGATGGCGCCAGATCGCGCCCCTGGGAGGGGGCAGCGAACAGAGCGCCTGGCAGAGCTGCCTCAGGGCAAAGAGCATCAGCATGGCGGCAAAGGGGCGGACCGTCGGGCCGAGAATCGTGGCGCCGATGAGGTAGAGCCCGAAAAGGTCGATGAAGGCCGACGTGAGGATCAGCGTTGCGTTGGCCGCCCTGGGATTGGCCGTCAGCCAGGCATGCAGCGGCCCGGTCATGTCGTGCAGCCGGTCGCCAACCCCCTGCCCGGCGGGGGCCTTCCGGCCGATCAGCCTCTGGGTCCAGAACCACAGCGCGAGCGCGGCGGCGATTGCGGCGGCGCGGACAAGGATGGCAAGGGGGCGGCTCATCCCTCGGAGGCGGGCAGCCCCAAGAGCCCCGCCAGCCGCTCGCGCAGGGTCTTCATCAGCGGATCCTCGGCGCCGCGCACCCGGTCCTGGTCCACCTCGATCGCGTCGCCGACCGTGACGACGGACCGGATCGGCCACACGCGCCGCACCCGGTCGGTCGTGTCCTCCTCGAAGCGCTCCACGGTCTCGAGGATCCGCTCGCGCGTGGGGTTCGCGGAAAGATAGCCCTGGGGGTAGAAGGCGAGCTGCTGCGCGACGTAGAGCCGGGCGAGCAGCTTCCAGCGCCCCTCGAGCTCGGATTCGGAGAGCTGGCCGGACACCATCTCCGGAAGCAGCGCCGTGCGCAGCAGCTTCACCCGAGCCACCACGTCGCCCTCGTGCCGGCCCTTGAGCCACTCGTCCTCGATCGGGCACAGGAGGTGGTCGATGAGGCGGCGGATCCGCTCGTCGAGATTCCCGGCCCGGGACGCCCCCAGGTGCTCGATCTCCTGGAGGGCGAGGAGCGCCACGCCCACCTTGCCGATGCGCTCCATGAGCGGCATCCCCCGGTTGGGATGCCAGGACAGCCGGCGCTCAATGTCGGCAAGCATCGGCTCCACCGTCGCGTCCAGGTCGCCGTCGAAATGGTGGCGGATGGCGACCGGGTGGATCACCACGCGGCCGGGGGGACTCGCCGCCGCCCGCTGCCTGGCGGCGCTCCGGGCGATCATCGCGGTCCCCTCCATCAGGGGATTCAGGCGGTCGTTGTGCCGGGAGATGACGCCCTCCGGGAACAGCACCAGCGGGCGGCGCGCCTCCGCAAGGATCTGGATCGCGCATTTGAGCGCCTCGCGGTCGAGGCCCTCGCGGTAGATGCTGAAGACGCCGGCGCGGGGAAGCAGGAAGCGCTGCACCGCGCCCTGCATGAAGAGGTGCCAGCTCGCCATTACGTGGACGTGGCAGCCTACCGATAGCCCCAGCGCGACCACGACGTAGGCGTCAGCCGGCCGGCAGTGATTCGGCGCGAGCATGACGCCATGGCCGGCCGAGAGCGAGGCCGCGAGCTTTTCGGCGCCGCGGAATTCGACCGAGGCGATGCCATCGTTCCGGAGCAGCCTGGGGAGGAGGGGTCGGAGGAGCTTCGGCCAGAGGTTGCCCCGGTGAGGGGCGACGAACTTGTACGGCTTGGCGACGACGATGGCTTGCATTCCGGATCTTCTCGCCTAGGGCCGCGCCGGCGAAACGCGGTAGAGGCGGGCCCCGTGCCACTCGATCTCTGGCGAGAATGAGCCGGAGAATTCGCCGAGATCGGCGTGGCTCCAGAGGTCGCGGATGCGGACGTCCCCGCCGATGCCGAGCCGGCCCAGGTCAAGCGGGACGGCCCGCCCCGCGGCGCCCAGGTCCCCGGCGGTGAAGCCATAGGCGGAGAAGACCAGGGTCTCGCCCCTTGCGTTCTCGCGGGCGGCGTCGTCCAGCCGTGCCACGCCGCGCAGCGCGGCCGCGCCCACCGGCACGTCCAGGCCGCTTGTCCGCTCCCCGTGGCTACCGTACTCGCGGCCGGCGCGGACCTCGTGCCCGTCGCCGTAGACCCAGCGGACGTCGCGGAAGACCGAGGGCCACCAGAAGCGGGGCGACTCATGGTCGTCGGCCGCGAGCACAACCGTACGAAGGCCGCCCACGGGCACGTCGAACGGCACCGTCTGCCCCGGGGTCCGCATCGACACGGCATCGCTCCGCCAGAGGAGCCTGGATTCGCCCAGGACCCAGGGGTCGCGGGTGTTGAAGAGCGCCACGTACCTGCCGCGGCCGTCCGGCGTGTCCGCGACCCAGCCGGCCGCGCCGTCCGGATCGCGGAAGAGCTGCCGGTTGTTGGAGCTAGACTGGTTCACGGCGATGACCTCGTCGTTGGTGAGCAGGGCGAGCGTCGGCCCGTCCATCTTCGCCAGGTCGGCGCCGATCATCAGCGGCGAGCGGGCGATGCACCAGAGGGTCATCAGCGTCACCTCCTCGCTGTGCGTGAACCAGGTCTTGCGCCCCATCTCGATCGTGCCGACCGGGATCATGTCGGCGTCGGGCCAGGCCCCGGGGCGGCGCCAGCGGGACCACCGGTCCAGCCGCTCGAACTGCGCGTCCAGAAGCGACCAGTGGTCCCAGAAGTCGTCGGAGATGCGCCACATGTTGGCGTGCTCCGCCACGTGCGCCGCGGCGCGGATGTCCGTCTCCCCCGGGGAGAGGCTGAGCACCATGGCCCGGCCCGAGCGGTCGATCGCCCGGCGGATCGCCTCGACCTCCGGCTCGTTCCGGATGTACGGCCGCGATAGGTCGTCCACCTTGATGAAGTCGACCCCCCATGAGGCGATCAGCCCGAAGACCGAGTCGTAATACTCCTGCGCCCCGGGCTTCGACATGGCGACGCCGTACATGTCCTCGTTCCAGGGGCACACGTGGGCCCGGTCGGCGATCTCGGGCGCCCGGCGGGCGGTGCCCGCGATCGCCAGGTTCCGCTCGACCGCCTGGCGCGGGATCCCGCGCATGAGGTGGATCCCGAACTTGAGGCCCTTTCCATGGACGTACGCGGCGAGCGGCCCGAAGCCCCGGCCGCCGGAGGAGCCCGGGAACTTGTTTGGCGCCGGCAGCAGCCGGCCGAATTCGTCAAGGGTGAGGCTTGCGCCGGCGCGGTAGTCGAAGCCCGTGGCACCCGGCTCGTACCATTGGATGTCGACGACTACATATTGCCATCCGTGCGGGGCGAGGCGGTCCGCCATGACGTCGGCCTCGGCGCGCGCCTGCGCCTCGGTCAGCGTGGTGGCGAAGCAGTCCCAGCTGTTCCAGCCCATGGGCGGCGTCTTCGCCCAGTCGTGAAAATCCCCCGCCGCGCCCGCGGCGCAGGCTAGCGCCGCGGAAAGGAGGAGGAGCGCGGGTGCCCTCACGCCGCCGGCTCCCAGCCCGGCTCGTAGTCCCGGCGCCAGAGCTTCATCGCCTCCTCGTCATGGAGGACGTGGCCGTCGGCGGGGTTGCAGTCGAGCGCGCGCCCCATTCTTTGGGCGATGTTCCCCAGCTGGAGCATCGTGACGGTCTTGTGGCCCTCCGCGATGGGCGAGCTCAGCGGCGACCCCGTCCGGATCGCGTCGATGAAGTTCCTCACGTGCAGCCGGTCCAGGCGGATGCCGGAGGCGCTGCGGATGTCCGTGCCGTTCCCCTCCGGCTTGTCGGTCAGGGCCTTGACCAGCTTGTTCTTGCTGTCGAACACGGAGTAGTTGTTCCCCTCGAGGAGAGCCGCCCCGTCGGTCCCGTAGACGCAGACGCCGCGCGAGAGACCCTCGGTCATGAGGCCGTTGCAGCTGCGCCCTTCCCAGGAGATCGATTTCTCCCCGGCAAAGTCCCAGCCGATCACCTGCGTGTCCGGGGTCTCCCAGTCGTCCCTGAAGCGGAACCGGCCGCCGGTGGACGTCACCTTCGTGGCGAAGTCCACGCCGAGGGCCCACCGGCAGACGTCGATCTCGTGGGTGCCGTTGTTGCAGGCCTCTCCCGTTCCCCAGTGCCAGAACCAGTGCCAGTTGTAGTGGATGAGGTTGCTCCGGTAGGGCCGGTGGGGGGCGGGCCCCTGCCACAGCTCGTAGTCGAGGTTGGGCGGAACGGGGACAACGGCGCCATGGCCGATGCTCGCGCGGTTGTTGTCGTACCACGCCTTGGCGTAGTACGCCCGGCCGATCACCCCATCGCGGATCTCCCTGATCGCGACCTGCATGTTGGGGAACGAGCGCCGCTGGTTTCCCATCTGCACCAGGCGCCCGTACCGGGAGATCGCCTTGAGCAGGATCTCGCCCTCCTGCGGGTTGTGGCTGCAGGGCTTCTCCAGGTAGACGTGCTTGCCCGCCGCCAGCGCCATGATCGCCATCGGCGTGTGCCAGTGGTCGGGCGCCGCGATCGTCACGGCGTCGATGGACTTGTCGTCGAGCGCCCTGCGGAAGTCCTTGAGGGCCTTGGGCTGGTCGCGCTGCGCCTTGGCGGCCTGCTTCATCCCCTTCGCGAGCGCCCCGTCCTCCACGTCGCAGATGTAGACGATCTCGGTGCCGTCAATCCCCCCGATCGCCTCGATATGGTCGAGGCCCCGGCTGTTTGTCCCGATGACGGCCAGCCGCACCCGGTTGCCCGGGCTCGGCGGCGGCTCCGCCTTCATCCAGGAGGGCAGGGTGGCGGCGAGGCCGAGGCCGAGGCCGGCGGCTGCGCCCGTCTTTATGAATTCGCGGCGGTCGGATAGCGTGTTCATTGGATAGGGGATTCTCAAACGCCTGGTTTCCGCG
The DNA here is from genome assembly GCA_937889545.1 of uncultured Opitutaceae bacterium. Lineage (GTDB taxonomy): Bacteria > Verrucomicrobiota > Verrucomicrobiia > Opitutales > Opitutaceae > Palsa-1447. The sequence goes on from CALAOT010000011.1 coordinate 68,605, forward strand.
GCGGCGCGGGATGGATGGATGCGTGGGCGGCGGGATGGGTTTCGGATCTGGAGGAATCGGCCGGAGGCGTCGGTTCGCGGGCGCGGCCTGCGCCTCAGGCGGGAGGTTGTCCCGGCGCAAGCGCGGCAAGCATTCCGCGCATGTACCCGAACGACTGGGCTATGCCTGGGATGGGGTCCGCCGCCTCCTGCTCGTCCTCAAGCCCGACCTGGTACCGGAAGCCGACCTGGATCAGGGCCGCCAGGATGGACCTGATATCCAGCCGCCCGAACCCCAGGCCGACGGGCTTGTCCACCTTGTCGCCTGCTCCCGCGAGCGTGTCCTTTATGTGGACGTCGTACAGGCGGCCGCGGCACTTCAGGATCGCCTCGACCGGATCGGTCCCGGCCCGGGCCGAGTGGCCAACGTCAATGCAGAGGCCCAGGCGCTCGTCATAGGGCTGCACGGTGTTCCAGACGTCGAAAGGCGACGGGAACACCTTGTCCTCCGGGCCGTGGTTGTGGAACGCGAGCTTCATGTCGTATTCCCGGACGAATCGCTCGGTGAGGAGGAGCGTGTCCCTGTCGGGCGGCTCCTTGTAGCTCGCCGCCATCGTCGACAGCCCCGCGGCGCGCCCGCATTCGAACGCCCTGCGCATGTCTCCCTCCCTACTGGTCAGCGTCACCACGCCCGTGCTCGCGATCGCGATCCCCGCGTTCCTGAACTTCTGGGCCGCGTCCCGGCACACGTCCGGGGTGCTGAGCAGGATCGGCACGTGCACCCTGAACACCGATATGGACTTGATCTGCAGGGCCTGCATCGCGGCGACGGCAGCGTCGGTCGGCAGCTTCCTCAGCGAATAGCCCGCGAGCCCCAGGTTGAGGCGCGGCCCGGCGGGCGGCCCGGAGGCCGGGTCCCCGCCGCCCTCGGCCCCGAGACTCCTTGCGGCCCCCATCATCGGCAGGAGGAGCCCCGCCAGGGCGGTCCTTGCGATGGCTTCACGCCGGGTGACGAATTTCTGCTCCATGGGTTTGGAATCAATGCGCGGGTGTTGCAGTGGCGTTCCCGGGGCGGGTCCGCCCTCTATGGCCCTGACGCTTCGCACAATGCAGCCTTGCCCGGCCGTTGTCCAGAGCGGGAAGGCTTGCGGGGCCGGCCGGATGCGGCAGTTTCGGCGGGATGTCTCCCGCGCGCGCCCTCTGCGTGGCCACGGTGCTGGCGTCGGGCCTTGCACCAGGCGTCGCCTTGGGCTGCGCCTGCGGCTGCGGCATCTACGAGGTGGGCACGAGCGCGATGTTCCCCGACGGCTCAGGCGTCATGGCGTTCCTCGACTACGACTACCAGGACCAGAACCGCAATTGGAGCGGGAGCTCGGAGGCCCCCGCCGCGGACAACGGGGACAAGGACACAAGGACCGGCTGGCTCACGCTCGGGTACCAGGACATGTTCAGCCGCGCCTGGGGAATCCGGGTCGAGCTGCCCTATGAGAGGCGGCACCTCGAGACGACCGGCGGCGCCTCCGGGGACGAGATCGTCCCGCTGGATTTCAGCGGCGCCGGCGACATCCGGGTCCAGGGCATCTACACCGGGCTTTCACCGGACATGTCCAGCGGCCTCACGTTCGGCCTCAAGCTGCCGACGGGCAGCACCAGGAACAACGACTCGTACGGGGACGTCGACCGCGACAGCCAGATCGGCAGCGGGAGCACCGACATCCTGCTGGGCGGCTACCGCCGCTTCAACATGGCGACCGACTACGGCTGGTCCGGGTTCCTGCAGGGGCTGCTGGACGTCCCGGTGCTGACCCAGGCCCGGTACCGGCCCGGGACGGAATTCGACGCGGCCGTCGGGATCTACTACAACGGCTGGTCGGTCGGCCCGGCGCTCGTCTCCCCCATGGCGCAGGCGAAGGTCTCCATCCGCGCAAGCGACACGGGCGCCAATGCCTCCAATCCCGTGGCCTCGGGCTTCGAGCGCCTGATCCTCTCGCCGGGAATCGAGGTCAACATGCACCCGTTCACGGTGTACTCGGACGTCGAGCTGCCCGTCTACCAGAGATTCACGGGCAACCAGCTGGCGGCGTCGGTGCTCTTCCGCCTGGAGGTCGGCTACATGTTCTAGGCGCCAGGGGCGGCCTCCGCCCCCGGCATCAATTCCGCGGCTCAGGGATCGCCGACGGAGATCCTGAGCTCCTTCTTGCCGTCCTTTTCCGAGAACTCGCCCTGCACGTCCGTCGTGAGGGCGTAGAACTTGGTGGGGGACTCCGCGTGCATGAGGAACTCGACGCCGCCGAACGTGAAGGTGAGGAGCCCGTCCGGGGCCCGGCGGACATGCACGGAGTCGGTCGCATCGCGCGGGTAGTCGCCGACGTACCCGTCCAGGACCGCGTCGGGCAGCATGAACTCCTTGCGGCGGTGGTGGCCCAGCTCCCTCACCCAAATGTTGCGGAAGCGGACGGGATTGCCGTGGTCCTGGAGCGCGATCGGCATGCGCTCCGGGTGCGCCTTGTAGGGCGCGCGCTCCAGCCACGAGGTGGGCCCGGTGAGCTCGACGTTGTTCTGCACGAGGACCCCGTTGTGGAACACGGTCTCGCGCGCCTTTGAGACTAGCATGCCGTCGGCGCCAAACCGGGGGGCGGTCCACACGATGTCGTAGACCTCCCATTGCCCGGGGGGGAGCATGGCGTTGGCGAGCGGGGGATACTGCCCGTAGACCGCCGCCGCCGAGCCGTCCGCGTAGGTCCTGTTGCCATACGAGTCGAGCACCTGGAGCTCGTAGCGGTCGTAGCCGAAGAACACGCCGCTGTTGCCGCGGCCCTGGCTGTCCCCGTGCGGCGGGTTGGGCGACGCCCACTCGACATGGAGCTGGCAGTCGCCGAACGACTCGAGCGTGCGCACGTATCCGCTGTGCGGGACGCACTCCATGACCCCGTTCCTGATGATCCACTTCGTGGGGCTCCCGTCCATCGCCGCCCACTGCGAGAGGTCGTGCCCGTCGAAGAGAACGATGGCGTCGGAGGGCGGCCGGCCCGGCTGGTCCTGCGAGCTGAAGGTCCCGGGATCGACGACCGTGGGCTGCGGGCGATCCCGGTCGTGGCCGAGCCATTTGGGATCGGGTGTGGCGAGAAGGGCCGACGCGGCGGCGATGAATCCTAGCGCGGAAGCGATGGGTGTCTTCATGGGGGGGTATGGGCCCATCCTGGGCCGTCGCGGCCGGGATGTCCATTTGGATCCCGCGATCGGGCGCCGCACCTCGCCGGTCTTGCGAACGGGCCCGGCACGCTCTACCCTGACGGGATGGTCAAGAAACTCCTCCACACGCGGATGCGCGTGAACGATCTGGCTCGCACCGTGAAATTCTACGAGGACGCCCTGGGCCTGAAGGTCGGCCGCAGGCACACGTCGCCGAGGGGCGCGCAGCTCGTCTTCCTGCGCACGCCCAACAGCGACGAGGAGATCGAGCTCTGCCACCTGCCGGGCAGCCCCGCGGTGCAGGTGCAGCCCGACCTCATGCACCTCGCGTTCGAGGTCGAGGACATGGCCGCGTTCGTGGCGAAGCTCGGGAAGAAGGGCTACAAGCTGAGCGACGGTCCGACGCGGACCGGGTCGGGCTCGATCATCGGCTTCATCGACGCCCCCGAGGGCTACGAGGTCGAGCTGATCCAGCGGGGCTAGGCCGCCGGGGCAGGGGCGAAGCCGCCCCGCCTCTCCTTCCAGAGGTCGAGGTCGAAGCGGGCCCAGTCGACGGCGGGGGCGCCGGCCTTCCCGTGGCGCCGGGCCGCAACCATCCCGAAGTAGACGGTCTCCCAGAAGCGGTAGGCGCGGGGGTCCTGCGGGGACTGGCGCGGCACGGCGGCAAGGCGCGGTCGGGCGGGATCCCAGTGGTCCCGCATCCAGCCGAGGACGTGCGTGTCCAGGACTCCGTGCATCTCGTCCGGGCGCGAATGCAGGGCGAAGAATTTCGCGGTCTTTATCCCGATCCCGGGGAACCGGGTCAGGTCCTCCCAGGCGCACCTGCGCAGGTCCGCGCCCGAGCGCGACAGCTCGCGGAAGCTCCGGCCGAGCAGCGCGTACTTTCCGAGGCGCGACTCCCTGAGCCGCGCGCCAAGCGTGCCGTCCCGGTCGCAGGCGCGGATGAAGGCGAAGGGCCTGCGTCCCCCGAGGAACCGGTCGAGCTTGCGCGCCTGCTGGTCCGCGTTCTTGCCGGCCACCACCACGCAGAAAAGCAGGAACTCCTCCAGCTCGGCCGCCGTCCGCGCCGTGTCCGTAACGTTGCTCGGGTCGATCATCGGGCCACGGCGCCCGGTCAGCGGCCCGGTTTCTCCCAGAGGAAGCTCGTCTTCCTCGCGAGCACCCTGCCGTCGGGGGATTGCAGCTCGACCTCCCACGCGACGGGCTGGACGTGCTCGCCCGCCCAGTCCTTGCCGGTGAGGCCTATCCCGAAGACCCAGCTGCCTGCCCGGACGTCGGCTGGAAACGTGAAGACCTTGGTCTCCGTGGCATCGGGGGTGACCACGCGGACGAAGAAGACCGCCCCGCGCACCGGGGCCCCGGGATTCTCGACGCGGACGAGGAAGTAGAGGCCGGTGCGCTCGTCCGGCTGGCTGCGCAGCATCACCCATTTCCCGGTCAGCTCGCGCGCCGTGCGGTACTCGTACAGGCTCTGGAACGAATCGGCCTTGCGCCACTGGAGCCACACCCGCGTGAAGCTCAGGTCGGCGGCCGGGGCGCGCGCGCAGAGGACGGCGAGCAGGCAGAACGAGGCGAGGAGGGACCGCATCTGCCCCCAAGGTAGCCGCAGGACGCGCCCGCGACAATCCGATACCTCACTCCTCCAGCCGGACGGACGCATACCGGTGATAGCCGAGGAGGGCGGGGGTCCACCCCCTCACGCAGGACTGGATCAGGTAGGCGTGCGCGCCGAAATAGAGCGGCGCTACCGGAGCCTGCTTGAGGAGGATCGACTCCGCCCCCTGGAAGAGCTCGAAACGCGCGCGCGGGTCGGGCTCGCGGCCCGCATCGCCGACCAGCTTGTCGTAGGCGCCGTCGCCCCATCCCGTCCAGTTGTTCCCGCCGCCGGTCACGAAGAGGTCGAGGAAGGTCACCGGATCGAGGAAATCCCCCGCCCAGCCGGCGGTTGAAACCGAGTAGTTGAGGGTCTGCTGGTTCTGGAGCCACGTCTTCTGCTCCAGGGTCGCCAGGGTGACGCGGACCCCGAGCTCCCGGCCCCACATCGCCTGCACCGCCTCCATCACGGGCGGCTGGACCTCGTCATTCCTCACCTGGACCTCGATCGGGGGCATTCCCTTCCCCCCGGGGTGGCCGGCCTCCGCGAGGAGCCTGCGCGCCATGGCCACGTCCAGGTCGACGCGGGCCGTTGCCGTGTAGCCACCGCAGTCGGGCGGGGTGAGCGAGTGGGCGGGGGGGTAGCCCGACGCGAGGACGGTCCGGGCTATCGCGTCCCGGTCGATCGCCAGCGACAGCGCCCGCCGGATCCTCGGGTCGCCGAAGGGCGCGCGGTTGACGTTGAAGCGCAGGAAATACGTCTGCAGGAAGGGGTCGATCCTCAGCCGGTCCGGCGCGTCGCGCCGGTAGGCCGCGACCTTTGCGACCGGCAGCCCGTACGTCACATGGAGCTGGCCGGCGCGGAAGTCCCTCTCCTCGACGTCCGGGCTTTCCGTGGGGAAGAAGACGATCTGGCGCAGCGCCACGGCGTCGGCGTTCCAGTAGTTCGCGTTCCTGGCGACCACGATCCGGGAGTTGGGCAGCCACTCCTCGAGGGTGAAGGGCCCGTTGCCGACGAGGTTCCCGGGGCGGGTCCATGCGGTCCCCCGCTTTGCCGCCGCCCCGAATCTTTCGAGAACCCTGGGGTTGACCGGGTACCAGGGCGGTAGGGCCGCGAGCACCGGCAGGTACGGGGTTTGCCGCTCGAGCTCGATCCGCACGGTCCGCGGGTCGGGGGCCGAGAGGCCGAGCGCGGCGGGGTCTGAGATGCGCCCCTTGTTGAAGGCCTCGGCGCTCCTTATGGGATAGAGCAGGTAGGCGTATTCCGCGGCGAATTCCGGAAGGAGCATCCGCCTCCACGACTGGACGAAGTCGTCCGCGGTGAGCCGCTCGCCGTTGGACCAGCGGAGCCCCTCGCGCAGGTGGAACGTCCACGCCAGCCCGTCCGCCGAGGGCTCCCACGACAGGGCGGCGGCCGGGACGGGCCTGGACGATTTCTCGTCGATCGCGGTCAGGCCTTCGAACAGCGCGAGGAGAATGTTCTGGTCCGTGTAGGCGGTGACGACCTGGGGATCGAGGTCCTCGGGCTCCGCGCCGTTCCCGATCAGGAGCGTCTGCGCTCGGACGGCGGCGGCGGCGGGGGTCTCGCGGCGGGCGCATCCCGGCGCAAACAGAAGAACCATGCCTGCAAGGAGGAATGCGCGGGAGATCAACGGCGGCGGCGGCGCACCGCGGCCCCTAGCGCGCACAATCCGGTCGCCATCAGGGCCCAGGTCGAGGGCTCGGGGACGGGCGTGAAATTGAGGACCAGGCTGTTGCTGACATCGGCCACCGAGAACGTGCCGCCGAGGAACGGACTCTGAAAGTCGGTGGTGTCTTCGACTTTGAACTCATTTGCGGCAAAGCCATTGATCGTCCCGGCGGAGAGCAGCGTCCAGGAGTAGGCGGTGGAGTTGTTGAAGTTCGCTGCGTTCAACAGAAACTGGCCCGTCCCCGGATTGACCGCCACGAGCTGGATCGTGAACGGCGACACCGGGGTCGCGGTGATGTTGACCGTGTTGCCTGGGGTATGGATCGTGCTGAAATCCGTCCCCGGGGTCCCGGTGGCATTCATGATCGAGAACTGCATGGCGCCTCCCGGTCCGAGCGTCAGGACGACGCCCGGCCCGAAAGTGAGCGTGCCGGGCACCGGTTGGCCGGATGCGCTTCCCAGAGTCCCCTTGCCTCCAGCGACAAATCCTTCGCCCTGGAACAGGAGCGTATCGGATCCGGGATCAATCGTGCCATACCCTACAACCGTGCCGCTGTTGACCGAGATCTGGTTGGCTATCGTGATGCCGGGTCCGACTTCGAGGGCGCCGCCATTAATGGTCACCGAGGAAGCGGGTCCGGATCCGAGGGCGAGATTGTTGTCCGCGACGACCAGGGCGCCGCTTGATATCGTCGTTCCGTGCCCATACGTGTTGGCGCCGAACAGATCCACGGTTCCGGAGGCGTCCGACGTGACGGACACGCTGCTGCTGTTGAAGCCCGTGATCGTGCCGTAGAATGTGGCGTTTCCATTCTCGTTGAGGATCAGTGTGGAGCCGTTGTCGATGTTGATGGAGTTTCCCGAGGCCGCCGAATCGGTGGCGAGGTTGTTGATGGTGATGTTCGTGCCTGGGGAGAAGTTGAGCGTGGCTTGAGACAGGCTGAGATCGCTCAGCGACGGGTTGGCGCCGGAGTGGTTAAAATTCACCGTTGACTTGGTGAAGCTGAAGCTCGGGTTCGAGGCGCCAGGCGCCATGCTGTTGAAATCGAGCGTGCTGTTGGTTGCCGTCACGGGTCCGGTCCCGAGCCCGGTGTCCGTTCCTATCGTGACCGTCGTGTTGTTAAGGTTCGCCCCGCCCGAAAACGTGTTGTTGCCTCCGAAGTCCACCGCCCCACCCGAAACCGTCAGAACAGTACCTGCGCTGCTTTCGGAAATCGCATGGGTTACCTGCAGACTGGAATTGGTTAGGGCCCAGGTCTGATTTGCCGAGAGGATAACGGGGGTCGTAATCGTTGCCACGCTGAACTCGTGGTTGTTGGTTTGGTTCATCCAGATGCCGGAGGAGCCCAGCGTCAGCGGCCCGGCACCAATCAGCGAGATATTGGCACCGCCCGTATCTGCTTCGATGTCGAGTCCCTTAGCGTTCACCGCAACGTTCAGGGTCATCTGGTTCCCGTTTGGGAACATTGCATCGGACCTAAAGAAACCCAGGACCTGCGAGCCATCGTTGGCCGGAGTCGTATCAAAGACCCAGTTCATCGGATCGCTGAAATCCGGGGTGCTAAAGCTGTGGCCGGTCCAATAGACCGTGGCCTGAGAAAAGGCGTTTCCGCAGAGCAAGGCGGAAGCCGTCAGGCACATGGCGACCCATTTCAGCCGGATCATGCGGGGACTCTGATGGGATCGATTTTCGACGGCAATGCGAAATCCTGATGGCGGCAATTCTAAGTCCTTATGGGGAAGGAAAGTCCGGCGGCCGGCTGCGGCGGGAGGCACCCGATGATCGGTGCTTTCGTGGGCGGGCAGACGATCCATGAGGCTGGCGTGCACCCACGCCCGCGATGGATCCGGCCTGCCGGCGCAGAATCAGGCCGCGCGGGCGATCAGCGCCGGCGACGGCGCACGGCGGCACCGATCGCGCAAAGCCCGCTCGCCATCAGGGCCCAGGTCGAGGGCTCGGGGACGGGCGTGAAATTGAGCATCAGGTTGTTGCCGAATTCGGAGACGGAGAATATGCCGCCGCCGAGCGCATTCTGGAAAAGGCTGCCTGAATCCACAAAGAAATAGGTCGGGTCGTAGTTCGTGATCGAGCTGGCCGAGATGAGCGTCCACGAATACGCCGTTGAGTTGTTGAAGTTTGCGAGCCCCGCCTGTCCCGTCCCAGGGTCGACCGAGATGAGCTGGATCGTGAACTGGTGGCCCGGGGTCGCCGTGATGTTCAGGCTGCTGTTGGAGGCGTTGATCGCACTGTAGTCCGTCCCGGCGACGCCCCCGGCATTCATGATCGAGAACTGCAGCAGGCCGTCCTTTCCGAACACGAGGGAAACGTTATTTGAGAACGTGAGCGTGCCGGGCACCGGATAGCCCGCGGCGCTTCCCAGCGTTCCAATGCCCCCGGAAACCGCGGTAAAGTTCTTGATGGTGATGGTTTCCGGCGATGCCGGCGCAATGGTGCCGTAGCCTCCCAGCCCGGAGTCGTCCTGGAGGGTGAGTTGATTGGTGATCGTGACGCCGGGTGCGACTGCCAGGTTGCCGTCCGTGTTGAGCGTGACCGGACCGGAGCCGAGCGCCGAATTATTGCCCGCGATGAGCACGACGTTCGCCTGCACCGTCGTTCCATTTGAATACGTGTTTGCTCCGTACAGGTCCAACTCCCCGCTGGGGCCGCCCGTCGAGACGTTCAAGCTGCCGCCCGGGGGGCCGATAGTGCTGATCGTCCCGTAATACTGGGTGGCGGGCGAGTCGACCTGGATTTGCAGCGTGGTGCCGGCGCCAAGAACGATGTTATTCCCTGAACCCATCGCGTCGCTCACCATGTCGACAATGGACGGGCTTCCGCTTGCTGAAAAATCAACCACGGAGCCATTTGTCATGGTGGGGTTGTTCAGCGTCGGCTGGCCGCCCAGATTCGTGAAGGTCGCCGTAGAGGCGTTGAGGACCGGGTTATTGAGCACCGGGTTGAAGCTCTGGAACGTGAGCGTGCTGTTGTTCGCCGTCACCGATCCGGTCCCGAGCCCATGGTCGTTGGCAAGCGTGAGGGACACGTTGTTGATGGTCGTCCCGCCCGAATACGTGTTGTGCGCCCCGAAAGTCACGCTTCTTGCTCCCCCGGACCCGGTTATGGTTAGCGCGGAGCCTCCGGAAATCACGCCGGTCACGCTTAGGGTGGAATTGGTGATCAGCCAGGTCTGGACCGCCCCTAGGACAAGGGGGGCGTTGATCGTTGCGACGCTAATGGCCGAGTTGTCGGCCTGGTTCATGTCGATGCCGTCCGTGCCCAGCGTCAGCACGTGGGGGCCGTTGATTACGATATTACCGCCCGTTCCACCCGATGCATCGACTTTCATTCCCAAGGTGCTTCCCCCTCCGTTCATGTCGAGCAGGCCTCCGAAAGGTCCGGTCGACCAAGCCGGTGAAAACTCCATCCATTTTGTGTTGTTAGGCACGCCGAGCGACCAGTTCAACGGATCATTGATATTTCTGGAGCTGTTGCCGCTCCACTGGTCGTTCTGAGCAGTCGCATTTCCGCAGATAAGAGCGGAGGCGGCCGCGACCAGCGCGCAACTCTTCAGTTGGGACATGCCCAGATGTTGTTACCAATCATTTGCACCAGCAATACCGATGTCGGCCGTAGAAATACGTATTAAAAAGACGAAGGTTGTTATGCCTAAGGTCTTATAGGCCATGGCTCATCGCTCATTCCTGAGAACGGGGGCGATCGATTTCCAGACCTCCTCGGCAATGATGGCGGCCCCCGCCGGAGTCGGATGGACCCCGTCGTACTGGTTGAGCTCGGGCCGCCCGGCGACGCCGTCCAGGAGGAAGGGAATGAGCGCGATCCCGTTCTTCTGGGCGAGGGCGGGGTAGATGGCGCGGAATGCCTCGACGTAGTCGGGGCCCATGTTCTGGGGCATCCTCATCCCGGCCAGGACGATCCTGGCCGCCGGGTATTTCGAGCGGACGCGGTCGATGATCGCCTGGAGGTTTGCCCGGGTGACTTCCGGCGCCGTGCCTCGCAGCCCGTCGTTCGCTCCCAGTTCCAGGACGAACACGTCCAGCCTCTGGCGCAGGACCCAGTCGATCCGGCGCAGGCCGCCGGCGCTTGTCTCCCCGCTCAGGCCGGCATTGACCACGTGCCACGGAAGGTGCTCCGCATCGATCTTCACCTGGATCCGCGCCGGGTAGGACTGGGTGTCGGGATCCGCGAGCCCGTAGCCGGCGGTCAGGCTGTCGCCAAAGAACACGATCGTGCGCCCGCCGGGGGCATCTGCCGCGCATAGGCGGGCCGCTGCCGATCCAATGACGAGCGCAAGGCAGGCCGACCCGGCCCAGGGCCTGTTTATCCATCTGGTGATTCGTCGTCCCATGCGCTTTCCTTGTCGGATGGTGGACCCTATCCCCCCTTTCCGGAATTTTCGAGCCGCCTGTTTGCTCTGGCTTCGATCAGCCCCGAGTATTTCGTTTCCGCCATGCCCTCCCAAGCGATGCTCCGCGTCCAGCGCCTGACCAAGACGTACAGGACCGCCGCCGGCCCGCTGACCGTCCTCCACGAGGCGAGCTTCGAGCTGGAGGCGGGCGCCAGCATTGCTGTGGTGGGCCCGAGCGGCAGCGGCAAGACGACGCTTCTCGGCCTCTGCGCCGGGCTTGACCGCGCCACCGCCGGGTCGGTCGAGCTCGCCGGCGAGCGCCTCGACTCGCTCGACGAGGACGCGCGCGCGCGGGTCCGCAACGAGAGCGTGGGGTTCGTCTTCCAGAACTTCCAGCTGATCCCGACCCTAACCGCCCTGGAGAACGTGCTCGTCCCGCTGGAGCTGCGCGGCGAGCGCGGGTGCGAGCCGGAGGGAAGGGCGCTCCTCGAGCGCGTGGGCCTGACGGCCCGCTCCGACCATTACCCCGTCCAGCTCTCCGGAGGGGAGCAGCAGCGAGTCGCGCTCGCCCGGGCGTTCATCAACCGGCCGAAGATCCTGTTCTGCGACGAGCCCACCGGCGACCTGGACGGCGACACGGCGGCCTCGATGACCGAGCTCATCTTCGGGCTCAACCGCGAGCGGGGCACGACGCTCGTCCTGGTGACCCACAACTTCGAGCTCGCCGGCCGCTGCCAGCGGATCCTGCGCCTGCGAAACGGGGCGGTGGCCTCCGACGAACGCAACCTTGCGGTCCCCTGATCCGCTGCCGTGAATTTCATCCTGAACATGGCCTGGCGCGATTCGCGCGCCTCACGGCGCCGCCTCCTGCTTTACTCGCTCTCGGTCGTGCTCGGCATCGCAGCACTTGTCTCGATCGGGTCCTTCAGCGCGAACGTCCGGGGCGCGATCCAGGCGGAGGCCAAGGGCCTCCTCGGCGCGGACCTGTTCGTGACGTCGCCCGCCCCCCTGGGCCCTCCTGTCATCGCCTACCTGGGCGCGCTCGGCGGCGAGGTCGCGCGCGAGCAGATGTTCTCGTCGATGATGACTTTCCCGGAGGCGAACCGCCTCCGGCTCGTCCAGGTCCACGCTGTCGAGGGAGCCTTTCCCTTCTACGGCAGGTTCGAGACCGACCCGGCGGGCGCCTCCGGCCGGCTGCGGTCGGGCGGGGCGGTCGCGGTCCTTGAGCCGACGCTGCTCGCCCAGTTCGGCGTCCGGATCGGCGACCGGGTGAAGCTCGGCAGGACGCTCTTCACGGTCGTCGGCGCGTTGAGGAAGGTCCCGGGCGAGTCCCCGGGCGTCGCGATGATGGCCCCCCGCGCCTACATCCCGATGGCGTCGCTGGCCGGGACCGGCCTCTCGGGGGGCGAGGCGCTCGCCCGCTACCGGGCCATGGTGAGGCTGCCCGCCGTGCGCGATCCGGACGGGATAGTCCTCGACATGAAGGCGAGGTTCCCGTCGGTGCGGCTCTCGTTCGAGACCGTCGAGGAGCGCAAGCGCAACCTCGGCCAGGCGCTGGAACGCCTGGACGCGTTCCTGAGCCTCGTGGGATTCGTGGCGCTCATCCTCGGGGGGATCGGGGTCTCGAGCGCGCTCCATGCCTACATCCGCGAGAAGATCGCGACGGTCGCCGTCCTGCGCTGCCTGGGCGCGAGCGCGAGGCAGAGCTTCGCCGTGTACGTGGTCCAGGGGCTCGCGCTGGGGCTGGCGGGAGCGTGCGCCGGCGGGGTGCTCGGCGTGGCGGTGCAGATGGGCCTTCCCGCCCTCGTCCGGGGCATGCTCCCCATCGACGTGAGTTTCTTCGTCTCGTGGCCCGCGCTCCTGCGCGGAACGGGCGCGGGCGTCGTGATCTGCCTGCTTTTCTCGCTCCTTCCGCTCCTCGCCGTGAGGCGGATCCCGCCTCTAGCCGCGCTGCGCTCGGCGGTGGCCGAGCGCGCGGCGGTCGAGCCCGACCCCCTGAGGCTCGCCATCGCCGCGGCGATCGCCGCGGCCGTGGCCGGGTTCGCCATATGGCAGACGGGCAAGGTCTACGTGGGGCTCGGGTTTGCGGGGATGCTCGGGCTCGGGTTCGGGGTGCTGCTGGGGCTCGCCCATGCGGTCGCCTGGGCGGCCCGCCGATTCGTGCCGAAGGGGCTTCCCTATGTGGTGAGGCAGGGGTTCGCCAACCTCCACCGGCCGAACAACCGGACGGTCCTCCTGCTGCTGTCGCTCGGGCTCGGCACGTTCCTCGTCCTCACGCTCTTCCTCGTCCGCACGACCCTGCTGCGCGAGATCCAGGGCTCGGGCGCCGCGGGCCGGCCCAACCTCATCTTCTTCGACATCCAGGACGACCAGATCGACCCGCTGGAGCGCGCCGCGGCGGCGGCCGGATCGCCGGTCGTGGAGCGCGCGCCGATCGTCACCATGAGGATCAGGTCTATCCGGGGGATGACCGTGGAGAAGATCCAGGCGGAGAAGGGGGTGCGGATCCCCGACTGGGCGCTCCGGCGCGAGTACCGGTCCACCTTCCGGGGGAGGCTCTCCCAGACGGAGAGGGTGGTGCAGGGCGCGTTTTCCGGCCGCGCCGATCCCGGCGCCGGCCCGGTGCCGGTGTCGGTCGAGGAGGGACTCGCCCGCGAGATGCAGCTCCATCTCGGCGACGAGATCGACTGGGACGTCCAGGGGCTGCCGGTCCGCACCCGCGTGGGGAGCATCCGCGCCGTGGAGTGGCGCCGGATGGAGCCGAACTTCTTTGTCGTGTTTCCGGAGGGCGTCCTCGAGGGCGCCCCAAAGACCTATGTCGCGGCGATGCTGGCGGCCTCGCCGGCCGACTCCGCAAGGGTGCAGCGGGCGGTGGTGGAGCAGTTCCCCAACGTGAGCGCGATCGACCTGGCGCTGGTGGTCGAGACGCTCGACGGGATCTTTTCAAAGGTGGCGTTTGCGGTGCAGTTCATGGCGCTCTTCACCGTGGCGACGGGCCTGGTCGTGCTCGCGGGGGCAGTCCTCACCGGGCGCCGCCAGCGGATCCGGGAGACTGTCCTCCTGCGGACGCTCGGCGCGACCCGGCGGCAGGTGGCGCTCATCCAGCTGGTGGAGTACGCCGTCCTGGGGATCCAGGCGGCCGTTGTCGGCGGGCTGCTCGCGGTCGCCGGGAACGCGCTCCTTGCGCGCTACGTGTTCCACATGGCGGCGACCGCGTCGGCATGGCAGATCGGGGCTGCGGTGGCGGCGGTCACCTCGCTCGCGGTGGCAACCGGATTCGCCGCCGGCCGCGGTGTGATGGATCATCCTCCGCTGGAAATCCTTAGGCAGGAGACGTGAACCGCAGGCAGCCAGGGGGATTCCGTGCTCGCGCGCCGGCCCGCCATCCGGTCAGCCTTCCCGGGGGGGGACGGATTCAGCCGGATCGCCGGCTTCCTGAAACGATGGCACCTCGTATCTCGTCTCATGTCATGACAACGATCCCATTGCCCAAGGCACCCGCCCAACGCCGGACAGGACTCACCCGCAGCCCCGGGCGGCTATGCCGTCTCTTCGCGGCGGCCGCGGCGGCGGCGCTCGCATGCGCGGCGGCCGCGTCGCCCTTCCAGAGTCCGGCCGGCCTGAGCGCAACGGAGCGGGTGCAGGGCTACCGGGACGGCGTCGTCCTGGCCAAGCCCAGGGCGCAGATGCTCCCGATGATCGACCAGGTGGAGAGGGCCGAGGGGCTCGAGCCGCGGGCGGAGTTCGGGCGGTTCGGCCACGTGCGGGTCCTCGGGCTTGCCGCCGGCGACACCGTCGCGGCCGCGGTGAAGAGGCTCATGGCCACGGGGCGCTATGAATACGTGGAGCCGGACTACATCCGGCGCGCCGCGAACGTTCCGAATGATCCCATGTTCGGAAACCAGTGGGGACTCAACAACACCGGCTTAAACGCCGGCGGTGGCGGAATCGCGGGCGCCGACATCCATGCCGAGGCCGGCTGGACCACGCGCTCAGGCGCCGCGGGCGTCGTTGTGGGCATGCTCGACTCCGGGGCCCTCCTAAGCCACCAGGACCTCGCGGCCAACCTGTGGGTGAATCCCAACCCGTATACGACGGCGTCGTTCGCCTCGACCTCCGAGACGGACAGCCTCAACGGCCTCAATGCGGTGGCCAGGACCGGCCCCCCCGCGGACGACGTCGGCCACGGAACGGTTACGTCGGGGGTCGTCGGCGCGGTGGGCAACAACGGACTCGGGGTCTCGGGCGTCGCGTGGTCGGTGCAGCTTATGGAGCTCAAGTTCATCGCCAGCACCGGAGAGGGATCCACGGCCGCGGAACTCCCCTGCATCGATTATGCGATCGCGCACGGCGTGAGCGTGATCAACGCAAGCTTCGGGAGCCAGGGGGCCTCGCAGGCCGAGATGGACGCGATCCAGGCGGCGGGCAAGGCGGGGATCGTGTTCGTGTGCGCGGCGGGAAACAGCGCGGAGAACATCGACATATCCCCGTTTTTCCCGGCGGACTACCCGCTCGACAACATCATCAGCGTCGGCGCCTCGGACAACCGCGACCTGCCTTCGTATTTCTCGAACTACGGGTCGGGATCGGTCGAGGTCTTCGCGCCCGGCGAGAACATCCTGTCGACCTCCTACACGGGCACGTCGTCCTATGCGTACGAGAGCGGAACTTCGCTGGCGGCGCCCTTTGTAACGGGCGCGGTGGCGCTGCTGAGGGCGCAGTTCCCGGGCGACACGTACCGGGAGACCATCAACCGGATCCTCAACGGTGCGGACCCCGTCCCGGGCCTGGCGGGCAAGGCGCAGACCGGGGGCCGGTTGGACCTCGCGAACTCGCTCACATCGGCCCCGAACACCGCCCCCAACGCGCTATTCGGGAACCGGACGGTCCTCGCTGGCCTCGACCCGTTCACGCGGTCGAACAACGTGGACACGCCATTGGCGCTTGAGGCCGGCACACCGGCGATCCCGGGCGGGTCGGGGGCCGGCGGGCATTCCTTGTGGTGGCAATGGACGGCCCCGGAGAACGCGAGCGTCGAGATCGACACGAGCGGCACGAACGGGGGGCAGTACTTCACGGGGGGAAGCACGTACGCGACGCTGCTCGGCGTGTACACGGGATCGGGCCTGGGCTCGCTCGCCACGGTGGCGCAGAACGCCACCTACGGCACGGAGCCGCTTGAGGGAAGCCCCGGCACGATGGTCCCGTACAGCGAGGTGACCTTCGAGGCGACGGCAGGGACGACGTACCAGATCAACGTCCAGGGGCAGGGCGGCGCGACCGGGCAGACGGTCCTGGCGATCTTCACGGACCCGGACTACGACTCCTTCTCGAAGGCCCGGGCCCTCGCCGGCCCGAGCGTCTCGGTCCTGGACGCCAACCCGAAGGCGACCCGCGAGGCGGGCGAACCCCTTATCCTCGGCAACGCCGGCGGGCACTCGCTCTGGTATTCCTGGATGGCGCCCTTTACCGGGACGGCGCAGGTCTCCGGCTACAGCTACGACTTCAATCCCGCGGTCGCCGTCTACACCGGCGCGGCGCTCAGCGGCCTCACGGCGGTCGCCTCGGCCTCGGCGACCGGCAACACGGGAACCGTGACCGTAGCCAGCCAATGCCTGTGCACGTTCGACGCGACTGAGGGCGCAACCTACCTGATCACCGTCGACGGGGTGACCGCGAACGACATCGGCGAATTCACGCTCTCGGTCGCGGACTCGCTGTGGCAGGCGACCACGGGGGACGCGGTGACCTGCTCGCCCGCGGTCCGGACCGACGGGACGGTCTACGTCGGGAGCAACGACAACAAGTTCTACGCATTCAACACGGCCGGGGCGGTCAAGTGGAGCCACGCGGCCGGGGCGCCGTTCGACACGAGCTCCGCCGCCATCGGCTCAGACGGGACGGTCTATGCGGGCTGCACCGACGGGAACGTGTACGCGTTCATGCCGAATGACGGCACCGTCAAGTGGACCTACTTGGTGCCCACGCCGTCGAACCCCTCGCTCGACAACGCGCTGGACTCGTCGCCCGCCGTGGCGCAGGACGGCACGGTCTACATCCACGCGGACGACGGGAACCTCTACGCGCTCAATTCCGATGGCACCCTCAAGTGGACGTTCGCGGTCCCGGGGCTCTCGTACGCGGCCCCGACGATCGCGCCCGACGGCACGGTCTACATTGGTACCGACGGCGGGCTGCTCTATGCGGTCAGTTCCGCGGGCATGCAGAAATGGGTGTTCACGACGCCGGTCTCGGGCGAGCCGATCTACACGGCCGCGGCGATCGACCTCCAGGGAAACCTCTATTTCGGGACGCTCAGCGGAAATTTCTACTCGGTGAGCCCGGTCGGCGTCCTGCGCTGGGCCTACCCCGTGGGCAATGGCGTCACGTCCGCCCCGGCGCTGGCGAACGGCAACGTGTACTTCGGCGGCTATGACGGCAACCTGTACGCGCTCACGACGGCGGGCTCGCTCGCGTGGAAGTATCCCCTTGGGACCCAGGTGCGGGCGAGCGCGCCCGCGGTCGACTCGAACGGTGTCGTCTACATCGGCTGCTACGACCACAACGTGTACGCGGTCAGTCCGGGCGGGGCGCTGGCCAGGATATACGCGAGCGACGACATCATCCGCTCCTCGCCCGTGATCGCGGGGACGACGCTCTGTTTTGGGAGCGAGGACCACAAGGTCTACGCCTTTGACATCAGCGCCGGCCCGGCGGCGGCCGACTGGCCGATGTACCAGTTCGGCGGCCAGAGGCTTGGCCGGGCCGCGTCCAGCGTTCTCGAGATCACCGACCAGCCGGCCGCACAGGCGGTGTCTGTCGGTTCCCCGTTCTCGCTCAGCGTGGGCGCCCTGGCGCCCGGGACGATCACCTACCAGTGGTACCTTGACGGCAGCGCGATTACGGGCGCGACCAACCCGACCTACACGGTGTCCTCCGCCCCGCAGGCGGCCGCCGGCAGCTACACGGCGACCGTGACGAGCGGCTCGGGCAGCCTGACAAGCGCGCCCGCCGTCGTGACCGTGAGCGCCGTCCCGGAAAGGATCGTGGACATTTCGGCGCGGGAGGTTGTCGGGACGGGGGCCAATGTGATGATTGCCGGGTTTGTCGTCTCGGGCACGAGCCAGAAGACCGTCCTCATCCGGGCGTCGGGCCCCGCGCTCGTGCCGTTCGGCGTCTCGGGGACTCTTCCGGATCCGAAACTGCAGCTCAACCGGAGCAACCCGGACGGCACCTCCACGCTGCTCTACACCAACACCGGCTGGGGAGGCAGCGCAGTGATCTCCGCGGCCGCGGCCGCGGCCGGCGCCTTCCCCTGGACCAACAGCGGCAGCAATGACGCGGCACTGCTCGTGACGCTCAGCCCGGGCGCGTACACGGCCGTCGTGTCCGGGGCCAGCGGGGACACCGGCGTGTCCCTCGTGGAGGTCTACGACACGCAGCCGGGATCTCTCGATTCAAAGCTTCTGAACATCTCGACGCGCGGGGTTGTCGGGACGGGGGCCAATGTGATGATAGCCGGGTTTGTCGTCTCGGGCACGAGCCAGAAGACCGTCCTCATCCGGGCATCGGGCCCCGCGCTCGTGCCATTCGGCGTCTCGGGGACTCTTCCGGATCCGAAACTGCAGCTCAACCGGAGCAACCCGGACGGCACCTCCACGCTGCTCTACACCAACACCGGCTGGGGAGGCAGCGCAGTGATCTCCGCGGCCGCGGCCGCGGCCGGCGCCTTCCCCTGGACCAACAGCGGCAGCAATGACGCGGCACTGCTCGTGACGCTCAGCCCGGGCGCGTACACGGCCGTCGTGTCCGGGGCCAGCGGGGACACCGGCGTGTCCCTCGTGGAGGTCTACGACATCCAATAGGGGCCGCGCGTCACTTCTGCGCGGGCGCGCGCGGGTCTGCGTGCCGGGGCACGGCGAGGAGCGTATAGTAGTTGTCGACCAGGAAGCCCTCGTAGCCCTCGGACGTCCCATCCCACTTTCTCCAGTCATTGGTCATCTGGTTCGGGCCGAGGCCCTCGAACTCCCTCCTGTCGAACGCGCCGAGTATGGGGAGGAGGATCCGGCCGGCGCGCGCGTGCTGGCCCACGCGGTCGAAGGCCGCGATGGTGAAATAGGCGAAGCAGGCCGTCGCGCCCCCGTTCTCGTAGACCTGGAATCCGTCGGCGTTGTCCTCCCTGGCGCCTCCGCCGTACCGGGGATCCTTGTGCGCGTAGTCCCTTCGCGGCACCGGGACCAGGTCACCGGGCAGGCCCATCCGGAAATCCGAGTATCCCACCGCGGCCATCTTCTCCCAGAGCCGGTCCATGATCCCCGCCGCCTTGTCTTCGGGAACCAGCCCGTAGAGGACGGCGATGCCGTTCACAAAGAGGAAGTAGTAGTCGTGCAGCTGGCCGTCGGCGCTGCGCCATCCGGCCAGCACGCCCGTCGAAGGGTCGAAGAACGCCGGGAAATAGGCGTCGTGGAGCCTCCTGGCCGCCGCGCCGTAGCGCGCGGCGTCGTCCGACCTGCCGAGTTCGGCCGCCATCCGGCGCATCCCCCCCAGGGCGCGGTAGGCCAGCGCATTGGCGTAGGCGTCCTCGTGGCCGAAGCCGATCGTGTCCCACCAGTTCGAGGGGCGCACCTTCGGCGGCCCCTCCGGCCAGGAGCCCGAGTTGCCCGTGGCCGCGTACGCGATGAGACCCGTCCCGGCGCGGTCCGTGGCCAGCATCCGGTCCGCCCAGGCCTTAAGCCCCGCGTAGTTGCGCTGGAGCCAAGCCCTGTCGCGGCGGCCCTCGGCATAGTCGCAGGCCGCGATCAGAAGCGACGGGAATGTGTCCGAGGACTCCTCGGGAAAGTCGCCGTACCCCGGCATCCCGTAGGTCTTTGTCCCGGCGAGGACGAGCTCGAGCGACTGGCGGACCATGTCCAGCGCGCAGAGGCTGCCGGCCAGCGGCGGCGTCTCCCTGGCGATGTCGGCGTATTCGTAATAGCAGAACCCGCAGGAGTCGCTGTTGGTGTTGTTGGAAAGCAGGCGCCTGTTCGGATTGAGCTGGAAGATGTTGAGCCAGTTCCGCCGGAATCCATCGAGCCGGGGATCGTCCTCGGCCCCGGCCACCTGTGGGCAGATGGTTGTGACGTCCCATTGGTATTCGATGCGCGGGCTGGCCTGGCTCGCTCCCGGGAACGAGATCCTGATCCAGCCCGGCCCCGAGGAGTATCCCACGTCGGCGTCCGGGGAGCCGCTGGACGCCAGGCGAAACGTGCCGAAACCGGGGAGATGCAGGACCGCCGGCAGCGCGATTCCGCCCTTGGCGTCAAACAACCCGAGCAGGGTGCTGTAGCATCGGCGGGTGTCGAAAGATAGGACCAGCGCCTCGGGCGCCCCCGCTGGGGACCACATGGACATGAAGCGCAGGCCCCGCTCGGTCGCCTCGATCGTCCATTCCGGATCAACCGCGAGGGGGGCCGGGCCCCGCGAATACTCCAGCCGGGCGCCGGACGTGGTGATGTGGCTCGCTACGGAATAGGGCGGCCGGGTCCATGCGTCGGGCGACAGGACATCCTGCCCGACCCTGCCATGGCCCAGGCTGTCCACCCCCAGGAAGAGGAGGGCAGGATGGCTCAGGGAAAGCTTGGCGTTCAGGTAGCCGGACTGGACGCGGACCCCGTCCCCTTCCTCGGTCGTCGCCGGGCCCGCGCCGGGTCCCGCGGCGACCGACGGATAGGGGATCGAGGTCAATCCCAACAGGAGGAACAGCCGAGCGGGGATGAAGCCTCCGGCGCCGCCGGGCGGGCGGTTGGGGGGGGACTGCGCAGGTCGCGAGGGAGCTGTGTCTCGGCTGCAGACCGGTGTCATCGGCTGAGGAATTGGGGAAAGATGCCATCGGGCCGCGCCGCGGTTTGAATGCTAGGGGTGGCTGGCCGCAGCGGGCGCGTTCGTAACATAGGTCGCCAACCAGTTGTTCATTTCCCAGAACATGTGCAAAACGGACTCGCGGGCTGCGTATCCATGGGATTCGAGGGGAAGCAGGACGAAGCGAACCGTGCCACCCTGTCCCTTGATGGCGCTGAACAGGCGCTCGCTCTGGATCGGGAAGGTTCCGGAATTGTTGTCGGCCTCCCCGTGGATTAGAAGAAGAGGCGCCTTTATCGTGTCGGCGTGGGCGAATGGAGACATCTGGTAGTAGACCTCAGGCGCCTGCCAGTAGGTGCGCTCCTCGTTCTGGAACCCAAATGGCGTCAGGGTGCGGTTGTAGGCGCCGCTGCGGGCGATCCCGGCCTTAAACAGATCGCTGTGGGCCAGCAGGTTGGCCGTCATGAACGCGCCGTAGGAGTGCCCCATCACGGCGACACGGCTCCTGTCCACCACGCCGATGCGCACACCTTCGTCGATCGCCGCCTTCGCGCTGGCGACCAGCTGGTCGACGTACGTGTCATTTGGCTCGGCCTTTCCCTCGCCGACGATCGGGATGGTGGCGTTGTCCAGGACCGCGTAGCCTTGCGTGACAAACGGGATGGGGGAGCCCCAATTCAAGAAAGGGAAGGCATAGGGCGAGCCGCTGAGCTGCCCCGCTGCATCCCTGGTCTTGTATTCCGTGGGATAGGAATGCATCAGCGTTGGCAGCGGGCCGTCCTGCGGTTTGTAGCCGGGGGGCAGATAGAGATCGGCGCTCAGGTCCACGCCGTCGGCGCGCTTGTATTTCAGAACCTGCTTCCTGGGGATGGGCGCGTCTCCGTACGGGTTTGGGAAGAACGTGATTTGCCGCCAGGCGCTCTTGGGAGAACCCTCAACGTAGTAGTTCGGGCTCAGTTCGGGCGATTGGCGCTCGATCAGGAGAACGGGCCCGGCCGCGTCGATCACCGCACCGGCCGACTCATAGCTGGGCGGAGCCGACTGCCAAAGACGTTTTGCCTCGCCGGTGCTGACGTTGATGGCCGAAACGAAGGGCCTGTCGCCCTCGGGCGACGCGCCCTCCCCGCGAAAGTATACCGAGGTCTCGTCGGGCGTGGTCACCAGGACCGACTTGCCCGACGCGTTCGTCGCCGTGAAGGGCGCGCCTGGATCGTGGTAGATGTCCTCAAAGGAACCCTCGAAGAGTTTGGCGGGGGCAACGGCCGCGTTCGGCGCGACGGCGAGGAAGATCCGCTTGCGGTCCCGCCAGCGATCCTCTTCGACAAGGGCAAGGCGTTCGCTGGACCATTCGATGCTATCAAATCGCAGGGGGATCCCGACTAGTTTGCTCGCAGCGCCGTCAAACGGGGCACCCAACAGGAACACCGCGTCATGCGCCTCCACGTCCTTGCGCGGGTCGCCGCCATCCCCGGCCTCAACCCAGCAAATGCTGGAGGCTACATCGCTGCGCCACGTGAAATCACGCGGCCCGGGCGCAACTGCGTCGTGAATGTTCGGAATGCTGTCTTCGAGGGGCTTGTCGACGAGCTGCCTTTTTGCGGCCGTGCGCACATTGACGACCGAGACGCGCTCGGGGAACATCGCAAACGGGAGCAGATACGAGTAGGGATGGTGGCGTTCATCGACCAGGATGTAGCTTCCGTCAGGCGAGGCAGAGGCGCTGGTGATCACCCCGGGGTTTCCGACCGGGGAAGCCGCGCCGCCCAGGCGCACGAGCTTGAGCTGGGAGGTCGCGTAGTAGTCGAATATCCGCTCGTCTTCCGGATTCTTCAGGAGGTCTTCAAACGTGGCTCCCGGGGTGACGCGGCCGAGGTTCTCCTGGATGACAGGCCCCACCGGCACCTCGTTGCGCCTGGGGGCCGCGGGCCTGCCGTCGGGGACCGCCTTGCAGAGCAGGCCCTGGCTGTCGGGCATCCACTCATAAGGTGAGCCGAAGATCCCGTTCAGGGATACGCCGGGGATTCTGCGAGCCCTTGCGCTCGCGACATCCACGATCCAAAGGCTGAGCCCCGCATCGGCCCCGGCTTCGCTGACGTTTACAAACGCGAGGTGTCGCGCATCCGGCGCCCAGGAAGTGAAGCGTATCTTTGCGCCGGTGGGCAGGCCCGTGACGGGGACTTCCTTCCCGTCAGGAAGCGCCTGCAGGCCCAGCGCAGTCAGGTAGCGCCCACGGGTCGGGCCGTTTGTCCTCGGATTGAAGCGCAGACCCGCCAACCGCAGTTCGGGTTGGGCGAGGTCGGAGATCGGGGGCAATCCGGAAATATACCCGATGAGCATCCACTTCTTGCCCGAGAAATCGGCAGAGGACACTTGGATGTAGGGGGTGGGCCGTGTATCGATGAGGTCCACGATGGCCTTCGGGGGTGCTTGATACGTCAGGTCTGCCTGCGCGGGAACAGGCGGCAGGGGAACGCCGAGGATCAGGGCGGTGGCGAGAGCAACGGGGCGGGATTTCAGGGGGCTAAGGGTCATTGGTCTGTTGCCTCCGGGCAAAGGGGCAGAGCGTGTGATCGGCCCCCCATCGCGGGAAGCCCAAAAAGAGACTTGGGAGGGCCGAGCAAAGCCACGGGAACGCGTGGGTCACCTGGCCGTCGGGATGTAACTGGACTCCAGGCTGCAGATGAACGCCTCGATCTCGGCGGGCGTCATCCTG
Source organism: uncultured Opitutaceae bacterium (assembly GCA_937889545.1). Classification (GTDB taxonomy): domain Bacteria; phylum Verrucomicrobiota; class Verrucomicrobiia; order Opitutales; family Opitutaceae; genus Palsa-1447. The sequence goes on from CALAOT010000011.1 coordinate 91,975, forward strand.
CGGGGATCCTGCGCGGGCTGCCTCCCGGCGAGGATCGTCGAGATCACCGAGGCGCGCTGCGCGGCGTTCCGGGACCTGCCGAAGGCCAGGTAGTACTGCGCGGGATCTGCGGTGAACCGCGTCTCGCGGCCGGCGCCGAGCCCGATGACCCTTCCGGACGGCAGGCGGACCGACAGGGCCTTGCCGGCAGCCCCCGGGTTGGCGGGCCTCACCGTGGCCGCGATCAGGCCGCCCTCGCGGCTCAGGCCGATGTCGAGCCGCCAGTCGCGGAAATGGAAGTTGCCGACGTGCGCGTGGTCCACCCCGGGAGGCAGGCTGGGGGCGAGCCCCAGGTCGGCGCCGTCGGGCTCAAGGTCGACGCCAAGGAGAAGGAGCAGGACCGACGTTACAAAGTCCCCGTGGGACCAGGTGATCAGGGGCTTGTCCGGGATCGACCTCCTGTCCCAGTTCTCGGGCAGGTAGTAGCACGAGGCCTCCGCGTCGTACCCCTTCTTGTTGACGATCCCCGAGAGGAGGTACCTCCACGCGAGGTCGGTGCGCCCGAGGAGCCATTCGTCCTGTGCCGCCCACGCCATGATGATCGGCCAGGTGTCCGGCTCCCCCCGCGGCGCGTGGGGGCTCCCGGGGTTCGGGCCGAAGCGGAAGATGGAGTGGTCGGGGTTTTCCAGGTCCCTGGTGATCTGCGCCTGGGTGGAGGCGAATCGGGGGTCGTCGACCTGCATGATGCCCTGGCCCCTGCCGAACGCCTCCATCCGGCCGATGATGAGCATGCCCGCGTCGACCCGGTCGTCGCGAAGCGGGCCGTTGCGGTTCTCCGCCTTGGGGTAATCCGGGTCCGCGAACGACTGGCCTGCGGCCCCGGCCATCGGGATCAACCGGCCCTTGTCGCTGTCGTATGCCTGGACGGAGAACTGCCTCTGCAGGCGGTCAGCCGAGCCGTTCCATCTTCCGGCCTCCTGCGGGTGGCCCAGCCTGGCGGCGATCTTCGCCGCCGCGCGCAGGCCGCTGTAGATCTCGGCGTTGGGCCAGGAGGACGGTGCCGGGATGAAGCAGATCCACTCCTCCGCCACGTTGAGCATCCCCTCCTTGGCGATGCGACCCGCGAAATAGTCGGCGTAGTAGCTCACGTACGGCCAGACCCTCCCGAGGAACGCGGTGCCCTCGGGGCTCAGGAGGGAATGGAACCACATCCCTGTGATCGCGATGGCCGGCTGCTGGGCCTCCCTCTCGCCGCCGACGGAGAAGTCGCGCTGCGCGCTCCAGAACGCAAAGTAGCGGTCGACGTCCCTGGCGTCCCCCGCGAGCGAGAGGCCGATCATGGAGTAGGTGCCGTCCCGCAGCCATGAGTCCCGGTAGAAGAACTCGTCGGCGATGACATCCCCGGAGGCGAACTGGCCGGAGGCGACGGCGTCGATGGAATACGCGAACATGCGGTCGAGCTTCCGGTCGCCGGTCTCCAGCGTGACGCGGCCCGGGACAAGCTCCTCCTCGCTGTCGCCGGTTCCGCCCAGGAGGCTCACCCACGACGCGGCGTAGGATCCGGACGCGGTGCGGTCCATGGCCCGCTCCGTCGCGTCGATGCATAGCAGGACCTCCCTTGCGGACCCGAACTGCCTGGTCACGCCGCCCCGGTCGATCGCGAGGGTCGTGCCGGCGGGCTGCGAGGCCAGGATGAGCCTCGGTCCCTTGGTCGTCGTCAGGACGGCGTTCTCGCCGCGCCACGCCGTCTCGAACTCCGCGCACCCGGCCGCGTCGTCCGAGCGGAATCCCTCGGTGAAGTCCGGGTACTTGAATCGCGCGACCAGCCTGAGGTCGACGGGCCTCGAGAAGGAGTACTTGACGAACATCGGGCAGAGGGCGGCGCTCTTCCTCGATGTTATCTCGATCGACACCAGGCCGTCGTCGGACTGCAGGCGGACGGTTCCGGGCCTCGTGCCGGCGTGGTGGTACTTCAGCGACCGGAGGTCCAGCCACCGGTCTCCCGACCGGACCTGGCCGTAGATGGCGGTTTCCAGGAAGAGCGGCACGTGACGCATTCTCCCTGCGTCCATTCCCGACCAGATCTCCTTGATCTGCCCGTCGGCCCCGGCGCGGACCAGCATCGTCGGTCCCGTCGCATACGTGTCGGTGATCTCAAACTCGGGGACCTTGTCGACGCCGAGGAGGGCGCCCGCGGAAAGGATGAGCGAGAGGGCCGTCCAGAGCCGTTTCATGGCCGGGGGGCGCGGGGGCGTTTCATGCGCGTGCCGCGGCGCGGACGTTGGATGGGCACCGTCATGGCGAGGCTGCGGGGCTTGGAGCTATCCGCCCGGCGGCGGCCTATCTCTTCCCGTAGAAGGCGGGGCCGCGCCCGGCGCCCCAGTGCAGCCCGCGGCCGCGCAGGAGCGCGCGCTGCAGGAACGACTGCCCGAGCTTCACGGCCCACGCGAGGTCAGCCCCTCGCCCGAGCCAGGACGCTATCGCCGCGGAAAGGACGCAGCCGGTGCCGTGGGTGTTGAGCGTCACGATGCGCGGGCCCTCGTACCAGAGGGCGTCGCCGTCGGGCATGACGAGGCAGTCGCGCCACGTCTTGCCGGGGGCGTGGCCGCCCTTCACCAGGACGGGCCGGCCGCACTCGGCCGAGATCCGCATCGCCGCCCTCTTTGCCTGGGCATGGGACTGGACGGGAAGGCCCGAGATGGCGGCCGCCTCCGGCCAGTTCGGGGTCACGAGCGAGGCCAGGGGGAAGAGCTGCTCCCGAAGCGCGCGGATGCCGGCCTGCGAAAGGAAGCGGGTGCCGCTTGCCGAGGCAATGACCGGATCGACGACGAGCGGGATCGTGGGGACCTTGGCGAGCGCGGCCGCGACGATCCGGATCGCGCTGGGCCCGGGAAGGAGCCCCGTCTTCGCGGCCGCCACGGGAAACCCTCCGAGGGCCGAGGCGATCTGGGCGCCGATCAGCGCGTCGGGCACGGGCCGCCACTCGCTGATGTGCATCGTGTCCTGCGCGGTGACGGCGGTGATCGCCGTGAGCGCGTGGCCGCCGATGGCGCGGATCGTGCGCAGGTCCGCCTGGATGCCGGCGCCGCCTCCGCTGTCGGAGCCGGCGATCGTCAGGACGCAAAAGGGGGTAACATTCATGAGGACGTTGGGATGATCCGCGTCTACGCTCGGCGAGACTCCTGCCGCGGAGGAACCATGACGAGCGTGGACGTGGAGGACAAAGATTGTTTACCCTCTTTTTTCAAGATGATGGAGCCGAATCGGCAAGACCGTCCTGTATCCCAGGAAGTCCTTGTCGTCGGTGAAAATCGCACGGTCGTGCCGCACCGCGGAAGCGCGGATGGAAAAGCCGGCTGAGTAGCAATGTATCAAGCTGTTCCGTAATAGGTTGCAAATCACGTCGACTTTTCCACGGTCAATTGTTTCCTGACGGCGTTGCTTGGCGGATCGGGAGATGATTTCGACCGAGTTCCTGATCGACCGGCCTGGACCTATGAATCTAGAGGCGCCGGGGACGACCACGCCTTCATGCCGCCGCGCAGGCTCACCGCCGAGCTGAACCCGTGGCGCTCGCGCAGGATCCGGGCGCCGCGGAGGCTGCGCACGCCAACGGCGCAGTAGACCACCGTCGGGACGGCGGGGTCGAGCGGGGCGATGTCCGAGGCAAAGCTTGTCTCCAGGCGCATAAGCGGCACGTGGACCGACGGGTCGATCATTTCCTGTACCCGCTCCCAGTGCTCGCGCACGTCGAGGAGCTGGAGCGGCGCCCCGGCCCCAAGCAAGCGCCGGAGCTCGTCGCAGCCGATCTCTTCGCGCGCCGCCGGCACCTCGCAGGTCTCGCCGTACCCCTCGGGCGGAAGCTCCGTGATCGTGCGCCCGCCGGGGTCGCGGCGGAGCCCGACGACGTAGGAGGCCATCGTGAGGGTGTTCCAGATGAGGACCCTGCCGGAGAGGGGCTCGCCGACCCCGGCCAGGACCTTGATGGCCTCGCATGCCTGGACCGTCCCGATGATCCCGGTGACGGCCCCGAGGACGCCGGCTTCGGCGCAGCTGGGCACGGTCCCGGGCTCGGGGGGCTCCGGGAAGAGGCAGCGGTACGTGGGGCCGCCGCGCCAGTTGAACACGCTAACCTGGCCCTCGAACCCCTGGATCGCGCCGTAGACGAAGGGCCGCCCCGCGATCACGCACGCGTCGTTCACCAGGTACCGGGTGGGGAAGTTGTCGGATCCGTCGACGACGAGGTCGCAGGAGCGCACGAGGTCGAGCGCGTTGGAGCGGTCGAGGCGGAGGGCAACCGGGTCCACCCGGATAAGCGGGTTGAGCGAGCGGAGCCTGCGCGCGGCGGCCTCCGCCTTGCTGGCGCCCTGGTCCGCGCTGTCGTAGAGGACCTGGCGCTGCAGGTTCGAGACGTCGACGCGGTCGGGGTCGACGATGACGATCCGCCCCACGCCGGCGGCGGCTAGGTAGACGAGGGCGGGGCAGCCGAGACCGCCGGCCCCGACGACGAGCACCGATGCGGACTTGAGACTCTCCTGCGCCGCCGCTCCGAAGCCGGGGAGCGACAGGTGGCGCTGGTATCGGGTGGTCTCCTCGGGACTGAGTGCCATCGGGGTTTGGGCTCCTAGGAAACCAGCTCCTCCGGGGCGGCGACGCCCGCGCGGCGCCCCGGCCGCCGGCCCGCGAACCCGTCGTACGTGGGGTCCCAGTCCTTCCACACGGGCTGGTAGCCCTGCGACCTGAGGAACGCGGCGACCTCCGCCGGGCTCCGGTTGTCGTCGATCTCGAACTGCTCCAGGGAGTCGGACCCGCCCGCGTAGCCGCCCGGGTTCGTGCGCGAGCCCGCGCTCATCGAGGTGAAACCGAGCCGGAACGCCCGGTTGCGGAACGACTCGCTCTCCCGGGTGGACAGCGAGAGCTCGGCCTCGGGGCTGAGCAGCCGGAACGCGCATGCGGCCTGGACGAGGTCTCGCTCGCCGAAGGGCCTGACCGGGATCTCGGCGCCCTCGTGGGGGCGCAGCCGGGGGAACGACACGGAGGTGCGCGTCCGCCAGTGGACGGTCTCGACGTGGCGCAGGTGGAGCCCGGTGAACCACGCGTCCGCCCGCCAGTCGCTCAGGCCGAACAGCGCGCCGAGGCCGATCTTCTTCATCCCCGCGAGGCCGAGCCGGTCGGGCGTCCCGAGCCGCCATCCCATGTCGGACTTGGGCCCGCTCAGGTGGTGCCTCAGGTAGGCCTGCTCGTCGTAGGTCTCCTGGTATACGAGGACGGCGCTCAGGCCGGCCTTCGCCAGCGCGGCGTAGTCCTCCTGCGGAAGCGGCTGGACCTCGATCCAGAGCCCCGAGAAATGCGGCCTCAGGAGCCGCAGCGCGTTTGCGAGGTAGTCGCGGCCCACCCGGCCGGTCTCGCCCGTCACCAGGAGGACGCTGTCGAACCCGTGGGCGCGGAGCACGCCGGCCTCGGCGAGGATTTCGGCGTCGGAGAGCACCTTGCGGCGGATCTTGTTGTGCGCGCTGAACCCGCAGTACGTGCACACGTTGGCGCACGCGTTCGACAGGTAGAGCGGCGCGTAGAGCCGCATGGTCCGCCCGAACCGCTCGACGGTGTGCTGGCGGGCGGCCTGCGCCATGTCCTCCAGGAAGGGCGACGCCGCGGGGGAAAGGAGCGCCGCGAAGTCCTCGAGGTCGACCGATCCGCGGGCCCGGCCCAGGGCGCGCCGCACGTCGGCGGGCGTGCGTGACGCTATCCTGCGCGTGACATCGCCGAAGTCGTGCCGGCGCCAGACGTCGATGAAGCTCACGGGGCCGCCTCCCCAAGGAATGACGTCAGCGGCGAGGTCGCGGTCGCGCGTGCGGCCCCGCGCCCCGGGCCCGCGATCCCCGCCTCCCAGGC
>CALAOT010000012.1 GCA_937889545.1 uncultured Opitutaceae bacterium
GCCGACCCGGCTCGCGCGCGCGCTCGCCGCGGTCGTTCCCGCGGGCCTCGTGGTGGCCGGGATCATGGCCTACAACGAGCTCCGCTTCGACAGCCCGTTCGAGTTCGGGGTGACGTGGGCCCTTTCCGGGTTCAACGAGACGAAGATCACCCAGTTCAGCCCCTCCTACCTGTGGTTCAACTGCCACGCGTACCTTTTCGCCCCGGCGAATCTGAGCGCCTATTTCCCGTTTGTGCGGGTCGTCTCGCTCCCGCCCCTGCCCGCCGGGCACTACGGCGTCGAGGATCCGTACGGCATCCTCCCCAACATCCCGTTCGCGGTCCTCGCGGCGGCGGCCGCGCTGGCGTGCGCGAGGCGGCCGAGGCTCGGGGCCTTCGCCCTTGGCGCCGCTGTTTCATCGTTCGGCGTCGCCTGCGTCGTCTTCTCCTTCCAGTTTGCCACCAACCGCTACATGGTCGACTTCCTCCCGGGGTTCATCGTGCTGAGCGTCATCGGATTCTGGGGCCTGCGGGAACGTTTTTCAGGGCTCGCGCGGCGGATCGCCACCGGGGCCTGCTGGGTGCTGCTGGCCTGGTCGGTCCTGTTCAACGTCTTCGCTTCCTTCGGGCATAACGAGCTGCTTCGCGTCAGCTATCCGGCCCTCTTTCGGAGGCTCGAGCACGCGTTCAACTACCCCCGCCACGTATTCGACAGGTTGACCGGGCGGACCTACGGGCCCCTGGAGCTCACTGTCAGATTTCCGGCCGGCAGGAAGGGCAAGCTGGAGCCGCTCGTGATCACCGGCTCGGAGTTCCTGTCGGACTACCTGTACGCGTACTATGTATCGGACGACAAGATCGTCATCGGATTCGAGCACGCCGGCTTCGGGGGACCGGTGACGGACGCGATTCCGGTCGATTACGGCAGGCCCCACCGCATCACCGTGGAAATGCCGACGCTCTATCCGCCGGCCGGCGACCCGTATTTTGACGCCGTCCCCCCAAAAGTGCTCGAGGCGTTCGGCACACACCTGAGGGTCAGCCTCGACGGGACCCCGGTGATCGACACGGCGCAGCGGTTCCATCCCCCGTTTGCGGTCCGGCCGTCCATCGGCTCCGGCGCGGCGACCCAGGCAGCCTTGGGAGCCAGGTTTTCCGGCGAGATCCTGGGGATCCGGTACCTCAGCCAGGATTGGAACGCGATGGCGACGGCGCCCATGGTCGGTCCCCTCGACATCGTGCTGGAATTCCCCGCCGGGCGCCCGGGCGCGAGCGAGCCCGTTGTCTCCTCCGGATACACCGGCCGCGGCGACGTCCTGGTGGTCAACTACGTCGATTCGCGCCATGTCACGTTCACCCTGGACCACTGGGGATATGGCGGGCCCACAAGCGGCCCCGTCGAGATCAGGCCGGGGGTCCAGCAGAAGCTGGTCGTCAGCTTCGGCTGCTTTTACCCAGCCTCCGGCCGGCCAGCCAATGTCTCGCCTTCGCGATGGTCCGACGCCGCGGGAAAACTCGAGCTCACTCTGGACAATCAGAAGGTGTTCGAGTTGAGGACGCCCTTCTACGACGCCCCGGACGAGACCGTGGTGGTCGGAAGGAACCAGATAGGCTCATCGAGCTGTTCCACCAGCTTCAGCGGCCGGATCATCGCATCCTTCCGGGGAGACTTCAGGTAGCTCGGGCCCCGGGCTCAATCGAGCTCGACCTGCACGTCGAAGCCCACCTCGAATAGCCGCCTCCACGGGAGATGGACGTGGTCGACGCGCACGTCCCGCACCAGCCGCGAGCTGACAAAGAGGTTGCGCAGGCCGGCGGCCGCGCCGCACAGGTGGGCTTCCACGCGGCCCTCGATGCCGGCGGCCGCGCCGTCGGGCAGGCGCTCCATCGTCGGGGAGATGCCCGCGGCGGGAAGGTCCTCGACCATGCAGCGCGTGCGCTCCCGGCCCTGGTACAGGTCGTCATCCAGGAAGCGCAGGAAAAGGAACTCGAGGTGCGCGGCCCGCTGCTCCCTCGTGGGCCCGGCGCGCAGCGCGATCGCGCGTATGACGGCCTGGGCGAGGACCGTGCCCAGGGTGTTCCCGGCGGTGTTCCATCCGCCGTAGGCCGCCAGGGACGCCGCCGCCGGCTGCTGGCGCAGGAGGTCGCCCAGGACGAGGTCGGAGGCGTTGACATAAGCCACGTCGGCCACCGCGACGGGCCGGCCGGAGGCCAGCGCCCCCAGCAGGGCGCGCACGAACTCCTCGGGGTTGCGGCCGGGCGACTGCATCTCGCGGCGGGTGGCGCGGAATCCCTCGGTGTCAGCGAACCGCTCAAGCCACGGATGGAACGCCGGCGGCAGCTGCGCCCGGACGGAGCCGATCCCGCGCTGGATCAGCCACTGGCTGTCCCCGTTTCCCTGCCTCTCGACGGGCGCATTTACAAACAGGGCGATGTCCGCCTCCTGCGGCGAATCGGCGACGAACCCGCCCAGCGGCGCAAGGTGCGCCTTCAGGAGCTCGTGGAGGGGCCGGTCCTCGTAGGCAGTCACCACCCCAGGGCCCGACACCCCCGAGTATCGCGGCCAGATCCTGGGAGAAAACCCGGCCTCGCGGCAGGCGTAGCGCGCCAGGAGGAGGCAGCCGATCTCGTCGGCCCCGGGATACGTGATCGCCCGGCCGCCCATTCCGCGGGCGCGGATAAGCGCCTGGAGGCTGTGCGCCTCGGCGACATTCCAGCCGTGGTCCGCCGTGTCGTCCTGGGGGAGGATCAGGTAGTCGAAGACCCCCTCGGCGGCCCAGTCCAGCATCGCGCGGTTGACGGCGTGGTTGCGGGCGCGCCCGCGGCGGTAGTCCAGGTAGACCTCGTCGGGGATCTCGGCGCGCAGGGAGTCCCGGGCGGCCATCTCGGCCGGCGTGGCGTCGCCTAGCTCGGCCTTGTGCTCAAGCGAGGAGAGCCGGAACATCCGGCTTCCGTATACGGCCCAGTACGGCTTCTCCTCCTCGCTCGAGTCCGACCGGCAGATGCGAAGGACGACGCTCGAGGCCAGGATCGGCATCGCGGGATGGGCGGCCTTGAGGCGGCGCAGAATCTCAAGCCGGGCCAGCACGGCCTCGGCCGGCTCGGCCGAGGTGCGCGACGGGATGAGGCCCCCGTAGGCCAGCGTGTCGATCGCGACCACCGCCGCGTCCGCCCCGGGGGCCGTGCGCGCCAGCCATTCCACCAGCTCGGCGTGCCGGCTTGCGCGCCAGGGGTTGCCCAGCCACTCGCGCGGGGGCAGCAGGACCTCCATCCCGGCGGCGCGCGAGAGGTAGCGCGGGTAGTCGTAGTTCACCGGCCGGTCGTCCATCGGCAGCACGGCAACGCGCTTCATGGCGGCCCCGCCTCCTTGCCGGGCTGGCCCGCGCCAAGCTTCTCAAGCTCCCTCATGCACAGGTATAGGCCGCGCGGGACGTGGAAGCATCCCTTCCACTTGCCGCCCTTGAGCGGCAGCAGCACCTCCCCGCGCCGGTTCAGGTACCCGTACCATTCGCCGCATTCGGGATCCGGGAAATGCCCCCACGTGTACGCGCGCACCCGCTCATACCACGACCAGCAGGCCTCCCGGCCCGTCAGCCGGTAGCCCTTGAGGAGGGCGACGAGCGCCTCCACGTGGACCCACCACAGCTTCTGGTCCCACTCCAGCTGCTGGGGCGGGTGGCCGTGAGCGTCCAGGAAGTAGAAGATCCCCCCCATCTCGTCGTCCCAGCCTAGCTCCAGGGTGCGCAGGACTACCTCGACTGCCCTTTCCGCCAGGGGCCGGCTGCCCCTCCGCTCGGCGATGTCCATGATGAACCACATGGCCTCGATTCCGTGGCCCGGATTGAGCAGGCGCCCCTCGAAGCAGTCCAGCTTCGCCCCGTCCGGCGCCGCGTGCTCGTGGAGGACCTGCCTCTCCCCGTCCAGAAACGGCGCGAAGACCTCGTCGACGCACGCGTCGAGCGCGCGGTCGAATGTCCCGGGAGGGAGCAGCCATTCCAGCTCCTGCGTCACGCTTGCCAGGATCATGGGCAGCGCCAGCGAGATCATGGGGCGCGTGCCGGGGACCGCCTTAGCGTACACGCCCTTGGGATTGGCCCTGCGGCCGAGGATGTTGCGGTACGTTCGCTCCGCCACCCTCCTGGCGTCGGCGTCGTCCGCAGCCCGGGCGAACTGGCTGAACGCGATGGCCGCGAAGCAGTCCGAGAAGATGTTGCAGGGCTGCACGAGGGGCCGCCCGTCGCGCGCGAGGCTGAAGTACCAGTTTCCCTCCCCGTCGGCGCCGTGCCGCGCAAGGAACTCCGCCCCGTGCCGGGCGATCCGGAGCCAGGAATCGCGCTTCTCCAGCTGGTTGCAGAGCATCGAGAACGTCCACACCTGCCTCGCCTGCAGCCAGACAAACTTGTCGGTGTCGTAGACCGACCCGTCGCGGGCGAGGCAGGAGAAGAAGCCGCCGCACTCGCTGTCGATGGAGTGCCTCTCCCAGAACGGGATGACGTCGTCGAGGAGAGCGCGCCGGCACTCCCGCGCCATCCCTAGGAATCTTCCGTCCATGGAGGTGTTCATTGGTAACGCGCCTTTTGGCTCCTCATCCCGCGTGCGGCGCGGTCCGGCCCGCCCGGAAGCCGAGCCACGCCATCATTGCGCCGATCGCGAACGTGAAGAGAGCGACCGCGCAGATCTTTCCCCCGTGGCCCGCGCTGCTGGCGGGAATCAGGAGAAGAAGGATCGCCAGGCCGAGTGCGGTGCCGAACGCGCCGACGACCCGCAGCTGGCGGCCGTCGTTGCCCTCGCCGATCTCGGCGGCGAAGTCGACCGGGCGGTCGCGCCTCGAGAAGAACTCCCGCTCCCGCGCGAGCGCCTCCTCGCTCGGCGTCGCCAGCGCCCGCACCGCCAGGAAGCTGACCAGGCTCACGGCCATGACCGTCCCCACCTGGCTTTGGAAGACCCACGGCGTGGTTCCCAGGAGCCGCGGCGAAAGGTAGATGGCGAGCGAGACGCACAGGCCCGCGCCGATGGAGGCGAACGGGGCGGCCGACGGCACGCGGCGCAGGAAGAGGCCCAGCACGAGCGGCACCGAGAGGGGGGCGGCGACGGTCGCCATCACGTCGATGAGGATGTTGAAGATGCCGCCGCGGCCGAACCTGGCCATGCCCGCGGCGCAGCCGATGACGGCGGCGGCGCAGCAGGCGGTGACCGCCTTGCCGAGCATGAGCCTAGCGCGCCCCTCCATCGGGGCGGCCCCGAGCGCGCGGCAGGCCGCGGGGTACACGTTCTGCGTGATGTTGCCGGCCAGCGAGTTCAGGCCCACGTCGAGCGCGCTCATGGTGGCGGCGCACATGCCGACCAGAACCAGCGCGACCAGGCCCGCGGGAAGGAAATGGATGGCGATCGCCGCGTAGGCCCCCTCGACCGGCTTTGGAAGCGGCATGGCCGCGACCTCGTCGGCGATCAGCAGGCGCGCGGTCATGGGCGGGATGAACCAGATGAACAGCCCGAGGATGAAGAGGCCGGCGGCCAGGAGCGCGGCCCGGCGGGCCGCGCCGCCGTCCTTCGCGCCGAGGTACCTGCCGGAGGAGGACGGCTCGTTGGCGGTGAAGACGGCGTTTCCGTACCACGCGAGAAAGAACGCCCAAGTGAACCACCCCGGGTTGACCCCCTTCATCGTGGCGACCACCTCGCGCGCCTTGAACGGCGCGTAGGCGGTGGAAAGGCCGGCATGCCGTATGGCGGCGAGCAATCCCCCCACGCCCCCGACCGCATGCAGGCAGACGGCCGCGACCAGCACGGTTATCGGCAGCAGCACCAGGGCCTTGATGAAGTCGGCCGCCATCACCGCCCAGGCTCCGCTGACGCCCGCATAGAACAGGACGACGACGCCCAGCACGACGATCGTGGTGTAGATGTTGGTCCCCAGCAGGACCGACGTGAAGATCGCGAGCCCGTAGAGCTGGATTCCCCCGTAGATGGGCCCCGTCACCATCCCGAGATACGCCGCGAACTGCTCAAGGCCGGCGCCGAACCGCAGGCGTATGAGATCGACGGCGGTGACGCACCGCAGCTGCCGGAACCATGCTCCGGTGACGATCGCGATGGACAGGAACGCCACGACGTTCGCTCCGAACATCAACGGCAGGCTCCAGCCCGCCTGGAACGCGGCGCCGGCCGCGCCGGTGAAGGTCCAGGCGCTGAATTGCCGCATGAACACGCTGCCCCCGATGAGCCACCACGCCGCCATGCCGCCGGCGCGGAAGTAGTCGCTCGTGTCCTTGCTGAAGCGCCGGAACGCCACGCCGACGCAGATCAGCATCAGCAGGTAGCCGGCGATGACGGCGAAGACCGTGGTCTTGTCCTGGATGACGATCGTCCCGAGGAGAGGCGCGCCCGGCGCAAACATGGGGGTCACGGGATGCACGGAAACGGATGGGCCTCCTCAGCGCGATTCGAAATCGATCGGGCCCGGCCGGCGGGCGCGGATCGCCTCCATGAGCGCCACCTGCTGGAGGCAGTCCCGCAGGCCCGGGGAGACCGGGCCCCCGGAGCGAACGGCGTCGAGGAATGCCTCGGTCTCACCGGACACGCCGAGCCTGTCCAGTGCGCCGAAGCCGCGGTCGGAGAACGAGGAGGCAAGCGCGCCGGCGCGCCAGTGCTCGACGCAGCCGTCGCCCTCGGACTGCGGGGAGACCGGGATCCGCAGGACGAGCGACTGGCCCTCCGCGCGGATCGTCGCGGATTCCGCGTTCTCCGTGGAAACCGGCCGGATGCCCACCAGCACCCGCGAGCCGCAGGCGCATTGCGCCTCGACGGCGACGTCCGCCGCCTCCCGGCCCCCGCGCCTATGCGCCTGGAAGCGGATCTCGGCGGACCGGAAGGGGCTCCTCGCCAGGAAGAGCGCCGCGTCGAGCGCATGGACGGCGGTGGTCGAGAAGTCGGGATCCCACCGGTCGAGCCGGACCATCTCGTAGTCGATCCGCCCCACGGACCCGGGGGGGAACGCCCCGTCGAGAATCCCCCTGGCGCTGCGCATTACGGGCATGTAGCGCCGGTTGAAGCCGACCTGCGCCTTCCCCCCTCCCTTCCCCGCCGCGGCGATCAGCCGCCCCAGCTCCCCGGCGGTCATCCCCGGGGGCTTCTCGAGGAGCAGCGGGATCCCCCTCTCGAGCACGGGGCAGGCCTCCGCGCACGCGGCCGCGGGCGGAACGGCCATGACCACGGCGTCGGGGCTCTCGTCCGAGAGCATCGCGCGCGTATCCGAATAGCAGCGCGCGAACCCGAACGCCTCGGAGTACTCCCGCGAGCGCCCCGGGTCGACGTCGCAGCACGCGGCCAGCTCCGCGTTCGGATGCGATGCGCGGTACCCGCGCTGGGCCGGCCCATGGCACTGCCGCGCAAAGCTGCCACACCCGACCATGCAGATCTTGAGGCTCACGGGTTTCGTCGGCCATCCAGGCTTGCGGTCTCTGATGCCAACGCGCGGCCAAATTCACAAGACCGCAGTTGCCTCCCGGGACCGCCGCCCCGCCGCAGGACAATGGGATTGCAACTGCCGCCGGCGGCCATGAACTCGCCCGCATGAAGCTTAGTTCCAGGGCGTCCCCCTGGGTCGGCGCGGGCATCTTCGCGGGCATCATGCTGATCACCCTCGGATGGGCGGCCTACACGCACCATGTCTGGGAGGATTTCTACATCACGTACCGGTCGTCCAAAAACCTCGCCCTCGGCAACGGCCTGGTGTTCACGGCGGGCGAACGCCTGCAGACGTTCACGTCGCCGCTCCAGGCGCTGATTCCGGCGGCCATCGCGTGGCTGACGCGCTGCCGGAGCGACCTGCTTGTCATCTGGATCTTCCGGGCCCTGGGCGCGTGCGCCCTCAGCGGCACCGGCGTGATCCTCTGGCGACTGTCCCGCCATTGCCAATGGCCGGCCGCCGCGGCGGCCGCGTGCGTGGGCCTGTTCGCCTTCGACGCCAAGACCATCGACTTCACGGCGAACGGGATGGAGACGCCCTACCTCCTCTTCTTCCTGGGCTGGCAGGCCTACCTCGTGATCTCGGGGGGCGGCACGCTGTGGCTGGGCGTCGCCTGGGCGGGCATGATGTGGACCAGGCCGGACGCGTTCATCCAGATCGCGGCCTTTTATGGCGCCGTCCTTCTGTTCGCGGGCGACTGGGGGAGCCGCCAGGCGCTCGCCGTGCGGGCGGTTCGCGCCGGCGCGGTCGCCGCGGCCCTCTACCTGCCCTGGTTACTCTGGGCCGCCTGGTACTACGGCACGCCGGTCCCCCACACGATCGTCGCAAAGGGCCTGGGCCTCCCGACGGGCCTCGGCCCCGTCCTCGAGTCGGCCTGGAGGGCGCCGATGCAGATCATCACCTACGGCGTGTTCCACCGGGTCCTCTTCGCTCCGACGAACATCGAGATGGCCCCGTGGGAGGAATGGGGCTTCGCGGCGAACAGCCTGTGGCGCCTGCTCGCGCTGCCGGTCTGGTACTACTGGCTCAACCCCTGGGGTGGACGATGGGCGCGCACCGTCTCCCTCTGGCTCTTCCTCGGATCCATCTACGCGGTCTGCGCCCCCGGCGCGCCGTGGTATGTCCCGCCGTACGCCCTGGCGGCCATGATCGGGTGGGGCTTTGTGATCTGCGACCTCACGGGCCTGATCGGCGCCAGCGGGGCGGCCGCGCGGGCGCCGTCCGCGGCCGTGCTCCGGCCGCTCGTGGCGTACGGCGTGCTGGGGATCGTGGCCTTCCAGGCTGGGGTCAGCCTCCTGATGGCGAACGCCATGCGCCTCCAGCAGGTCATCATCGAGGACGGAAGCCGCCGGCTGATCGGACTCTGGCTCCGCGACAACGCCGCCCCCGGCGACACCGTCTTCCTGGAGTCTCTCGGCTACATCGGCTATTTCTCGAACCTGAGGATGCTGGACTTTCCCGGCCTCGCCTCGACGGAGGTCGTCGCCGCCCGGAGGAAGGTGGGGATGGACGAGTTTGACGCCCTGATCCGCGAGGTGAATCCCGTCTGGGTCGTCCTGCGGCCGAGCGAGGCCTCCCGGGCCTCCTCGCGGGCGCCGGGACTGCTGTCGAACGGCCCCGACGGAACATACCATCTGGCGCGGATCTTCGACCAGTCGGCGAGGGTCTCGGCGATGGGGGACGCGCCGGGCCGGTCCCTCCTCGCCTACGACCAGACCTTCCTCGTCTACCGCAGAACGCGCTGAAGGGGGGGATCCTCCATGCGCCGACGGGCGAGCCGCCCGGCCCCGCCCCGTTTGCAAATGCGCCGCTTCGCGCACTCATTGCGCAAATGATCGCCTCGCTTCTGTCCGACGCGCCGGCCCCGCCCGCCGACGAAACCCTGATCGACGCGTATTCGGACGCCGTTTCCGGCGCCGTCGCGGCCGCCCACCCGGCCGTCGTCCACATCGAGGTCGGCAGCGACGGCGGCCCGGCCGGCTCCGGCTCCGGCTTCCTCATCTCGCCCGACGGCTACCTGCTGACCAACAGCCACGTCGTCCACGGCGCCCGGCAGCCGAGCGTGTTCCTGGCCGACGGCCGGAGGCTCCCCGCTGACCTTGTCGGCGACGACCCCGACACGGACCTCGCGGTCCTGCGCGTGAGCGCCGACGACCTCTCCCACCTCCAGCTGGCCGACAGCGGCTCCCTTCGCCCCGGCCAGATCGCCATCGCGATCGGCTCGCCCATGGGCTTCCAGCAGACCGTCACCGCCGGAATCGTGAGCGGGCTGGGCCGCTCGCTGCGCGGCGCGTCCGGGCGGCTCATCGACAACGTCATCCAGACCGACGCCGCGCTCAACCCCGGCAATTCGGGCGGGCCGCTCGTCAACACCCGCGCCGAGGTGATCGGAGTCAACACCGCGATCATCCGCCCGGCCCAGGGGATCTGCTTCGCCATCGCGAGCAACACCGCCCGGTGGGTGGCCGCATGGCTCATCAAGGACGGCCGCATCCGGCGCAGCTTCATCGGCGTGGCCGGCCAGACCGTGCCGCTCCTGCGCAAGCTCATCCACCACCACCGCCTCACCCAGCAGACCGGGATCCTGGTCGCGGGCCTGGAGCCCGCCAGCCCGGCGGCGCGGGCCGGGCTCGCCGAGGGTGACATCCTGCTCTCCCTGGACGGCGCCCCGACACCGGCGGTCGACGCCCTGCACAAGCTCCTCACGGGAGACCGCATCGGCGAGCGCGCGATCATCGCCTTCCTGCGCGGTGTGGAGCTGCGCCGCCACGCGATCATTCCCCTCGAGGTGCCGCTCTGCGGGTGAGCCGCGGCGGGGGGGCCCGGCGTTCCCGTGGGCGACGGGCGCCTACCGGTGGAGGCTGAGCACGAGGAAGAGCGCGACCAGGGTCATGAGTGCGCCGATGCCAATCAGGGCGCCGGACAGCAGCGGCGTGCCCTGCAGGCTCAGCCGCCATCTCGGAGCCTGGAGGCGCCCGCTAAGGCCCGTGACATGCACCCTCTCCGGGGCGTCAAGGTCGGCCTGGAACTCCGCAACCGTCTGGTAGCGCTCATCCGGCCTGCGCCGCATGGCGCGGAGCACGATCTCCTCCGCCTCGGGGGATATGCCGGGGTTCAGGGACCTAGGGGCCACAGGGTCCCCCGTCACGCGCAGCTGCGCGGCGGCCCAGGGATCCTCGTTTTGAAACGGTAGGGACCCCGTGAGCATCTGGTACAGGATCACGCCGAGGCTGTAGATGTCGGTGCGTCCGTCGTTGCGCCTGTTGCGGACCTGCTCGGGGGCCATGTACTCGGGGGTGCCGAACAGGGGGGCCAGCCCGGCGAGGATGCGCACCCCGGTGTCTATCTCCGCCGCAAGCCCGAAGTCCATGAGGCAGAGCGTCTGCCCCCGGCGGATCATGATGTTCGCCGGCTTCAGGTCCCGGTGGATGATTCCCCTGGCGTGCATGTGCCCCAGCGCCCGGCATGCGACGCTTGCGATCCTCAGGGCGTCCCGCTCCGGCACCGGCCGCGTGCAGTGGATGACATACGCGAGCGTGCATCCGTCCACGTATTCCGTGACGATGTACGGGCGGCTCTTCGGACTGGTCACCCGGATGAACCTCAGCAGGAGGGGATCGTTTAGGGCCTCGCCGATGCGCCCCTCGCGCTCAAAGCGCCCGAACGAGACGGGGTCGCTCTCAACCCTCCTGAGCGGCACCTTGACCGCGACGCTGCGGCCGCCGTCGGTCCGGTCCTCGGCCCGGTATATGGTCGCCATTCCGCTGCGGCCGATCGCCTCCTGGATCAGGAATCGGCCGTCCAGGAGATGGCCGGCCGGCAGCTCGTCCTCGAGGGGCGGCCCAAGCCCCTCCCTCGCGGGCAGCTCGCCGCAGCATGCGATGCCGGCCAGCGGAGCCGGGTCGTCAGGCGCCGCCTGAGCAGGACTCGGGGCACCTGCGTATGCCCGCCCGATTGTCGAAACGGATGACATGTCACCCACCATGCTAGCCCCGCATGGGAGGAGGTGTGAGCTAAATCGCGGCCTAAATGCATTAAGATTTCATAAAGACCGCGCAAGACCGCCACGGGGCCTGCACGCAGCCGGCGGCCACGGCCCAAGTCTGATCACCGTCCGGACGTGTCCACCCGGGAATCGGGGGGCGCCGCGCGGCGCCCAAAGGCCGGCAGCCGCTCCCGGGTGACTATCCTCGGCGACCGGTACAGATCCATGATCTGCTCCCTCGAATTGTCGGTGAAGGTGAGCTCGGCCCAGCTCATGAAGAAGCACCACCGCGGCTGCGAGGCCAGCAGGGCGGCCGTCGGAAGCCGGGCGCATTCCCCGATCGCCATGGGCTTCCCCCCGGCGATCGGAAGAATGTAGTCGTACCAGCTCCGGTCGTACCCGTCCCCGTAGACGTCGAAGGCGAAGATGTCCCAGTAGCCGCTCCCGGGATTGTAGTCCTGGAAGTCGCGGCTCATGTCCTGCATGTCCCAGACCCAGACGAGGCGGGTCAGCCCCTTCTCCCTCGTCAGGTAGTCGCGGGTGAGCCGGTAGAGCCGCGCCGTGCCGCCGGGCCCCCTCCTGCCTCCCCACCAGAATTTCCCCTGGTTCATCTCGTGGAACGGCCTGAAGAGGACCTCCACGCCGCTGTCCCTGAGATACGCGAGGTACGCGGCATAGCCGTCCAGGCGGGACTTCCAGGCCCTGTTGAGCGCCCCGCCGTCCGTGGTGAGGTCGCTCCACTCCGGGTCGCTCAGGTGGCTCAGCACTCCGCCCTCCCAGGCGCACACCTCGGGCTGGTTCGGCGGGGCGACGTGCATCATCAGCTGCACGATCGATCCCCGGTCCCATTGGTTCCTGCACTCGTGGATCATCGCCCAGCGGCTGTTGACGTCTTCGCCCTTGAACAGGAAATCGCCGCTCCAGAGCCCGGGATAGCGCCCCACCAGGTCGTGGATCCGGTTCGTCTGCAGGTCGGGCCGGCTGTTCGGCTCGCGGTTGTGGATGCCCGCGACCGTGCATCGCCCGCCAATTGCCTGAAGGTACTCGAGCACCGTGGGGACGGCGCGCCCCGCGCCGTCCGGCCCGGGCGCGCGGTCCCCGGCTCCTGGGGATGCTGGGGCCAGAACCGCGGCGGCCGCCAAAGCGAGTGCGGTGGAGCGGCCGCTTGTCATGGGGCTTCGCGACTTTGCGCAAGCGCGTTTTGGGAGTCAACTTCGCGCCCGTTGCGTCGCTCATTCAATTGAAGCCTCGGAGCGGCCGTCGAAAGATGAGGCGCCGAGCCTTCCGTGTGAGCGGCTGACCTGCCTCATGGCCTAGCGATCAGAATCAGCGCCCATGGCCGCTTCTTATGTGAGGCGTCTCGAAACCGGTCCTCCCTGGCCCAGCGGGGCCGGACCCGAATGCGCGCAAATGCGGTGCCTCGCCCCGGCCCGGCGATGGATTGCGCCTGGATGCTCAGGCCCACGGGCTGCGCAGGAGCCTTGACATCGTTTACAATGTATACGACCGTTCAGGCATGGCCACTATTGTGCAGTCTTGCCGGATTGACGAAGACCACGCTGCGTTGCTTTGCCGCCAGGCAAAGCGCCGCCATATGGAAGCAGCCACCTTGGGCAGCCTTTATCTGAAGGAAAAGGCGCTGGAAGAGGAGTATCCTGGAGTCGGGTTTCGCGACTCGGTCGGCGGCCGGGAGGCATATGTGCTCGGCCATCGCGTTGGAATCTGGGAGGTGGTGGAGGTCCACCTTGAAGCCAAGACAGTCGCCAAGACGGCCCGGCACTTCCGCTGGCCACCGGCATTGGTGCGGTGTGCGCTGGCATTTGCCAAGGCGTATGCGGTTGAGGTCGAACAGCAGCGGCAAGCTGAAGTCGGCGCGTGAAGGCGCGTCTCCTCGCGGACGAAAACACCGCGCACCGGTTCGTTGCCGCTTGCCGGCGCTTTGAGGCCGGCTTTCCGATCATCCACATTTCAGACTGGGAGAACGGTGCATACCTGTCGGTGAAGGATCCGGCGCTTCTGATGGCCCTGCGCGAATCAAGAATCATCCTTGTGGGCTTTGATCGCGCCAGCATTCCGATGCATGCGGGAGCACTCACGCGCGAGGGGATGGGTCATGCGGGCGTCATTCTATTCCGCCGTTCCGTACCTGCCATCGCCTATGGCAAGCAGGCCCGCTTGCTGGTAGACTTCTGGCACGAGGCGGTGGATTGGGATTGGGCGGATCGCATCGAATACTTGCCGTATGCCCCCCATCCGTTGCTGGGGTAGCGTCAACCTCTGCGAAAGCCGAATTGCGCGCGTATTCGCGAGTCCACCGAGTGTTCGAAAGGGTCGGTTGCGAGACACCTGTGCAACATCGAACCATATCGGGTTTCCAGTCTCTCCTTCCAGTCGCTCGCCGGACGGCTGCGCATGCGCTGTCAGTAAAATCTTTGCTCTGCCGTGGATTCGCAGCCATGGTTCCCCGGTTGGCTATCGAATCTCCCCCCATCTGTGATTGAATCCCCGACACAGCCGGCCGGCGGCCGGAATCCAACCCCGTTGCCGGCGTGGACGCTCCTCGGGTGCAGGCCGCCCTCCCCATGAGCCCCGGATCGGAGCTGCTCCACCTGAGCGGACTGAGGAAGTCCTTCCCCGCCCCGGACGGCGGGCGCAGGCTCATCATCGACGTGCCCGACTTCACCCTGGCCATGGGCGAGCACATCGCCCTGCGCGGCGAGAGCGGCTCGGGCAAGACCACGTTCCTCAACCTCATCTCCGGCATCCTCGCCCCCGATTCGGGCTCGATCCGGATCGGCGGCGCCGACATGGCCGCCCTGGGCGAGCACAGGCGCGACCTGCTGCGCGGGTCGAGCATCGGCTACATCTTCCAGACCTTCAACCTGCTCCAGGGCTACTCCTGCCTCGAGAACGTCATGCTGGGGATGACGTTCGGGGTCCGCGGGGACCGGTCCCAGGCTCTGGCGCTCCTCGGGCGCGTGGGCCTGTCGCACCGCCTGAACCACGTTCCGCGGCAGCTCTCCTCGGGGCAGCAGCAGCGCGTGGCCGTGGCCCGCGCGCTCGCGAAGCGCCCCAAGCTCGTGCTTGCCGACGAGCCGACCGGCAACCTCGACCGCAAGAACGCGCGCGAGGCGCTGGAACTGGTCCGCGAGACTTGCCTGGAGACCGGCGCGGCCCTTCTCCTGGTCAGCCACGACCCCGATGTCCTCGGCACCTTCCAGAACGTCCGGGACTTCGCCGGGCTGAACGTCGCCCTGAAGGAGGCCTCGTCATGACGATCGCACTCATCGTCAGGCGCAGCCTTCGCCAGCACGCCCTTTCCACCACCATAACCGCGCTGTCCATCGCCCTGGCCGGAGGGCTGCTAATGTCCGTCTGGGTGGTGAAGGAGCAGTCCCAGAGGACGTTCACCCAGGTGAACACGGGCTTCGACGCCGTGCTCGGGGCGCGGGGCTCGAAGCTCCAGCTCGTGCTCAACGCCATCTTCCACCTCGAGGCCTCGCCCGGCAACCTCCCGGCGTCCGACTACGAGTACATCAGGCGCCATCCCGCGGTGAAGCTGGCCATCCCCATCGCCGTCGGCGACAACCTGCGCGGCTACCGGATCGTGGGGACGATCCCCGAGTTCTTCACGGACGTGGAGTACGCGCCCGGCAGGCACTTCTCCCTGTCGTCGGGAAGGGCCTTCGATCCCTCCGCAAAGGAGGCCGTGATCGGCAGCTTCGCCGCGCGCAGGCTGGGGATGGCGGTCGGCGACACGTTCCACCCGTTCCACGGCCTCATCTACGACGAGAGGAACCAGCACGCCGAGACCTACCGCGTCGCGGGCGTCATGGCGCCCTCCAACACCCCCGCCGACAAGGTGGTCTGGATCCCGATCCACGGGCTGCAGACGATGAGCGGCCACGATCCGAGGGCGGCCACGGACGTGAGCGCCGTGCTCGTCCAGCTCCGCTCGCCCTCGGCCGGGTTCATGCTCGACATCATGTACAACAAGCAGGGCAACAGGCTCACGTTCGCCTATCCCATCGGCGCGATCATGGCGGAGCTGTTCCAGAAGATCAGCTGGTTCGACAAGGTCCTGACGATGGTCGCGTACCTCGTGGCCGTCGTTTCCGCCGCCGGCGTGCTTGTCGCCATCTACAACTCGATGGCCTCGAGGCGGCGCGACATCGCGATACTCCGCGCCCTGGGGGCGGGGCGGCTCTTCCTCTTCGGCGCGATCGTGCTGGAGGCCACCGCCATAGGCGCGATCGGAATGGCCGTGGCCTTTGTCGCCTATGCCGGGATCGTCTCCGCGGTGGCGGTCGTCATCCAGGCCCAGACGGGGGTGCTTCTCGAGACGTTTGCGTACAGCCCGGTCATGCTGTGGGCGCCCCTCGGGATGATCGCCCTCTGCTCCGTGTGCGGGCTCCTGCCGGCATGGAAGGCCTACCGCACCGACGTGGCGGAGAACCTCTCCCCGATATCCTGACCAGGCCCGCGCCGCCATGAACGCCCGCCTCGCGCCGCTCCTCCTCGCCGTCGTTCTGCCCGCCCTGCTTGCCACCGGCTGCTCAAGGCCGCCGTCGACCGCCTCCTCCGGGCAGCCGCACAAGCATGAGCACCATCCGCCGCACGGCGGCACGCCGGTCGTGCTGGGGGACGAGGCCTACCACATCGAGCTCGTCCTCGATGCCTCGGCCGGGACCCTCCAGGCGTTCGTCCTGGACGGCGAGCTGGAGAACTTCATCCGGTCCGCCGCGCCGTCATTCGAGATAGTCGCCGACGTTGCCGGCGCGCCGCGGGCGCTGGTGATGGCGGCGGTGGCCAACCCGGCCACCGGTGAGACGGTCGGCGACACGTCCCTGTTCCAGACCCAGGCCGACTGGCTCAGGACCACGGGAGAGTTCGACGCAGTCCTGAGGAGCTTTACCATCCGGGGCACGACGTTCACCGACGTGAAGTTCAATTTCCCCAAGGGGAACGACACCGACGGGTGACGGAGCCCCGCCGGCCGGCGCGGCCCTACGGGCCGGCCAGCGCCCCGACGATCGCCAGCACGTTGTGCCGGTACATCGCCTCGTAGCTCTCCGCGCCGCTGCCCGCCGGCCCGAGCCCGTCGGCGTACAGGGTGCCGCCCAGGCGCACGCCCGTCTCCCCGATCAGGTTCGCGACGAGCCGGGGATTGGCGCTGCTCTCGGCGAATACCGCCCGGATCCTCTCGCGCCGGATCAGGTCGATCAGGCCGGCGAGATGCTTCGCGTCGGCCTCGCTCTCGCTCGACAGCCCGTTGATGGAGTGGACGGCAAACCCGTAGTCCCGCGCGAAATACCCAAAGGCGTCATGCGAGGTGACGAGCTGGCGCCGGGCGGGCGGCAGCGCGGCGATTTCCGCGGCGGCCCAGGCCTTGAGCGCCGAGAGCCGGCGCCCGTACGCCAGGGCGTTGCGCTCAAACTCGCCCGCGGACTCCGGCCGCGCCCGGGCCAGTTCCGCACTCACCAGGCCGGAGGCGATAAGCATGTTGTCGACGCTGTTCCACCAATGGGGGTCCCTTTCGCCCCCGGTTCCGGCCCGGTTCATCCAGATAACGGCGGGCAGCGCGTCCCCGACCGCGACGACGCGGCCCCTCGTACCGACGCTGGCGACCAGCCGGCCAAGGTAGCCCTCGATCCCCAGGCCCGAGGCGAGAACGAGATCGGCGTCGATCAGCGTGCGGATTTCGGCCGGGGACGGGTTGAACGTGTGCGGGTCGACGCCGGGCTGGACGAGGTTGACCACCGCGGCCTCGCGCCCGCCGACCTCGCGCGCGATCTCCGCGAGCACCGTGCTCAGGGTAACGACCCGCAGCGGACGGGCGCTCCCCTGCCCCGCCAGCGCGGTGCATGCCGCGAGGCCGAACAGGGCTGGGGCAAGGATCGCCTTCATTCTCCGCGTCAGCGCACGCCGCCCCGCCACAGGGACCTCACGGCCCCGTAGCGCGGGCTGAAGAGCGCCGAGACCAGGAAAATGAGGCCGAGGCATAGGACGATGGAGGCTCCGCTCGCCAGCCCCGCGTGGAAGCTCAGCAGGATGCCGAAGGCCGAGCCCAGCAGCGCCAGCCCGATGGAAAGCAGCAGCATGGAGGCGAAACGGTCACACCACAGGTAGGCGCTCACGGCCGGCAGCAGGAACAGGCCCAGGGCGAGCACAATCCCCATCGTCTGCATGGCGGCCACCAGGTTGAGCACGGTGAGGGTGAGAAAGCCCATGTGGACCAGCCCGCCGCGGCCGCCCGTCGCCCGGTGAAAGACCGGATCGAACGTCTCGAGCAGGATGCTCCGGTAAAAGACCGCGAACAGGGCGGCGGTGCCGCCGCTCACGGCGGCCGCGAGCCACAGGTCGGCCGCGCTCACCCCGAGGACGTTGCCGAACAGGAAATCCGCGAGGTTGAGCCGCGTCGGCAGCTTGCTCGTCAGCGCCACCCCGGCGCCGAAGAACACGATGAAAAGGGAGCCGAACGCGGCGTCCTCCTTGATCCGCGTCAGGCGGCTGAGCAACGCGCTTCCCAGCGCCGTCAGCAGGCCTGCGATCAGGCCTCCGAGGAAGAGGGCGACCGTGCTCGTCCCGAAGAGCAGCCAGGCCGCCGCGATGCCGGGCAGCAGCGAATGCGAGAGCGCGTCCCCCATGAGAGCCAGTCGGCGCAGCACCAGCACGCAGCCGAGCAGCCCGCCGCTGACGCCAAGCAGCATGGCCGACAGGAGCCCCCGCCGCATGAACTCGTAGGAAAACGGGGCGATGAGGAGGTCGTGGGGGCTCATTTTTGCGCCCCCGCGGGCCGGGCCCTTTCGTCATGCGCGCAGTGTTCCCTGCGGTAGGCGCGGTCGATGTTGGCCGGCGACAGCACGTCGGCGATCGGCCCGTCGGCGACGAGGCCCGTGTCCAGCAGGACCCCCCGGGTGAAGCAGCGGCGCGCGATCGCTGGGTCGTGCACCGCGGCCAGCACGGTGCGGCCCTGGGCCTCCCAGTTGCGCAGGATGTGCTCCAGTTCCTCCATCGCGAAAAGGTCGAGGCCGGCGAACGGCTCATCCAGGAGGAAGATGTCCCCGCCCTGCGCGAGAGCCCGGGCGAGGAACGCCCTCTGCTGCTGGCCGCCCGACAGCATCCGGATCTGGCGGGACGCGAGGTCGGATATCCCCAGCTCCTCCAGGGCCCCCGCCACCTGCTCGTGGTCGGCCCTGCCCATCCGCTGGAAGAGCCCCAGCGACGGATAGCGGCCCTGCTCGACGACGCCCCGCACGGTGATCGGGAAATCCCAGTCGATCGCATGCCGCTGCGGCACGTAGGCCAGCCGCGGCCGCGCGTGCTGCGGATGGGCGTCGCCGATCCGGATCTCCCCGCTCGTCAGGGGCTGCCACCCCAGCACCGCGCGAAGGAGCGTGCTCTTACCCGCCCCGTTCCTTCCCAGAACGGCGGTCGAGCTGCCGCAGGGGATGCTCAGCGTGATGTCCCGCAGCGCGGTCAGCCGTCCGTAGCGCACGGTCGCGGCGCGCAGGAGGAGGATGTTCTGGTCGGAGGGGCCCACGCGGGTGAGGTTCTTCAGGGGATTCAATGCGCCGGATTGGGGCTGCGCAACGGCTGGCCCGGCGGCCGGCCCCCGTCACCTCCGCGACGCCTTCTCGGCGGGCGCGGCGGCATCTCGGCTCGGGTCGACCCAGGC
Organism: uncultured Opitutaceae bacterium; assembly: GCA_937889545.1. Classification (GTDB taxonomy): domain Bacteria; phylum Verrucomicrobiota; class Verrucomicrobiia; order Opitutales; family Opitutaceae; genus Palsa-1447. Next base: position 19,107 of record CALAOT010000012.1, read on the forward strand.
CCCCCGGGGCCTCGCCCACTCGGCGGCGTTGGCGATCACCCGCCGCACGTTGTCATCGTGATAGGTCGGGAAGGTCTCATGGCCCGGTCTGAAGTAGAAAATGCTGCCGTTGCCCCGCCGCCAGCAGCACCCGCTCCGGAAGACCTCGCCGCCCTCAAACCATGAGATGAAGACCTCCTCCTCGGGGGCCGGGACCGCAAAGGGCTCCCCGTACATCTCCTCCATCGGGAGCTCAAAGAAGCGGTTGATCCCGCGGGCTATCGGGTGGCCCGGGTTGCAGACCCAGAGCCGCTCGCGCTCGCCCGCGTCCCTCCACGTGAGAGAGCACGTGGTGCCCATCAGCCGCCTGAAGATCTTGGAGTAGTGGCCGGAGTGGAGGACGATCAGCCCCATTCCCTCGAGCACGCGGGCCTGGACGCGGCGGACCACGTCGTCGCCCACCTGGTCGTGGGCCAGGTGCCCCCACCAGGTCAGCACGTCGGTGTCCCTGAGCCGCTCCGCCGGCAGGCCGTGCTCAGGCTCCTGGAGCGTGGCGGTCGACACGCTTGCCGACGGGAGGAGCGTGCGGAGCCCCTCGGCGATGGCCGCGTGTATCCCGCGCGGATAGATCTCATTTACCTTGGCACTCTTGTGCTCGTGGACATTTTCTCCCCAGACGGTTATCCGCAGTGAATTCATCAGGTGATCGAGCGTCCACCCCTACCCCATACCCAAATGAGAAGCAACGCTGCGAGCACGTGTCGAACCCGCGCCGGAGCCTGGCTGCTGGCCGCGCTCCT
>CALAOT010000013.1 GCA_937889545.1 uncultured Opitutaceae bacterium
GGAGTTCAGACGTGTGCTCTTCCGATCTGTCACCGCCGGTTCCGGGTCGACTGCCGCGGGGGGCGGGGGCGCCGCATCCTGGGCCGCCACGGGCGCGGCTGCGGCCATCATTGCGAGGAGTATCGTCGAGGCGCGGTTCATGATCACTCTCTAGAGAGAAAGCTAGCGAGGGTAATGGTTCCGCGCAACCCAATCCTTGGCGGGAGCCCGCCCGGCCGGGCTGCCGCTCCGCCTCATTCGCGGATATGGCCCGTGCCGGTCACGAGCCACTTGTAGCTGCAGAGCTCGCGCAGCCCCATCGGACCGCGCGCGTGGAGGCGGTCCGTGCTGATCCCGATCTCGGCCCCGAATCCGAACTCGAACCCGTCGTTGAAGCGCGTGCTTGCGTTCCAGAACACGGCGGCGCTGTCGACCGCCGCGAGGAACCTGCCCGCCGCCGCCTCGTCGGCCGTGACGATCGCGTCGCTGTGAGCGGATCCGTCCCGGTTGACCGTCGCGATGGCCTGGTCGAGCGAGCCCACCACGCGGACCGCGACGACAAGATCGAGGAATTCCGCCGTGAAGTCCTCCGCGGAGGCCGGCTCGCTGGCGATTCCGGCGGCCCCCAGGATCGCGGCCGAGGCCCCGTCGCACCGCAGCTGCACGCCCTTGGCCGCGAGCGCGGCGCCCACCCGCGGGAGGAAGGCGCCCGCGATGCCCGCGTGGACCAGGAGCTGCTCGGCCGCGTTGCACACCCCCGGCCTCTGGGTCTTGGCGTTCACGACGATCGACTCGGCCATGGACAGGTCCGCGGCCTTGTCCACGTACACGAAGCAGACCCCCTCGAAGTGCTTTATGACCGGGATCGTGCTGTTCTCGGCCACGAACCGTATCAGGCCCTCGCCCCCGCGCGGGATGATGCAGTGGATGTGGGAATCGAGCCTGAGCATGACGTCCAGCGCGGCCCGGTCCGTCGTGGGGATCAGCTGCACGCAGTCGCGCGGGAGCCCGGCGGAGGCGATCGACTCCGAGATGAGGGCGGCGAGGGCCGTGTTCGTCTCGAAGATCTCCCGGCCCCCGCGCAGGATCACGGCGTTGCCGCTCTTGATGCACAGGGCCGCGCAGTCCACGGTGACGTTGGGCCGGGCCTCGAAGATGACTCCGATGACCCCGATCGGCACCCGGACCTTGCGAAGCCTGAGGCCGTTCGGGCGGATCGTCTCCTCAAGGACCTCCCCGAGCGGGTCGGGGAGCGACGCCACCTGCCGCACGGAGTCCGCAAGCTGGGTGAGCCGCTCCTGCGTGAGGGCCATGCGGTCGACCTGGGCCGGCGTCAGCCCGTTGGCCTCGGCGGCGGAAAGGTCGCGCCGGTTCGCCCTGATCAGGAAGTCTTGCGAGAGGTCGATCCGTCCGGCGAGCTCCGCGAGCGCCGCGTTCCTCGCCCTGGCCGGGGAGACGGCGAGCGCGAGCGAGGCCGCGCGCGCGCGCACGGCGATTGCGGTGACCAGCGTGGCAAGGTCCTCGGCCATGGGAAGCCCCACAGTGTCGCCCGCGGAAGGCTCTTCGGCAAAGGAAATTTGGCCCCGGACCCCGGTCGGGGACTCCGCCCCGCGCGGCCCCCACCCGGGCGGCGGTCCCTAGATCCCGAGCGCCCGGCGCCTCACTTCCGGCCATGCGCAATCCGGAATCATCGGGCCCAGGTGGCGGACGGTCTCCGAGCCCATGATGGCCGCGAGCCTCCCGCACGCGGCAAGGGGGCGGCCCCGCAGGTGGCCGAAAAGGAACCCGGCTGCCCATGCGTCGCCGGCTCCGTTCGTGTCGACCGCGTCGGCCACGCGGACCGGGGCGATCCTGTGGACCTCGTCTCCCCTCGCGATCCACGCGCCCTCGCGGCCCATCTTGACCCCGGCGATCACGTTGTGGGAGGCGAGCGCGCGGGCGAGCTCCCCGTAGTCGCCTCCCTGGCCGGGAAACAGCGCCCGGATCTCGTCCTCGTTCGCGAACACGATGTCGATCCCCCGGCCGAACTGCCCGAACATCCAGTCCCGCGAGCCGTTGACGATCTCGAACGACGAGAGGTCGAGGCTGATCGTGCATCCGGCGGCGCGGGCCGCGTTGAGCACGGCCTCGCAGAGCGCGTGGTTGAACACGAGGTAGCCCTCGACGTGCGCGTGGCGCACGCCGCGGAAGTCCGCGGGCGTGATCTCCGCGGGCGAAAGGGTCATCGCCGCCCCGAGGCTGGTGCGCATCGTCCGCTGCGCGTCGGGCGTCACGAGCGCGAGGCAGCGCGCGTTGGCCACGGAGCCGCGCTTGAAGCGGCTCACGTCGACGCCCGCCGCGGAGAACCGGTCCACGAACATGTCCGCGAGGCGGTCGTTGCCGACCTTGCCTATGAAGGTGGTCCTGAGGCCGAGCCGGGCGGCGTTGAACGTCGCGTTCGCGGCGGAACCTCCCGTCGAGAGCGCCGGGGGCGCTCCAAGAAGCGCGAGGATGCGGCCCATCTCGGCGTCGTCCACGAGGACCATGCCCCCCTTTTCGCCCGGGACGCCGGAGAGGAAGGAGTCGGGGACCTGCGCCACGAGGTCCACGATGGGGTTGCCGATGCCGGCGAGCTCGATCTCGGGCTCCTTCATCGCGGCGTCACTCGGCGACGGTGAGGCTCGTCGCAAGGAGAGGCTCGTCGTCGATCTCGATCAGGATGCAATACTCGCCGGGCCGCTGGAAGCTCAGGTTGCGGATCTCGTTGATCAGGTTTATCCGGGCGAGCGGGCCCTGGGACTCGAAGGGGCGCTCGATCAGGGGCTTGGGGTCGGTGGGATCCAGGCCGATCGAGATCCTCATCACGTGGGGGCCGGCCGCGACGTCGGTGAGCGTCAGGAACCAGACCATGTGGGGGTGCACGACCGGGAACCGCTTCGCCATGATGTTGGAGAATACGCCCAGGATGGTGTGCTTTCCCGATCCGGGGTCGATGTGCACCGCGTCGCACAGGAGCCACGCGAGGAGCTGGGGCTTGGAATTCACGTTCGGCCTGTCCACGGGTGCCGAGTTGGAGGCGGGCGGGGGGACTGGGCAAATCATTTTGCATGGGTGGGGAAGGCCGCTAGGCTGGAGCATGCTCGATTCGCTCGCGGGGTATCCCCATTGGTTTGTCGTTGCTTGCGCAATGCTTGCGGCGGCCGCGCTCCTGTGGCTCCTCCTCAAGCTGCTCAAGGCCGCGCTATGGTTGCTGTTTTTCGGGATCCTCCTGGCCGGGGGAGCCACGGCGCTCTGGCTTTTGTTCAAGTAGGGGCCGGCCTGGGGCGGACCGTTTGAACAGTCTTGCGCGCCTTGGGCGCCGGCGTTTATCCCTCACGGATGAAATACATCTTCGTGACGGGCGGAGTGGTTTCTTCCCTTGGCAAGGGGCTTACGGCGGCGGCGCTCGGCGCGCTGCTTGAGCTCAGGGGCCTCAGGGTCCGGATCCAGAAGTTCGACCCGTACCTGAACGTCGACCCGGGGACGATGAGCCCGTACCAGCACGGCGAGGTGTACGTGCTCGAGGACGGCGCGGAGACCGACCTGGACCTGGGCCACTACGAGCGGTTCACGAGCGGCAAGCTCTCGCGGCTCAACAGCCTGAGCTCCGGCCAGATCTACGAGAGCGTCATCCAGAAGGAAAGGCGCGGCGTGTTCCTGGGCAAGACCGTGCAGGTGATCCCGCACGTGACCAACGAGATCAAGGAGCGGTTCTATGCGGGCGGCCGGGACGTCGACGTGCTGATTACCGAGATCGGCGGGACCACGGGCGACATCGAGGGCCTCCCGTTCCTCGAGGCCATGCGCCAGTTCGCCCTCGAGATGAAGCCGAAGGACGTGATCTTCATCCACGTGACGCTGGTGCCGTTCCTGGCGGCGGCGGGCGAGCTGAAGACCAAGCCCACCCAGCAGTCGGTCGCGAAGCTCCGCGAGATCGGCATCCAGCCGCACGTGCTCGTGTGCCGGTGCGATCATCCGCTCGGCACGGAGCTCAGGGACAAGCTGAGCATGTTCTGCAACGTGCCCGTCAAGGCGGTCATCGAGTGCCGCGACGTGGACAGCTCGATCTACCAGCTGCCCCTCGCGCTCCAGAAGGAGCGGATGGACGAGCTGGTCCTCGATCTGCTCGGCTATTCGCTTCCTGCGCCGAAGAAGAACATATGGGTGGAGATCGTGCGGCGGCTGCTGCACCCGAAGCACGAGGTCACAATCGGCGTCGTGGGCAAGTACATCGAGCTCCAGGACGCGTACAAGTCGGTCTACGAGTCCATCGCGCACGCGGGCATCGCGAACACGTGCAGGGTCAATGTGCGCAGGATCGACGCCGAGGACCTGGAGAAGCGGGGAGGGACGAGGCTCCTCAGGGGGCTCGACGGGATCCTGGTCCCCGGCGGATTCGGCGACCGCGGCACCGAGGGGAAGATCGCGGCCGCCCGGTTCGCGAGAGAGGAGGGGGTCCCCTACTACGGGCTTTGCCTCGGGCTCCAGATCGCGGTGATCGAGATCGCGCGCAACGTGCTCAAGATCGCCGGGGCCAACAGCACGGAGTTCGATCCGAAGTGCGCCGATCCCGTCATCAACATGATGGAGGAGCAGAAGGCCATCACGGACAAGGGGGCGACGATGCGGCTGGGAAGCTACGACTGCGCGCTCGCGCCCGGAAGCCTGGCCGCCAGGGCATACGGGGCGACCCTGGTCCGCGAGCGCCACCGGCACCGCTACGAGGTCAACAACGCCTACCTCGACCCGCTCAAGAAGGCGATCGTGGTGAGCGGGATCAACCCGATGCGCAATCTGGTGGAAATCATCGAGCTCAAGGGCCACCCTTGGTTCGTGGCGGTCCAGTTCCACCCCGAATTCCAGTCGAAGCCGAACCGGGCCCATCCGCTGTTTGCGGCGTTCATCGCGGCGGCGATCCGGCACAGGCGCACCGGCAGGCGCGCCGGGGCGGGGAAGGGCGGCCGGGCGTGAAGATCTTCGATCCCCGCCGGCTTTTGCTCATCGCGGGCCCCTGCTCCCTCGAGAACGAGGGGGTGTGCCGCGCCGTGGCGGCCCGGCTCGCCGCGCTGCGCAAGGCGCACAGGGAGCTGACGATCGTGTTCAAGGGGTCCTTCGACAAGGCGAACCGGACGTCGGTCGAGGGACCGAGGGGAACGGGGCTCAGGGATGGGCTCGCGCTCCTCGCTCTCGTCCGCAGGGAGTACGGGCTTCCGGTGCTCACGGATGTCCACGAGAGCGCCCAGGCCGGGCCGGTGGCGGAGGTGTGCGACGTCCTGCAGATCCCCGCGTTCCTGTGCAGGCAGACCGACCTGCTTCTCGCTGCTGCGGCGACGGGGCGGACGGTCAACGTGAAGAAGGGCCAGTTCCTTTCGCCCGGGGAGATGGCGCACGTGACGGCCAAGCTGAGGAAGGGCGGGGCCCCGGAGATCTGGCAGACGGAGCGGGGCACGACCTTCGGGTACCAGAACCTTGTCGTCGACATGCGCTCGTTCGCGATCATGCGCCGCAACGGGTGCCCGACGGTGTTTGACGCGACGCACAGCGTGCAGCTCCCTGGGGCGGGGGGGGGCAAGAGCGGCGGCGAGTGCGAATTCGCGCTGCCGCTCGCGAGGGCCGCGCTCGCGGCGGGCGCCGACGGGATCTTCGTCGAGACCCACCCCGACCCGGAGCACGCGCTCAGCGACGGCCCGAACATGATCCCGCTCAGGGACCTTCCGGAGTTCGTGGCGCAGTGCATCGCGGTGTGGAAGGCCATGCGGTCCCGGCGGGGCGGGTGACGGGGCCGTTTTTCCGGAGGCTGCGGGGTTGACCGCCTTGGCCGCGGCTCCCACCATAGGCGGGTCAACAAACCCCCGATGGATACCTTCCTGATCGACGTGCCCATGCCATCCATGGGCGCGACCGTGAACGAGCTGACCGTCGTCACCTTGAAAATCCAGCCCGGCGCCCGGGTGGCCAAGGGCGAGAAGATCGGCGAGCTCGAGAGCGACAAGTCGATCTTCGAGTTCGAGTCGCCGTGCGACGGAACGGTCCGCTCGATCCACGCCCATCCCGGCGAGGTCAGGCCGTCCGGGGCGGTGTTCCTTCAGATCGAGACTTCCGACGAGAGCCTCCGGCACCTGAAGAGCAAGTCGGGCCTCCTGGCCGCGCCGGCCCCCGCCCAGGCCGCCCCGGCGGCCGCGCACATCTGGACGCCGAGGGCGACCAAGCTGGCCCAGGAGGCCGGGCTCGATCCGGCGAAGATCACCGGCATCGAGGCGACCGGACCGGGCGGGCGCGTTTCGGGCGACGACGTCACCCGCTACCTCGAGAAGCGCCTATCATGAGGACCGTGCAGACGCCGGCTGCGGAGACCGTCCGCATCGCGGGGGTGGGCTTCGCCGTCCCGAAGAACGTCCGCGCGAACAGCGAGATCCTGAAGGCGTTCCCGCACCGGACTGAGGAGGAGATCATCCGGCTCACCGGCATCAGGGAGCGCCGGTACGCGGCCGACGACGAGAGCGCGACGTCGCTCGCCGCAGTCGCTGTGGCGCACGCGCTCGCGCAGGCGCAGATCCCGGTGCGCGAAATCGACACGATCATCATGGCAACGATGATCCCCGACCAGCCCGTCCCGTCCATGGCCAGCGCGCTCGCCGCACACCTCGGGATCCCGCGGGCCGCGGCATTTGACCTGAACGCCGCCTGCTCGGGCTGGCTCTACGCCCTCGAGGTCGGGCGCACGCTGATCCTCGGGGGAACGGCCCGCAACGTGATCGTGGTGACGGCCGAGCTCCTGTCGCGGATCACCAATCCCCTGGACCACGAGACCGCGTTCCTCTTTGGCGACGGCGCGGGCGCCGCGATCCTGACCAAGGCCGCGGGCGGCCACCGGCTCCACCGGATGGGGCTGTCGGGCGACGCCGAGCAGTTCGCCTCGATCCAGCGCATGGGCGGTGGCGCCCGCCAGCCCTGGCCGGAGGCGAAGGGCGACATCCCGAACTTCTACATCCAGATGGACGGGGTGTCGGTCTTCAAGCACGCGGTCGTCGGATTCGCGGAGCAGATCGAGGAAACGCTCAAGCGGGAGCGGCTCCGGCCGGAGGACATCGCGTGGGTCGTGCCGCATCAGGCCAACGCGCGGATCCTGAACGCGGTCAGCAAGAAGGTCGGGGTGCCCTACGAGAAGTTCGTGATGACGATCGGGAAGTACGGCAACACCAGCGCGGCAAGCGTCTCTATGGCACTCGGATGGGCGGCGGAAGAGGGGATCTTCGCCGAGGGCGACAGGATCATCTTCTGCAGCGTGGGCGCGGGCCTCACGTTCGCGGGCGGCCTGCTCGTCTGGTGACCCGCGCGGGTCAGCCGGCGAGCTCGTAGCTGAGGACGCTGAGCGCGTACACGGCCGCCGTCTCGCACCGCAGGACGAGCGGACCCAGCGTGATGGGCTCGAATCCGCCTGCCCTTGATCGGCTCATCTCGGCCGGGGTGAAGTCCCCTTCGGGCCCGACGAGCCAGAGGACATTCGTGGGGGCGCGGCCGTTGGAGGCGCGGTACTGGGCCAGCACCGACCTGAGCGACCTTGCGCCGGGCTGCAGGCTCGCGATCAGCTTCAGGTCGTACCCGGTGGCCGCCTCCATGAAGGCCGAGGCGGCCGTCACCGGCCCTATCTCCGGCAGCCAGGGATTGCCGCACTGCTTCGCAGCCTCGAGCGCAACCGTCTGCCATTTCCCTATCTTCCTGTCGGAGCGGTCGGCGTCGAGGCGGACCTGGGTCCGCTCGCTCTCGAGCGGGACGATCACGGACACGCCGATCTCGGTCGCCTTCCTAACGATGGAGTCCATGGCGCCGCCCAGCGGGAGCGCCTGGCCCAGCGTGATCCGGAAGGGCAGCGGCTTGGCCTTTTGCGAGAACCGGACCCTGAGGAGGGCCCCGCGCTTCCCCGCGTCGGCGAGCTCGCAGATCCATTCCGAGCCCTTGCCGTCGAAGGCGACCACCGTGTCGCCGGGCTTCGCCCGGTTCACCGCGACAAGATGATGGGACTCGCCCTCGGAAAGCGCGATCTCCGAGGGATCGGCCACGGGCGGCAGGCAGTACGCGCGGAAATCGGGCATCCGCCAAGAGGAGATTGGAGGGGAGCCCGGTGTCAACGGCGACTGCGGGCCACTGGGGACTTGCCTCCCCGCGTCCCTTCGGGTCGGATTCGGGCTCGATTGCCCGAGTGGCGGAATTGGCAGACGCAGCAGACTCAAAATCTGCCGACCGAAAGGTCGTGGGGGTTCGACCCCCCCCTTGGGCACCACCTTCTCTTCGCTTGTCGGCGGGCTGACGCCGCCGGATTGCGGTGCTACGCCCCCTGTTCAATCGGAAAGTTCAATCTTTAGGGTCACCGCCTGACCGGGATCGAATGCGCTCTTCATTGATTCCGGGATCTCCACGGAGACTCTTCCTCCCCTTCCATAGCTTCCCTCGGGGACATTCCGCCAGCTAAGGGTCTGATCGGCGCCAAGCATCGTGACTCGTGAAGAGGTATCCAGCCAGAGATCGCTTATATCCACGGTCCCCTGCGGCCAGCCTCTATGAATGGCATACAGGTACCTGCCATCTTTGCTCTGGGTGAACCTGAGCCTCTCGCCCTGGCTCGCCACGAGCCAGGGCCTGGTGAAGTAGATCGCCTCGCCGTTCACCTTCAGCCACCTGCCAACATCGTGCAGCCTGGCGCGGATATAGGCCGGCATGGCTCCCTTCCCGTCCAGATTTACAACAAGCAATAGGTTTCCGTTGTCACTTACGATTCTCACGAGCATCTCGATGAGATCCTCGGTTCCGATCACGTTCTTCTCCGTGTCCTGCCAGTTGTACCCAAAAGACTGGCTCACCCCCCTGCATTCTTCCCATTTGTGGAGGATCGACATCCGCTCGGTGTTGCGGGATCCGTACTCGCTCGTGAAGAAGTCGCCAACGTTGAAGCGCATGAACCTGCCTAGCCGGTCATTCGCCGCCACGGCCTTTCGTCCAGCCGCTTGGTTGTAGAAATGGCACACGATCTCTCGGGATCCCGAATCCTCGACATCATCCTCCCACTCGCCGTCAAGCCAAAGTATGTCGGGATCGTACCGGTCGATGAACTCCGTGGCCTGAGGGATGATATAGTCCGCGACGTAATCGCGCACGGGAATCTTTCCGGAGATCTTTCCAGCCAATTCACTCTCATCGAACGGGACGATGCGGTTTGGCTGCCCATCGACCGTTGTCCACGTACGAACCATCTTCCTGCCGTCCCGAATCACGGGATACTCCCATTCCTCCAGGGAGAAATAGAACCCGAACTTCAATCCTCGTCTCTTACAAGATTCGCTCAACGGGCCGATCAGGTCCCTCTTGGGGCCCATTTCCATGACGTTTCTTTTGGTATAGCTGCTGGGCCACAAGCAGAATCCGTCGTGATGCTTGCAGAAGGGCACGACGTAGCGCATCCCGGCTTCCTCGGCCAAGGCTGCGAGGCCCTCAGGGTCAAAGTCTTCAGCCTTGAACAGCGGGATGAAGTCATCGCGCTGAAAGTCATTTCCCCACTTGGCCTTGTGGTACTTCACGACCTCTGGCTCGTGGTACATGTTGAACAAGTACCAATCGGGATACATCGGCCCCGTGTCCTTTTTGGGGGCATAGCCGGCGACGGAGTAGAGGCCGTAGTCGATGAACATCCCGAATTTGACGTCGTGCAGCCACTCAGGCGTGGGATGCGTCCTCAGCGACTTCAGGGTTGGTTTGAAGCGGACCGCATCCTTTGCACCTTGTCCTGAAGCGCGTGGCTTAGTCTCCATCTCGACGCCCTTTGCCAAGGCTGTCAGCGCTCCAAAGAATGTTAGCTTTCCAAAGGTTCTCCGATTCATGTGTCGCTTGCCGTTGGTCTCGGTTCCAGCCCTAGGCCTTTTCGTTGGTATCTTGTTTCCTGAACAACTCAAACGAACTGATTTACCGCGACCCCTAGATCAAGCCGCGGTCCCCCACCGGATCTTAGCGGTTTTCACCCGCGGTCCGGATCGAGCCCTATGGATGCCGCCGGCACCGGGTCGTCGCAGACGGCACCTGACATCGCATCGGAACTCGATTTGATTCACGTCAGTTCAAACTTAAAGAACGCTTGGTGCACCACCTCATTGATAATGACTTGGACTCCCCGACGGGGGATGGTGGTCCCGTTCCCGCGGGTCATATCTCAACACAACGCCAAACGGAAACATCGCCGGATACTTCGTCTACCTCTGAGTCGATGGAGGGGGGCGGAAACAACGATGGTTCTTCCGTGAACTGAAAGACGGCGAGAGGATCCTGTCCGAAAGGAAACAACCTTGCTCGGCGGAGGACGGTCACCGACAGACGGAAGGAGTGTCAGGAAAGATCGTCGGACAAGGGTCGTGAAAGTCGATGGTCGGCTCGACTTGAAGGAATATTGCCCCGACGGGTGTTACACTTGGATGGCAGCCCTCGACAGTGGCTTAAAGCCCCGTCAAACGAGACAACAACCGAATGAATGTTTCACATGGCATCAAACGAGCGGTTTGGGCCCTTCTATGCATTGTGGCATTTCCTGCGCCTTCGCTCCGGGCCGCTTCCAGCAGCGAAATCACCGCAGTGTCTTCAAGGGTGTTCAATGGCTACAGGCGCACGACGCTCGCTGACGGCTCGTTCCGACCTGAAACGTATGGCTTGGCGATCGGAGGATTCCTGAGTCGCAGCCCAGCGGCGCTGGAAGGGCCGGCACCCGCATCCACACGCGATGGCACGATTGACTATATCAGCTTCGCGTCCATAGCGCGGGCGATCGAAGACCCCCTCGCCGTTCAAAAATACGTGCCCACTGGCGAGCCAAAAACGGCCGACCTGCTGATCGTGGTGTTTTGGGGACGGACAATCGGCACCAACGCGTTTGCCGGATCCGGCATGAGTCAGACTACCTGGGGAGTATCCCGCGACAAGATTGATGCTCAGAATGCAAGACTGCTGGGGTTCGACGCCGAGCGAGTCTTTGACCAAGGCTTCGACGATCCTGCCAACATGATGTCGAACATACGCAAGCAAGTGTATTCAGGAACCATCGACGCAATTGAAGACGACCGATATTTCATCATATTACAGGCGTTTGACTTCCAGTCCGCATGGAAACAGCGGAAGATTAATCTTCTTTGGGAGACGCGTTTCAGTCTTTCCCAACGCCATCATGATTTTGGAAAGGATCTGCCAAGGATGGCGCAAGTCGCCTCTCAGTTTTTTGGCCAGGACAGCCACGGATTGATAAACAAGGAGATCCCATCGGGCCAGGTCGACGTTGGTCAGGTGAAGTCACTTGGCGAGGCCGAGGAGCCAAAGAAATGAGGCGCTGGAACGAATCCGCCAGAACCACGAGAAAGAAGCCTGGAAGCACGATAGGGAGATCCCGTTTGCAGGGAGCAATCGATGAGGCACACTATCCGAGCATAATGATGGCTTCACATACGCCGCGAAGGTCGGTTTGGCTCCTGACAGGCTGGAGCATTTTGCTGGCTGGCCAAGTGCCCGCCCGCGCTGCGGATCAAGTCGAGGGGATTACCGCAGTGGCTTCAAAGGTGAGCAACGACTACGTTCGCGCCAAACTTCCTGACGGTTCGTTTCAGCCCGAATTGTATGCATTTGGGAAGGGGGGCAATTGGGGCGGCGAAATAAGTGACGCCACGATCGACAAGCTTCATTTCATGGACGTGGCAAGGGTTATTGCTGAACCGCTGGCATCCCAGAAATATCGCCCGGCAAAAGATCCAAACACGACTAGACTTCTGATAATGATTTACTGGGGGACAACGGCGGTTCCCGGACCGATCTCCGACTCGGTTGCGTACAACAGCTTTGGCACGGCGCAGGCCGATCTCAGCCGTGCCATGAATCCTTTCAATCCCGAACCGGGGGCAATACAGGACGCCGCGATGTCTGAAATGTCGAGTGCGACTGTGTTGCTCAACATGGAAAACAGGCAGCGCGACGTCACCGATTTCAAGAATGCCGCTATGTTGGGTTATGACGCCGAAGGAATCATCGGAACTGATTATGGTCTCGAACTCAGAAGAACCCCACAAAAGGTTCGGAGGGATGACCTGATTTCCGAGATTGAGGAGAACCGTTACTTCGTGGTCCTGATGGCCTATGACTTCCAGCTCTTGTGGAAGGAGAAGAAGCACAAGCTCCTTTGGGAAACGCGCTTCAGCATCAACGAGAGGCACAATCAATTCGACAAGGCCCTGCCGGTGATGGCGCAGTATGCCTCACAATATTTCGGTCAACCAAGCAATGGCCTCTTGAGGACACGTGTCCCTGTGGGACGGGTCGACATCGGCGAGACGAAGTCACTTGGCGAAGTCGAGGAGCCAAAAAAGTGACGCGCTGGAACGAATCCGACTGAGCCATGAGACCGAATCCAAGGAGACCCAGGCCGAGCAGAAAGCCGGAATGGTCTCCCTCCCAGATCGGAAGGGAAGCTGATCGAGTGGATTCAGGCCCTCGGGAATAACCGAGTGAACATCCTCGATGCCAAAGCCAAGGCGGCGCACATGCAGTGACGGCCGGACCTTCGGCGGGAAGAGCCAGTCCTGCGGGACGAGAAGACAAAGGCCCCAGGGTTCTTGGAATGACGCTTGGAAAGTGATCCCTGGGTGGATCAGGCCGTCCACATTCTGATGGCTCATCAACCTGTGGGCTCTCCCTTATAAGGGCCGACGACCGAGTCCGTCACATTGCAATTGAGCCCAGCAAAAGGCACAATGATGGCTCGTTCATGCCGATGAACTCCAAGCCCCCTTCTTGGTCTGCGAAGCCGGTATGGATTTCGTTGGGTTTGGTCGTTCTGATTGGCGCTTATCTTGCGTATGTTAGGGCGGTTGATGATCCTTCGAAGGCCCGTCGAGAGATGGAGTCGGTACGTGCCGACATCTCGCGCTTGAAGCGCGAGAATGCCAGGATGTTGAGGCAGCTAGCCGTCGTCGCCGAAAGGCTCGATCAGCAGGGGAGCGGCTCCCAGGTTGTCGCCGATTCGCCCACTCCAAAAAGGCCGCCCAAGGAAGTGTCCGCCCGTGTCGCGGAGCGGATTTCCAAACTTAAGGAATACCTCTCCGCGCATCCCGAGATGGCCGATCCGGAGATGCGGCTCTTGAAAGACGATGACTGGGCCTTTCCGGTCAGCGAAATACGCGTAGACACGGAGGCGAGCAAAAGGAAGGCGCTGGCGCAGGTGCGAATGCAGGCCCAATCGCGGCTTGGAGAAATGGTCGCTGCAGCAGTCCGGGACTACATCGACGCCAACAATGGGCAGCAGCCGTCCAATGCGGCCCAACTCGGACCCTATCTCGCGGATCCAGCCAACGCGGACCTCCTGCAAGGATTCGGAAGACCAGACTCAACGGCACCTCCAGGATGCCTGTTTCAGAGGGTATCAGCCGTTGATGAGTGGTACGGATCAACCTGCTATGTATCCGACAACGAATTCCACGCCCATGGCACCGGGTCGGGACTGGTGGTGGAACAAGCAATCGCAGCCTTCCAACAAGCCAGCGGCAGCCCGCCGAACGAAGCGTCGCAAATCGTTCCTTACCTTCGAGAGACTGTCAGCCCATCGACCGCAAATGCGGTTTTCGACGGGCTTCGGCCGTCTCCAAACACGCCACCGGTGATCTCCCAAGACGGCGGGATGTACAGCACGAGCGGGAGCGGGAATCCTCCGTGAAGTTTCATGATTCACTCCTTGGCACGACCCTTGAGTTCGTCGCTGCCTGGTCCTGCAAGAATCAAATCCAAGAATATGAACATTGATTCCGGCCGCGGCGCACGGATGGCTCAGCGGGACGTCAAGCCAGTCTCCCCATGAATCCCAAGAAAGCCCTGACTTTGTTCGTTATCTTCATCGCGGCGTGTATCGCGCCCAGCTTCGCCCAGATCTACTGGGGTGATTACAGCCCCTCAGGCGCAACGGGCGGGATTTGGAGCGTGACCTATGCCAGCGGCACCTTTGCAGCCGTAACCGATCAAGGGATCCTACTGACGTCGTCCAACGGGCTCACCTGGAGCAGCCAATCCCTTGACCAAGGAGTATGGCTGGACTCGATCGCCTACGGAAACGGCACGTGGGTGGTTGTCGGGGACAAAGGCACAATCCTCGTATCGGCGGACCTCATTGCGTGGACTACGGTGACGCCCGTAACCGGCAACAAGCTCAACTGCGTCCTTTATAACGGGAACGTGTTCATCGCGGTTGGCGACAATGGCACCATCATCACCTCCCCAGACGCCCGGACCTGGAAGGTTCAATCCGTGCCCGCGGGAGTGACGGCGTCTCTTCACGGCATCGCGTGCTCGCCAACTCTCAATGTCACTCCCTATTCAATTCTGGTAACCGGCGACAATGGCACGCTCCTCGCGGGCTATTACGGCGGGACCAATTTTACGTCGGTCATCAGCGGAACCTCTCAGAACCTTGAGGCTGCGTTTCTTCAATTGAGCCAAAGTTCCCCGGATAATGCCCCAAATCTATATATTACGGTGGTGGTCGGTGGCAATGGAACGATCATCAACGACGGATACGGCGTGGACTGGGTTCTTGGTGGCGCGTGGCAAGACGCCAGCTCAGTGAGCACTTCGGCCACCTTGCGGGGCCTCACGTTCGGGGGTGGGTATTTCGTGGCTGCCGGCGAGCAAGGCACAATTCTCACTTCCGCGGATGGCAAGACCTGGTCCCAACGCTTCTCCGGCGACAGCCCCTCGACGCTCAGCACGGCGACGCTCCTGAGCGCCGCCTATTCCCCGACGCTGCAGCGTTTCGTTGTGACCGGGACGGGCGGCACCGTCCTCGTCTCCAATTCCGCGCCCACCGTGTTCGGAAACGTGTCCACCCGTGGCTACGTCAGCAGCACCCAGACGTTCATCGGCGGCTTCGTGATCGAGGGCACCGCCCCGAGGACGGTCCTAATCCGCGCGGACGGTCCGGTGCTCAGCGCCTATGGCGTCCCAAGCCCGCTGCCTGACCCGGTCCTTACGGTCTACAACAGCAGCGGGGCGGTGATCGCGACGAACTCCGGATGGGCGACCAATTCAAACCCCGCTACCATCTCCACGGCCGCGAATCAGGTGGGCGCGTTTGCGCTGCCAAATTCCAGTCCGGACTCCGCATTGCTGCTGACGCTGCTGCCGGGAGCGTACACCGCGCAGATCACGTCAGCCAAGGGCAACTCAGGTACCGTTCTGTTTGAGGCGTACACCAATTAACCTGTTGCGCATATTCCCGCACATGCTGCAGGAAATTGGACGCGACCAAGGATCTGCCGGCCGAAAGGCCTTGGGGTTCGAATCCCACCTTTGGCAGCAATTCCGGGGGTCTTCTTCAGAAGTCGGCAGGGGGGGGCGTAGTGGTTGAGGATTCACGGCTTTGTCAGTCGCATTTGCTGCGCCGGGCGACGCTGGGACCCGCCGGCCCGGGGACTCGGCTTTTGGCAGGAAGACCGGCGCACGCAGGTAACAGCGCGCGGACATTCACGCGAAACCTGTGCTTATTTGTCCTGTCGGCTTATTGCGCCACTTCCCGGTGAACGCTAAGCTGGGCGCGATCAAGACCACGCCAAGGTGAAATGGGTCAACCAACTACCGGATCCGACGCGCGCCTCAGGCACGCCTCCTGCGGGGCGGAAGTCGCGCCTTCGTCAGCACGGATCATTGCATCGATAGGCCACAGATGAAAACGTCGCGCATTCTGCGTCTCCTCGTGTTCCTCGCATTCGCTCTGTCGCCATGCCTGGCCGAGCCCGTCGATACATCGCTGGCGTCGGAGGCCACGCAGAAGGGCTATGCGGAGAAGGGAAGCAAGAAGGGGCTCGTCATCCTGTCGGTGAATTGGGGCCGCAAGTGGGGATGCGGCGGCTTCCAGAATGCCGCGCTGCGGGAGCTCAGTTTCGATCGGCTTCCGACTTCGAAGCAGAAGGACGACGATATGGGCGACCTTGTCTTGGAGCCGCCCCTGCGCTTATCCAGCAAGCCCGAGAACGCCGACTATGCCTTTCTCGTGGAGCCCGGAGAGTATGCGCTTAGCTTCTGCAGTATCAAGGTGGCGCGATCGGAGTCGGATGTCGGCTACCTCAAGTATGGCAGAAGGCAGCTGATCAGCGACAGCAGCGCCCGGGGTGGCAGCTTCACCGTGGCTGCGGGGGAAGTTGTCTACATCGGCGATTTTTTCCTTAACTGCACGGGTCAGCCGACCCTGTGGCGCTATTACCCGGAAGGCCGGGACAACTTCCGGAGCAAGATGGCGAATGTGAGGAGGAAATATCCCTTCCTGGAGGTGGACAAGGTTCAGTTCAGGTTGTTTCGCACGAAGATTTTTGGAAATCCGTACGAGCTTCCGACGGAGGGAAAGAAGGGGTCCAACTAACCGCCGGATCCGATGACGGCGTCTGTCGCGCCCAGTGCGGGGCTGGATCGTTCTTTTCGCGGTGCGAATTGGTTTCAGAATCGCATCGCGAATTCTCCGTGGCGGATTTAGCGCGGGACCACGGGCGCCGGGTTCAGCAACCCCTGCCCCCGCATCCACTCCTCGAGCAGGAGCGGCCACAGGTCGAGGGCGGCATCGCCCGCGCCGAGACCGACCCCGTGGACGCCGTGTCGGAAGATATGCATTTCCGCCTGCACGCCGGCCTTCTTGAGGGCGCTGTAGAACTCCACGCTCGCCTCGACGGGCACCGTCCCATCGTCGGATGTGATGAATATGAACGCCGGGGGCGTTGCCGAAGTGACATGCAAGGCTGGCGTATAGGGCGCCTCCAGATCCTTGTGCCTCTCCGCCGGCATCTTCATCAGCGTCTGGTAGGAGGGGATGTAACCGGGCCTGGCCGGCTGCATCGCGTTCAGCCAGGGGTAGCCGAGAACAAGGAAGTCGGGGCGGCTGCTCAGACGCTCAACCGGGTCCGCGGAATCGGGCTGCCCTGCTGTGAAGGCCGTCGCCGCCATCGCGCTCAGGTGGCCCCCGGCTGAGAAGCCCGCCATCCCGATCCGGTCGGGCGCGATCTGATAGCGTCCCGCCAGGAAACGCACCAGGCGCACAGCGCGCAAGGCATCGGTGAGCGGCACCGGGTAAAGGTATCTTTCTCCCAGGCGGTATTTCAGGACAAACGCCGTCACGCCGCGCGCCGCGAACCAGTCCGCCACCTGCCTGCCCTCCAGGTTGCTTGCCAGGCCCAGGTACCCGCCGCCCGGTGCAACCATGACGGCAGTCCCATTGCCCTTGCCGTGCTGCGGCGGGAATGCGGTAAGCGTCGGGATGTCGGCAGCGGAAGCTCCGAGAGCTCCCGGGGCCGGCCCATCCCATAGGCGAATCGTGCTCACCTCCAGGGCGGGGTCCAGCGCAGGGGCGCCCGCAATCTGGCCTGGGATTGCATCGTTTCGCTGGGCGGCGGCCTGCGCATCGACGCCCGCAGCCTCCGCATTCAAGGGGAAAGTCAGGAGCGCGACGCTCGCGAAAAGGCCGATTCGGGCATTGAGCATTGTTTGGATCATGGTCTTCGGGGTGTCAGATTCACACCGATCCGCCGGCTTTCCGCGGCTGCTTGTTCGGGGATTCTGAAACTGGGGCTTCGTTCGCCGGTTGTCCATGCCATGCTGCCGCCGCACGATCTGCACCGGGGCCAACTGCAACTATGCTTGGAGTTGCCCGGGGGGGAAGAGCTGCGGAAAGTAGGTGCCGAGGACCTTTGCCGGCAGGGCGATCCGAACCGGCGATTTTGGCGTCTTGGACCTGAGCAGCCCGGCACCGATAGCCGCGGTCAGGGCCACGCGGCCGGTGCGCTCGCCCGCGCCGGCAATCCGGCCCGCCTCGCCTCGGGGGAACTCACCGCGGTAGAGCGCCTCGCGCAGAAGGAGGAACACCCGCCTGCCGGCCTCGCCCATGCCGGCCTCCATCCGGACGTACCGCTCTATCCGGTCGGCCAGGCTGTCCAGCTCGAGGAGCTTCTCCATGAAGGCGATCTGGTCGAGCATGACGCGGAGCATGAACTCGCAGAACTCCCTCAGCGCCCGTTCGCTGAGGTGGCCGTGCCCGTCGTCTTCAGAGGACGAACTCCGCTCCCGGTCGGCGGCGGCCAGCCGCTCGTAGTACTCCTCGCGCCTGGAGGCCAGCCCGCGGGAGAGGGACCAGAGGCCGCCGGAGTCGACGCCGGCGCGGCGGATCAGGGCGTCGGAGAACAGCCTGACGACGCGGCCGTTCCCGTCTCGAAACGGGTGGATCCAGGCGAGCCGGTGGTGGCTCGCCGCCACCGCGACGATGCTGGCCGCGCGGGATATCCCGGGCGACTCGTATCGCTGGCGAAAATGCCGGAGGAGGGCCGGCACCAGGCCGTGAGGTGGCCCGATGTGGGCGCCCACCTTGACGTCGGTGGTTCGCAGCACTCCGGGCTCGAGGGGAACCTTCACGCCGGTCCATGTCGTGGCGACGCGCAGCGACGCGGGTAGCTCGGAATAGAATCGGCGGTGCAGTTCGCAGAGAAAGTCGGGTGCGAAGGGCGATCCGTCGTGGCCGGCGGCCCAGCGCTGGCACGCGAGGTGGGCGAGCGCAAGCTGCTGCAGGTCGCTCTTCTCCGGCTCCGAGGAAAAATCCTGGCGCAGCGCGGCCTCGATGTCGGGCACCCGGGTATGCTGGCCCTCGATCAAGTTGGAATAGTAGCAATGCATCCAGCGCGTGACCTCGACCAGGTCCTGCCGCAGCGGATCCCGCACCTTGCCCTCGAGGCGGCCCGCGTGCTCGATCACCGCGCAGGCGAGGTCCTCCAGGGCGGATTCCTTCTGCTCGGGAAAGGCGGGCTCGAGAGTTGTTTCGGTCAAAACCATGTTGCCGGTGTTATTGCCGATCTTTTAGTCACATTTGTTATTAAATGTCAATGTTTTAAGTTTGTTTATTCAAATCAAGCATTGTCATTATTGCCGATCTTTTTGCCGTTTGGAAAGTATTGCAATATTATGTATATCATTGATTTAGCACTGTAGTCATGCCGGCAATCTAGCGAGCCTGGGATCGGGGCCTGGGGGATCCGCGCGAGCCCGCCGGCGGCACCCGCGGTGAAAGGATAGGGGAAGGGGACAGAGATACCTCCCCACCCGCCGTCAGGGCTGGGGGAGGTCGAAGCGGACGAGCACGTCCCTGCTGACGGCGGTGCCTTCCCGGTTGTGGACAATCGCAACGTAATGTCCCGCTGCGCCGACCGAGATGTTCTTCAGGATGAGGGCGGGCTGGGTGGCGCCCGGGATCTCGCTTCCGTCGTGCACCCACCGGAATTCCATCGGGCCCGTGCCGGCGGCCGAGACGGCCAGCGTCAGGTCCCTGCCTGCCGCGGCGCTTTCCACCGGACCCGGCTCGCGGGTCAGGATGGGCACGGTGGCGCCCCTGATTCCGAACGACAGGGAGGTGGGCGCCACCCGCAGCCGATCGATCTCGGCCGATGCCCGGTGGCCGCGCAGGTCGTCCACCGTCGCGATGAATGTCAGCTTCTCGCCCGGAGCGAGGTCGGCCGGAGGCCGCCAGAAGACGCGGTAGGGCGGGGTGTCGTCCGTGCCGAGAAGTTCGTACTGTCCCGGGCGCGACGCCCGCCCCATCACAAAGGTCACCTCCGCAAACCCGTCGCCCCCGGCCACGTCGGCGCGGATTTCCTGGCGTTCGGGAAACACGTGGCCGTCCACGCTCCGCGCGGTGAAGGTGAGGGTCGACCCGCCCGCCGGCGAGGCGAATCCGACCGAGGGTGCGGAGACCGGGGCGGGCAGGGGAGCCTGCGCCTGCCAGATTATGCACTCCAGCGGAGCAAGGGACACGGCCACATTCCCGCGGTCGCCGACGCCCAGCGATGCGCCGCCGGCCAGGCCGGGATTGCGGGAGTCGAAAAGGCCCCGGAAAACGGCGCCGGCCGGCTGGCTCGTGGCCAGAATGGCGCCGACGGTCTCGGTCCGGGAGTTGTTCAGGGCGACGAGATACTCCACGCGCTCGCTGCGCTCGATGCGCGAGAAGGCGAACAGGTGGGGCTGGCCGCCGTGGCGGAGCAGCATGGCGCCGCGCGCCAGCCCCGGGTGTGACGTGCGCAGGGAGGCAAGCGTGCGAATGGCCCTGTAGAAGGGGTGGCCGGTGTCGAACTTGTCGTCGCCCCCCCTGCGCGTCGTCCCGAGGAGCGCTAGGTCCCGGAATTTCGGCGCCAGCGAGGGGAACATGTCCTCGCGCGCACCCGTGTCGTTGCCGATGCCGACCATGCCCTGCTCGTCGCCGTAGTAGACGACCGGCTGGCCCCGGACCGTCAGCAGGAGCTCGTGGCCCAGGAGGACCAGGTCGCCCAGCTGCGCCGCGTCCGCGCCCGGGTTGTCCTGCTTGAGGAAAAAGGCGAACCGCCCGGCGTCATGGTTGCTGATGCACGTCGTGACGCTCTGCGCGTTGCTGTCATGGTCCGTATACCAGTCGTCCCTGTCAAAGAGGCCCTCGAGTTCCGCTGCATCACCGCCCCGTGAGACGAAGTCGCGCGCATCCTCGAAAAACCCGAAGTCAATGGTGGCGTCGAGGGTGCCGGTGGTCGAAAACTCGCTCATGATGGCCGCGTTATTGCTCATCACCTCGCCGAACTGCAGGAAGTCCGGCCGGCCCAGCTCGCGGGCCTTCTCGCGGATCGCCGGGGCGAACGCCTGCCAGAACTCCATGTTCACGTGCTTGACCGTGTCGATCCGGTAGCCGTCGATGCCGTAGCCCTCGATCCAGCGGCTGAAGACCGCGATAAAGCCGCGGACCACCGCCGGGTTCTCGGTGAACACGTCGTCCAGCCCGGCAAAGTCGCCGTGTTGCGAGCTCTCGCCCTGAAAGGTGCTTTTGCCGCGGTTGTGATACATGGTCACGTCATTGAGCCATTCGGGCCCCTTGGAGTGGGCCTCCCCGGGTGGCACGAACGGCACGTGGGCAAAGCTCCGCTCGGCGGAGAGCTTCGGGAAGTCGGAGGCGGGGTTCAACCCGTTGTAGGAGACCGCGTGGGGGTCGAAGGGCCTGCCGGAGGCATCGCGGTAGGGCGCCTCCGCCATGGTGCGGTAGGTCGTCCCGTCCCTGTACTGGATGACATCCGCAGTGTGGTTGACAACGATGTCGAGGTACACCCGCAGGCCGCGGGCATGGGCCTGCGCCACGAATTCCCGGAATTCCGCGTCCGTGCCGAGATGCGGGTCGATCTGCGTGAAGTCGAGTATCCAGTATCCGTGGTAGCCGGCGGTGCCGTCCTGCACGGGCTTGTTCTTGAACGGCGGCGTGATCCAGATTGCCGTGGCCCCCAGCCGCTTGATGTAGTCGAGCTTCGCCGTGAGGCCGATGAAGTCGCCCCCGTGGTAATGGTGGATGCTGGTCGGGTCAAAGCCGCTCGCGTCCGGCCCTCCGGCGATGCCGCCCGCGTCGTTGGCCGTCGATCCGTTTGCGAATCGATCCGTCAGCACGAAATAGAACACATGACCGGCGCCCGGATGCGTGAAGCGCGGCACACTGACCTGGGGCGCCGGTTGGTCGCCGGCCCCCAATGCGCCTCCGGCAAGCACTAGGACGGCGAGCAGAAGAAGGGGGAGGGAACGTATTGCCCGGACGGGGGACCGAGGCGAAGGAAAGCCTGTCGACGAAGGTGCCTCGAGGGTGGAGGGCATTGACTTGGGAGGATAGGTCTCCATTTGGCGGAGTCAAAAAATGGTGTCCGGATAATACATAGGGTGGGCAGACAAAACCGCGGGATAGCGGGGCCGCAATCGGCGGCGACCCTTGGGCGATTAGCCCCACGGCATCCGCGAAGGCCTCTGACCCAGGCATGATTTTCAGGAGGTGCCCCGGGGGTCATTCAGTCGGCAGATTTCATGTGGGAATGGCCTTTAAGACCAGAGCTTTGCGGTGCCGGAAAAGGTTAGTTCCCATGGACAAAACGGACGGGCGGCGTCCCCCCGGTGCCCCTGAATCACGGTTTTTTCCTAATCATATCGGTTTTTTGAAGGCATTGGGTGTGGCGGAGGGCGGTTCGCGGTGAATCCTTTTGCTACCGGAGCCATGCATACGCTGGCTCAACACCCCAACATTAGCCCTGACCAGTGCCTGAAGCAGACCGCGGTGCACATGCATCACGAATTCCCGCAACACCCTAACAATGCACACTGAAAGATCGAACCCAAACACACGCGCGAGCCTTATCATGCTCGCTGTTGTCGGCCTGTTCTCCATGGCCCCCGCATCTGCGTTTGCACAAGCAGCAAACACGTCTGCGGCCACGACGGACCAGACCCAAGCCACCAACGCCCAGCCGGCCGTCACCACCAGGGCCGCGAACACCACGAGCGAGGCGCCGATCGTCTTGAACGAATTCACGGTCAACGGATCCTTCGCGGGCAGCCTTGAGATGGCGGCCCAGCTGAAGCAGTCCTCAGACGCCATCGTCGAGGTCATCGCGCCCGAGGACATCGGCAAGCTGCCAGACGTCAGCATCGCTGACGACCTCGTGCGCCTGACGGGCCTCACCAGCGAACGCGTCAACGGCCGCAACCAGGAGATCACCATCCGCGGCCTGGATCCGGACTTCAATGTCGGCACGCTCGACGGAGTCGAGCAGGCCACGACGGGCAACAACCGGGACGTCCAATACGACCAATATCCCTCCGCGCTCGTTGGCGGCGTGACGGTCTACAAGACCGGCCAGGCCGACCTCGTGGGCGGCATCGGCGGCACGATCGACCTGCAGACCGTGTCTCCCCTCAGCTTCGACCACAGGGTGTTCGCCCTCGATGCGTACTACAACTGGACGCATCTCGGGCAGCTAACACCCGGCCAGAAGGTGACCGGTTATAGCTACTCCGCCTCCTACATCGACCAGTTTCTCAATGGGACGGAGGGAATCTACGTGGGCGTCGCGCACCGGGAGAATCCCTATGAGGGCCAGCAGTTCCAGTCCTGGGGCGACGCGACCGGCCCCAACAGCAACCTCATCATGGGCGGCATGAAGATCTACGACCAGAACGATCTCCTCAAGAGCAACTCCGCCGTCGCCGTGATCGAGAGCAAGCCAAGCGACTCCATCCACAGCAAGATCGACCTGTTCCTCTCGTGCACCAACGAAAACCAGCTGCTGCGGGGGATGGAGGTCCCGATGGCGGAATGGGGCCCCGCGATTCTCCAGCCGGGCTACACGGTCACCAACGGACTGATCAGCAATTACACGATCACCCATGTGAATCCCGTTGTCCGAAGCATGGACACGGGATGGCTCTCCCATTTGGCCTCCGGGATATGGAACCTGGATCTGGCTGAAAAGTCTGACTGGCCGGTGCACTTCCAGATGGGCTGGTCCTCGGCGAAGCAAAGCAACGAGGTCCTGGAAACCTACGCGGGCCTTTATTTCGCCAATTCGGAGGCCTCGAATCTAGGGGCCACATTTAACGTGAGCAATCCTGCCGGCCCGAACCCCCCGACGGTCGTCTCAAGCACGACCTTCTCGGACCCCAGCGTCATCTTTCTTACTGACCCGGATGGCTACGGCACGGGCGTGTTCCCCGTCTCCGGCATGGAAGGCTACCTCAAGTACTTCAAGGAGGACGACGTCGCGGATTCGTTCAGGCTGACCACGACGCACCAACTGGACGGCTCCGTCTTCAAGGACGTCATTCTGGGCCTCAGCTACAACGAGCGCTTCAAGCAGTATGGCCAGAATCCCAGCGGCTACCTAATCAATTCCAACGGCCAGCCCACCGATCCCCTTCCCGCCACCGAGGGGACCACGAACCTGTCCTTCATCGGCAACCTGCATCCGGTGGCCTTTGACCCGAACTTCGCCTACGACAGCGGGCTTATCAACTTCGTGCCGAACCCCAACCCGGGCAATTTTTGGGGCGACAACTACAAGGTCTGGGAGACCGTCGCCCGCCCCTTCATCAAGTTTGACATGAAGGGCGACGCATGGGGGATGCCCTTCGAAGGCAACGTCGGCATGATGGTCAGCTACGCCGACCAGAGCTCCTTTGGATATTCGGGTAACGGCAGCAACGTCGTTTTCCCTGTCACCGGCGGCGCGAGCTACTTTGATTTCCTGCCCAGCCTGAACCTGATATTCAAGCCCACCCCAAAGGACTTGATCCGGTTCTCGATAGGCCGCCAGGAAATGCGGCCGACGATGTACCAGATGAGGGCATCGCGCAGTTTCGGCTACAACGCAACCGACGCCCTATCGACCACCAACAGCCCGTGGAGCGCCACGAGCGGAAACCCGTCCATTCGCCCGTGGCAGGCCGACTCTGTCGACCTCTCGCTCGAGCACTACTTCGCGCACGGCGGCGGCTACGTCTCGCTGGCGCTCTTCGAGAAGCAGCTCGAGACCTACATCTACCAGCAGCAGACGGTGGAAAGCTTCGTGGGGTACCCCTACACAGGAGCCACCCCCCCCATTATTAACTATGGCCTGGGTTCGCAGTATGTGAACGGCAACGGCGGCAACATGAGCGGCGTCGAGGCCAACGTGCAGCTGGGCAGCGAGGTGTTCACCGGGGGAACCATCCAGGGCTTCGGCATCCAGCTGAACGGCGCCGTCATCGACAGCAGCATCAAGCCCTGGGGCCCGAACAACGCCAGCGCGCCGCTCCCCGACCTGTCGAAGAAGACCGCGAACATCACCCTCTACTACGAGCGTTACGGCTTCTCGGCCCGCGTCCAGGAGCACTACCAGGGGGCAACGAGGGAGTACATCGTGCAGTTCGGCGCGCCGACGTTCGCGAGCCTGGGGACGCCCGGCGACGGCTACTCGATAGAGATCCCGTACCATGAGATCGACGCCCAGCTCCAGTACGGGTTTAAGAGCGGTCCGTTCAAGGGCCTGACGCTGTACATTGAGGGCAGGAACCTGAACAACGCCCCCCTCATCACGTACACGAACAACGATCCGCGCCAGCTGGCGAACTGGCAGAAGTACGGCGCGTCCTACAGGTCGGGCGTGTCCTACAAGTTCTGATGGATTCCCGCTAAGGCCTGCTCATCAGAAGGCCAAACCGAGCGGCCACCGGATTGACTCTGGTGGCCGCTTGTTCTTCCGGAGGGCAGACTTTGCCGCATTGTCTTAACCCCAGCCCGACTGGTGCGCGCCTGCGTCTCCATCCCCTGCGGCCCCGCCTCTCTCCCTGAAGGCGGGGGGCGGGCGAACGGCGCGCGGCCCCTCTGACACGTCCACCGGCTCCACGCCAATGGGATCCGATTCATCCGCCACCTGGCTCGACACCCGCAGCACCGGCGTGCTGGCCCACATCTCGTCGCTGCCCGGCAGCTACGGCATCGGCAATCTCGGGCCAGGCGCGCGCAGCCTCGTGGATTTCCTCGGCCGGGCCGGTGTCCGCTACTGGCAGATCTGCCCCATCGGCCCCACCGGCTACGGCGACTCGCCCTACCAGACGTTCTCCGGCCGCGCCGGCAACCCGTATTTCATCGACCTCGGCGAGCTCGTGGGCGCCGGCCTTCTCACAACGGACGAGGTGGCGCCCCTGCGCCTCCTGCCCGCCGCGCGGGTCGACTACGGCCGGCTGTATGACCAGTTCTGGCGCGTGCTGGCGCGCGCCCATGACCGTTTCGCCGCCTCGGGCGGCGACGAGCTGGAGGGCTTCGGATCGCTGGCGGCGTTCCGCCGGCGGCACTCCGCCTGGCTCGGGCCATTCGCAGACTTCATGGCGCTCAAGGCGCACTTCGGCGGCCGGCCCTGGACGGACTGGCCGGAGGGATTCCGCGGCTGGAACCCGACGCTGCACGCGACCCTGCCTGAGACCGTGCTGCGCGACGCCGACCGCCACACCTTCTACCAGCATCTCTTCTTCGGCCAATGGGAGCGGTTGCGGCACTACGCCTCGGCTCAGGGGGTAGGCATCATAGGCGACGTGCCGATCTTCGTCGCGCTCGATAGCGCGGACACGTGGCAGAACCGCGCGGTCTTCCGACTTGACCCGCGCGGGCAGCCGCTGGCGGTCGCCGGCGTGCCTCCGGATTATTTCTCCGCGACCGGCCAGCTTTGGGGGAACCCGCTCTATGACTGGGATTATCTGGCCCGCACCCGCTACGGCTGGTGGATCGACCGGCTGCGCGCGGCGTTCGAGCTTTACGACATCATCCGGCTGGACCACTTCCGCGGATTTGAAACGTACTGGGAGGTCCCCGCGGGCGCCGCCGATGCGCGGGGCGGCCAGTGGCGAAAGGGGCCGGGCCTGCCGTTCTTACGCGTGGTGCGGGAGGCCCTGCCGGACGCGCGGATCATCGCCGAGGACCTCGGCTACATCGGACCGGGCGTCGTGGCGCTGCGCAACGCCGCCGGCCTGCCGGGGATGAAGATCCTGCAGTTCGCCTACGGGCATGACACCGGCAACGTCAACCTGCCGCACTTCTTCGGGCCCGAAAGCGTCGTCTACACGGGGACCCATGACAACACCACCACCCGCGGCTGGCTGGAGAGCCTGCCGAGGGAAGAGGCCGGAAGGGTCTCCGACTATTTCGGGCTCGACGGCTCCCGCTCGGCGTGGCCGTTGATCCGCGCCGCTCTCGCCACGGTCTCGCGGCTATCCGTTGTGCCCATGCAGGACCTGCTCGATCTGCCGGCGGAAGCCACCCTCAACCAGCCGGGCATCGCGGAGGGCAACTGGCAGTGGCGCTACACCGACGGCCAGCTGGCCCTGCTCGAAGAGGGCAGGCTCGGGACGCTGCGCCACTGGATCGAGCTTTACGATCGCGCCGGAAATCGGGTGCCGCGCGAATGCAGCGAAACCCCGGCGTCCATCGCCGCCCACCGATGAGCACATCGCGCGCCCCGCTGACCCTTCCCGCCATCTGGAACATGAGCTTCGGCTTTCTGGGGATCCAGTTCGGCTGGGGCCTGCAGATGGCCAACATGAGCGCCATCTACCAGTACCTCGGGGCCAGCGAGAGCGACATCCCCATCCTCTGGCTCGCCGCGCCGGTCACGGGCCTGATCGTGCAGCCGATAATCGGCTACTACAGCGACCGCACCTGGACCCGGCTGGGCCGCCGCAGGCCGTACTTCCTGGGCGGGGCGGTCCTCGCCAGCTGCGCGCTCGTGGCCATGCCCAACTCGTCCTCGCTTTGGATGGCGGCCGGCCTTCTCTGGGTGCTCGACGCCTCGGTCAACATCAGCATGGAGCCGTTCCGCGCGTTCGTTGGCGACCTGCTGCCGTCTGAGCAGCGCCAGCTCGGCTTCTCCATGCAGAGCTTCATGATCGGCCTTGGCGCGGTGCTCTCCTCGGCGCTGCCCTGGCTGATCACGCATTTCGGCGTGGCGATCGGCGCCGCGGGCACGGGAGCCATCCCGCAGTCGGTGCACCTTTCCTTCTACGTCGGCGCGGCCGTGTTCCTCAGTTGCGTGGTCTACACCATCGTGACGACCGGCGAACATCCGCCGGACCCGTCGACGGCGGCGCCGGCGCACCCGGGGCGATCGACCGCCTCCGAGATCCTTCACGAGATACTCGAGATGCCGCACGTCATGCGCCGGCTGGCCTTCGTGCAGTTCTTCACGTGGTTCGGCCTGTTCTGCATGTGGATCTATTTTGCCCCGGCTGTGGCGCACAGCATCTATGGCGGCGTGCCGGGCTCTGCGGCCTACCAGCGCGGCGTGGAATGGAGCGGCGTGTGCTTCGCGACCTACAATGGCACCGCCTTCGCGGTCGCGTTCGGCCTCGTGGCGCTGGCGCGGCGCGGCATTCCGACGCGGACGCTCTACCGCTTCGGGCTGGTCTGCGCGGGCGCCGGCCTGCTGGCCGTCGGCCTCTGGCGGCAGCCGGAATACCTGCTGATCTCCATGGTGTGCGTGGGCATCGGGTGGGCGACCATCCTTGCGATGCCCTATGCGTTGCTGGCCGATTCGATACCGGCCGCGCGCATGGGCTTCTACATGGGCGTCTTCAATTTCTTCATCGTCCTGCCGCAGATCCTAGCGGCCTCCGTTCTGGGCCCGATTGTCCAGCATTTCCTTGGCGGGCGCGCCCTGTCTGCCGTGATGGTGGGCGGCGTGTCCTTTTTCGTCGCGGCGGCCGCCTTGTCGTGGGTGCCCCGCAGCCCCGCCCCGCCGAATTCAGGAGATGGGCGCAGCCTCGCCTAGCTTCACAGCGGGCTTCCGGCCGCCGGTCTCCCGCTTGGGCTGGCCATGGGTGAAATCCATACGGTCGAAGTAGACAGTCTTGGGCTGCGACTCGGCCTTTCCGCGGTCGGCGTGCATCAGCGCCCGGTACTCGTGGGGCGTGACCCCCTTGTGCTGCTTGAAGACGCGCGTGAAGTAGGTCGGGTCGGCAAAGCCCCCGGCGTAGGCGATCTCCGAGATGTTGAGCGGCGTCGTTTCGAGCGCGAGGACGGCGCCCTCGATCCGGATGCGCTGGATATAGTGGGTGAGGCGCTCCTTGGTCTCGACATGGAACAGGTGGGAGAGGTAGTCGGCCGAGCAGCCGAGGAGCTGCGCGATGTGCTGGACGCTTAGCTCCGGATCCGCGAACCGTTCGCGCACGAGGCATTTCGCCTGGAAAACCTTGCCGATGTCGCTGTTCAGCTCGCTGGTGCCCGTCTCGACCACGTTGCGGAAGAGCCCGAGAAGGGCGATGAGCAGCCCCTTGAGCACCGACTCCCGTGCGGGCGCCTGCGTGTGGAAGGTCTGGGTAAGGCTGTTGGCCAGGGTCAGGAAGACATCGAGGTTGGGGGCGTCGAAGAACTCGATGACCTCGATGTCCGGGTGGTGCGGCCGGGCCTCGTAGGCGAAATGCAGGCTGACGGTGTTGTTGTAGAAGCCGGCGACAAGGTTGCGGAACGGCCGATTCTCCTCGGCGTGGACGATCTCGCCGTGGGGCACGCCGGCCGGTATGACGCAGAGCTCGTCCGGGGTGAGGCTGAAGGCGTCCCGGGTGAACTGGAAATCCGTCCGGCCCTGCAGCTGGAGGAAAAGCTCCGGCCGGTAGTGGTAGTGCATTCCGCGGAGTTTCTGCACCCGCTTGACCTCATGCGGAACCCGCAGTCGCAGCAGGCCCCGTTCCGCGAGCTTAATCGCGCGATCAAAAATCTCCCGCATCTCGGCGCGGTTGTGATCGCTCAGGCGCTTGGCGGCAAAGAGTCCCGGAAGGTCTCCTTTGCCATTCATGGTGGGGATTCGGTTTCGGACGGGGTTGGGGGTCTCTAAAGGCCGGTAGCTTCCTTCCATCGCGACGAAACACAAATTAAAATTCGGCCGGGCGGGTTCACCCGGGGGGAAGGATCGCCTAGGCGCTCCGAAGGCAGTTCCCCGCAAGTCGCTTCCCGAAGATGGCTCAGGTTAACGACATGCGATGTCAGCCGTTTGGCCGGCTGGGCAGGCTGGCCGCGGTGCGCCGATATCCGGAGCCGGCCCCTCTTCCCATGCGTGTCTTTTTGCAAGGGCAAGACGCCGCGAAAGATTTGAGCCTCAGAGGATCCATCTGTCAGGTTTCCCGCACGAAACCGCCCTGTCTCATTTCCCTTCTGTGCCTATGGCTCTCGCCGCTGGCCGCCGGCGGGCCGCCCGCGCACGTTTGGGAAAAACAAGAGCTCACGTTCACCGCCCAGGGCACCTACGGGAACCCCTACGCAGACGTTGTCGCCTGGGTGGACCTGAGCGGCCCTGGGTTCAGGAAGCGCGTCTACGGCTTCTGGGACGGAGGCCGGACGTTCCGCGTGCGCCTGCTGGCCACGGCGGCGGGAACCTGGACGTGGGCGAGCGGCTCCTCTCCGGACGATCCGGGCATTTCCGGAAGGTCCGGATCCTTTGCCGCTGTCGCGTGGACCCGGTCGGAGCTGGACGAGAACCCGCTGCGCCGCGGGATGGTCCGGCCGACGGCCAACGGCCACGCGCTGGAATTCCCGGACGGCACGCCCTTCCTGGCCATCGGCGACACGTGGTACGCCGTGCCCTCGAACCGCTTCAGGTGGTATGACGACGACAGGGAGCGGCCCCTGGGCCCGGACGCGGGCTTCAAGGACTACGTGCGTTTTAGAAGGGCGCAGGGCTACAACTGGGTCAGCATCATCGCTGCCTTCCCCAACTGGAAGACCGACGGCAAGCCCTGGCACCTGGTGATGGATGACGCCGAGAGGACCACCGTGCGCTCGGCCTGGCTCGAGTTCGGCACGGGCAGCGCCAAGAACATGGACAACGAGGGGGGGCGGCCCTTCTTCTTCCCGGGAAGGGTGCCGGGCTTTGCGGACGACTTCCCGGACATGGACCGGGTCAATCCCGAGTACTTCAGGTACCTCGACCGCAAGATCGACTACCTCAACGCCAACGGATTCGTTCCGTTCATTGAGGCGTCCCGGCGCGATTCGGGCCTCTGCTGGCACAAATACTATGCCTGGCCGGACTCGTACGCGCGCTTCATCGAGTACATATGGTCGCGCTATCAGGCCAACATCGCGGTGCTCAGCCCGGTGCACCTCGACATCATTGACGAGACGGTGAGCCCCGGCGACTACTCCGACGCCATCAGGGCCGTTAAGGAGAGATACGGGCCGCCTCCCTTCGGGACGCTCCTCTCCGCCAATGCGAACCCGTCCACGCTCGAGAACTGGGGCGAGCCGTCCTGGGTGACGCTGCAGCAGATCGGAAACATGCGCGAGCATGACAACTACTGGTACCTCACGGAGATCTACGGCCTCGACCCCCCTGTTCCCGCGCTCAACGGCGAGCCCTACTATGCCGGCTACCGGGATGCGCGGGGGCCCGGCTCCGCCAACTACACGCGCGGCGCGGCCGGCGGCACGGAGCGCGACAACGCGTTCTGCCGGTCCGGCCTCTACGGCAGCTTCCTCTCCGGCGGATTCGCGGGGCACGTCTACGGCGCCGAGGGCATCTGGGGCGCCGACATCGAGCCGGCGGCGCCGACGAAGATGTGGGATGCGTTCAGGTGGGCCTCCGGCGCGCAGATGCAGTTCCTGCGGACCTTCGCGTTCTCGATAGGGAAGCGCTACCCGGAGCTTGTTCCTCTGCCCGACCTCGTTTCGCCCAACAAGTCCCATGACACGCTCGGCTACGAAGGCTGGGCCTACTGTGCGCGCACGCCGGACCGGGACATCTTCCTCGCCTACTTTGAGAAGGGCTGCCCCAGGTCGCGGGTGCGCGGCGCGCGCCTCAACACCTCCTATCGCGCGCAGTGGTTCAACGTGCGCGACGGCACGTGGCTCGACGTCGGGGGCGGCCGCGTCCGCTCCAGCAAGATCGGCGTCATCGAGCTTCCCGATTTCCCGAGCGGCGACGACTGGGGTCTGCGCCTCTGCTGCAAAGGCTAAGGATCCGGCGCGATGGCCGAGAATGCCCGCAAGGGCCCGCAAACAACGCGCATTATTCGACAAGGGATGCGCATTGAAGGGGCTTGGAGCATCATTCTGGGGCCGCAGAATCAGGCCATGCGGCAATGCACCCCTGTCAGCCTGCTGTCGTAAGCCCCTCGATCCTTTGGAGTTGCACCAACGGAACTTTGATTCAGCATTTGCCACCCCAGCCTGACATCATGCCCGGCCGCCGCCCCGAACCCCTCAATTTGCAGCGGATGCGCACCACGTGAAACTTCCGTCCCAGAGCCCATCGGTGCTTCAGCGCCTCTCGCCGCCGGCGAGAATCGCCGCGATCTACTGCGGGGCCGCAACCGCCTGGATCATCGTGACGGATCTGCTCATGGCCTGGTGGTTTCGCGTGCCGATGGCCACGATTGCCGTGGAAATGGCGAAGAGCCTGGCGTTCGTCGTGATCGTGGGAGTCCTGGCGACCAAGACCATCCGTAAGTACGCGATGCGGGAGGCGGAGGCGAAGACCAAGAGCCTCCTCGACGAGCACAGCGTCTTTGCCGCCGGGGAGCGGGTCCATCTCCTGGACGCCGCGCTGCAGGCCGCGCCAACCTCCATCGTGATCACCGACAGCCGCGGGCACATCGAGTGGGTGAACCCCGCGTTCGAGAAGATCTCCGGATATTCGAGCAGCGAAGTGATCGGCAAGACCCCGAGGGTGCTCAAATCCGGCAAGCACCCGCAGGCGTTCTACGATGGGCTCTGGCGGACCATTACGGCCGGCAACAACTGGCAGGGGGAGATCTGCAATCGCGCCAAGGACGGCCGGATCTTCCGCGAGGCGATGACCGTCGCCCCCATCCGGGATTCGGAGGGCGTTATCCGGCACTATGTCGCGATCAAGGAGGACATCACCGAAAGCAAGGAGCTCGAGGGCAGGCTCATGCGCGCGCAGCGCCTTGAGAGCATCGGGCTGCTCGCAAGCGGCGTCGCCCATGACCTGAACAACGTGTTGGCGCCGATTCTCATGAGCATCGAGTGGCTGAAGAGCAGGTACCCGACGCCCGAATCCCACCAGATTCTCGACATCATGGAGTCCTCCGCGCAGAGGGGGGCTGGGGTCGTCCGCCAGGTCCTGACCTTTGCGCATGGAATCGAGGGCGAGCGCGTCGAGATTGTCCCGAGGCACCTCATCCGGGAGCTGCAGCAGATGATCACCGGGACGTTTCCGCCCGGGATAGAGATCGACGTGCATTTCGCGCCCGACCTCAAGTCCGTGATCGGCGACCCCACGCAGCTGCACCAGGTGCTGCTCAACCTCGCGGTGAATGCGAGGGACGCCATGCCCAACGGGGGCACCCTGACAATCTCGGCCGAGAATTGCCGGATCAGCGACAAGGAGGCGCGGTTGACCGTCGGCGCCCAGCCCGGCGACTATGTGATCATCTCCGTGGCCGACACCGGGTCGGGGATCCCCCCGGAGATCCTCGACCGGATCTTCGACCCCTTTTTCACAACCAAGCCGAAGGGGCGCGGCACCGGGCTCGGATTGTCCACGGTCCACGGCCTTGTCCGCAGCCATGGGGGGTTTGTGACCGTGAACAGCGCGCTTGGCGTCGGATCCAGGTTCACCGTGTATCTTCTCGCCGCCAAGGATGCGCCGGTCCAGCAGAAGCCGCAGGGCGGCGGGCAGACGCTGCAGGGCGGAGGCCGCCGGCTGCTGCTCGTTGACGACGAGCTGGCCGTGCGGCGCGTCGGCGAGGAGGTGTTGAGCCACTTCGGCTTCACCGTAGTGACCGCTTCGGACGGCATCGAGGCGCTGGAGAAGTTCCGCGAATTCGGGGGCCAGTTCACCGCCGTGATCACGGATGTGGGGATGCCGAGAATGAGCGGCGACGACCTCGCGGCGACCCTCCGCTCCATGGCACCGAACCTCTCGATCATCGCGTCGACGGGGATACTGTCCGAGAGCCAGACGATGACGAAGATGAAGGCGCTGAAGGCGGCCGGGGTCGAGATCGTGCTGAACAAGCCCTTTACGTCAGACCTGCTCATGGACGCGCTGAAGAAGGCCCTGCCCCCGTCGGAACTGCCCGAGCAGGTGACGTCTCCGAGAATAATCACGTTTCCTCCGATGCGGGGCGATTCGCTCCCCGGGTAGGGCGATGGGACCGGATCCGGGAGCCCGGAAAGGCGCTGGCCCCGGGCGATCTCCGGGCCGGCGTGGGCTGGCGACAAAGGGGGGCCGCGCCTCCAATTCCCTGATTGTGAACGCCGCCCCGATCTGAGATTGCCATGGCCTGCAACGGGTGCCGGCCGGGCTAAATGAAAATGCATCTCGCATCATCGAATCTGGAATCCTCCGGGAAATCGGTTCCGCGGGGCCGGGGGAATTCCCCGCAACGGACTCCCCCCGCCGTGCTTCGGCACTCTCCGCCGACGGTCAGCGCGGGAATCCCGACGGCCTCCCGCCGGGCGCCGCGGCCCTCGCGGGACGCGACCCTCGTTCTCGGGGCCATTCCGCAAGAGACCGACCTCGTCAATTGGGCACTGTCGGGGAAGAGGAGGGGCACGCTCGGGGGCTTCCCCTACGTCCGGGGAATGCTCGCCGGCCGCCCGACGATCGTAGCGGTCACCGGGATCGGGAAAACCAACGCCTCGCTGATCTCGACCCTGTTCGTCGGGCATTTCCGGCCGCGGCAGGTGATCATGACGGGCACGGCGTCGAGGATAAACCCGGGCGTGCGCAACGGGGACGTGATTGTGGGCGAGGTGACCTGCAATCATGATTTCGGATCCCTGGGCCGGAACTACGCCATGGAGTACTTTGGCGCCGAGGGCCCCCTCGGGGATTCGAGCCCGATCGTCTATCCCGGCGATGCGCGGTTGCTCGCGGCCGCGAAGCGGGCGATCAGGCATCATGTGCCCGAGGTCGCCCGCCACCACAGCCCGCCCTACACCCCCGGGGTGCGGCTTGGGCGCATCACGTCGGGAGACCAGTTCGGCATCACACCGGGGCGCATCAGGGACATCCGAAGGCGGCTCAGGCCCGACCTCATGGAGATGGAGAGCGGCTCGGTGGCCCAGGTCTGCTGGTACCTGCGGACGCCCTTCATCTGCGTCCGGGGCGGGAGCAACCGGACCCAGGATCGGCCGGACAACGACTACCGGAAGCTGTCGCCGTTCGCGGCGCGGCAGGCGGCCCTCTTCACGGTTTCGCTCATCGGCGAGCTGGGGCGCTAGGTCGCGGAAACCATGAAGCTCTTCTGCCGGGGCGACGTCGACGGCTTCTGCGCCATAGCGCTGGACAACATGGTACAGCTCCTGCTGATACCGCCGATGTTGGTCGGCGTGCTCGGCTTCCGGCCGGAGCTGGTATACGGCCATGTGCTGCCTGGTGTCGCCATCTCCTACCTCGTGGGCAACGTCTTCTACGCCTGGCAGGCCCACAGGCTCGCGCGGAAGGAGAACCGCACCGACGTATGCGCCATTCCGTTCGGGCTGAACACGCCGACGATGATCGCGTACATCTACCTGGTCATGGCGCCCGCGAAGCAGATCGCGATCGCCCACGGGGCCGCCGACCCGGACCTCGTCGCCTGGCGCGTCGGCCTGGTCGCGTGCGTCGGCAGCGGCATGATCGAATTCTTCGGGGCTTTCGTGGCCGGGCGCATACGGGCGATCACGCCGCGCGCCGCCCTCCTCGCATCGCTCTCCGGCGCCGGCGTGGCCTTCCTCACCATGAACTTCCTGTTCAGCACCTTCGCCCATCCGATCGTCGGGCTTGTGACGCTCGGCCTGGTGCTGCTCTTCTACTTCGGCGAGCTGAAGCCCCGGGGAGGGGTGCCGCCTGCGCTCGTGGTCCTGGCGGTCGGCGCCGCCCTCGCCTGGGCCACCGGGCTGGCGCCGGTAGGCAGGCTCACGCTCGGAGACATCGGCTGGCGGCTGCCCGTGCCCGCCGTCGCCGACGTGCTGGGGGGCTTCGCCGGGGGCCAGATCCTTCCGTACCTATCGGTCATCCTGCCGATGGGCCTGCTCAACCTGCTCGCCTCGCTCCAATGCATCGAGTCCGCCGCCGCCGCCGGCGACTCCTATTCGCCCCGCTCGTCGCTCATGGTCAACGGGGCCTGCACCTTCGCGGCGGCCTGCTTCGGGTCCCCGTTCCCGACGTCCCTCTACATCGGCCATCCAGCGTGGAAGCGGATGGGGGCGCGCGCGGGCTACTCGACCGCGAACGGGATCTTCGTCACGTTCGTCTGCCTGACGGGCGCCATGTCCCCGATCGCCTGGGCCGTCCCGGCCGACTGCGGGCTGGCGATCATCATATGGATCGGGTTCATCATCACGATCCAGGCCTTCGAGACGGCGCCCCAGCGCCACTGGCCGGCGGTCATCATGGGCATGGTTCCCGTCATCCTGGCGTGGACCACGTTCTCCATGACGAGCGCGGCGCGCATCGCCGGCGCTGGCTCCGCGTCGGGCCCGGCATTCGGCTCAAAGCTCCTCTCGTCGTTCCACGCCGCCGGGATCTCTATCGAGGGAGGGTTTGCGATCGGGCAGGGCACTTTCTGCAGCGCGCTGATTCTCTCCACGATCACCGTCCTCGTGATCGACCGGAGGCTCGCCATGGCGGCCATCTGGTCGCTGGCGGCGTCGGTCCTCAGCCTGCTCGGTTTCCTCCATTCCTGGCGTTTCGTGCCCAGCGATGCGGTCGGCTCGATGCCCCTCGTCGACTGGCTGGTCGGGGCGCCCCGGACCTCGGCGTCGCTTTTCCCGGCATCCCCGTACGCCATCGCTTATGCATGCCTTGCCGCGGTGCTTCTCCTAGCGAAGGTGTTCACGGTCCACGACGGGTCGCAGCCGCACAAGTAGGAACCGATTCGCGCGTGCCCGCCCGATTCAGGCCCATTCCCGTTTTCTTTCCGCGCGCGACCGATCAGGTTTGCCCAGAATCCGTCCCGGGTGAACATGTCCCGTGAAACAACCAATTCCGGCCGCGTCCTCCGGCCCGCCGGCCCCATGAACGCCACCGATTCGATTATCGCCAGCAGCCGCGACCGCAACCCGGACATCCTCGCCCTCAAATGGGCGAGGATGCGCGAGAGCGCCTTCGCGTTCTTCCGCGGGACGGCGCCGCTCTTCTACCGGGCGTGGTCCCGGCTTTCGCCGGGCGGCTCCCCGCTGGCGTGGATCTGCGGCGATGCGCATCTCGAGAACCTGGGGAGCTACAGGGGGTCGAACCACGTGCCCTATTTCGACCTCAACGATTTTGACGAATGCTGCCTTGCCCCGGCCGACTGGGAGACCGGACGCGCCCTTGCCGCGCTTCATATCCTCGGGGAGCCGGGCCTAGCGTGCCTCTTTCTCTCCACCTACGTCCAGGCCCTCCAGGGAGGCAAGCCGGGCCACATCGAGCCCGAGGTTGCGGTGGGGCCCATCGCCCTGCTCCTCGCCAGGGTCCAGATGCGCAACCGCAAGGGTCTTCTGGCCAAGTTGGTCGCCCGGGGAAAGCTGAGGATCCGCCCCGGCCACTCTTTTGCCCTCGACCGAGTGGCGAAGGCGAGGGCCCGCCGCAAGTTTGAAGCCTGGTCGCGGCGCCAGCCCGATCCCGGCTTCTACCGCGTGATGGACCTCTGCGGCCGGATCGCCGGCAACGGCAGCCTGGGGCTCGAGCGGTACGTCATCCTCGTGAAGGGCAAGAAGCTGCCGTTCATCCTGGACATGAAGGCCGCGGCGCCGGCGGCGCCGCTTGCTTTTCTCCGCGTGAGGCAGCCGCCATGGCCGAGCGAGGCCGAACGGGTGGCGACGGTGCAGCATTTCATGCAGTATGTTCCGATCGCGCGCCTGTCGTGGATCGGCACCGCGCCGGTGTCGTACATTGTCCATGCCCTGCAGCCGGCCGAGGACCGCATCGTTGTGGAAGACCTGTCCCGGGAGGACCGCGAGGAGTTCGTCCGGCAGTGGGCCCGCCTCGTGGCGTCGGCGCACCTTCGAACCGGAGGGTGGAGGGGGAGCGCCGACCTTGACGCCCTGATCGGCTACGGCCGCTCGCTCGGCCAGCGCGGCCAGCGCCGCCTGCTCGCCGCCGCTCGCGGGGCAGCCTCCGAGCAGCGGCGGGCCTGGGAGGAGTTCAAGGGCTCAAATCTCGGAACCGCCCCGGCCGGCCGTCCCTGACGGCCGAGCCGGCACATTTCTTATGCACAAGATCAATACAAGGGACATTCCCGAGGAGCCCTGGGCCTCGCCCAAGGGCAGGTTCGCGAGCGCGGACAGGAACATCTCCATCAAACTGGGCCGAGACCCCGCCTCGACCGACCTGTCTAGGAGCCACCCCTTCGACGTGGAGATCTGCCGCATCCCTCCCGGGAAGAGCGCCTGCCCCTACCATTCGCACAGCGCCCAGTGGGAATTCTACCACGTGATCGCGGGGACGGGCGTCGTCCGGGACAGGGACGGCAGGACATCCGTGGAGGCGGGCGACGCCTTCCTATTCGAACCCGGGCTTCCGCACCAGCTGATCAACGACAGCGCGGCGGACCTCGTGGTGTACATCGTCGCGGATAATCCCCTCGGGGAAACGTGCCACTATCCGGACAGCGGGAAGTGGCTGGTGCGCTCGCCGGAACGCATCCTCGTCCGCTCCGGTCCGCTCGACTATCTCGACGGAGAGGAGTAGCCGGACATGGCCGGGAAGAACGCGGTTGCTTCCGCCATGAGGTACTTGCTGTGCCGCAACCGGATGGCCGACTTTCGTTCCTGAAAGCGCATGTTCGATTCACATTCCGGAGCCTATCGGGCGGCCGGACTCCAGCTGAAGGGCCTTTGGCGCGAGGAGGGAAGGCCGAACGAGGTGTTCTTCCTGTTTGAGGTGAGCAATATGGGGAAACCAAAGGCGTTCATCGCCGCGCCCGCAGCGGCGGAGGCGGGCGCGATATCGAGGGTCGTCGACGGGCAGTATCATTTCATCCGGGATGCGGGGATTACGGCGCGCCGGCGAACCGGGTGACTCCGCGTTTCGCGGCCGCACGCCGGGGCTGCGCGGTTGACAGGGTTTCGCGCCGGGGGTTTCATCCCGGCAACAGGATCAGGTTGTTTCCAGGTGTGTCGGCTGTCCCGGGGCCTGTGCGATCGCGCAGAACAATCCCATTCCCACCGTGCCTTTTGCATCACTTGCAGTTCCGATCGTGGCGCTCATCGCCGCGGGCCTCGGCGCCCTGGTCGCGGCGGGCCTCATGTACCTCCGCGCGAGGCGTCAGGCGCCCCCGGTTCCAAGGAGCAGGGATGACCCGACCGCCGCAAAGCTCGAGAACTACCAGCTGATCCTGGACACGCTCGACCGGTCAAACATCCTGCTCTGGTGGGCGCGGGTGTGGCGAGAGGGCTCGTCGTACGCATGGAAGTTCAGGACGCCGCCGCAGCTCCACCAGAACCCCATCTACCGACTTGCATCCCTCGTCGACGAGGGGGGGCTTTGGAGGGACGAGCAGGCCCCCGACCACGAGCGGACGAAGCAAACCGCCGCCAAGGCGCTCGCTGAGGGTGAAGGCGGATACCAGCAGGAGTACCGCATCCTCGGCCCCGATTCCGTGAACTGGCTCTCCGAGGAGGTGAGGATCCGGCCCGCGGGCCCCGGCGAGTGGAATCTCGCAGGCGTGATCGTCGACGTAACGAAGCGCCACGAGGCCGAGGAGGCGCGCAGGCTGACGGAGAGCCACCTCGAGGAGATCCTGAAGAGGGCGGACTGCCTCCTCTGGCAGGCCGTGGTCACCGGCGACCCGGACACCCAGATCGCGTGGCAGATGTTCATCCCGCCCTCCGTGCTGTACAGGAGGATCTTCAGCGCGGAGCCCGTCCCCGGACAGAACATGCTCTGGACCGAGGAGATTGTGCCGGAGTGGGCCCAGATCCAGACGGCCTCGAGAAGGGCCATGCGCGAAGGCAGGCCCGACTACGAGCAGGAATTCCACGTCGCAACCGGGGGGCACTCGTTCTGCGTCCAGGAGCACGTGTCCGTCACGCGGCTGGGCCCCGGCCGGTGGAGCCTCGTCGGGGTCATCGTCGACATCACGGAACGGCGCGACGCCGAGATGGCGCTCGCCTCCGAGAAGGAGCGGCTTGCGGTGACGCTCGGCACCATGAGCGAGGGTGTGATCACGGTCGACGCCCGCGGGCGCGTCCTCTTCATCAACCGCGCGGCGGCCGACATGATCCAATGGAACGCGGCGGAGACCGTGGGCCGCCAGGTCTCCGAGGTGTGCAGGCTCATGAACGCGGAAAGCGGCCTTGAGACCGTCCTGCCGGTGAAGGAGATCGTGGAAAGCGGCTCGCTCGCCGAGATCCCTCCCCGGACGATGCTCAAGGGGCGCTCGGACCGGATGCGCCTCGTCGAGGGGCGGATGGCCCCCGTCGCCGATTCCACGAGCAAGAGGGTGGGCGCCGTCTTTGTCCTGCGCGACGTGACGGAGCGCCAGCGAATGGCGGAGAAGCTGCAGAGCGCGGCCAGGATGGAGTCGGTCGGAATCCTCGCCGGCGGCATCGCGCACGATTTCAACAACATCCTTACCGCGATCCTCGCCAACCTCACGCTCCTGCAGCTCGACCTTGCGGGGATGCCGGAGGAGGCGAACCTGCTGGAAGAGGCGGTGCGCGCCACCAAGCGCGCGAGCGAGCTGACGCTCCAGCTGCTCACCTTCGCGAAGGGGGGCGACCCGGTCCGGACCGCCGTCCTCCTGAACGAGGTCATCCGGGAGGCCGCGACCTTCGCGCTCCGGGGCTCCGGCGTGAGGAGCGAGTTCGACATGCCCGACGGCCTCAGGGCCGCGAATGTGGACAAGGCCCAGATCAGCCAGGTGATCCAGAATCTGGCCATGAACGCGAACCAGGCCATGCCCGCCGGGGGGACGCTCCGGATAGCGTCCTCGAACGAGCGGATCGCCGCGGGGGCCCACCCCGTCCTCGCGCAGGGCGACTACATCCGCATCACGGTGTCGGATACCGGCCCCGGCATCCCGCCGAAGCACATCGGGAAGATCTTCGAGCCGTATTTCACGACGAGACCGCAGGGCCGCGGCCTCGGGCTTGCGACCGTCTTCTCGATCGTGAAGAAGCACCAGGGCCACGTCGACGTGAGCTCCGTCGTGGGGCGGGGCTCGGTGTTCACGATCTGGCTGCCGGCGGCGCCCCTGGCTCCGGCCGCGCCGGCCCGGGAAGGGGCGGCACCAGGCATCGTGCGGGGCAAGCGGGTGCTCTTCATGGACGACGAGGCGCCCATCCTCAAGATGGCCGAGAAGCTCATGGCCCGGTTGGGGCTCGAGTTCGCGTCCGCCCCGGACGGCAAGGAGGCCATAGAGCGCTACCGCGCCGCCAAGGAATCCGGCAAGCCCTTCGACCTGGTCGTGATGG
The DNA here is from genome assembly GCA_937889545.1 of uncultured Opitutaceae bacterium. GTDB lineage: Bacteria > Verrucomicrobiota > Verrucomicrobiia > Opitutales > Opitutaceae > Palsa-1447. The sequence continues at coordinate 40,727 of CALAOT010000013.1, forward strand.
ACCTGACCATCCCCGGCGGCATGGGCGGCAGGGAGGCAATCTCCATCCTCCGCGAGATCGACCCCGGGGTCAGGGCGATCGTGTCGAGCGGCTATTCGAGCGACCTGGCCATGGCGGACTTTCGCAAGCACGGATTCCGCGGAATGGTGGCAAAGCCCTATGACATCACGGAGCTGGCCTCCGTCATCCGGGACGTGCTGAATGACGAGGGCGGGGCGCGCTGAGCGCGGCTGCGGCCGCCGAATTGTGCGGATTATCTTGAGTCATCCCGGGAACCGCCGAATTTCGGGGCCGGGTGACAACAGGGGCGGCAACTCTTTCCGGGCGCGGGGACTCACCGGGGGCGCGGCGGCGCATGGACTGGCCGGCGCTGGCGGGCGGGGCGGTCCTCGCGGCCCTGGCGGTCGCGGCCTATGGCCGGACCTTTTCCATACCGCTGATTTTCGACGACGAGTCCTCGATCGCGAACAACACGACCATCCGGCACCTGGGCACGGCTTTCCTGCCGCCCGTCGACTCGACCGTGAGCGGCAGGCCGGCGGCCAACCTTTCCCTGGCGGCCAACTATGCCGTGAGCGGGACGGCGGTGGGGAGCTATCATGCGGTGAACCTGGCGATCCACATACTGGCCGGGCTGACGTTGTTCGGAATCGTCCGGCGCACGCTTGCGCCGCGGACGGGGGCTTCGGCCTTCGCGGTCGCATTCTCGGCCTCCCTTCTCTGGACCCTGCACCCCCTGCAGACCGAATCGGTCACCTACATCGTCCAGCGCGCGGAGTCGCTCATGGGGCTCTTCTACCTGCTCACCCTGTACTGCTTCATCCGGGGCGCCGGGGCGGGCGGCCCGGGGAGATTCTGGTGGCTCGCCGCGTCGGTCTTCGCCTGCCTCCTCGGGATGGGCACCAAGGAGGTGATGGTCTCGGCGCCGCTGGTCGTGCTGCTGTACGACCGCACGTTTCTTGCCGGCGGCTTCCGGGAGGCATTCAGGCGCCGCTGGCGCCTGTATGCGGGGCTGGCCGCCACGTGGCTGATCCTGGCCCTTGTCGTGCTTTCCGGGAAGGGCAGGGGGGGGAACGCCGGATTCGGCAGTGGAGTCGCCTGGTGGCGCTACGCTTTGACGCAGTCTGAGGCGATCGCCCATTATCTGCGGCTCTGCTTCTGGCCGCACCCGCTGATCTTCGACTACGGCAGCGCCCTCGTGCGCCCTTCCCTTGGTGTCCTCCCGTACGCCCTGCTCATCATGGCGATGGTGGCGGCGGTCGCGTGGGCGCTTGTCAGGCGGCCGGCCATCGGATTCCTGGGGGCCAGCTTCTTTGCGGTCCTTGCGGCCAGCTCCAGCGTCGTCCCCGTCGCCACCGAGACGATGGCCGAGCACCGGATGTACCTGCCGCTCGCTGCCGTGGCCGTGCTGGTGGTGCTGGGGATCCACCGGTGGCTGGGACGCGGGACCCTGCCTCTCTGCCTCGCCCTGGTTGCGGTACTGTCATGGGCCACCTGGGAGCGAAACGAGGACTACCGCAGCAACGAGGCGATATGGAGCGATACGGTGGCCAAGCTCCCGGAAAATGAGAGGGCGCAGTACAACCTGGGCTGCTTCCTGCAAAAGACGCCCGGCCGGTTGGACGAGGCGGTCGCCCACTTCCAGGAGGCTCTGCGCCTCAGGCCTGATTATGCCGATGCCGATTGCAATCTGGGGGCTTCCCTGGCGTCCCTGGGCCGGATGCCGGAGGCGATCGCCCGCTACAAGGAGGCGCTGCGGCTGAAGCCCGGCCTTGCCGAGGCGCACAACGATCTCGGCAATGCCCTGAGCTCCACGGACCGGACGCAAGAGGCGATCCCGCATTATGAGGAGGCGCTGCGCCTGAGGCCGGATTATGCCGAGGCGCACAACGATCTCGGCAATGCCCTGAGCTCCACGGGCCGTGCGCTGGAGGCGATCCCGCACTATGAGGAGGCCCTGCGCCTGAGGCCCGACCTTTATCAGGCGAATTACAACCTGGGGAATGCCCTGAACGCCCTGGGCCGGACGCCGGAGGCGATCGCACAGTACGAGCAGGCGCTGCGCATCAGGCCCGATGACGCCACGATCCATTTCTACCTGGCCGGCGCGCTGCTGAGGATCCCCGGCCGGACCGGCGAGGCCGTCGCGCAACTCAGGGAGGTGCTGAGGCTCGAGCCCGACAATGACCGGGCCCGCAGGATCCTGGCCCGGATCGAGCCCTTCCCGCAGTGAACGCGCCGGGATTGCCCGTCAGCCGGGCAATCGGGCGCGGGGGATCGCAGGCGGGGAATCTTCGGCGACGGCCGGGCGCCCGAATGCTCCGGGTCAGGGGAACAGGAGATCGTTGGGCACCACGTCGTATTTGCCCGAGCCGTTCGGCAGGAGGAGGAAAGGGGTCCCGTGCCCGGGAATGTACTTCAGCGCCTCAGACTGGGCGTTCAACAGCTGCCTGGCGGCCTCCAGCTTGTCGGTGAAATGGGGGAAGAGGGCGCCGAGGCGGCTCCGCAGCGCCTTCGAGTCGCGCGTGAGGAGGGGGTCGAACAGCATCCCAAGCTGGCTGAACACCGTGGTGAACTGCTCGCGGGGCGTGCCTGGCACCGAGAGGATGGCCGCCAGGACCGCAATGGAGTCCGCCGACGCATCGGGGCTGGAGAAAAGGAGGACCTTGGGCCCCTTGAGGGAGCCGAACTGCGGGTGCTTGAGGGTCTGCCCGAGGAGATCAAGGCAGTGGGGGCATTGGAAGCTGATGACCAGGACGGGCGATTGCTCGGCGTCGACCGGCCCCAGCCAGCTGAAGGCAACCTGGTCGAGGTTGGCCTGCAGGGAGAGCATGGACGAGGCGGGCACGATTGCCGGCTTTGCGGCCTTGGCGTCCTTGGAGGACTTGGGGATGACGGGCACCGTGGTGTACCCCGGGGCATCCCAGGACTGCACCCGCGCCTCGGCCAGCACCTTGACGGCGAAGAACACGGGCAATGCGAGCGCGAGCATCAGGGAGGGCAGCCACGCGTGGGCCCTTCCCCGCAGGGGAAGAACAAGGGCCGCCGCAAGGGCCGCCACAGCATGGAGCGTGCAGAAGGGGCAGAATCCCTTGAGGACGAGGAACTGTATGCCCATCAGCATGAGGCCGCCCAGGGCCAGGAGCAGCACGGAGCCAAGCTGCACGTGGCTCTGCCAGGCCCGGGTTGCGGGAAAGGCGAGGACAACCCAGAACGGGATGGCCAGCAGAGGCAGCGGGACACCGTAGACGGCCCCGTAGCGGCTGTTGATGATGGCCCAGCAACCGGTCAGGGGACAGGGTATGTTGAGCAGCTTGAGCGCGGCCAGGTAGATGCAGGCGAGCAGGCCAAGGCCCACGAGAAACGTGGTGAGGGAGGAGGTGCGCGGGGGGACGGTGAGCACGGCGTGTTACTGCGTTGAGCCAACGCAAAGGATGGCGCCGGGGACGGCGCAAGACAAGACGGCCTGCACGGCTTCGTTCGGGATGCCCATATCCGCGAAGTAAGCGGCGCGGGCGGGCGGATGGTCAATGCCCGATGGGCGTCGGCCGGCAAACCCCGCAGCCGCGCCGGAGCGCGGGGCAAACGGGTCCCGGAGGAGTGAGGCGGCAATCCGGGCCCCGTCCGGACTGCCTCGCCCGGCGCCATGCGGCGCCGGATGCGCGGCCGCCTGCGGGCTGTGCGGATTATCTTGAGTAGTCCCGGGAACCGCCGAATTTCGGGGCCGGGTGACAACAGGGGCGGCAACTCTTTC
>CALAOT010000014.1 GCA_937889545.1 uncultured Opitutaceae bacterium
ATCCCCGAAGCGAAGCCTTCCTGGCCCGGCACCGCGAACTGCTGGCCGAGGAAGGTCTTGCACCCGAGCAAGCCCAGTTCTTAGCCGCCATTTCCGGCCGCAATTGCCCTATTTGCCGCGGTCAGGGCTACTACGGGCGGATGGCAATCATCGAAGTCTTCCCGCTGCAAGGATTGGATCATCTTGTCGCGGAAAGGGCGTCGGCAGAAGCTTTCTACCCCCACTTGCGACGGCTGGGTTGCCGAACGCTCTTTGAGGATGGGGTGCGAAAGGCCGCTCTGGGCCTGACGACGATGGAAGAGGTCTACGCCGCCATCGTCGACACCGGGAACGACAAGGGAGAGTCGCGGTAACCGACCTTCGATAGCCTGGATCACTCCGGAACCGCCCGGCCCTCGGGCCCGCTGCGCCGCCTTGCTATAATCATAGAAAGGATGCCTGAGATCATGCGAAGGTTATGGCGGCGCTGGGTCATTGCCGCCGCTCGCCGCATGCCGATTGAATCGGCCGGGGTGTGCATGGCCGTTAGCGTTCTATTACTGACGACGGCGGTTTATCTTCTGCCGGAAGTCGCGGGCTTTGCGGACTCGTCTCCTGGAATCGGCGAGGCGCTCCGGGCCACAAAAAGCGGAGCCCGCTATCTCCGGGTGCTGGAATTTGCATGGGTCGTCGGTGCCGGCGGCGCGGCGTGGCTGTTTCAAGCCCGCTGCCTGCAGATTTGTTTCCCCGATTTCTATGATCCTTACGCCGAGGACTGAAGCCCGATGAAAGCCGTTGATCTGACACGCTTCGGCAAGGCCTGGCCGCTGACATCGCGCTGGCGGTTTGCCTTAAGCGGCGCCGGGGCGGCTGCGACTTCGGCCCTGCTGGCTTTCACGCTTTGGGAAATCGCCTCCGCCTATGGGTGGTCACCGATCGTGGCCCCTTTGGGGGCCCTGGGACTCGTCGGCCTGGCCGCGCCTGTGTACGTGGGGAAATACCAGGAATTGTTTCGCTGCGGCCCTCAAGGCTCGAAAAAGCACGGGTTCACGATCGCGAAGATGCCGGTTGATTGGGACGACATGCGTACCTCGATCCTCGTGACCGGCGTTACCGGTTCTTCGAAGACCGCCGGAGTCCTCATGCCCGCGTTGGCCCAGTTGTTTAACACGTACAATGAGGAGACGGAGGACGAGCTTTCCACCGATGAGTTTCAGAAGGCCGGGGCTTTCATCCCCGAAGTGAAGGGCGATTTGGTCGACGGGTGCATCTACCTCGCGCATGAGGCCGGGCGCTGCGTCTCGCGCGATGTTTTGATCGTAACGCCCAATTGCCGCATTCCAGTCGTGCGCTACCGCGACGAGCAGGGCCGCTTCTGGCATTTGAGCGCTCGCGGCGGGGCCGGCGGTTCGGACGCGGGCGCGTTTCTGCCGAGGCTGCATTTTCCGCCGGGCCATCACCGGGCGGGCCGGCTCGTGCCCAATAATGTCTTCGAATATCCCGCCGACCTGGCCGCCGTGATGCCGGAAATGTCGAAGGCGACGGTGCGCGTCAGCGGCATGCGGCTGCGTTTCGTCGGATGGCGTTGGGAGGGACATCACCTGCGTCGCGTCAGCCATACCGTAGCCCGCGACAAGCAGGTCCTGTTGGAAGGTCAGGGCGAATACGCCCTGGTGGACCCCCCAAACGAACTGACGATCGACGGGGTCGGCCATATCGACAATGGAATCCACTATAACCTCGTCGATCCCCGGCTGCCGGCATCCGAGGCGGCCGAGCGGGTGACCCGGCTCGCGGCCATGGCCCGAAATGCCGGCAGCCGCGGAGAAAACGACTACTTCTACGAACAAGGCCGGAAGGTTATCGCCGCCGCGATTTCGCTGCACCGGGCGGTAGAACTGAGCCAATGCACCGCGATCGACATCGTCAGGCTGGCGACCCAGGACCAGAGGCTCAGCTCGGCCCTGGCCCGGCTCGGGGAAAAGATTAAGCTTCTGCGCGAGGAGGCGACGGCCTGCCCGCAGGAGGATCTGCGCAACGACATCCTCCGCCGGCAGGTGGCACCGCTCGAAGATTTGGTGCTATTCTTCCGCGAGGAATGGCAAAAACTCGTCGAGGACGGCAAGACCGCGAACATCATCCGTTCCACTATCTCCGGGGCCTTCGACGTCTTCCTGCAGGACCCAAACCTCGCGGAGTCCTTTTGCCAGCCGGCGACCTTCAGTTTCGAGGACATCGTCCAGTTCGGGAAAATCATCGGCTTGGTCCCTGGCGACCAGTACGAGCAGTTGGGCCGGGTTCTCGGCACGGCCTGCAAGATGGACTTTCAGAGTGCCATGCTCTCGCGCAATGGGCGCGCGGATCTGAACTCGGCTCGTCTCGCCGTCTACTTTGCCGACGAATGCCATAAGTACATCATCTCGGGCTCGTCGACCGCCGGGGATCCCTACTTCATGAACCTGTCGCGCTCCAACAACGTCGTGAATTTTTGTGCGACCCAAAGCTACGCCTGGATCGTGGAAGTGATCGGGCGCGAGGCGGCCAACGTGTACATTTCCGCTTTCGGAGTGCAATTCTGGCTTCAGCAGACCGATCCCGAAACCAGCCGGCGGGCTTCCGAGATCTGCGGGAATGTCACCGAGGAGAAGGTGAGCGCGGATCATAACGTGGATTTCGCGGGACTCTTGGGCGTTTTGGGAAGCGGTCAGGGCATGGTCGTCCGCCATCGGGTCCGGGAGGAGGAAAAGGAGCGCTATCCTCCCGAGGATTTTTCGCACCTAAATGTGGGTGATATCATCTCGTACAATAAGGGCAGAAAGGGGAAACGGGCCAAGGTGACGAAAGGAAAGGCGGAATACATTTTCTGCACCGAGCGGCCAAAGGGCCTGGCGGCGGTCAACGAACGGGTGCGTGAATATTACCGGGAGATTCTCGAAAATCTCACCCATGAGCGCGGGCAAAGCGCCCGCTGGAGCTGCGTGCCACGACTATCCTCCGCCGCCGTCTCAGAAGGAACAGCCATTGAAGCGCCTTCTCCTCCGAAACCCGCCTACAAGTCAGTGCTCCCGCTCACCCCGGGCTTCAGCGCCGCCTCGCGCCCGGTTGTGGAGATTCCGGGAGGGACAGAGACCCCCAAACCAATCAACAAGACGATTCCCGGGCACCAAAATGGGGCGATAAGTCCGCCAAACGATCCACCCAAGCCGGTCGCTGATTGCAAAGCCGGCTCAGGCGATGGAGGCCTAACGCCCGCCCAGGTCGACAAGGAGCGCGCCGACTACCAAAAATATATGGGGAGCCTGGACGGCTGCATGGGAGAAATGAGCCGGGTCGATCCCAGATCCTTGGCGCCACTTTGCGAGGAAGCGCGGCGCCGGGCCTTAAAGGCCCCGAATCCCGCGATTAAGTATGGAGAGAGTCTGACCGCGGGCCCGGATGGATTGACCTCGGATGATCCGGAAAACCCCATACCTCCGGTCGCCTCGGTGCCTCCGGACACTTCAGGCCAGCCGTCCTCGGGTGACCTCGTCAAACAGTATGCTGATGACGCGCACCAGGCCCGCGCCAAGCATGAAAGCAAAGAAGCGGCCCAGCGGCGGCAGGAAGCCGATCGGCCCCGGCCCAAGCGCGGCGCCATGCCCCTAAAGGAGATGGAGGACCTAATTTTCTGACCCATGGAACTCATCCCCACAGAAGGCGATCGCGAGTACCTGATCGTCGCTTTGGGCAGCGAAGAAGCTGTGATCCTGCTTCAGGCTGGAGGCATGCTTCGCCGGGTCCTGGATGCCGCACCGGTGTGGAGCGGCGCCGCCCGCTTCCTCACTCCTCCGAAATCGGCCGAGGGCATGCTGGCCGTCCTGCCACGCCAGGTCGGCACCGCGATCCTGGATGCAACGGCGGGGCATACCGTTGAGCGGGATTTCAAGAAGCTCCTATTTTACTCCCTAACGGAGGCTGAACGGCCTCCTTTCAACCTCAGTCGATGATGGTGCGTCAAAATCCCTTGCCCGATCCATAACACCGCCGGTCTCGGCCTTGCCCATTCCAGGCCTTCCGCCAGCGGCTCCAGCCATGACAGCTTCGGTTAGTGGTTATGCCTCCTTTGTACCCGAATCTCGGGGAGACCCGGTCAGGGCTTATGGGGCTCTGGTCATTGCTGGGGCGCCTTACAATCTCTGGCTTACCGAAAACGTCCTCCTTCCAATCCTGCGCCGCTGGTCTGGCGATGACGCAAGCGCAACGCGTTCGGGCGCTGCGATCGCCCACGACGTCGAATGGAGTTCGGGCCTCGCGCGGATTGCGTTCCAAGAGATCTTTCCGATCGCGTCAGGTCTGGGCGATCCGGCCGTCCTGGCAGCCGTATCCGTGACCGCCAATCTGCAGCGCACCGTGGCGATTCTGGCGGAAGCTATGCTACAAGGGAAAGGATCGTCCGGCACGACTGCATCGCCAACGTTCAGTCTTTCGCGCCTTTGGTGCGGAATGATCGACTACCCCAAGGGTTCGTCCTACTTCCCGGCGGCGATTCGCCCGCCGGTTCATTCCGACCGTCTTCCTCCTTATCGAGATCCGCGTCATCTGACGAACGTCTTCTGGTGCGGGGTAGCCGACATCGAGCGGGCCTGCGACGAAAGCATCGTGGTCCTAAGAGAGGCTGTCCTGCGCGAAGGGATTGTCTCGGCGGGCGACCTTCACCACCTCGATCCCCACGCCTCGCTGGGACGGCTGCAGCGGCGAAACGGAAGCGCGAGAGAGAAAAAGTCAGCATGACGACGCGATTTGGTCTTCGCCGATCCATTCACCGGAAGGCTCGATCGCTTCAGGGTTCCGGCCGACGGTCCCATTTGGCGATCCCCAGCTCCAAAAGATCGCGCTTCCAGATTTCGAGCAATTCCCGGCGGGTCTCGCAATAGTCCAGGAACGGTTCGGCGATGTAAGGCGATAGCCCAGCCGAGGCGAGCGTGAGGTAGCTGCCGCCCAGCTCGCGCATCGTCTCGGGGCGGATTCGAATGTGGTAGCCGCGCGGCACGTAATTATCCGGGTAAATGGTGGAGTAAGGGAAAAGCGGAAGACAGTGGCGCGCTTCGAACTCCCGCAACGGCTGAAGCAGGATCCAAACCCCGGCCGCCACCTCGAACTCATGCGCGGCATCCGGTCCGGGCGGAGGCAGCAGCGGAAAGAGCCGCCGTTCAACCGCTTCAACCAAGGCGCGGTTTCCGCACCAAGCCCGGCTGCGAGCGGCCATCTCCGGCTTCGGCCAATAATGGGCCATGCGGACGATGCCGATTTTGAGAATGAGCCCGTCGGCGAGCTCACAGGCGATATGCGGTTCCCCCAAAAATGCCGGGCAAGGAAGGAAGACTTCCCGGCCGAGCGCTGCGGCGTCGATCCGGCGATGCGCTGCCAAGTGAAGCCGAAGACGCAGGCCCAGCGCCTTGGATTCCATGCCCATACACTCCTTTTTGAGCGCTTCGGCCGACGCGGTGGCCTCGGCGGCCGGCTCAGGCCGCTCTAGCTGCCAATCTTCGAACAAACGCTCCTCGTAGGCCAATAGGTCGGGCACCTGGATGAACGGAGCGACCGATGCCGCGAGCTTGTCCTGCGCCAAAGCCAGAGCGATTTCCGGATGCCGGCAGAATTGCCCAAGCGGCGTGGTGTAGAGAAGCTCAAGCACGGGTGAGCCGGGGGATTCGGGTGCCGCAGTCATGGCGAAGCGCTTTAGAACCAAGGAAGGTTCTCCGCTTGAGCGGCGGTCTTATGCGCATGGTCCGCAGTTGTCGCGGCATTCTCGCCCGCCTGCAGCCAGCGTCCCAACCGTTTCGTTTTCCGGTGCTTCTCGGCCGCTGGGTTTGGAGGGCTCGCCGCTGGCGCCGAGTCCGGGCGCTTGGGCTTTACCGTCCCAGCGGATTTCATTTGCTCCTCAAAAACCAGGAGGCGGGCTTCGGTGCCGTAGCGTTCGAGCCGGGAAAGCCCCAATTCCAGGTACACCGCCGTCTTCTGAGCAAAATCAGCGCTGGCCGCGATCGGATGCGGTGCCATTTCACGCAGCACCTCATCATGGAGGCCCGGGCGCCTTCCCAACGAACCATCCGCCTTGGGTGCGAACAGTTCGTCGAAATCCCTGCTTGCGGCATCGGCTCCATTTAATTCCATGAGGCCGGCCAGGATCTGGCTTCCGATGCCGCGCGCAGCCTCGGCCGTCTGATGGCGCAGAACTGTTCCGGCGCGAGCCGGGTGTGTCGCGAGGAGGACGCCGGCTGCGAGAAGCTCGCTTTCCGCCTCCGCCAGAGCGGACGCGACGGCATCCGTCCGGGTGGCAAAGGCCTCGACCAAGGCCCGTTGAATCGAATAGTTGGCCCGCTGAGCGTTGGTTGCCACACCGTCAATCTGGAGGCCGAGAGGAAGGCTCGGATTGTAGCGGCGACGACTTCCCCCTTCCTCTCCGCGGAGCGCGGTCAGGAAATCTTTTGGAAGCAGCCCCGCCGATTCCGGCCGAAGATCGGCGGATGCTTGGGAGCGGATCCGTTCATACGATTCAGGGCTGATGACGGCAAAAAAACCCAGTGCGCGGGCGGCCAGCCAAAGCTGGCCATGATGGACCACGGCTTCGTCCAAAGCATCGGTCCAGCGAGAGAGGAGTTCGCCCGTTGGGCCGGTGATTTTGCGGGCCTCGTTGTCTCTCAGTAATCGCGGCTGAAAGGCGTCTGTAATTGTAAAAAATGGCTCGGGAGCCGAAGCCGATTTGTCGCTGGCTTTCTCCGGCTCCGATGACGGGCGGACCAGGAGACGGATCGGAGCTTGGCCGCGCCGATCTCCAAACAGCGAATCCATGAGCAAGTCCCTCATGCGGCCACGGCTCGGCGAGTGGGAGTCAATAGCGGCTAGAAATTCTGCGGCTTCGCCTCCGATCGGCGCCAAGACAAAGGCCTCGCGTCCGGGCAGATATCGGCGAATCCAGTAGCGAGGGGCCTGGGGATGAAGCAAGGGTTGTTGAGGGGAATCGGTCGTCATGGCGAATCAGATGGGCGGCTCCGCACGAACCAAGCCGGAGCCGGCATTCGGTAGGCGAAGCCGCAAAAGTCGCGGTCGGGAAGGCGATGGCTGTGCAGGCGCAGCTCCCCTTCCTCCCAGGAAGGCAGTGCGGTCTGCACGTTCATGGCACGGAGCTTGCCGTCGACCCGCCGCACGGTTTCCGCGTAGGCGAACGGGACAACGGGCTGGCCCAGTGGATCGCCGGGTACCGGATTGGCTTTCGCAAAATAGATGAGTTCTGAACTCATGGGCTTGGGCGCGCCGCAGGGGTTGTGACCGGCATCAGGAGCCAGCCGGCCTCGGAGTCAAAGACAGCCACACGCCCCTCGCCATCCCTCCGCGCCATCGCCTCGGCCTGGGCTTGGTCTTCTTTTCGCATGAGGCCGGTGATGACAATCTTGTCGGATTTCGCGGGGTCCAGCATCGGCGCGTCCGGTGGAATCGGAGGAGCATGCCGGGCCGGAGTGAGGCTGGGCGAGGCAGCATCGGCGGGAACTTCGAGATTTGTCACGGGGATGTAAGCACCGCTTTGATCGAGTGCGTCGACGTTCCATCCGCCGGGGTCGGTTATCTGGTAAACGAGTTGCGGCCCAAAAAGCCGGCCATCAGCGTCCTCATGGGCCCGAAGATAGACGACGCCGATTTTGGGATTGTGGTAGACCGCTTCCGGATGC
>CALAOT010000015.1 GCA_937889545.1 uncultured Opitutaceae bacterium
CCTCGGAGCGGGCCCCGGCCTCGGCGGCGGCCCCCGCCGCGGCGCCCGCCTCTTGCGCCGCCTGCCGGAGGTCCCCCGCGAGCGCCTCGTGCCGGTGGATGCTCGTCTTCTGGTCGACCTCGAATCCGGACGACTCCGTCCGGAGCCTGGCGACCGCGCTGTCCAGCTGCAGGAGCTCGAACTTCGCCTGCTGGAGCTCGCGCTCGAGCTTGCCCAGCTCCCCTTCCGCGACGGCGAGGTCCCGGTTATGCTGCTGGTAGACCGCGTCGCTGCTGCCGAGGAGGCCCAGGTGCATCTGCTTGTCCTGCGAGCCCGTGTCCACCTGGGCCGAGACCTCGCGCAGCTGCATCTCCAGCTCGCCCAGCGTGTCCCGGGTCCCGGCGAGCCGGTCGGCGAGGCCGGACCGCCTGGCCCGCGCGAGGCTTGCCTCGTTCTCCGCGCGCTCCTTCTGCGAGCGCAGGTCGTAGACCGCCTGCTGGGCGTCCTGCACCCGCTGGTTGAGCCGGCTGCGGTCCGTCTTCTTCGACCCGAGCCCGGATTGCTGCGCGTCGAGGGCCGCCCGGCGCCGGTCCGCCTCGGCCCGAAGGCCGGCGAGCTTGCCCTCGAGGGCGCCGAGCCCCTCCTGGAGCCTGCCGTGCTGGAACGCGCTCGATGCGAGGCTCAGATGGCGCAGGCGGTGGCCGAGCCGCCTGTAGCGCATGGCCTTGGAAGCCTGCCTGCGTAAGCTTCCGATCTGCCGGGCGATCTCGGCTACGACGTCGGTGACTCGGGCCAGGTTCTGGTCCGTCAGGGCCAGCTTGCCCATGGCCTCCCTCCTCTGGCTCTTGTACTTGGTGATCCCGGCGGCCTCCTCGAATACCGCCCGCCGCTCCTCGGGCTTGGACGAGAGGATCTGGTCGATCTGGTTCTGGGCCATGATCGAATAGCTCGTCCGGCCGACGCCCGTGTCCATGAAAAGCTTGTGGATGTCCTTCAGCCGGCAGACCTGGCCGTTGAACAGGTACTCGCTCTCGCCGTCCCGGTGGACGCGCCGCGTGATCTCGATCTCGTGGAAATCGCTCCCGAGCTGCTTCTCGCACTCCGTGAGGAGCATCGACACCTCGCACAGCTGGGAGGGCCTGCGCGTGTCCGCGCCCTCAAAGATGACGTCCTGCATCTTTCCGCCCCGAAGCGCCTTTGGGCTCTGTTCGCCAAGGACCCAGCGGATCGCGTCGGCGATGTTGGATTTTCCGCAGCCGTTCGGACCGACCACGGCGGTCACGCCGGGTTCGAACGACAGGGGCGTCGGGTCGGCGAACGACTTGAAACCGTGGAGTCTTAGCGTCTTTAGGTGCATTAAGCCCACCAAGTGGAGAGAGCCCCGCAACCGCGGGCAAACGCAAAAGGCGGCCTCACGCGTGGTCCCAGGGAAGCCGGACGTCGAGCCGCCCGCTCTCCCACACGCGGAACACCTCGAACATCTTGCCCGGATTGAGGATTCCGCGGGGGTCGAGCGCGCGCTTCACCGCCTTCATCGCCCGGATCGCCGCGGGCGGATGCTGGAGCCTGAGGAACGGCGTCTTGGCGAGGCCGATCCCGTGCTCGCCCGAGATCGCCCCGCCGAGTTGGACGACCATCCTCATCAGCTGGAAGACCGCGCGCGTCGCCGCGCGGCATTCCGCGGGATCCGCGCCGTGGTACATGATGTTGACGTGGAGGTTCCCGTCCCCCAGGTGGCCGAACGTGGGGATGGGCAGGCGGGACGCCTTTCGCAGGCGCTCGAGGAAGCGGGCGAATCTAACGTAGTTGCGCATCGGAACGACGATGTCCTCGTTCAGCTTCGAGTCGCCAAGCTTGAACATGGCGGCCGAGCATTTGCGCCGGACCTCCCAGAGCCCCGCCGCCTCGCGCCGGTTCCGCGCCGCCCGGTGCGCGAGCCCGTGCCGCCGCGCCCACCGTAATAGGAGCGCCTTCTGCTCCCTCACTTCGGCAGCCCCGCCCGCGACTTCCAGGAGGACGACGGGGCGGCCCGCCTGGCCCCTGAACACGGCCCTTCCCGTCGCTCGCTCCGCGCATTCGACCGTGTAGCGGTCGAGGAACTCGCAGATCGCGGGCTGCACGCGCAGGGCGAATAGGGCCAGAGCCGCCCGGAACGCGTCGGGCTCCGTCCGGAACGACACGAGGAGCGTCCAGCGCGCCGCGGGCCTGGGGATCAGCCTGAGGACCGCGTCCGTGACGACCCCCAGCATCCCCTCGCTTCCGATCCAGAGGTCGCGCAGGTTGAACCCCGCCGAGAACTTCCTCGTGGGCGTGCCCCATTCGACCCACTCGCCCGTGGGGAGGAATCCCTTGAGGGCGAGGACGAAGTCGCGCGTGACGCCGTACTTGCCCCCGTGCATCCCGCCGGCGTTGCAGGCGATGTTCCCGCCGATCGTGCAGTACTTCTTGGACGCTGGGTCGGGCGGATAGAACCAGCCCCGTTCCTCGGCGGCGGACTGGATCCGCTCCACGGTCGCCCCAGCCTGGACGTGCGCGATGCCCGCCTGCGCGTCGATCCGGACCCTGTCCCACCCGTGAAGATCCAGAACCCACCCTCCGCGCGCCGGCGCGGCCGAACCCGTCAGGCTAGTGCCCCGCCCCCGAACCGTTACGGGAACGCGGTGCCGGTTCGCGAGCGCCAGGACCGCGGCAATGTCCGGGCGGCCCCGGGGGAACACGACCGCCCGCGGCAGGAACGGGATCTTGCTGCTGTCGAACGATGCGGCCCGCCTGGAGTCCCCGTCCGTCCGGACAACCTGCGGGCCGAGCTTGCGTTTCAACTGCTTCGTGGCGGAGGAAAAATCCATCGATTGCAGTCCGCTACACGCGCGGGCGCGCGGGTGCAAGACCCGGATAGCGAAGGCGGCGGTTCGCGTGGAGGCGATGCGCGGCCCCGCGAGCCCTAGCCCGCAGCTTCCTTGCTGAGCCACATCTGGCCGCCGCCGCCGCCAGCGCACATCGGCATGTGCTCCCGGAGGAAATCGTGGCGGTCGTTGTACATCAGCGCGGAGGAAAACATGATCTTGAAGGTCCGGTTGTACATCAGGAACGCGCGCAGGATGTACATTTCGTTCCAGGCGCGCCCCTCCTCGAGCCAATCCCGAGGGTACTCGAGGTCGACCGAGATGTCGTGGATGTGCACCCAGACGCCGGGCCTTAGCGCCGGCAGGACCTTGAAGAACAGGTGGTTCACGTCGCTGCCCACCTTGCTCACATGCGAGGTGTCGATGAAGAGGACGTCGTTGGCGTCCAGCGATTCGAAGACCTCGTTTGGAACCTCCTGCACGGGTTTTTCGATCAGCGTCGAGTGGTTGGCCTCTCCCGGCAGAAGCAGCCGACGGAACTGGGCGAGGTCAGGATCTATGAAAGTGGCCGCCAGCCGCCCCCCAAAAAGCGCGTCGTTAAGGTCCAAGATCGCGGCCGAGCTGTAGCCGCAACCGACCTCCACGATCCGCTTTGGTTGCAAGCGCCGCATCATGCAGTAGAGCACGACGGCGTCGTAGTGCCCGTAGGCGGGGTTCGCCAGGTGGAACCGCCTGCCAGCCGTCGGATTCTCGGGGAACGGCAGGTCGGGGTAGAAGGTGGCGAATTCCTTCAGAAGCGCGAACTGCCCATCGGTGTTGAGGTCGACGGCCGGAAACGGAGGCCCGTAACCGCCTCGGGAAAATGCGGCCGCCACCTCGTCCCTCGACGGCAGCGGCGAGTAGAAATGGCCGTGGGGGCAGAAGCGCGTCCACTCGGCCATTTCGGCGCGCGTTTTCTGGTTCTCGGATTCCAGAAGGCCCCGGTCCCTCTGCAGCTGGAGAACCGATTGCTCCAGGTTCCGGACGGATCGCTCCAGGCTCTTTACGAGATGAAACTTCCGGAGGATGTAAGTCACGAGATCCATTGGCGTTTTCGCTAACTCCCTTATTGCCTTCGCGAATTCGTTTTGTGGGGGGCCGCGGCGGCGGTCTTTCCGGCCTCAGGGTTATTTCAATCAATCCCCAGCGCAATCCGCTATTGGACTGGGGCCGCGCGTTTAATGGTCGGCAACATCCCTTCTAATAGCGGGAGGCGCGGATGATTTCAATAGGGAGGTCCCGTCGGTGGATTGTCATATTGGGCGGAGCCTGGTCCGCCAAAATCCCCCTTGCCCCTCCAGCCATGAGCATGCGGATGCCCAATCCGAAGGCGCTACTGAGGGCCGTGCTGCGCATGGGGTTCGTCCCCGTCTTCCTGGCGGCCTTGGAAAGGCCCCTTAGGGCGCAGACGGCCTACACGTCGTATGATTTCACGACGCTGGCGGGCACGGAAGGAGCCGTGGGCAGTTCGGACGGAACCGGAGGCAACGGCCTGATCGCCGGGTTCGTGATCGGGGGCAGCACCCCGAAGGCCGTCCTCATCCGAGCATCCGGGCCTGCGCTCATCCCCTTCGGCGTCTCCGGCACGCTCCCCGACCCCGAACTGCAGGTCTACAGCACCGAGTCGGCCAGCGTGCTTGCGGCCTCGAACACCGGCTGGGGCGGCGATGCCCAGGTAGCCACCGCTGCGGCCTGTGTCGGCGCATTCTCATGGGGCAGCTCGGCCACGCCGGACTCGGCGCTCCTGCTCACGCTCTCGCCAGGCCCATACACGGCCAATGTCACAGGGGCCAGAGGCGACACCGGCGTCGCCCTTATCGAGATCTACGAGGTGCAATAGGAGCTTCGCCGGGGCGGCTCCCGAGCATTGGCACTTGTTCTCCGGCGGCTTGCGCACGTAGCTTGCTCGTGCAATGGCGGACCGAGTCCATCCGCCACGTCGAATCCACCATGAAGCTCCTTCCCCGCCCCCGCCTGTTGGCCGCGCTGGCGCCGCTCTGCGTCGCCTGTTTTCTTGCCGGGCTGACCTGGGCCCGCGCCGGCGATACGCCGGAAACAAAGCCGCCCGCGCCGACGTACCCGGAGCTGCCCAGCGAGACGCCGGACAAGTTCGAGCCGGCGACCGCCAGCTTCGACTATGTCAGGCGCGAGGAGATGATCCCGATGCGCGATGGCGTGAAACTGCACACGGTGATCGTCGTCCCGCGAGGCGCGAAGTCTGCGCCGATCCTCCTCACCCGGACGCCCTACGACGCCTCGGCCATGACCAGCCGGGCCCAGAGCTCCCACCTCGGGCCGGTCCTGCAGGGCTATGACAACATGACCGAGATCGTCGTCGAGGGCGGCTACATCCGCGTCGTGCAGGACGTGCGCGGCAAGCACGGCTCCGAGGGCGACTACGTGATGAACCGCCC
>CALAOT010000016.1 GCA_937889545.1 uncultured Opitutaceae bacterium
TACGGCGACCACCGAGATCTACACTCTTTCCCTACACGACGCTCTTCCGATCTGTGGAACCGCTCGAACGCCGCCTGAATCTCCCTGGTCGCGAGGGGTTGGCTCGAGGAATAGAGCAGCGCCTTGAGCACTTTTTTCAGGTTGAACGGCATGCGAAGGATCGGGACGAAAGTGAATGGCCTGCCGGACTGGCCATGCAACCATGAAAACGCCGCTTGCCCGCCCCTCCGCGCTGTGGTCAACTGGCGCCCGTCCATGAGCGCTTCCAGAGACCCGCTACGCCCCCAGTCCTCGATCGTGACCGACGGGCCCGACCGCGCCTTCAGCCGCTCCATGCTCCGGGCCGTCGGCTTCACCGACCAGGACTTCGCCAAGCCGGTCGTCGGCATCGCTTCCACGTGGAGCATGGTGACCCCGTGCAACATGCACATCGACCAGCTGGCGCGCGACGCCGGCGCGGGCGCCGACGCCGCCGGGGGCAAGTCGGTCATCTTCGGCACCATCACCGTCTCGGACGGGATCAGCATGGGCACCCTGGGGATGCGCTATTCCCTGGTATCCCGCGAAATCATCGCCGACTCGGTCGAGACGGTGTCGGCGGCGGAGGGGTTCGACGCGGTGGTGGCGATCGGGGGCTGCGACAAGAACATTCCCGGCTGCGTCATGGCGCTCGCCAGGCTCAACCGGCCCTCGGTATTCGTCTACGGCGGGACAATCCTTCCCGGCATCCATCCCCAGACTGGGAAGGAATGCGACATCGTCTCGGTTTTCGAGGCCGTCGCCCAGCACAACGCGGGTGAGCTGGACGGCCCGGGGCTGCACGCCGTCGAGGTCTGCTCGATCCCGGGAGCCGGCTCGTGCGGCGGGATGTACACCGCCAACACGATGGCCTCCGCGATCGAGGCCCTGGGAATGAGCCTTCCGAACAGCTCGACGCAGCTGGCCGTCGGGCCGGAGAAGCGCGAGGACTGCCGGAGGGCCGGCGCGGCGGCGCTGGCGCTCCTGAAGGCGGGCATCCGGCCGAGGGACATCCTCACGCGGAAGGCATTCGAGAACTCCATCGCGGTCGTGATCGCGCTCGGCGGATCGACCAACTCGGTCCTGCACCTCCTGGCGATCGCCCACGAGGCGGGCGCGAGGCTCTCGATTGACGATTTCAGCCGGATCGGCAGGCGCGTCCCCGTCCTGGCCGACCTCAAGCCGTCGGGGAAATACGGGGTGGCGCACCTGGTGCGGATCGGGGGGCTGCCCCCGCTGATGAAGATGCTCCTGGACCGGGGCCTCATCCACGGGGACTGCCTGACCGTCACCGGCAGGACGGTCGCCGAAAACCTGCGCGGCGTGAAGCCCTACCCCGCCGGCCAGGACGTCATCCGCCCGTTCTCGGACCCGATCAAGCGCGACAGCCACCTGCGCATCCTGCGCGGCAACCTGGCCCCCGGCGGCGCCGTCGCGAAGATCACCGGCAAGGAGGGGCTGCGGTTCTCCGGCAGGGCCATCGTGTTCGAGTCCGAGGAGGCCGCGCTTAAGGCGATCATGGGCAACCGGGTGAAGGCCGGGCACGTGGTCGTCATCCGCAACGAGGGACCCGTGGGCGGGCCCGGAATGCGCGAGATGCTGTCCCCGACCAGCGCCATCGTCGGCAAGGGCCTCGGAAAGGACGTCGCGCTCATCACGGACGGACGGTTCTCCGGGGGCAGCCACGGATTCGTGGTCGGCCACATCACCCCCGAGGCCGCCGTGGGCGGGCCCATCGCCGTCGTGGCGAACGGCGATCCGGTCGCGATCGACGCCGTGGCCAACACGATAGACCTCGGCCTCGCCCCCAGGGAGATGAGGGCCCGCCTCAAGGCGTGGAGGCCGAGGAAGCCCCGGGCGAGCCGGGGCGCGCTCGCAAAGTACGCGAGGCTCGTGACGAGCGCGTCCGAGGGGGCGGTCACCGACAGGAACCTTTTCGGATGAGCTGGAACCGCTACAAGGAATACCTCTACCACAACGACGCCCTCGGGATCTCCCTGGACATCAGCCGGATCCCGTTTCCGGGCGGCTTCATGGACTCGATGGAGGCCCCCATCCAAAGGGCCTTCGCCAGCATGGCCGCGCTTGAAAAGGGCGCCCTGGCGAACCCGAGCGAGAAGCGCATGGTCGGCCACTACTGGCTGCGCACCCCCCTGCTCGCCCCGACGGGCGAGATCGCGACGGAGGTCGCCTCGACCATCGCCTCGGTCAAGAAGTTCACGGCCAAGGTGCACTCGGGCGCCATCACCGGGCCCAAGGGGAACCTGACCCACCTGCTGGTCATCGGGATAGGCGGCTCGGCCCTGGGCCCGCAGTTCGTGAGCCAGGCCCTGGGCACCCCCCGCCTCGACCGGATGAAGCCCCATTTCTTCGACAACACCGATCCCGACGGCTTCGACTACGTGCTGGCCGAGATCGGGACAAACCTGGCGCGGACGCTGGTTGTCGTCGTCTCCAAGTCCGGATCCACCGTGGAGACGCGCAACGGCCAGCTCGAGGCCGCCGCCGCGTTCAAGGCCGCGGGGCTCTCCTGCCCCGCGCACTTCGTTGCGGTCACGGGCGCAGGCTCGAGGCTCGACGAGCTCGCCAAGAAGGAGGGATGGCTCGCCCGCTTCCCCATGTGGGACTGGGTCGGGGGCCGCACGAGCGAGCTCTCCGCCGTGGGCCTCCTGCCCGCCGCGCTCCAGGGCTTCGACATCGACTCGATGATCGCGGGGGCCGCGGCGATGGACGCCGTCACCCGCAGGACCGTCGCCCGGGAGAATCCGGCGGCGCTCCTCGCGCTCATGTGGCATTTCGCGACGGGAGGTCGCGGCGCGAAGGACATGGTCGTGCTGCCCTACAAGGACCGCCTGATGCTCTTCTCCCGCTACCTCCAGCAGCTCGTGATGGAGTCGCTCGGCAAGGGGTCGGACCTCGAGGGGCGCGCCGTCAGCCAGGGCATCGCGGTCTATGGCAACAAGGGCTCGACCGACCAGCACGCGTATGTCCAGCAGCTGCGCGACGGCGTGAACAACTTCTTCGTGACCTTCATCGAGGTCATGAAGGACCGCGCCGGCAAGGACCTCGAGGTTGAGCCGGGCGTCACGAGCGGCGACTACCTCCAGGGCTTCTGCCTCGGCACGCGCGACGCCCTGAGCGAGAAGGACCGCTGGTCGGTCACCCTCACGCTCTCCGAGGTGTCGGCCCGCTCGGTGGGCATGCTTGTCGCTCTCTACGAGCGAGTCGTCGGGCTCTACGCCGCCCTCGTGGGGGTCAACGCCTACGACCAGCCCGGGGTCGAGGCGGGCAAGAAGGCGGCCGGCGGCGTGATCGCCCTCCAGCAGCGGATCGTCGCGGCGCTGAGGGCCGCCCCGGGCAAGCCGTTCACCGCCGAGGAGGCCGCCCGCGAGGCGGGCGGCGACCCCGAGATCGCGCACAAGATCCTCGAGCACCTGGCGGCCAACGGCCCGGTGCGCAAGGCTTCCCATGACCCTTGGTTCAAATCGACCTACGCCATTTGACGAGAGCCGACTTGCATCTGCGCGGCGCCCGCGTATTTTCCGCACCAGAATGAATTCGCCCATGAAACGCGCGGTCGCGCTGCTCCTCATCGCCTGCGGCGCGTTTCTCGCGGGATGCACGACCGACGCGCCGTCGGATTCGTCCATCCCCTGGAACCGCCCCGCCGACTGGGAGGGGCAGATCCCCGGGATGACCGGCAGCGGAAGCAATGTGCATTGAGTCCCGAGCCGAGTAACCCGTCGCTCGAGGCCCTGCCAGGCCATCTCTATGTCGTATCGACGCCGATCGGCAACCTCGCCGACCTGACCGGGCGCGCCCGCGCCATCCTGGGGTCCGCCGACATCGTCGCCTGCGAGGACACGCGCACCACGGGGGCGCTCCTCGCCCGGCTCGGGATCCGCAAGGAGCTCGTGTCCTACCACGAGCACAACGAGGCCGAGGCCGCCGAGCGCCTCGCCGAGTCCATCGCCGCTGGCCGCTCCGTCGCCCTAGCGACCGACGCCGGCACGCCCGGCATGAGCGACCCGGGTTTTCGCGTGGTGCGCGCGTGCCGCAGGCGCGGGCTTCCCGTCGTCCCCGTTCCGGGCCCGGTCGCGTTCGCGGCGGTGCTGAGCGCCAGCGGCCTCCCGACGAACGGGTTCCTGTTCGCGGGGTTCCTGCCGCCGAAGTCGTCGGCAAGGCTCGCGTTCCTCGGAAGCCACCGGGACTTCGGCTACACGATCGCCCTCTACGAAAGCTGCCACCGGATCGCCAAGGCCCTGGACGACATCGTCGCGTCCCTCGGGCCCGACCGGGTCGTCTGCGTGGCCAAGGAGGTCTCCAAGGTGCACGAGACATTCTGGGTGGGTCCGGCCGGCGCGGTCAGGGACCAGGTGACCGGCGCGAGCCTGAAGGGCGAGTTCACGCTGCTCGTCGCGCCCTCCGACTACCGGCTGTAGGCCGCCCCGGGCCATGCGCGTCGCCGTCGTCGACATCGGAAGCAACTCGATCAAGCTCCTGGTCGCGGCCCGCGCGCCCGGCGGGCCCCTGGTCGAGGTCGCGACCCGCACGCTCGACGTCCGGATCAGCGGGGGGATCGGCTCGGATCGGCCCCGTCTCGGCCGACAGGCGATGGAACAGGGGGTTGCCGCGGTCGCGGGCCTCGTGTCCGAGGCCAGGCGGCTGGGCGCCGACGTGATCGACGCCGTCGCGACAAGCGCCGTCCGCGACGCGTCGAACGGGCGGGAGTTCCTCGACCTGGCACGGGCCGCGACCGGCCTGGAGCCCCGGATCCTCGCGGGCCTGGAGGAGGCGGATCTCATCGGGCGGGGGCTCGCCACCGACCCCGCCCTCCAGTCCCTCCGCGACTTTCACGTCTATGACCTGGGGGGAGGCAGCCTCGAGTGCCTTTCGTTCCGCGACCGGGCCCTCGAGCGAGCCGCGAGCCTTCCCCTGGGCTGCGTGCGCCTCCTGGAGATGTTTGTCGCCCGGCCCTCCGCGCCGTTCGACGAGGCGGACGCGCTGGCCATCGGCGGCCACGTGAGGAAGACCCTCCGCCGGTCCGGTTTCTCCCTGCCGGTCCCGCCCGGGTTCGCGGTCGTGGGGACGGGGGGCACCCTGACCACGGTTCGCGCGGTTGCGGCGGCACGGCGCGGCGTGCCGCTCGAGCGGGAGAGCGCCCTGGTCAAGGTCTCCCTGCTGCGCGAGCTCCTTGCGGAGCTGGGCCCCCTGGACCTGGCCGCGCGGCGGCGGATCCAGGGCCTTCCCCCCGCCCGCGCCGACGTCTTCCCGACGGCGCTCGCGACGTTTCTGGCGCTGGCCGACCTGGGCGCCATCCAGGCCTTCCACCACTCGCTCCGCAATCTGCGCTGGGGCATCGCAGCCGGGCTCCTCAAGTGAGCTGGCGGAAGCGTCCGCCGGCGCCTGGGAGGGGGCCTGCGGGCGCCGCGGGGGGCGCGCCCCTTCAGGACTCCCTAAGGGCCTTGATCTGCGCCCTGAAGTCGGCGGGCAGCGGCGCTCGCAAATCCAGGGTCTTTCCCGTCCCCGGGTGCACGAGCGAGAGCCGCCCGGCATGGAGCATCACCCTTCCGGGCTGGCGCTTCATTCTCGCGTTCGCCTTCCACCCGTAGGCGGCGTCGCCCAGGAGGGGGTGGCCCATCGAGGCCAGGTGCACGCGGACCTGGTGCGTCCTGCCCGTGTGGAGCGTGCACGCGACAAGCGCGGCCAGGTCCCCGAAGCGCTCGACGACCGCCCAGTCCGTCCATGCGGCGCGCCCCGCCCCAGCCTCATCCACGACGGCCATCTTGTGGCGCTGCCTCAGGTTGCGCCCGATCGCCTTGCGGACCGAGCCGCTCATGAGGCGGGGAACCCCCGCCACGAGCGCAAGGTACTCCTTCACCACCGTGCGCGCGGCAAACTGCCTCGCCAGGCCGCGGTGCACCTCGTCGGTCTTTGCGACGATGATGGCGCCCGAAGTCTCGCGGTCCAGCCGGTGGACGATCCCCGGCCGCGCCACGCCCCCCACGCCGCTCAGGCTCCCGGCGCAGTGCGCGAGCAGCGCGTGGACCAGGGTGTCCTCGCGCGTGCCCGCCCCCGGGTGGACGACCATCCCGGCGGGCTTGTCGATCGCGAGCAGCCACTTGTCCTCGTGCAGGACGTCCAGCGGGAGGTCGACCGCCCTCAGCTGCGCCGGCACGACCTCGGGAAGCGAGAACTCGAGGACGTCGCCTGCGCGCACCGTCGCGGAGCGCTTGATCGGGCGCCCCCGCAGCGCGACCAGCCCCGCGTCGAACGCCCTCTGGAAGGCGACGCGGCTGTGGCCGGGGAACGCCGAAGCGAGCGCCTTGTCCGCGCGGGTGTGCCGGACGCCGCCGGCGATCTCGATCCTCTGGAGAGTGCTCACGCGCCGGCGATCCTGTCGATCTCGGCGAGCCACCTGCGCCTGTCGGGCTCCGCGATGTCGGCCACGGACCAGCCGTTCCGGGCGACGCGGGCGAGTTCGGGACGCGTGAAGCCCGCCTCCGCAACGAGGGCCGCGTATTCCTCGTTGACCGAGTTGGCGAAGCAGAGCGGATCGTCCGTGCTGACCGTGCAGTTGACCCCGGCCTGCATCAGCCGGCGGATCGGGTGCGACGCGATGTCCGGGACGACGCGAAGGCGCACGTTGCTCAGCGGGCACGTGTCAAAGGTGACCCCCGTGTCCGCGGCGAGCGCCACGACCGCGGGATCCTCGATCGCGCGGACCCCGTGCTGGACCCGCCGGACGCCGAGCTGCTGGATCGCCTCGCGGACCCGCGCCGGCCCGTCGAACTCGCCCGCGTGGCATTTCGTCACCTTTCCCTCCCTCCTCATCCGCTCCCAGACGCCGAAGGACCAGGGCTCCGTCGGCATCTGCTCGAAGCCGTGAAGGTCGACGCCGGACAGCCCCTCCCAGGCGTGCATCCCGTCGATCGCCTCGCGCAGGGGGCCCGAGTAGGCATTGCGGAGCATCCCTGCGAACACGCGCACCTCGAGCCCGGGCGGCGCCGCGGACAGGATCGCGTCGATGATCACGGGGCCGGGGACGCGGATGAACTCCGTGACGTGGAGGTGAAAGCTCGTCTCGACGTACCGCACGTTCTGGCGGACGTGGCCCGCGAAGATCACGCGGGCCGCCTCGTGGTAGCGCTCCGCGGACGTGAACCACGGCAGCGCGTGCCTGAGGAGCGTCTGCTCGAAATCGGGGAACGTCGGGTACCGGTGGGACTTCCGGCGGAACTCGGGGTCGGCCGCGTAGGCGGCGGGGTCGAGCGTCCTCAGCAGCTCGTCGTACGGCAGCGCGCCCTCGATGTGGAGGTGGGTCTCCGTCTTCGGGAGCGCCTGGACAAAGGCATCCAAGGATCCTGACGGATCGGGGTTCATCATGCCCGGCGGACCCGCATTCGTCGATGGGGCCCGCGCTCAGCCCGCCAGCAGGTAGGCGGGGTTGAGCTTCTGGAGCGCCTTGGGGACGAACAGCCCGTCCTTGCGGACCAGCTTGCCGTCGAACCAGATCTGCCCGCCGCCGTGGTCGGGCCGCTGGATGCACACCATGTCCCAGTGGACCTGGGACTTGTTCCCGTTGCCGCAGTCCTCGTAGGCCTGGCCGGGGGTGAAGTGGAACGACCCGGCGATCTTCTCGTCGAACAGGATGTCGCGCATCGGCTCGAGGATGTGCGGGTTGAACCCGATCGCGAACTCGCCCACGAACCGGGCCCCCGCGTCGCTGTCGAGGATCTCGTTGAGCCGGCGGGTGTTGTTGGAGGTCGCCTCCACGATCCGCCCCTTCCTGAAGGCGAGGCGTATGTTGTCGAACTGCTGCCCGAGGTAGACGGACGCCGCGTTGTACTGGACGAAGCCCTCCACGGAGTCCCTGACCGGGCATGAGAAGACCTCCCCGTCCGGGATGTTGTACTGGCCGCCGCATTCCCTGGCCCCGATCCCCTTGATCGAGAAGCGCAGGTCCGTGCCGGGGCCGGTGACGCGCACCTGGTCGGTGCGGCGCATCAGCTGCGCGAGCTCCTTCATTCCGGGCTTCATCCGCGCATAGTTGAGCGTGCAGACCTTGAAGTAGAACTCCTCGAAGGCCTCGGTGCTCATCGCCGCCTGCTGGGCCATGGCCGGCGTCGGCCACCGCAGCACGACCCACTTGGTCTTGTTGACGCGCTGGTCGATGACGGGCTTCATGATCCGGCTG
The DNA here is from genome assembly GCA_937889545.1 of uncultured Opitutaceae bacterium. Classification (GTDB taxonomy): domain Bacteria; phylum Verrucomicrobiota; class Verrucomicrobiia; order Opitutales; family Opitutaceae; genus Palsa-1447. The sequence goes on from CALAOT010000016.1 coordinate 8,216, forward strand.
ATCAGCTGCACCCGGGAGGAGGGCACGTCCGCGGCCTCGAAGATGTTGTCCGACCCGCGCAGCGCGATGTACGCGTTCATCTGCCTCATCCGGGCTAGCTCGATCTCGCAGAGCGCCTCGAACTGCGCCTGCTCGGCGCCGAGCGCTATCTCCCGCCCGACGCGGGCCCGGTTGATCTGCGCGAACGGGATCGCGCCCCTCGCGCGCGCCGCGCGGATGAGCGCGATCACCATCGCGTCGGGGACGTCGTACGCGTCGATGAGGACCTTCTCGCCCTTCTTGAGGGCGGTCGAGAATCCCGTGAGTCCTTCGGCAAGCTGTCCAAACCTGGGGTCGATGATCATTTGGATGAGTCAATAACGTCCGCCGGGGCGCTCCCGGCAAGTGCGTTCTGCGGGAAGCAGATGCGGCCCACGGCCTCGTCGAAGTCGGCGGCGCCCCGAATGATCTCGATCTCGAGGCGCAGGTAGTAGACGGGAAGGGGGCTGCCGGCCGCGCCGGAGATCCGCACCGCGTCCTTCTCCGTCGTCACGAGGCAATCCGCATGCTCGCGCTCCGCCGCGTCATAGAGCTCCCCCAGGTCCTCCGGAGTGTAGCGGTAGTGGTCCAGGTACCTCTCGCGGCCGACGAGAAGGGCCCCAAGGTCGCGCAGGAACTTCTCGAAGCTCTCGGGCGTCGCTATCCCGCTGAACGCGAAGACGCGGCGGCCCTTGAGCCAGGAAAGCGGCTCCCGGCCGTCCGCCGAGCCCGGCTTCGCGTCCATCCGCTGCAGGTACTGGGGCCTGTGCACGCACTCGATGAGGTCGGCGTCCGGCTTGTGCCGGGCGATGACCGCCTCGAGCTCGGGGTCCCTCCGGCCGTTCGACTTGGTGAGGAAGATGTAGTTCGCCCTGCGGAGGTGCTTCACGGGTTCGCGCAGGATGCCCCGCGGCAGCAGGTGCCCGTTCCCGAACGGATTGGTCTTGTCGACGAGCAGCAGGTTGAGCCTGGCCTTGAGGGGGAGGTACTGGAAGCCGTCGTCCAGGACCAGCGTGTCGCAGCCGAACCTCTTGATCGCGTAGGCGCCCGCCTTCACGCGGTTCTTGTCCACGAGGACGACGACGCCGGGCAGGTTGCGCGCGAGCATGTACGGCTCGTCGCCCGCCTCCTCGCTGTCGAGGAAGATGTCCTGCCCGTCGCTCACGACGCGCGGCGGGGGCTCGTCGGTGTGGGTGATCGCGTACCAGGCCTTCTTCCAGATCGGCGGCGTCTTGCTCTTGTAGCCCCGGCTCAGGATCGCCACCTTGCGCCCGCGGTCCCGCAGCGCGCGCGCAAACTTCTCCACCACCGGGGTCTTGCCCGTCCCCCCCACGGTCAGGTTGCCGACCACGACCACGAGGCAGCCCAGGGGGTGGTCGCGCAGGATCCTCTTGCGGTAGAGCCATAGGCGCAGCTGGACCCCGCTGCTGAACAGCCAGGACAGCGTCTGCAGGAGCACCCCGAAGATGGCCGCCCCCGTGTCGGCGCGCCGCCCGAGCACGACGTCGACCGTGTACAGCTCGAATGTCTGGTATTTCCGTTTGAGCCAGGAGAGCGGCATGGGGCGGGACCGGGTACGGTGCCAGCGGCAATGAAGGTTGACGCCGCGGCCCGCGTAAACTGTTTTCACTAGGTTACGCGGAACCCCCATGGCCTACAAACTCTTCATTCCGGGCCCAATCGCCGTCTCCGAGAAGACGCTCCGCGCCATGGCGCAGCCCATGATCGGGCACCGAAGCTCGGACTTCGTCGCGCTCTATCGCTCCCTCCAGCCCGACCTCCAGTCCCTCTTCGGGACCAAGGACCCGGTGTACCTCTCGACCAGCAGCGCGTGGGGTGCGATGGAGGGCTCCATACGCAACGTGGTCAAGAAGCGGGTCCTCACGTGCATGAACGGGGCGTTTTCCGACAAGTGGAACGACGTCGCCCTGCGCTGCGGCAAGCAGGCCACCCCCCTGCGGTTCGAGTGGGGCCAGCCCGTCGACCCGGAGGCCGTGCGCGGCGAACTGGCCAAAGGCGGGTACGACGCCGTCACCCTCATCCACAACGAGACCTCGTGCGGGTGCATGAGCGACCTTCCGGCCCTGATGGCGGTCATCCGCAAGTTCCCCGAAGTCATCTCGATCGTCGACACGGTCAGCTCCTTCAGCGCGATGCCCATCCCGAAGGACAAGCTCGGGATCGACATCATGATAACCGGCTCGCAGAAGGCGCTCGCGCTCCCCCCGGGCCTCTCTCTGGTCTCCGTCTCCAAGCGCGCGCTCGAGCGCGCCGAGGACGTCGCCGACCGCGGCTACTACTTCGACCTTCTCGAGTTCCAGAAGAACCACGAGAACGGGATGACCCCGAGCACGCCGATCATCCCGATCATCTACGCGCTCAAGTCGAAGCTCGAGGACATCCGCGCCGAGGGCACCGAGGCCCGCTACGCGCGCCACGCGAGGCTCAACAGGGCCGTCCGCGACTGGGGGCTCGCCAGGGGCTTCAAGCTCTTCCCCAAGGAGGGCCACGGATCCGTGACCCTCAACTGCTTTGCGAACACCCTGGACTACGACCTGCCGGCCCTGAACAAGGTCCTGAAGGCGAAGCACCAGCTCGTGATCGACGGGGGCTACGGCAAGCTCAAGGGCCAGACGTTCCGCATTTCCAACATGGGCGACGAGACCGACGCCACGATCGCCGTTCTGGTCGCGGCCCTCGACAGCGCCCTTGCGGAGACCCCGAAAGCCGGGTCCTAAGGGGGCGCCCGTAAAACAAAACCTTGAAATCTCGGCCCGCGGGGCCTATCGGCTCGCGGCTTCATGAAGTCACTCATCATCGCGGAGAAGCCGTCCGTCGCGGCGGATCTTGCGCGCGCCCTGGGCAAAATCCCCAAGAAGGGGGACCACTTTGAAAACGACGACTATGTCATCAGCTCGGCCGTGGGGCACCTTGTCGAGCTCCAGATGCCGGAGGACATCGACAAGAAGAAGTTCGGATTCTGGAGGCTGGAGGCCCTCCCGATCATCCCCGAGAAATTCGAGCTCAAGCCGATAGAGGACTCGAAGGCGCGGTTCGACCTCCTGAAGAAGCTGCTCGGCCGCAAGGACATCGGGCTCGTGATCAACGCCTGCGACGCGGGCCGCGAGGGCGAGCTCATCTTCACGTACATCTACCAGCTGTGCAAGTGCCGGCTCCCGGTGAAGCGGGCCTGGATGCAGACGATGACGCAGGAGGGCATTTGCGAGGCGTTCGTCAACCTCAGGGACGGGGAGCAGATGCGCGGCCTCGCCGACGCGGCCCGGTGCCGCAGCGAGAGCGACTGGCTGATCGGGATCAACGGGACCCGGGCGCTGACGAAGCGCATGTTCGGATCGCGCGCCGGCAACGTTGCATCGGTCGGGCGCGTCCAGACGCCGACCCTCGCGATCGTCTACGCGCGCGAGCTCGAGATCCGCAACTTCAAGCCGCGCGGGTACTGGAGGGTGACCGCCGAATTCAAGATTGCCAGGGGCGCCTACGAGGGCGTCTACCAACGGCCCGGTTTCAAGCGGGCGGACACGGACGAGCACGACCGGATAGACCGCATCTGGGACAAGGCGCACGCCGAGGCGGTCTACGCCGCCTGCACGGGCGGGACCGGCGCCGCGGGCCCGCTGGCGGAGGTGTCCGAGGAGAAGAGGGCCAGCACGCAGGTCTCCCCGCGGCTGTACGACCTGACGACCCTCCAGCGCGAGGCGAACAACCGTTTCGGGCTGACCGCCCGGCGCACGTCCCAGTTCGCCCAGGCGCTCTACGAGCGGCACAAGATGATCACCTACCCGCGCACGGACTCGCGCGCGCTGCCCGAGGACTACATCCCGACCTGCAGGCAGATCCTCTCCAACCTCCACGGGGACCTGGCGCTGCACGGGTCCAGGGTGCTCGAGGCCGGATGGCTGGCGCCGAACAAGAGGATCTTCAACAACGCCCAGATCTCGGACCACTTCGCGATCATCCCCACCGTCCACGAGCACAAGCTGCTCGATGAGATGGAGGCGAAGGTCTACGACATGATCGCCCGGCGCTTTGTCGCCGTCTTCCATCCTCCGGCTGAGTTCGACATCACGACGCGGACCAGCACCGTCCAGGGCCACGCCTTCAAGACCGAGGGCAAGGTGCTCACGTCGCCCGGCTGGCTGGCCGTCTACGGGAGGACCACCGTCGACGACGACTCCCCGGATTCGAAGGCCCTCCCGGCCCTCGACCCGGCGGACGGCGCGCCGCCCCGCGCCACGACGGTGTCGGCGCAGCTCCAGGCGGAGGCGACCAAGCCTCCGCCCCGCTACACGGAGGCCACGCTGCTCTCCGCCATGGAGGGGGCCGGGAAGCTCGTGGAGGACGAGGAGCTCGCGGAGGCGATGAAGGAGCACGGGCTAGGCACCCCGGCGACGCGCGCCGAGACGATCGACGGGCTCGTCAACACCCGCTATGTGGAGCGCCAGCAGCGCGATTTGGTTCCTACCGCGAAGGCGGAGCAGATCCTCCAGTTCCTGGCGGCGGTCAAGGCCGAGGAGGTCACGAGCCCCGACATGACCGGGGAATGGGAGTTCAAGCTCCGGCAGATGGAGCACGGGAAGTTTCCGCGCGAGAAGTTCATGGCCGAGGTGATCGCCACGACAAAGGGCATCATCAAGCGCGTGAAGAGCTTCGAGGAGGACGACTCGGCGGCGCGCGTAACGGACATCATCTCGCCCACCGACGGCAAGCCGCTCATCGAGACGCTCCGCGGGTACAAGTCCAGGGACGGCGAGCTCATGATCTACAAGGTCATCGGAAACCGGAAGATGGATGAGTCCGAGGTGCGGGACCTCCTGGCAAAGGGCCAGATCGGCCCCCTGGACGGATTCCGCTCAAAGGCCGGCAGGCCCTTCAGCGCGGTGCTCCGCTACAACAAGGAGGAGAAGAAGGCCGAGTTCCTCTTCGACGGACAGAGGGACGCCAGCGGGGCGGTCAAGATCGACTTCACCGGCCTTGAGCCGGTGGCCGACGCCCCGGCCGCGCGGTTCGGCGCCGGCTCGCACGTGTATGAGACCCCCCAGAGCTACGTCGTCAGGCGCGTGGAGAACGGCGAGGACAAGATCCTGGCGCGCTGCTCGCGCCGGATCCTGTCGCGCGACATCCCGCGCGAGCAGTTCCTGAAGATGCTGGAGACCGGAAAGACCGACCTGCTCGACAAGTTCTGGAGCATGCGCACGAGGAGACCGTTCAATGCATTCATCGTGCTCAAGGAGGACGGAAGCACCGGTTTCGAGTTCGCCCCGCGCCCGCCCAAGGACCCGAATGCCCCGCCACGGGGCCGAAGGCCGAAGGCGAAGGCGCCGCAAGCCTAGGGGAGCCGGGGACCGCAATCGCCCGGCAACCTTCGCGCCGGCGCTGCGTCTAATCACCGCAGCAACCAACTTGAAATCTCCCAAGAACACCCTCATCGCGATCCTGGCCCTGGTCGCGGCGGCAACTGCGGCGCTCGCATGGCACCAGTACCGCGAGCTGATCGACATTCGCGCTCAACTTGCTGACGCCGATAATGTTACATTAAGGAATCAGCTCGCGGATGCCCGCAAGACGATCCGGTCGCTCGAGGACCGGATCGCCGCCTTGCGGGGCCGGCGCGGCGGTCCCGACCGAGACCTCGCGGGCGACGGCGCCGGCGGGGACAACGGCCCGGCGAACGGCGCAGGGGGCCGGCCGGGCGGCCGGTTCGGCGCGTTCGCCGAAATGGCCGGCAATCCGGAATTCCAGCGGCTCCTCGCCCTCCAGGTGAAGGGCCGCATCAGCCAGACCTACGGCCCGCTCTTCAAGTCGCTCAGCCTGGGCCCGGACCAGCTCGCGCAGTTCCAGTCGCTCCTCGCGGACAAGCAGCAGGCGATGATGGATGTCCTGCAGGCGGCGCGCGAGCAGGGCATCAACCCGAGGACCGACCCGGACGGGTTCAAGACCCTGATGAACCAGGCGGTCTCGCAGGTCGACCAGAACATCCAGCAGGCTCTCGGCGACGCGGGCTACCAGCAGTACCAGCAGTACCAGCAGACGCTCCCCGAGAGGAACGTCGTCAACACCCTGCAGCAGCAGCTGAGCTACACGCAGACGCCCCTCACCGACGACCAGGCAAGCGCGATGATCTCCCTCCTCGCCCAGAACCAGCCCCAGCGCGCCGGCAGCGGCACCGCGGGGACCGGCAACGGCGGCGATGCGGGCCCGGGCCTGATGGCCATCGTCAACGGCGGCGGCAACGCGCGGGTCACGGACAACGCCCTCGCCCAGGCCCAGGGCGTTCTCTCCGCGCCGCAGCTCGCCGTCCTCCAGCAGGTCCAGCAACAGCAGCAGGCCCAGCAGCAGATGCAGCAGCTGATGCGCGCGGCCAACCAGGGAGCGGCCGGCGGAGCCCCGGCAGCGGCGCCCGCTCCGGGCGCATCGACCTCGTCGGGCGCCGGCGGCGGCAAGGGCTAGGGCCCGGCTCCCGTCATGTGACACTCCCATCGCCTAAAGGCGACGGGCTTCTTGGGATTCGATCGGGACCGT
>CALAOT010000017.1 GCA_937889545.1 uncultured Opitutaceae bacterium
TCGGATGCCGCCCAGGATGCCGGCGTGCCGGAGGCCGTGCTGGGTCTGACGCCCACGCCGATCGCCGAGTCGGCCTGAGAAAGGGAATGGGCCAGACGGACTCTCCTCCGTCTGGCCCGACAACCCGGAGAACCCGCCGAACGCCCAACTTCGGCGGATGCAGGAAGGTCAGCCCGTGGATGAGTGATGAGATCCCCACGGGTTGACCTCTTTGTACACAGTCACAACAACAATGCAAGAGGTAATGATGAGCTTCGATTGCACGAATCTCGATGGGTTCCTGGAACAATACGGCGATCTCCTCGCGGCCAAGGCGAGGGACACGCTCGACCCCCTGCACGTCCCCGGACGGGACGCCGCGTCCATGCCCTCCCTGATCCGCAAGCCGTTCGACGCCCAGGCCCACGTCGTCGAGGCGGTGGCCAAGCAGTGGAAGCGGGCGAAGTCCTGCCTCATGGTGGCCGAAATGGGCTGTGGAAAAACTCTCATGGCCGAGGTTGCCTGCCACGCCTTCCTATCCCGCAAGGCCCAGCCGCTCGAGATCGAATACTCGGACAAGTACGGCGAGGGGTTGGAGATCATCCCCGTCGATCCCTGGACGATGAAGACCGTCCATGAGTCGCGATGCCACCAGGACGACAAGAAGAGCAAGGGAAATGCGAAGACGTTCGAGTGGGCCGGCGAGACCTGGGCCACGAACGGAGGCATCTGCAATGGCGTCCCCGGAGTCACCCCTGCCTACCAGTGGGACTTCGCCTGCTACCGCTCGATGCCTGCCGAAGCGTGGAAGGGCCAGGTATCGACCTTCGGCGACGTGTACAACGTCGCGAACAATCCGACTCGGGAGGCCCAGATGGCCAAGGTCCGCCTCGGCGTCCTCGGCCTGAAGGGCCAGGTGAAGGGAAAGCCCATCGTCTTCCATTCGCCGGCGCTGTTCCGCTCCGCCTGTCCTCGCGCTTACCGCGTCGTCGTCGTCTGCCCCGGCCAACTCGTCGAGAAGTGGACGCGAGAGATCGTCAACACGGTCCCCGGAGCCATCGTCTATCAGGTGGACAACTACGCCCAGATCCTCTTGAAGGCCAGGAAGCACGGCGAGTACAAGGACCAGCGCCAGCACCAGGAGTTCCTCAAGGCGGAGTACGCTCGGTGCAAGGGGATGGAGGAGCGGGGCGAGAAGGTGTCGCTCCTCGACCATAACAACGGGCTGGACAACGATTTCGTCAACGCGCCTCGCTGCCACACCCGGCACGCGGCGAAGAGGGCGCTGGGCCTCTACCCGATGGGGCCGGAATACTACATCATCGGTCGCGACTGCCTCAAGCTCTCCTGCGGCTGGAAGCCCGTCTACCGGACCCGCAAAGGGATGGTCGGCTGCTACTGTCCGAAGTGTGGCCAGGTTCTCATCAAGCCCGGCGACAAGGCCGAGCCTGCCGGTCCCGACTGGTTCGTCAAGAACGGCCGGCCTACCTCGCGGCGGAAGTGTACGGCGTCCGTCCAGGGTGGCGATGGCGTGTACCGCACCTGCGGGGAACAGCTCTGGCAGGAGACGGACAAGCCCAAGAAGTACAGCCCCGCGAGGCTCATCCAGAAGAAGCTCAAGGGGTTCTTCGATGTGGGGATCATCGACGAGGCCCACGAGTACAAGAGCGGCGACAGCCTCCAAGGGGACGCCATCGGGGCCATTGCGGGTTCCTGCAAGAAGATCGCCGCGCTGACGGGAACGCTGGTCGGAGGCTACGCCTGGCACGTCCGCACGCTGCTCTACCGGATCGGCGGGGCCGGGTCGCTCATCGAGGAGGGGCTGGGCTGGAAGGACGAGACGGAGTTCAACCGCCGCTTCGGTCGGATCGAGACGAAGACGACGACTTCCGCGAACGCCGAGGCGGATGAGAAGATTAAGGGGTACAGCCAGGGGCGGGGCGGGAAGAAGGGGAGCAAGACGACGAGTTACGTTCGGCCCGGCATCATGCCCACGCTGTTCAAGCACCTGCTGGGCCAGAGCGTCTTTCTCTCGCTCGACGAAGTGGCCGACGATCTGCCCGACTACGCCGAGACGCCCGTGGCCATCGCAATGGACGACGAGCAGCGTAAAGCCTACGATGCGGTGGACAAGGCGCTGACCGCGTGCATCAAGGATCTCATCAAGAAGGGCAACCGGAAAATGCTGGGCGTCATGCTCAACTGCCTGCTCTGCTACCCCGACTACGCCTACGATTGGGGGGAGATCGGCTACTGGGACGACGACGAGAACAGTCTGGGCGACCAGAAGTGCTGGGTCCACGTCGTCACGCCCGAGAACCTCGACCCGACTCCCATCCGGCCGAAGGAGAAGGCGGCAGTGGGCTACGCGCTGCAACAGAAGGCGCTCGGCCGGCAGACGTGGGTGTACGTCTGCTACACCGACAAGAGGGACTGTCTCGCTCGGCTCGAACGCTTCATGAAGGAGGCGGGCTTGCGAGTCGCGGTCATGCGGGCCTCGGTGCCTCCGAAGGATCGGGAGCGCTGGATCGAGGCGCACGGCAAGAACCACGATGTCATCCTGTCGCATCCCCAACTGGTTCAGACGGGCCTCGACTTCTTCTCGCCGAGGGGTGGCCACAACTACTGCTCGATCCTCTTCTACCAGACGGGGTACAACCTCTTCACGGTGATGCAGGCCGCGCGGCGGGCGTGGCGGATCGGCCAGACGAAGCCCTGCGAAGTGGGCTTCCTGTACTACGAAACCTCCATGCAGAGCCGGGCGATGGCCCTCATGGGCAAGAAGATGGTGGCCGCGCGGGCCATCAATGGCCAGTTCAGCAGCGAGGGGCTGGCGGCGATGGCCGGCGATGATGCCGGGATCGAGATGGAACTGGCGAAGTCGCTGGCGGATTCCATCCCCGAAGACGACAAGGTCCGCTCCTGGACAAAGGTGTCCAACCGGAAGAAGTTCTCCCCGGCGGTGGTGGTGGAGAGTCGGGAAGAGGAATCTTCCGACTGGATGGGCCAATTCGGGATTGAAGAGGAGGCGGTCGCGGTATAGGATGTCGGAGTCCGAGGTGATTCAAGGATGCTCGCAGTGGGGCACCAGGCTCGTAGCCTGGTGCCCTTTTTCGTGCGCGCGTAGGATGGGGAGGAGGGAAAGGAGGCGACAATTGAAAAAAATGGGGCTGGTAGCTAAAGTGAGATGGTGGGTCAACTGGCAAAAGCAGGGAGTCAAACACATGGCGACACCGCAATCGGTACTCGACGCGATCGCGAAAGTTTCGGGAGACGCAGACACCAACGTGGGCCTCATCAGCACGGCGGTTCTATCGACGGCGGCGCTGGCAGGGGCACAGCACCAAGCGACGACGGATCAAGCAGCCGTGGTGACGGGGGCGACCTTGCAAGCAGCGGATCTGGCCGCCGCTCATACGCTGCTCGACGCAACGTGGGGACCGCAGGTGACGCCAGCCGCTCCGCCCCCTGTCGCTCCTCTGGCGGCTGGCTCTTAACCGGACAGGTAAACGAAAAGGCCCGGCGATCCTGGGAGATCGCCGGGCCTTTTCGTGCGCCGGTATCAGGAGCCGGCAGCCAGAGGCGCTGCCGGGGTAGGTGTCGTGGCCGGAGCGGCGGGCGTCGCGAGTCCGGCCAGCGCGGTCCCCGCGATCGATGCGAGCAGACCGGCAATGTCGAGGCTCGGAGCCACGACCGGCGATGCTGCGGCAGCTCCCGCAGGGGCAGGTGTCGTCGGTGCAGCGGGGACGACAGCGCCCGCCGTGGAGAGGCCGGCGACGAGTTGGGCGACGACGCTCAATATCGCCATGATCGGCGCGGCCCCCGGTATCGCTGCGCTGACGGCGGCCTCGACCGGCGCGACCACAGAGGCCAGGCCCGGCGTCGTCGCGACCTTCTTGACATCGGCGACCACGGCGGTGTTGACCACGCCGAGCAGACGTCCCAGGCCGAGGAGCCGGTGCCCGTCGAAGAACGGCTGCCGCGTCATCGCCGCGTGGACGGCGGCGGCGTGCGCCGCAGGGATGGCTGTCGTCAGCGCGCCGACCGCGACGGTTGCGGTGGCAGGAGGAGCGGAGGAAGTTGTCGGACTCACGATTGTACCTCGGAAGTGGTGAGAGCGGTCGGGGGCGAACTGCCCCCTCCCTTCAGCGACAGGTTCAGAGCGCGGCGGGTGCCGGCGGTTCGAGCCGTCCCGATGCGATGGTGCCCTTCTCGAACGCCTCGTTCCAGGAACGGACGCCCGGTTCGGCCAGTCCGAGGAACAGGGCAGTCTGCGAGTGCGTCCAGCCGGCATGTTGGACGAGCATGACCGAGAGGTAGCCATCGGACGCGGTGGGGTTGACGCTGCTGATGGTGCCGCGTCGCATCTCCTGAAGGCGGCGGAACGCCGAGTCGTCGATCGGAATGGTGTTGGAGGTGGTCGGCCGCGCTTGCGTGGCCGTTCCACCCTGCATGGACTCGTTCATACGAAACTCTCCCGGTGAGGTTTAGTTCGCCAGGAGACATCTTACAAGCGCCCGTGGGCGCTTGCTACCCCTCAGTAGGGAGTAGCCGACTGCGGGGACTGCTGGCTCATCTGCTGGGCTTGGGCGAACGCCGGGGGCAGGTTGCCCCCCGGAGAGTTCCCCATTCCCTGCATCATCCCCATCCCGCCGCCCATCCCACCCATCATCCCGGCCATCCCGGTGCCGCCGGCGTTGGGGTCTTGGGAGTAGATCCCCTGCATCCCGGCCATCGGATCGAGCGGCATCATGGCCTGCGTCTCGGGCTGCATTCCGCCCTCGAGTCCACCATCCTGCATCTGCATGAGCAGGAGCTGAATCAACGCGGGGTCGATCTGCGTCGTCGGATGGATGTTGGGGTCTTGGCCCAGCGCGCCGGCGAACCCTTGCTGACCGGCACCGGCCGACATCTGTGGGGGCATCTGCATTCCGCCCATCGGCGGACCCTGAGACTGTTGCGGGGGAAACATGGAAGCTCCTTCGTTGCTAGTTTTCAGTTTTCAGTTTTCAGTAAACGCAAGAGGGTTCGGGTCTTTCCTGAAAACTGAAAACTGAAAACTCCTGAGTTAGTATCGACCCGTGATCTTCGACTCGGCCATTTGCTTGAGCCACTCTTCGAGAGATGTCTGCCTTCCTTGCGCGACGGGGACGTGCCCGTTGCTACCGCCCAGACCCGGAATGTCGGCCCTCATGCGGTCGAACTTCTGCGACTGGCTCAGGAGATCCTCGGCAGTGAGGTTCAGCGAGGGCGACGGCCCGACTTTCTGACTCATCAAGCCCTCGTAGCCGGCGGCGCGGTCGATCTTCGGTCCCATTGCCGCCACGGCGTCGGGGTTGCGCATCATGGCCGCCCCGGCCCCGTCGCTGGCCTGGGCGGCCATGCGCTGCTTGCTGGGCATCAGCCAGCCACCCCGGCTCTCGGCCCAGGCGGGGATCTGGCCGGCGTTCAGTGTGGCCGAGTTCCCCGCGCCGGGGTTCGCGTAGCCCAGGAGGGAGAGGTCGTCCTTGAGTCCCGCGTTGACGTTCTGGTAGCTCTTGCCGATCTTCGCGGGGTCTGCCTTGAGGAAGTCCGGCGACGCGGCTGTTACCTCCGGCTTGTACCCGGCCTTGCTGGCCGCGTTCGATTCATCCATGAAGGTTTCCCAGGAGTTCCGCCCTCCTCCGCTGGGCGTGTGGGCTGCCGCTTGCTCGAGTGTCCCCTTGCCGGCCGTCGCCTCGGCCTTGGATGCGAGGCCCGCTGCCTCGGCGACCGGCGCTTCGAGGGCGTGGGCCGCCGAGGCGGACGCACCGCCGAGCGAACGCTTCTCGAGCGCATTGCCGACGGCCCTTCCGCCCAGACCGCCTGCGTAAGTGGTCGGGTCGAGAGCCATCTCGAGGCCCATCCCACCCATCGAGCCGAGGTCGAGTCCGGCCTTCGCGCCGAGATCCCGACCCGAGATGGGGTCGAACGACGAGTCGCCGCTCGCCTGGCCGACCGCCTGGCCCATCCCGCCGATGCCGCCGGCAGCGAGCATCGCCAGGGGGATACCGACGCCCGACGCAGCGGCGAGGCCGCCGCCGGCGAGGCCCAGAAGGCCGGGCAGCATCCGCATGAAGGCGGAGCCATCCTCGTCGCCGGAGCCGCCGGTGAGTCCGTCGAGCATATTGCGGATCGAGGCACCCGGAGCGCCGAGCATCCCGCCCAGAGCCGCACCGAATCCCCCGCCGATTCCAGCCGACGCGCCGGCCGATGGTAGTCGCATCACGGACCTCCTACGTTCTGCTTGGCCGACTTACTCTGGGCCTGGCGCTGCTTTTCCATGTACTTGTAGAGTTGGTAGAGCTTCATCTCCTGCGGAGACATATTCGCCAACTGGTCGGGCGGAACGTACAGGGTCTCGAAGCTCTTGGTGATGTCGCCGGCCTTCAGCGTCTTGTCGATGAAGTCGCGCGCGGCCACATCGCGGGCCTTGTTCGTGTCGATGTCCGCGATCTTCGCCGGTCCCAGGAGCGCCTCGGCCTTGTCGAGGATCGACTTGCGGGGGTCCATCATCTGCCGGCCCGTGGTGAGAAACCGCGCGGCAGGGCTATTCATGAGGATCTGATCGACCGGCTGGCTGCCCGTGGTGGAGTACAGGTCGTCGAGGGCGCGTCCCGAGTAGAACTGCTTGCCCGCGATCATCTCGGCGGGCATCTTGATAAGAGGGTTCGCCATGCCCAGGAGCTTCTCGCCGGTCCTCTGGACCGGATTGGCTCCCGTCCCCAGCATCGAGAAGGCGTCCTCGATCGGCAGACCGAAATGGGTGAGGAACCGCGATGTGCCCGTTGCATCTTCTTTCCCCACCGGGATCGCCATGCCTTCGGACACACTGTCGGGGACGAAGCCGCCCGAGCTGCGCATGTTGTCGAGGAACTTCACCGTGCTGCCCGACACGCCGCCGGGGCGCTGGGCCAGTTCGGCGATCTGGAAGGGCACGTTCTTCCTCGTCCAGGAGTAGAACGGGATGACGCGGCGCATCACTTCGCGTTCCACGTCGGTCAGATTGGAGTAGTCGTAGTGCAGCGCTTTCGACCGCAGGGTCGCCTCGCCCGGCTCGACGCCCTGGCGAAGGAAGGCGATGTGGGCCGACATGCGGTTGAGATCGTCCACCGTGGACCCGAGTTGCTGGCCCGTCTTCACGAAGACGTTGCCGGTCTCTTTGGTGCTGCCAACGCCCCGGATATTGAAGGGCGACAACATACTCTCGGCGTTCAGCGGGTTGAGCGATCCGTTGCCGGCGTCCACCGCGTTTTGGTAAATCTTCTTGGGGCTCAGCACGTCGAGGATCGGCGTCTCGTGGCCCGTCCCCGGAAGGTGCATGGGGACCGGCTCGCCGAGGAGTCCCTTCCCGATCGCCTCGCCTGCCTGCGTGCTATTGGGGCTGATCCGCGTCGAGTTCTGGAACATCCCCTCGGCGATCAGGCGCGTTGCCGCCTCGTCGGTGATACCAGGATGGTTTGCCGCGAAGAACGGAATATCCTTGGCTCCCTGGATGACCCCGTTGTTGCGAATGGCCATCGCATCCTTGTAGGGTGTGGACCAGGCTCGCGGGTCGAGCGCGCCGTAGCGAGCATCCCTGGCCCCTCCCACGAGGTTCTGCCAGATGCCGGTCACGAGGTTGCGGACGTGGAAGCTGGGCCACAAGGAGGTTTGTCCCGCCTTCGTCAAATTGGTGATCGAGTCCCACGCTTTGACGACCGGGTTCAGCGCATCGGGAGTCCGCACGACCTGCGCGAACTTCGCCGCGTCCTCGACCAGATTGGCGGGGATGTGAAGATTCGCCAAATCGTCGATGCCAGCGGTCGCGTAAGCCGTGGGGTTCTTCCCCTTCAATTTGTCGAGGAGGTAGGATCGGCCTCCCACCAGGCCGGTTGGCGTCTGGACTTCGTTGCTCAGTCCGACGCGGCGGATCGCCTCCATCGCGTTGATGGTGTCGGGACCGGCCTTCGTCGAGAGGTTGTTCGCCAGGAGTTCGTGGACGGCATCCGCACCGACCTGGGCGCGGTTGTGCGCGATCTGGCCGAGGGTGTGATCGGTCAGCGGATGGTTGCCGAAGAAGTCCAGTCCCTCGGCGGAGTACCGGGGATCGAGGGATTGGTTCCAGTCGGCCAAGTGGGGAGCCTTGGCGAAGGTTCGGTTCAGGGCGTTCATCTCCTGGCGTTCGACCGCCGACAGAACGGCCGGCCTCCCCGTCAGATGATCCATCCGCGACTGGTCGGCCGGCGTGAGAAGGTGCGGAGTGTTCGCGGCCGAGTTCTGAAGGGTTGCCAACTCTTTCGTCTCCCCGACGTTCAGCTTCGTTCCCCTGTTCTTGAGGTCGAATAACCTCTGGTCGCTGGCCGCGTCCATCCCCAGGTGTTGTCGCCGAACGTACTCAGCGGCGAGGAGCGGTTTCCCATCGTCCATCATCTTGCGCAGGATTGCATCCTTGGCGATGGCGTTGACGCCGCCAGTGCCTCCGGGGATATCCCTCAGAGAGTCCTGGCGTGCCAGTTCGGCCGGCGATGTGGCGTTGAGTTCCTTGAGCCGTCCCCCGGCGTACCCCTTCGTGGCCTCGCCGTCGAGCGTCTGCTGGCGGTAGCCGTAGGTGGCGTACTGGTCGCCGAGTTCGGCTCCCGGTCGGCCGATCGCTTGCGCCTCGGTCTGCCGCAAACTATTCGCTGCTTGCATACGGTCGCGGAGCGCTAGGACGGCTGGGTCCGTCGTCTGGGTGATGTCTTCGAGGGTGGCCCGGAGCGCCGGACCCTGCGCATGATCGAGCAGGCCGAGTGGCTCCATCGTCTTGCCGAACTCGAGATGCTGACCGAAGGCAGCCGCATCGCCAGCCGCCACGCCTGGGGTGTAGATTTCGCGCGCGACCTTCTGGTTCGCCGCCGTCGTGGCCCCGTGGACCGACGAGTCGAACATGCGCGAGAAGGCCGTGCCCACTTTACCGTAGGTCAAGTTCTCGGCCTTCTGAGACAGCCAGCCGGCAAACGCTTTCGCGGTGTCGCCCGTGCCCACGATGGCGGCGGGATGGGAGAACGGCAGGCCGAAGCCGGCAAGGCCCGAGAGCGCCTTGCCGGCCAGGTCCGCCTCGGGGACAGCCATCTTGCCGGCCAGGGCGGTAAGCTCGGGCGTGCCGGCGGCGAACCCGGCCATGCGTGCGGTCGCCTTGCCAGGGAGCATCCCGGCGTTCTTCGCCGCCTTGCCGGCTGCGGTCAGAGCGGAGGATGTGCCGAGAGTGAGGTAACTGCTCGGATCGAGGGCGAGTTCGAGGGCCGGCCCTGCGAGGTCGCGCATCTCGAACGTGCCCTTCTGGCCGTCGCCTTCGAGCGCGCCCGCCTGCTTGAGGATGTCCTCGCCCGATACCCGATTGCTCTCGTCGGTCAATCCGGTCGCGTCGGAAAAGGGGAGCATCGAGAGCAGTTCGCTGGGTGCGAATTTGCCGCCCTGCATCCCGCTGATGGCAGCCCGGAAGGCGCGACCGCCGAACGTCTTGTCGATGGTGCCGCCGACGTAGTGCAGCGCACCGAGGCCCGTGTTCGCCACCTTCGAGAGGAGACCTTCCGCCTCTTCCTTCGGGAGCGGGGGCGGACCCTGCGCCTGGGCGAGGAGCGGATTGCGCCCATAGGCCGCCATCTTCCGCGCCTCGGCCAGGGGGCCGTCGTCGAACAGCCCGAACGGATCGTAGGGCATTCACCTGTCCCCGAACCCAGATTGCTCATCGATTCGGCGAGTGGGTCGGTGAAGGAGCCGTAGTTCTTGGTCCGCCCACTCGCGGGTGGGAGAGGGCGTAATCCCTCACCCTCCTCCTCTATTGCAAGCGCCCACGGGCGCTTTGTTCCCTTCTAGTCCCCGCCGAGCATCCGGGCGAAGGCCGGAGCGCCGGCACCGGCGACAGCGCCCGAGCCGGCCATCGCTCCGGGGAGACTGCTGTACGCCGAGATCAGGCGCGGGTCGAGTCCGCCCGCCTTGTACATCCCCGTGTAGGTGGCGTTCTTCTCGGGGTGGAAGAGGTAGCTCATGGCCCCCTTCATCTGGCCGCCGAGCGAGCGGTTCTCGAGGGTTTGGGCCGCCAACTCGTCCATCATCACGCCGGCGTCTTGCAACAGCGGCTTGCTCGACGCCTTGAGCCGCGCGGGTGCCTGTATGAGGTAGGGAAGATCGCCCATCTTCCCCTGGCCCTGGCTGGCCTGGTCCACGATCGCGTGGACCCTCTCGTGGCGCAGATTGCGCGCGGCGTCCTCGCCGGCGGCAGAGGCCATCGTCTTCGTCTGGGCGTCGTAGAAGCCGCCCGTGTTGTTCACGAAGTCCGCACCCACGCCGTTCTGGGTCATGTCGTGGAGGCCGGCCCGAAGTTGGGTCGGCGTCTGGCCGTTGGTTCGGGTGAACTCGGCCGAGAGCCTTCCCTCGCCGGTCGGCATGGTCGTCACCACTTTGCCGCCCGCCTCGGGCATCGCCGGCATCACGCCGGGTTCGAGCCACTCCATGTTCTTCGCCACCTTCACGTCTTGCAGCGGTGCCTTGAACTTGCTCGCGCCAGCCAAGGAGTCGGCCGCGAAAGCGCCGGCCTTCCCCTCCTGGGCGACGTAGCTGGGGATCGTACCGCGCAGCGCACGCGCCCCCTTGAGTCCGCCCAGGCCGCCGAGGTAAGTAAGGGGATCGGTCGCCACATCGCCGGCGAAGCCGAGTCCCTTGGTGAGCCAGGAGTCCTGGTCCATCCCCGCCTGGCCGAGCAGATCCGCGAAGTGATTGATGTCCGGCCCCTCGTAGCCGCCTGCGCGTGCCAGGGCCGTGCCGCCCTGGTATAAGAGCCGCCGGGGGGTGTCCAGGACGGTGCCGATCCCGCCGAGCGCGTCGGAGAAGTCCATAGTCCGACTCCTTCGTTAATTATCCATCCCCATCGTGACAGCGTGCGACTTCGAGCGACGCGCCGATTTCTGCTGGGCAGGCGTTCCGTGCGTAAGGTTGTGGGCGCGCATCATACTCTGAAGAACCTCCGCGTCGGACGGCTTACCGAACGTGTTTCCCATCGCCGAAAAGCCCTGCGACCAGAAGCCGGGGTTGACGTATTGATCGACCGAGCGGTCCCCGTGCTTCTGCGCGAGATACTTCTGGATCGCATCCATGTTCTCGGCGTACTTCCGCTCTCCCCCCGGCTGCGCTTTCATGCTCTGGAACAGTGCCACCGCCGTTGCGGCAGCACCGTCGCTGGTCTTGATTGGCGTGCCATCCGGGTTTCTGCCAGCCTTTTCGGCCGCAGCATGGGTGTCGGAGCCGAACAGGCGCGCATACTTGAGCGAGTCGCTGATGGGCGGGATCGGAGTCTTCGGGGCGTTCGGATTCGGAGGCCCACCTGCCGGAGGGCCACCCGGATTGCCGAGGCCGGGGAACATCTCGCGCCGCCTCTCGAGGTACGCAGCCGCTTCCGCAGGCGTGCCCGTGATCGCCTTGGCGTCGTACCCCTTTTGCTCCTGAAGCTCCTTGCTCATGTCGTAGGCCGACCTCTTCTCCTCGTCCGCCATTTTGCGTTCCGCCACCGTCGCGCCTCGCTGTAGGACGCCCGTCTGAAGGCTGGCGTCATTGGCCTTGGCGATCCCCGTGTACCTGTCGAGGTCGAGCTTGTCACCAGCGTCGTAGCCTTGGGCGATGCCCATGTAGCTCTGGGTCAGCGCGATCCGCTCGGGAATCGACAGATTAGACGCGCCCGAACCGCCTCCTCCCCGGTGTGCGCCGGCTTGGTTGAGATACAGCCTCAGACCCTCCTCTTTGTTGTACCGGGCGTTCGACTCGAACTCGCTCATGCCCGGAGGCGTGTACCTGTTGCTATCCCAGGCAACGCGGCGGATGACACCCCCGGCCTTCGCCTCGTCGTAACTCACCGGCTGAGGCCCATTGGCGCGGGCGAGTTGATCCGCCGACATGCCAGACGCCCCGAATGGGGGCAGGCCGATCGGCCCCAGGCCGGCAGGCGGCTTCATCGCACTGGGATCGGGCATGGAGTTCCAGCTCGACGCGGGCGGCGCGGCGGCTTGCCGCTCCGATGCCCAGGCCGAACCTATCGTGCCTGCGGAAGCGTTTTGTCCGACCGGACTCATGGTGTTCCAGCCCGACGTGGGCGGCGCGACGGTCGGCGCAGGGGCCGGCGCAACCGCAGGCTGAGTCGG
>CALAOT010000018.1 GCA_937889545.1 uncultured Opitutaceae bacterium
CGTTGAGGGCGTGGGGCTGGGCCGCGACCAGCTCGCCGCGCGCAAGGTCGTCGGCGTACGCCTCGCGCTCGACGCGCGTCACGTCCTCGCGCAGGATCCCCCGCGCCACGAGGGCCTGGGCTGACGCCGCCGACGTGCCTGTCCGGGAAAGGATGAGCCCCTTCGGCTGCGGCCGGATCTGCCCCTCGAGGAACGCGTAGAGCCTGGCCTGGGCCGGCGCCTTGCGCGCCAGCGCCTCGAGCTCGCCGCCGGACATCCTCGCGGCGACCCGCAGGAACCGGCGCTCCCTCGGCCGCGCGCCGCGGCGCACGGCCGCCGGTATCATTCCCTCGATGACCGAGTCGAGGGGCGCCGCGTAGTACGCGGCCATCCACCGGGCGAGATCGAGAAGGTCGGGCGTCAGCGCGGGGAAGGGATACACGACCTGGGCGACCGCCTTGAGCCTGTCCACGGGGAAATCGGCGGGGGGGCCGACGCCGCCGATCACGCCTAGGCGCATGGCATGGCCGACCGGGACCCTCACGAGCGACCCGATGGTCGCCAATGCGCGCAGGGGCTCCGGCACCTTGTAGTGCAGGATCTTGTCAAATCCGGCCAGGGGATGGACGCCTATGATCATTCCGGGCACGGGCGCGATTGAGCTCGGACGCGGGAGAGCGCGCAATCCCCCTTTGCGCGGCCGAGGGATCGAATTGACAGTTTCCCCCGGCGCGAACGACAATTCCGGCCGTGAGCATTCCTTCGGCCCGGGAAAGATTCAGGAAGTTCCTTGCTCAAAAAGGCCTCCGGGTGACCAGCCAGCGGCTGGCCATTTTCGATGCGGCGTTCGCCCGCAAGGAGCATTTCACCGCCGAGCAGCTCCTCAGCTACGCCCGGTCGATCGACGACTCGGTGTCGCGCGCGACGGTCTACCGCACGCTTCCCATCATGACCCGGAGCGCGCTCCTGCGCGAGATCGACATCGGCAGCGGCGAGAAGTTCTACATGCCCAACTCCGAGCAGGGCACCCAGATCGCCCAGGTGGTCTGCCTCGATTGCGACCGGATCTTCGAGATCAGCGCCCCGTTCATGGAGTGGTACGGGAGCACGGTCTCCTCCAAGCTCGGGCTTTCGCCCGTAACCCAGCGCCTGCAGGTGAGCGCCCGGTGCAACGCCCTGCGCGACACGGGCCGCTGCCCGAAGAAGGGCTGAGGCAAGCGCACGCCCCCCATGTCCGACCAGACGCCGCGCGACACGACCTTTGAGATCGGCTTCTTTGAGACCGTGCTCCGGCATGATTCGCAATGTGTCGAGGTGATTGAGATCCTGGGCGGGCTCTACACGAAGGTCGGTCGGATTGCGGACGGGCTGAGGATGGACCGGAGGCTCGTGCGCCTGCAGCCCGCAAACGCGACGGCCCACTACAATCTCGCCTGCAGCCTTGCCCTGAGCAAACGCAATTCGGACGCGCTGCGCTCCCTGCGCCACGCCGTGCGCCTCGGCTACCGAGACTTCGAGTGGATGACCCACGACCCCGACCTGCAGGGCCTCAAGCGCATCCCTGAGTTTGGCGAGATCATCGCCCAGCTTAAGCCGCAGAGCTGAGCCGTGTTCTGGCTCAAGAAGGTCGTCTCGTTCTGGCTGATGCCGCTGCCCCTGTGCCTGGCGCTGCTCGTGTCGGGTCTCCTCCTAGCGCGCTCGCCCCGCCGCTCCAGGATCGGGCGCGGGCTCCTCGTCTCGGCCGCGGTCCTGCTCCTCCTCTTTTCAAACAAGGCCGTGAGCACCCGGCTCCTCAGGCCCCTGGAGGGGCGCTACCCGGCGGTTCCGGAAATCGCGGCGGATGCCCCGCCTCCGGCCTCGATAGCGGGAAGCCGGTTTGTCGTCGTCCTCGGCGCAGGGCACAGCGACATGGCCGGGCTCCCGGCCACCGCGCAGCTCTCGGCCTCGGCGCTTGCCCGGATCGTCGAGGCGGCCAGGCTCCTCAGGGTTCTCCCGGCCGCGCGGCTGGTCGTCAGCGGGCCCGCCGAGCCGGGCCGCCCGTCCCACGCGGCCGTGCTGGCGAGGGCGGCCGAGTCGCTCGGGATCGCCCCGGAGAGGATCACCCTCGTCGAAACGGCGCTCGACACCGAGGACGAGTCGCTCGCCGTCGCCCGGCTGGCCGGGGGCGCGCGCGTCGCGCTTGTGACCTCCGCCTGGCACATGCCCCGCGCGGCGGCCCTGTTCCGGAGGGCGGGCGTCGACTTTGCCCCATGCCCCGCCGATTTCGTGTCCCGCGGGAATTCCCAGTTCCGGTGGGCCGACCTGAAGTGGGACAGCGAATCGCTCGAGCGGAGCACGCTCGCGGTCCACGAATGGGTCGGCCTCCTCTGGCTGAGGCTTCGGGGAGGCGCCTGACGGCGCGCGGACGGCATTTTTCGTCGCCATCGGTAAAACGCCACCCTAGGCAGTATCCATAATGAATTTTTTCAAGAGGCTGATCGGGAGAAACGAGGTTTTTTTTGACCTGCTCGAGGGGGGCGCCGAGGAGGCCAAGGTGAGCGTCGACCTGTTCGTCCAGCTTCTCCGCCAGATCGACGAGGGGAAGCAGCCCGCGGGCCTCGACGATTTCATCCAGGCCCGCCGGAAGGAGAAGCGCATCCGCCACCTCATGACCGAGGCGCTGGGCAGGACCTTTGTCACGCCCATCGACCGGGAGGACATCGAGGCGCTTTCTTCCGCTCTTTACCGGATCCCGAAGCAGGTCGAGAGGATCGTCGAGAGGGTGACGATCTACCCGGGCACCGTCCCCCACGAGATGTTCATCCGGCAGGCCGAATTGATGAGCCAGGCGGCCGGGGCCCTCGTCTTCATGGTGAAGCAGCTCCGCCACGGCACCACAATAGAGGCGATCCGCGAGGCCAACGACAGGCTGCAGTTGGCGGAGGCCGAGGCCGACAAGGTGATGCTGGAGAAACTGAAGGAGCTCTACAACGGGCCCTGCGGGGCAAAGGAGTTCGTCATCCTGCAGAAGCTCTTTGAGATGGTGGAGCAGGCGGTCGACCGGTGCCGCAACGCCGGGATGATCGTCGTCCAGGTGGTGCTCAAGCAGTCGTGAAGCGAAGCGCCCCATGACGCTTCTCGCCCTCGTGCTGGTGGCCGCGCTGGTGTTTGAGTTCATCAACGGCTTTCACGACACCGCAAACGCGATTGCGACTGTCATTTCCACCAAGGTGCTGACACCCCGTCTTGCCGTCGCCTGGGCCTCATTCTGGAACCTGGTCGGCGCCCTCTCCGGGACCGCGGTCGCCTCGACGATCGGGAAGGGGCTGGTCGACACGAATGCGGTCAATACGTCCGTCGTCCTCTGCGCCCTCCTGGCGGCGATCGCCTGGGGCCTTTTCACCTGGTGGCTCGGCCTTCCGTCCAGCTCGTCGCACGCGCTCATCGGCGGACTGTGCGGCGCGACGCTCGCGGGTTCCGGCGGCAATTGGGACGTCCTTCGCTGGTCGACAGGCCTCTGGCCCAAGGTCATCCTGCCGATGATCGCGTCGCCCCTCATGGGCTTCTTCGGCGGGATGCTGCTCATGGGCGGCATCATGGCGTGCCTGAGCCGCGTCCGCCCGCGGATCGTCTCCGCGTTCTTCGGCAAGGCGCAGCTCATCAGCGCCGGATTCATGGGATTCAGCCACGGCTCGAATGACGCCCAGAAGACGATGGGAATCGTGACCCTCACTCTGGTCGCGGCGACGCGCCAGGGGCTTTTCGCGCACATCCCTGACTGGGCCTCGTTCCTGCGGATCCCCGTGTTTGGAGAGGTGCCCAAGTGGATCGTCGTCGGATGCGCCTTGACCATGGCGGCGGGGACCGCGGGCGGCGGGATGCGGATCATCCGGACGATGGGCATGCGGCTGGTCAAGCTGCAGCCGGTCCAGGGATT
This sequence comes from uncultured Opitutaceae bacterium, assembly GCA_937889545.1. Classification (GTDB taxonomy): domain Bacteria; phylum Verrucomicrobiota; class Verrucomicrobiia; order Opitutales; family Opitutaceae; genus Palsa-1447. The sequence goes on from CALAOT010000018.1 coordinate 3,896, forward strand.
CGCGGCCGAGACGACCGCTTCGCTCGTGATCTGCGCGGCCTCGTCGCTCGCGGTTCCGGTCTCGACGACCCACGTGATCTCAACCTCCATCATGGGCGTCGGGGCGACCAAGCGCCTGAGCGCCGTCAAGTGGGGAATCGTCGAACGGATCGTTTGGGCGTGGGTCCTGACGATTCCCGTGACCGGGCTCCTGGGCGCGGCCTTTGCGGAGCTCTCCCGGGCATTCTGACGCCGCCGGGACCCGCCCCGGCCCTCACTGGGTCGGCGCTGCGGGCGGAAAGGTGAGGATGAACACCGAGCCCGACCCGGGTTCGCTATCCACACGGACCTCGCCTCCGTGCGCCTGGATCACGTGCTTGACGATCGCCAGTCCAAGGCCGGTTCCCCCCTGCTCCCGGGAACGCGCCTTGTCCACACGGTAGAACCGCTCGAATATCCGCTCCTGGGCCTCCTTCGGGATGCCCGGCCCGTCGTCCTCGACCGCGATCTCTATCCGGCCGTTGGGCAGCATGCGGCCCCCGACCGCAGCCTTCCCGCCCGCGCGCCCGTACTTGATGGCGTTGTCGAGAAGGTTGGAGATCACCTGGCGCATCCTCTCGTTGTCGGCCAGGACAACGAGCGCTGCGGGAACCGAATTCTCGAGCGTCACGCCTCGGGCGCGCGCCCGAGGCTGAAGGTCGTCGATCGAGTCCTGCACCGTGGCCCTGAACGCCAGGGGCTGCTTGTCGAGCCGGAGCCCCCCGGAGTCGAGCGTCGACAGCAGCAGGAGGTCGTCGATCAGGAGCGCCAGGCGGTGCGCATGCTTGTCGATGATCGCAAGGAACCGCGCGAGCGCCGCGGGGTCCTCCTTGCCCCCGTCGAGCAGCGTCTCCGAGGCGCTCTTTATGAGCGAAAGGGGCGTCCGCAGCTCATGGCTCACGTTGGCCACGAACTCCTGGCGCACCCCCTCGAGCTGCCGCAGGCGGGTCAGGTCGTGGAAGACGAGGATGGCCCCGTCGCTGGCGCCGCCGCTGTCGCGCAACGCGAGCGCGTTGACCTGCAGGAATCGGGGAGCGCCTGTAGATTCGATGCGAAGCTCATGGCCGAGCACCTCGAGCTCCCGGCCGAGGCGGGCCACCACCGCCGAGACCTCGTGGTTCCTCGTCGCCTCGAGGACCGTCTTGCCGGACGCCGGAGCATCGAAGCCGAAGAGCCCGGCCGCCGCGCGGTTGGCCATCCGGATCCGGCCGGCCGCGTCGACGACGATGAGCCCCTCGACCATGCGGTCAAACAGGGCCGCGGTCCTCTGGGACTGCTCCTTAAGCTCCGCCTCGCGGCGGAACCGCTGTTCGGCGAGGTCGCGCCTGCCCCTGTCCGCATCCTCCCTCCTGAGCCGGCGCTCCCTGGCCCAGGCCAGCGCCAGGGCCGCGGCAGCCGCGGCAAGCAGGATCAGGGCCGCTTCCATCCGCGGGCCTCAGTCCTCCCCGGCGAACCGGTAACCTACGCCCCGGACCGTCTCGAGGAGCGGCGCCGCGGTGCCGAGCTTCTCGCGCAGCCTGCGCATGTGGGTGTCCACCGTGCGGCTGTCGATAGGGTTCTCGTATCCCCAGACGTCCTGCAGCAGCCGGTCACGCGACTGGACGCGGCCCCTCCTGCGGGCCAGGATCTCCAGGAGCCTGAATTCCGTCGCCGTGAGCGTGATCCCCCTCGTCCCCACCTGGACCGCGTGTCGGGGCACGTCGATCTGGATCTCGCCGACCCGGAGGTGGGACCCGGGCTCGTCTCCGGCGCGGGCCCGGGCCAGCTGCTTCCGGATCCGGATCACCAGTTCGCGCGGGCTGAAGGGCTTCGTCATGTAGTCGTCCGCGCCAAGTTCCAGGCCCAGGACGCGGTCCATCTCGGCCGCCCGCGCGGTGAGCATGATCACGGGAATCGAGGAGGTCGATGCGTCGCGCCTCAGGATCTTGCACACCTCGAGCCCGTCGACCTCGGGAAGCATCAGGTCGAGAACGATGAGGTCGGGGTGCTCCTCCCGGGCGACGGCGATCGCCCGGGCGCCGTCCCTGGCAAAGATGGGCGTGAACCCGGCCTCGCGCAGCTTGAAGCCCAGGACCTCAAGCGCATCGGGCTCGTCGTCAACGACCAGGATCTTTGTCTTCATGGGTCTTCATGCCAGAATGCCTGATGTCGATCGCCTCGTAAAGGTAAACGACCTCCTCGGCCACGTTGGTGGCGTGATCTGCGATCCGCTCCAGGCATTTGGATATGACCATGAGGTTGAGGCAGCGAGTGATCGTCGCCGGGCGCTCGATCATGAAGCTCGCAAGCTCCCGGTGCAGCTGGCGGTTCAGGTTGTCCACCTCAAGGTCGCGCGGGACGACCGCGCGCGCCTTTTCGGGCTCCCGGTTGATGAACGCCGAAATGGCATCCCGCAGCATCTCGAGCGACATCGTCGTCATGCGCGGAAGGTCGATGTAGGGCTTGAGCTGCGGCTCCGTGTTGAGTTCGACCGCGCGCCGGGCGATCGTGACAGCGGAATCGCCGACGCGCTCCAGGTTTATGGAGATCTTCATCGCAACGGTGGTCAGACGCAGGTCCGTCGCGACGGGCGCCTTCGCGAGCAGGTGGATCGCGATATCGTCGATGTCGACCTCGAACTGGTCGATGATCTTGTCATCGTCCATCACGGCCTGGGCGAGCAGGTCGTCGCGCTCGACGAGGGCCCGCATCGCCCGCGTCAGGGCCGATTCGGCATGGCTGGCCATGGCGAGCAGGCTTTCCTTAAGCCGGGTCATTTCTTCGTTGTAGTGGGTCATTGAGGAGGGGCTCGCGGGCCATATCACCCGAAGCGGCCCGATACATAGGCTTCGGTCTGGGGGTTGCCCGGGTTGGTGAAGATGTTCCGCGTGTCGCCGTATTCGATGAGGCGGCCCATGTAGAAGAAAGCCGTCCTGTCGGAGCACCGCGCCGCCTGCTGCATGTTGTGGGTCACGATCACGAGCGTGTACTTCTCGCGCAGCGTCTGGATCAGCTCCTCGATCTTAGCGGTCGCGATCGGGTCGAGGGCAGAGCACGGCTCGTCCATGAGGAGCGTCGCCGGCTGCACGGCCAGCGAGCGGGCTATGCAGAGGCGCTGCTGCTGGCCGCCCGAAAGGCTCGTCCCGGGCCGGTTGAGGAGATCCTTGACCTCGTCCCAGAGAGCGGCCATCCGCAGCGACTCCTCGAGGCGAGCCTGCAGGACGGACCTGTCATGCACCCCGTTGAGCCGCAGCCCCACGAGCACGTTCTCCTCGATCGACATCGTCGGGAAGGGGTTGGACTTCTGGAACACCATCCCCACGCGCCTGCGGATGACCGAGGCCTCGACGCCGGGGCCGTAGAGATCGTCGCCGAAATGCTTCAGCGATCCCTCGAGACGGGTCCCCGGGGTCAGGTCGTGCATGCGGTTGAGCGCCCGGATGAAGGTCGACTTGCCGCAGCCGCTCGGGCCGATGATGGCCGTCACCTTGCGCGCGGCGATCTTGATCGTGACGTCCTGGAGCGCCTGCCGCTGCCCGTACCACATGCTGAAGTTCCTGATGTCGAACGCGATTTCCTCCGCCTCGACCGGATGGCTGCCGGCGGGGGAGCCTGCGGGAGTCGCGGAGACCCGGATTGGCTCGGCGGCCGCGGAAGCCGAGGCCGTCTCGGGGAGTGTGGACATGGCGGTCAAGAGGCGCTTTGGCGGTCGCGCGACAATACGCGGACCGTGATATTTAGGGCGAGGATCAAAGCCATGAGGACAAGCGCGCCGGCCCACGCCTGCCTGTGCCAGTCGTCGTAGGGCGAGATGGAGTAGGCAAAGATCTGGAGCGGCAGGGCCGAGATCGGCTCCTTCAGGTTGTGGTTCCAGAAGGTGTTGCCTAGGGCCGTGAAGAGGAGCGGCGCCGTCTCACCGGCTATGCGCGCAAGAGCCACGATGACTCCGGTTGCGATTCCCTTGAGGGCGGTCCTGACCACGATGACCAGGATCACCTTCCAGCGCGCGATCCCCAGCGCCAGGGCCGCCTCCCGGTAGCTCTGGGGAACGAGGACCAGCACCTCCTCGGTGGTCCGCATGACGAGAGGCACCATGATGAGCCCGAGGGCGACGCCGCCCGCATACGCCGAGAACGTCTTGAACGGGACCACGAGGATCAGGTAGACGACCATGCCCCAGACGATCGAGGGGACGCCGTTGAGCACGTCGGCGGCGAACCGGAGCCAGTCGTTGGCGCGGTCGGAGCCGTATTCAGCAAGGTAGATCCCCCCGAAGACCCCGAACGGCACCCCCAAGGCCGCCGCCATGGCGAGGAGGGTCATCGTCCCGACGATCGCGTTGGCCATGCCGCCGCCCGCCTCCCCGGTAGGCTTGGGCAGCTGGGTGAAAAAGCTCCAGTCGAGCGAGCTGGCGCCGCGCACGAGGAGAAAGTAGATGATGATGAAAAGCGGCGCGATGACCGCGAGGGCGCATGTGACGAGGACCCCGGTGACGGCCGCGCTCTTCCATTTGCGCCATTGGGCGTATCCCGGGCTCGGAAGGTAGGGCGAGACTTCCATGGGTTCAGGCGGCCTTCGAGGAAACACCCCCCGTCATGCTCTTCAGCATGATCTGCGCGGCGACATTGACCAGGATCGTGACGGCGAGAAGCACAAGGCCCAACTCGAACAGGGAGCTCAAGTAAAGGTCCGTGGTCGCCTCCGTGAACTCGTTGGCGACCACGCTTGCAAGCGTGTAGCCCGGCGCGAAGAGCGATGCGCTGATCTGGGGGCGGTTGCCGATCACCATCGTTACCGCCATCGTCTCTCCCAGGGCGCGGCCGAGGCCCAGGATCGCTGCGCCGAAGAGCCCCCTGCGCGCATAGCTGAGCACCGCTATCCTGAGGACCTCCCACCTCGTCGCGCCAAGCGCGTAGGCCGCCTCGCGCTGGAGATTCGGGACGGAGCGCAAAATCTCGCGCGATATCGACGTGACGATCGGCAGGATCATGATCGCTATGACGATGCCCGCCGCGAGCATGCTGACCCCGTAAATCGGCCCCTGAAAGAGAGGCAGGAACCCGAGGTAGTGCTTGAGCCAGACAAACGCGTGATCCCTCAGCCAGGGGATGAGGACGAAGATGCCCCAGAGCCCGAAGATGACGCTCGGGACCGCCGCGAGCATCTCGATCGCCATGACGATCGGCTGGCGGAGCCTAAGGGGGGCGAGCTCGGTGAGGAACAGCGCCGTGGCGATGCCGAGCGGGACCGCGATCACGAGGGCGAGGAGCGAGGACACGAGCGTCCCGAAGATGAACGGGAGCGCCCCGTACTTCTCCGCGACCGGGTCCCACTCGGAGCTCCAGAGGAACCCGGCTCCGAACTTGGACAGGGACTGCCGCGACCCCGCGTAGAGCTCCCAGCCGACAAGGACGATCAGCACGACGATCGTCACCGCGGCCAGCGCGGCCGCCCATTTGAACACGCGGTTCGGGAGCTGCGAACCGGGCGCGGGAAGTGGGAACATGGGGGACGGGATGGTCATCGGACGGACGGGCGGGCGCTGCCGCGCCCGCCCTCTTCGGGCCCCGTCAGTACTTAATGCCCTGCACCCTTTCAAGAGCGCGCTTCACCAGCGCGTCAGGCAGGGGCGCGTAGTCGAGCCCCGGGGCGAGCTTTTCGCCGTCCGAGTAGGCCCACTTGAGGAACTGGACGAGCTTCTCGCCCTTCGCATGGTCCTTCTGCTCGGCGTATACGAGCAGCCACGTCGTTCCCGAGATCGGGTACGCCCCCGACCCCGGAGGGTTCACCATCGAGAAGCGGAAATCGTCCGGAATGTCCGCCGTGGCGAGCGCCTCGGTTACGGACTCTATCGCGGGCGTGATGTAGTTGCCGGAGGAGTTCTTCACGTCGGCGTAGGTCAGCCCGTTCTGCTTCGCGTATGCGAGCTCGATATAGCCGACCGATCCCGGCACCTGCTTGACCTGGCCGGAGACCCCCTCGTTCCCCTTGCCGCCGATGCCGCTGGGCCAGCTGACGGATGTTCCCTTGCCGACCTTCTCCTTCCAGTCGGGGCTCACCTTGCTGAGATAGTCCGTGAAGATGTACGTCGTGCCGCTGCCATCCGAGCGGTGGATGACGACGATGTCCAGGTCCGGGAGCTTGATGTCCGGATTCTGGCTCGCGATCGCGGGGTCGCTCCATTTCGAGATCTTTCCTAGGAATATCCCGGCGATAGTCGGACCGTCGACCCTGAGCCTGGGGCTTCCCGGGAGGTTGTAGGTGACGACGTCCGCGCCCGCGACCGTCGGGAAGTGCCACAGGGCCCGGGGCGCCTTCGCCAGGTTGTCGTCGGACATGGGGCCGTCCGACGCCCCGAAATCAACCGTCTCCGACAGGATCTGCTTCTGGCCGCCGCCGGAGCCGATGGACTGGTAGTTGAACCGCACGGACGGATCAACCTTCGCGTATTCATTGAACCATTTGGAATAGATCGGAAACGGGAACGTGGCGCCCGCGCCATTGATGAGCATCTGGGCCGAGGCCGGGGCCGCGCAGAGGACTGAGACGGCGCCGAGAAGCGCGATCCACTTGGCTTTGAAAGGGTGCATGGAAGATGTCGGGTTGAGTTGGTTTTGTTGGAACGACTGGGCCGCCCCGATCCTGCGCTCCGCTTGTTACAGTCGCGTGACGCACCCGTGACACTCCCGTTAAACGGCGGCCGGCCGGCCGCGGATTCCGAAAGATCGCGCTTGCGCGCGCTCGACGCCGATAAGAGACCATTGCAAATGGACAGCGTGACGGAGCTCACCGAGGAGGTCGCGGCGATGGGGTCGCGCATGTTCAGGGTGCGCCTGCCATTCATCGGGGAGCTCCGCCGGTACTCCCTGGAGAAGCTCCGGTCGGACCTGATCGCGGGCGCCACGGTGACGCTCGTGTCCATTCCCCAGGCGGTCGGGTTTTCGCTCATCCTCAACCTGCCGCCCCAGCCCGTGATCATCTCCGTGATCATCGGGGGGTTCGTGGGCTCCCTCTTCTTCTCCTCGCGCCACCACGTCTTCGGGCCGACGAGCTCGATCAGCCTGATCGTGGCCGCGACCATAGCCGCGAACTCGGGGATCGGGCTCTCGCCGCTCCAGCTTGCAATCTACCTCGCGGGCCTCATCGGGGTCATCCAGCTCTTTGCGGGGCTGCTGAATTTCGGCGAGATAACCAAGTTCATCTCGCGATCGGTCGTTGTGGGGTACAGCACGGGAATTGGCATCCTCTTGATTGCAAGCCAGCTCCATAACCTGCTCGGCTACGACGTCGAGGCGGGCCAGAATTTCTCGACCAACGTCCTGCAGGCAATCTTCGACCTCGGGACTGCGCAGGTGCACCCCTGGGCGATAGGCCTCGGCGCACTGACCTTCGCGATCTTCTGGCTTGTGAAAACGCTCCGTCCCGGGTGGCCCGAGGCGCTCATCGGCCTCGCGCTCCTCGGAATCGTGGCGAAGGTGGGCACGGTCTTCCTCGCGGCGGTTCCCTTCAAGATGGTCCGCGACGAGGGCTCGCTGACCGCGATCATCCCGGCGTTCGCAGGCTTTCCCTTCGGGCAGGGCAGGCTGCACCTCCTGCCGGAGCTTGCCGGGACCGCCATCGCCATCTCGATCCTCGGCATGCTCGAGGCCGCCTCGATCACGAAGGGGCTCGCCGCGAGGAGCGGCCAGAGGATCAGGCCGAACCAGGAGCTAATCGGGATGGGCGCAGCCAACATCGCGTGCTCGCTGTTCGGGGCCGTGCCGGGCTCGTCGTCCTTCGCCCGATCCGCCGTCAATTACCAGAGCGGCGCGAGGACGCAGATGTCGTCCATGCTGAGCAGCCTGGTTGTCCTCGGGGTCCTCGCCTTCGTCACCCCGGCCTTCAACTACATACCGATAGCGGCGCTGGCCGCCCACCTGATCCGGGTGGGGTTCAAGATGATCAACCGGCACCAGATAAGGGTCTCGTGCCGCTCGACGCCGTCGGACCTGGTCGTCTTCCTCGTGACGCTGGGCTCCTGCCTCTTCCTCAGGCTCGACACCGCGATCTACGTGGGGATCGGGGTCTCGCTCGCCCTTTTCCTCAGGGCGACCAGCACCCCCACGCTCGTCGAGTACGCCATCAACGAGAGCGGATACCTCGTCGCCCTGGCCGATCCCGCCCAGCGCCCCCATCCCCAGATCTCGATCATCCACGTAGAGGGCGAGCTCTTCTTCGGCGCTGCCGACCTATTCCAGGAGCAGGTCCGGAGCCTCGCCGACAACCAGAACATCCGCGTCTTCATCCTGCGGATGAAGAACGCCCGCCATCTCGACGCTTCGACCGTCATGGCCATGGAATACCTGCACGACTACCTCCGCAAGACAGGCCGCCACCTGCTCATCAGCGGAAGCAGCCCCGAGGTGACGCGCGTGCTGGAGAACAGCGGCCTCCTGCAGCAGATCGGCAGGGAGAACATCTTCCCCGGCGAGGCCAATCCCACGGTGGCGACCCGCAATGCGCTCAGGCGCGCGAAGGACCTGCTGCCGGGCGAGGCCCTGGACGTCCGCGTCTTCTATGACAAGAAGCCGCCTGACGACCCAGGCGGCGTCCCGCGCCGGCCGATGGATTCCTGAAGGGACAAAGTCCCCGAGGGTGTTATGCCGTTTGCCCTCCCTGCATCCCCCGACAATGCCCACCCCACCCGATCCCCTGGACCCGCTGCTCGACCGCTGGGCCGAGCCTTCCGAAGCCGCCCCCAACCTCGCCCCGGAGGTCTGGCGCCGCATTTCCCTGGTGGAGCGCGGCGGCCTCGAAGCCGGCGGCCTTTGGAGCGACATCGACGCGTGGCTTTCCCGGCCGCCGTTCGCCATCCTGTTCGTCGCGTGCTGCGCGCTCCTCGGGCTATTCCTGGCCGAGGTGCGCGTGAACAGGCTCCAGCGCGAGCACGGCGCCCAGCTCGAGCGCAGCTACCTGCAGCTCATCGACCCTCTGCTCAAGGCGGACCCGGAGGCCAAGCTGCCATGAAGCGCGGCGGCCTCATACTCCTGCTGGGCATCGCTGTCGGCGTGACGGCGCACGTGGCCTATTTCCGCCTTCACGAGCCCGTCGGCTTCGATTCGCTCGACCGCCAGCTCGCCTGGATGAAGTGGGAGCTGCAGCTGAGCGATGCGCAGTTTGCGCGCATCAAGGAGCTGCATGAGGCCTCAAGCCCCCGCCTTCGCGCCCTCGCCGCGCAGGTCGCCGAGATGCAGGCGCAGTTTGCCGCCTTCGAGAACACCCGGCGCACGACGGATCGCGTCGATTTCATTGAATTCGCGCGTTTCGTCGAGGCCCGGCGCAGCATCAGCCAGCAGTGCCTGGACTCCACCCGCCAGCTCGTCCTAGCCGCCGCGAACGAGATGACGCCCCGCCAGCGCGCGCAGTATCTCGGGATTGTCGCCATCAACAAGCCGCCCAACAGCCCCTTGACCGACTGAGCGCAGCCCCGCGCGCCGTGTCCTCCGATCCCGACACCGACCGTGCAAGCCTGGCTGAGCTGCGGCGCGGCGACGCGGCATCGCTTAACCGGCTGATCGCCAGGTGGCAGCGGCCGCTTCTGGGCTTCGCCTACCGCTACACGCAGAACTCCTCCGACGCGCAGGACCTCGTGGCGGAGACGTTCGTCCGGCTCTACCAGCAGCGCCTGCGCCTGCGGCCCGATACCAACCTCGCCGCATGGCTCTTCACGACGCTGACCAACCTCTGCCACAACCACAACCGCTGGAAGCGGCGGCACCCCACGGTCGCGCTTGAT
>CALAOT010000019.1 GCA_937889545.1 uncultured Opitutaceae bacterium
ATTACGGCAGCATGTGTCATGCCAATATCTTATTGTTCCTCAATTATTTATGAAATCACGTATCATAATAACAACGTCACGAAATCGACGGCCGTCGGCCTTATCTTAGCGCCATTCCCATCATGAGTCGTCATATTAAATGAAAATGGTCGGGCCGGAGAGATTCGAACTCTCCATCATGGATTTCCAACAGGCATAAACCAACGACTAAGAAAAGCCCGTGCCCATCCAACACATAGATTCACACGCATCCAAATTTAGGTCCTGGAGAATCGTCACGTCGTCTATGAGTTCACCACATGGCAATTGCCACGCGACAGATCGCAAGACGAGCCTCATACGAACGTGCAGCCAGGTTTCGGAAAGACACCCAAAACCACATGGGCATTCCGCATCTGGCACCAGCTTGGGCCAAGTTGCTCATCTCAGGAATTCCCAACCTTCCGGCTCTGCGTTCGCTCGGCAACCTGGGCTGTGTGCGTCCGGTTGTTGTGATCGGCACCCGTGAGTACATCGAACGCGGCGAGGATCCCAGCAGCGTCGTTCCCAAGACCTTCCTGGCGACGCTGGCGGCCCAGGAAGCCCGTTTCGATATGCCGGTGGTGTTCTTCACTTCACCGGAAGAGGCGAGGCGCCTAATCGAAGGCTGGGCTTTCTCGTACGCCCGCGAACTGGTCGTGAACCTCAAAGGCCTTGCCCGCGCCACCAAAGGGCGCACGGCGGCCTAAAGTATGATTGCGTGACGCGTTGGTCATGGCTACCGCGTATCTATCTCAACTAACAACTACCAACTACTCACAGCGCCTGTCCGGAATATTGGGCCCAAGCGCCAAACTTGAGCCTGGGGAATGGTATTCTTGTCCCCCAAAACGCTATGAGCAGCCCTTCTCACGATGGCCGCAGGTCACAACAATACTGCCATGCGATTCCCGCCAAACGTCCCCGTTCTAGAATTGATCTTGTCGACGCTCTCCGTGGCTCTGCCCTGCTCGGCCTGCTCCTCCTGCATTGTGTCGAACATTTCGGCGTCGCGCACTATGCTCGACAGTCTCCAGCCTGGCTGAAGCAGATCGATGCGGCGACCATCTGGGCGGCGCATTACCTGATGGCGGATAAAGCCTACGCGATTTTCGCCCTCCTGTTCGGATTCAGCTTCTTCCTTATCCTGGACGGCGCGGCCCAGCGCGGCGTGGACGGTCGCGGACGCTACCTCTGGCGCCTCGGCGTGCTGGGCATCATCGGCTACCTGCATTGCATCATCTACCGAGGAGACTTCCTTCTGGTCCTCGCCCTGGTTGGATTGCCGCTGGTGCTCTTCTATTATGCTGACACCAAGCTCATCGGTATCCTTGCCGCCATCCTACTCTTGCTCCCAGGCCCGTCCTTATGGAAAGCATTAGGCAGTCTGAGCGGCGGCCACGTCCCAGCGCAAATCCTTCACTGGGAACATTCCGAGGAGATGAACCATGTCTATGTCGGTGGATCTTTCGCCGCGACGTGCGCCTTCAATCTGTGGAAAGGGCAGATGTTTCGTTTCTGGTACACCATCGAGAGCGGACGCTACCTGCATATGGCGGGGCTCTTCCTTTGCGGTCTGCTCCTGGGCCGTAGCCGCGTTTTCGAAGACTCCATCCGTTCCCTGCGGTTTGGAAGGCGTGTAGCGATCCTTGGACTCGTGGGACTCGCAATCTATTATCTGCTCAAACACCAGGTCGGTAGCTGGGGGTTCTCCGGCATGGCGCGGCATACGCTCGGCAATGTTGCAAGGTCCTATCGCAATCTCTCCCAGATGGCGCTTTGGCTCGGTGGATTCGTGTGGCTCTACTGTGGCACCAGGGTCAGGCCGCTGTTGCTGCTCCTAGCTCCCTATGGCCGCATGAGCTTGACGAGTTATGTGGCCCAGGCAGTTGTGGGGGTTCCTCTGTTCTACGGTTTCGGACTGGCGCTGTTCCGGAACATGGGGCCGTTCTATAGCATTCTCTATGGGGTCGCGTTCTTTGTCATTCAATGCACTTTCGCGCATCTCTGGCTGATGCGCTTCTACTACGGCCCGTTGGAGTGGTTATGGCGTGCAGCCACCTTCTTGTCTTTCGCCATACCGATGCGAAAGCTGGATCAGAAACAAATTCCGGAATCGGCACCAGCCGCCGGGAGTCGCTACGAGCGGTTTTGGTAAAATGGTCGGGCCGGAGAGATTCGAACTCTCTCCACAGCTTCCAGAAGGTGTTGATTCAGGGGTAAAAGATGGCGGTGGGCATACGTCGGACGCACAACCGACCGCACACGGAGAAGCTGAAGCGTTAGGACAACCTGAACCGGACACTTCCGGTTACGATCCGGATGCAATCTTTGAGTTACTTCCTCCGTTAGGGGATTCCGGGAGGGGTGACGATCTTGATCCAGAATTGCGGGAGTTTGTCTCGAATTGGCCCAATCTAGATCGGGACATTAAGCTGATCATTCTAGGGCTCGCTAGGCCCTGGAGGGGTGATGGCTCATGAACGCCATCGCAGAGGCCCTTGGCAGCGATTCTTTGGGCATTGGAGGGCCGGGGACGGGTGCGGAGCGGGCGCCGCAGGCGCCCGCCCGCCCCGCCCCGGCCCTTCCTTGTCTACAGAGTGAACAACTCAATTGGAGAGGAGGGAGGTCACAGAAGAAGAGAAGGAGAAGATTAGAAATTGAAATCAATGGGCTGGCGTTGGTGTACAGCTTCGAGCGCTTAGCGTTCTTCACCGCCACGTTTCCTGATAATGTGCGCTCAATCAAAGAAGCTCAAAGGCGTTTCAACTCGATGAATACAAACGCGATGCGAGGTCGGTTTCTTGCATGGGCAAGCGTCGTCCAAAGACACAGGGACGGCCGGATACACCTGCACCTGGTGGTCGTCTGCAAGAAGGACGTGAGAACCGGCTTCGATTTCGTCGCAGTGAAAGGACGGGACTATTCGTCAGCATCGGCCTATCTCAAAGCTGAATGGAAATTCTGGCGCAAGAATGCGCCAAAGTACGGCTTTGGTCGCATGGAACTTCTTCCTGTTAGGACATCGGTCGAACGATTTGCGGGCTACGTGTCGCGCTATCTAACCCGCCAGGACGGCACCCGCCGCGCGGAGAAGGGTGCAAGGCTCATTCGCTATTCAAGGGGCTGGAAGACGGTCTACGGGGCTTTCTCATGGGTGCCAGACCGATCGCTCATTGATCGGGTACAGGCTCAAGAGGACGAGGCATTTCGTAGATTAGGAATTCGAAACGTCTTTGACGCCGAGTCCCGTTGGGGCCGGGGATGGCGTCGGCATTTTAATAGGCTATTCTACACGGATCGAGATACCTTCTCGACCATTGTGCACGATGCGGAGCGTAGCCTAGAATTTTTTGACGGCATTGATTTTGCAATCACTGAAGCCTGGACCGAATGGGACAAACGGGCCGCGGCAGCTGCGGAGTTGCTGGCGTATCAGAAACGATGCGACGAGGCGTATGCCTTTCAGGCAGTGGGTTGACGACGACTTCGTTGGAGCTCCGCCACAAGCCAACGCCGCAATCGCGCAAACACGGTGGATAAGTTCGCTTCCTTGATATTCCGGGCGCGAATACCGTTTTGCTTTACCCAATAGCGGCTAGTTAAGGGCCGGGGCACCAGTTCAATCTTGAGCGCCCGGCTTGTTAGGTTATCTCTTATAGAAATTCTGAAGCGCGCTTTCTGCCGTGCCATAACGGCGCATAAGAAATCCGTACCGCAGATTTCACAACCCAAATACCTGCTGATGGATATGCAATGTAGGCTTACAAACAGCGCGGTATAATCAACGTTCGGAAGCTGATGAAAAAACTCGTGGCGCTAATCTCCATTGGCGCAGGCGTCTTAGTGGCAGAGCATGCGTTGGTGCGGCTTTACCGGGTTTGGTGGGTTAGGTGGTATCCGGGCATATTTGATCTCCCGATCAACCGTATCCGCCCTCCTAACTTCGTCGTGCGCGACGGTCTCGGCCGCGAGCTAACTGTTGCGCCCGCTCATTTTGGGTCATTATTCGGCCGCGATCACCTCTGGGCGGGATGGGGCAACTTTGAAATCGACGTATGGGTGCTGCTCGCATCTTCGCTATTGGCGTATCTAGCAATTCGTATCGGCGTGCTTCTATTTGAAAAATCCGTTACTCGATAGATCGGATGACGGAGTATTATCTCAGCTTTCCGAACCAACTACCGGATCCGACGTCTCCGTCTGTCACACCTCCTGCTGGGGCAGGAGGTGCGCCATCCGTCGCCGCGGATCATTAGGACGTTGTCGCTTAGTGTCGCGTTGAGGCGCGTCATAAGGCGTTTTTTGGCGTCTTTATTTGACTTTAGGGGGTTTTGGACGCCATTAGTCGACCATGCCTAAGAAAAAGATGGTTCCCAAAGACGAAGCCGAGAAGGAAATTGTTAGGGTCGCCTTCCGTTTTCACGGTCCAGAGTTGGAGCAAATTCGTGAGATCCGGGACATGCTGAATTTAAATTCTGAGGTCGATGCTGCGCGTTACCTGATGCAACGCGGCTTGGAAGCGATGACGCCGACGCTAATGAGCCGCCGCGTTCAGGTGCAAATGGCGAAGCAAGCCAATCCCGAAGAGATACTCAAGAAACTGGCAGAGCAAGGGATCTACGAGGCTCCGCCGAAGGTTTACGTGGAGCCACCGAAATGAGTGCGACTAAAGAACCACCAGGGGGCACCTGCCTTCTTACCAAGGGACAAACCGCTCAAAGGCTTGCCATCTCCAAGCGAACATTGGAACGGCTTATCGCTCACCGTGAATTCCCTCGTCCGTTGAAGATCGGTCGCTCCTCTCGGGTTCCAATTGAGGATGTGGCGGCATACCTAGAGCGCCTGCAAACGCAGCGTTCAGAGCAAGGAGGGACATCATGATTCGATACGTTTTTCAGCCGGTATCGCATGGCAAACGGTCGCGCCTTTGGTCTGCAAGAGTTCGGCTCGATGGTTGCTTCACGCCCCGCACCTACCCTCTTCACGTAGCCGACAAACGCGTTGCTGAACAAAAGCTGGAAAAGCTCGTCCAGGAGCTCGAACGAGAAGCGGCTGGTATCTTATCACCAAAACTAGTGCGGGAAGCGGCCCAGACACCTATTGCGGGCCATCTAGAGGCATTCCTCGCGGATCGTGGGGCCGAGGGACGGTCCAAGAATACCCTGAGCAAATATCGCAACAGTATCCCGAAGCTGTGTGAGCGGTGCGGATGGGTCATGGAACGCGATGTCACGGCTCAATCGTTCACGGCGTGGCGGGCGGGTTGCGGTCTTAGCGCAAAGACGGTCAACGATCTGCTTGGAGCGATGAAAAACTTGCTCAATTGGATGGAGGGACAAGGGCTGATCCTCTCGAATCCCCTTTCGCACGTCCAAAAGGTCGAAAATCGTTCGCAAGAGTCGTTTCGTAGGGCGCTCTCGGCCGTTGAGTGTCAAAAACTGCTTGCCGCTGCGCCATTTCACAGGTCGGTCATCTACTTGACGGCGCTTTACACGGGTCTCCGGCGAGCGGAATTGAACGGGCTCAAGTGGGCCGATTTCGAGCTTACCGCAACCCCGCCATGTCTTCGGGTGCCTTCGTCAATCTCGAAGAACCGAAAGGCGTCGGTGCATTATCTGAGGCCCGAACTAGTAGCGGCGTTAGAGAAGTTTCGCTCAGGGGATGCTCGGCCGGCCGACACGGTGTTTCGCGGCAAGGTGCCAAGAGTGCGGACGTTGAAGGGTGATTTGAAACGTGCCGGGATTCCCTTCGAGGACGAGCGGGGCCAGCGAGCCGACTTTCACGCCTTGCGGACCACTCTTGCTACAATGTTGGCGGCCAAGGGCGTTTCCCTTCAGGCAAGCAAGGCGCTGATGCGCCACAGCGATGTTAAGCTGACGCTCAAGGTCTATACCGACGAATCGCATTTGCCGCTTATTCAAGCGATGGATACCCTACCCTCGCTAAGCGTCCCCAATCATTCCGCACAACTGACCGCACAAGCTGGGGACTCTTTGGGGCGCGAGGCGTCGAATGGTGTCGCGTCGAGTCGTTCAAGAGAACTCTCGCAAGTCTCTCCACTTGACCCGTCTGGGCGCGAAAAAGCGGCTAGTGTCGCGTCCAGCCGCTTATCGAAAATGGTCGGGCCGGAGAGATTCGAACTCTCGACCTCTTGCACCCCATGCAAGCGCGCTACCAGGCTACGCTACGGCCCGAACAAGAGAACGGTCAGCTAGACCCGCGCGCAGGGTTGAAGCAAGAGCAAATCATGCAGGTGTGCCCGTCGCAGCCGCGCGCCGTGCAGTGCTCGCGGCCGAAATATATCATCCTCAGGTGCAGCTTGTTCCAGCGCGACTCGGGGAAAAGCGCCTTCAGGTCGCGCTCCGTCTCCTCCACATTGCGGCCCCGGGAGAGGCGCCAGCGCCTCGCGAGCCGGTGAATGTGGGTGTCGACCGGGAACGCCGCGACGTTGAAGGCCTGCGACATGACGACGCTCGCCGTCTTGTGCCCCACGCCCGGAAGCTCCTCCAGCTCCCCGAACGTGCGGGGCACGGCGCCCCCGTGCCTCTCGGAGATGATCTTTGACAGGCCGGATATCGACCTCGCCTTCTGGGGCGAAAGGCCGCACGGCCGGATGACCCTCTGGATGTCCTCGACCGCGACCCCCGCCATCCTCTCCGGGGTGTCCGCCATCGCAAAGAGCGCCGGCGTCACCTGGTTGACGCGCTTGTAGGTGCACTGCGCGGAGAGGACAACCGAGACGAGCAGGGTGAAGGCATCCCTGTGCGCCAGCGGGATCGGCGTCCGCGGGTACATTCCCTCGAGCGTCCGGTCGACATGGGCGGCGCGCGCCTCTCTCGTTGCGAAGGGCTTCGGTCTCATCGGGACCATCTGCTAGGGCAATTCCGTCCCGGAATCAAACCGAGCGAGCGCCTTGGGGCCAAAACACGGTTGCGCGGTCAGGGCGACCGCCTACCGTTCACACGCATGTCTGCGCACAGCGACCTCGCGAGCCCAACCGACACCTTTGCCCGCCGCCACCTGGGCGACGATCCAGCAGCCACCTCCGCCATGCTGGCTGCCCTGGGCTACCCCAGCGTGGACTCGCTTGTCGACGCCGCTGTCCCAGCGCAGATCCGCCGGGGGCCGCTCAACCTGCCGCCGGCCGCGGGCGAGGCCGCGGCCCTCGCGGAGCTGCGCGCGATCGCCTCGGACAATCGCGTCTTGCGGAATTTCATCGGGATGGGCTACCACGACGCCCTGGTTCCGGCCGTGATCCAGAGGACCATCCTCGAGAATCCCGCCTGGTACACCGCGTACACGCCCTACCAGGCCGAGATATCGCAGGGCCGGCTCGAGGCGCTCCTCAATTTCCAGACGGTCATCATCGACCTGACGGGCCTCCAGGTCGCCAACGCCTCGATGCTCGACGAGGGCACCTCGGCGGCGGAGGCCATGATGATGTGCCACAGGCTCAGCCAGGGCGGCGACCCGAAGCGCTGCCTCTTCTTCGTTTCCGACGCCTGCCATCCCCAGACGATCGACATCGTTCGGACCCGGGCGAGGCCGCTCGGCATCGAGGTCGTCACGGGCGACCACCGGGCCTTCAGACCCGGTCCGGGATGCTTCGGCGTCCTCGTCCAGTACCCCGACACGTGGGGAACGGTCCGCGACTACACCCAGTTCTTCGAGGAGGCCCACGCAGCGGGCGCGCTGTGCATCGTCGCTGCGGACCTCCTCGGGCTCGCCATCCTGCGGCCCCCGGGCGAATTCGGGGCGGACGTGGCCGTGGGCTCCGCGCAGCGCTTCGGCGTGCCGCCGGGCTACGGGGGCCCCCACGCCGGGTTCCTCTCCACCCGGGATGAATTCAAGAGGCAGATGCCGGGGCGCCTGGTCGGGGTCTCGAGGGACGCGCAGGGCGATCCCGCCCTGCGGCTTGCCCTCGGCACGCGCGAGCAGCACATCCGCAGGGACAAGGCCACGTCGAACATCTGCACGTCCCAGGTGCTTCTCGCCGTCATGGCGTCGATGTACGCCGTGTACCACGGGCCCGGGGGGCTCCGGAGGATCGCCCGCAGGACGAAGCTCCTGACTGAGATGCTCGCGGCCGGCCTGCGCGCGACCGGGGCGATGCTGGGTGACGAGCCGTTCTTCGACACGCTCACGGTCGCCAACGTCGCCCCCAAGCGCGTCCACGCCGCCGCGGAGGCCCGGGGCTTCAACCTGCGCCGCATCGACCGGGACCGCGTCGGGATATCGCTCGACGAGGCCGCGACGATCGAGGAGGTGGGCGCGCTGCTCGCGATATTCGGGGGCGTTCCGCTTCCCGAGGCGGGGTCGGTTGGCGCCGACTTCGCGCCGCCTCTTGCCCGGACGGCGCCGTTCCTGGCGGCGCCGGTGTTCCAGAGATACCACACCGAGCACGAGATGCTCCGCTACATCAAGCGGCTCGAGGCAAGGGACCTCACGCTCTGCCAGTCGATGATCTCGCTCGGCTCGTGCACCATGAAGCTCAACGCGGCGAACGAGATGTTCCCCGTCTCGTGGCCGGAGTTCTCGAGGCTGCACCCCTTCGCGCCCGAGGAGCAGGCCCGGGGCTACAAGCGGCTCTTCCTGGACCTGGAGACCTGGCTTGCCGAGATCACGGGGTTCGCGGCCGTCTCGCTGCAGCCCAACGCGGGCTCCCAGGGGGAATACGCCGGGCTGCTCGTGGTGCGCGCGTACCACGAGTCCCGCGGGGAGGGCCGGCGCAACGTGTGCCTGATACCGACGAGCGCCCACGGGACCAACCCGGCGAGCGCCGTCATGTGCGGCTACCGGGTCGTCCCGGTGGAGTGCGACCCCCAGGGGAACATCGACGTGGCCGACCTCAAGGCCAAGGCGCAGGCCCACTCGGGGGAGCTGGGGGCCCTGATGGTCACCTACCCGTCGACGCACGGGGTATTCGAGGGCGCGATCAAGGACATCTGCGCGATCGTGCACGCCAATGGCGGCCTGGTGTACATGGACGGGGCGAACATGAACGCCCAGGTGGGGCTCACGTCGCCCGGGCACATCGGCGCCGACGTCTGCCACCTCAACCTCCACAAGACGTTCTGCATCCCGCATGGCGGCGGGGGACCCGGCGTGGGTCCGATCGGGGTCGCGGCCCACCTCGCGCCCTTCCTTCCGGGCCACGCAGTCGTGTCCCCTTTCGGAAGCGACGGCGGACGGGCCCACCTGGGCGCCGTCAGCTCCTCCCCGTGGGGGAGCGCCAGCATCCTCGTCATCCCGTGGATGTACATCCGGATGATGGGCCCGGACGGGCTCACGGCCGCGACCAAGGCCGCGATCCTGAACGCAAACTACGTCGCGAAGCGGCTGGAGAAACACTTCCCGGTCCTCTTCCGGGGCGCGTCGGGCCTCGTGGCCCACGAATGCATCGTCGACCTTCGCGGCTGGAAGAGGCACGGCGTCGAGGCCGAGGACGCCGCCAAGCGCCTCATGGACTACGGCTACCACGCCCCCACCGTCTCGTTCCCCGTCCCGGGCACGTTCATGGTCGAACCGACCGAGAGCGAGACCAAGGCGGAGCTCGACCGGTTCTGCGACGCTATGGCCGCGATCCACGGTGAGATGCAGGCCGTCGCGGGCGGGCAGGCCGACCGGGCGAACAACCCCCTCAAGAACGCGCCGCACACGGCGAAGGCCGTGTGCGCCGACGAATGGGGCCGTCCCTATTCGCGCGAGCTGGCGGCCTTCCCGGCGCCCTGGACGCGCGCCTCCAAGTTCTGGCCCGCCGTCGGGCGCATCGACAACGTGTACGGCGACCGCAACCTGGTGTGCTCCTGCGCCGGCATGGAGGCGTACTCCGAGACGCGCCCGTGAGCCGCCCGTCCCGATGAGGATCATCCGGCACCTGGCCTCCTCCGGCCCGGCCTACGCCGCGCTCCAGCCCGACGGCTCCGCCCGTGAGGTCTCCGGCGACCTGTTCGGCGCCTTTCCCGCGACGGGAAGGGCCGTCGTCCCCGGCAAGATCCTGGCGCCCGTCCTGCCGGCGAACATCCTCGCGATCGGCCTGAACTACCGCAGGCACGCCGAGGAGGGAGGCAAGGGCGTCCCCGAGCGGCCGATGCTCTTCCTCAAGGGCACGAACACCGTGCAGAACCCGGGGGACCCGATCGAGCTTCCCCGGAAGCTCCCGAGCCACGAGGTCGACTACGAGTGCGAGCTCGCGGTCGTGATCGGCAGGGCCTGCAAGAACGCGACCCGCGCGAGCGCCCTCGATTATGTGCTCGGCTACACCGCCGCGAACGACGTGTCCGCCCGGGACTGGCAGGTCAGGCTCAACGGGGGCCAGTTCTGCCAGGGAAAGAGCTTCGACACCTTCTGCCCCCTGGGCCCGGTCCTCGTGACCCGGGACGAGATTCCGAACCCGAATGCGCTGCGGATCAGGACGATCCTGAACGGCCAGGCGATGCAGGACTCGAACACGAGCGACATGGTGTTCGACGTGCCCGCCCTCATCGAATTCCTGAGCGGAAGCAAGACGCTGCTGCCCGGAACCGTGATCCTCACCGGCACCCCGCACGGCGTCGGCTTCGCCCGGAGGCCGCCCGTCTACCTGAGGGCCGGCGACACGGTCGCGATCGAGATCGAGGGCATAGGCACGCTCTCGAACCCGGTCATCGAGGAGCCGCTCTGACGCCGGGGCGCGGCCCGTCAGTCGACAAACAGGGCGATCTGCGCGCCCGGGCCGTGGACGCCCTCGATCAGGATCCCCTCGACGTCGGCGGTCTTGGACGGGCCCGTGCACCACACCACGTTCGGGTCCTGCCCCAGCGCCGCCACGGCCTCCGACAGGTCCGAATAGAGGCTGCCGCGGGAAATCACGGCCACATGCGCCCAGGAGGCCAGGGCCCCGAGCCGCGACGAGGTCGTCGCGTCGTTGAGGATGATCGTGCCGGTCTCCGCGATCGCGCCCGCCCCCCTCGTTATCCCGAACTGGTAGTCGTCCACGCGCGACCGGTCGAAGCGCGTCTCGACCGTGAAATCCGCGCCGAAGTGCGGCCCGATGCGCGGCCACAGCGCCGGGTCGCAGTATCCCCGCGTCCAGCCGCGCGTGCGCAGCGTGGCCGCGAGGGCCGCCGGGTCGGCGACGACCTCGCCGTTCACAGCCCCCAGGCGCTCGGCGAACTCGGCCATCGGGTCCGCGGCGTTCGCCCGCTTGCGCGCGAGCTCGATGCCGCCGTCGTAGTCCGGCATCCTTGCGCGGCCTTTCAGCGGCGCGAGCGCGCCGCGCACCTTGGCCATGATCGTCTCGCGGTCGTTTGCCATCGGATCAGCCGGACGGCCCCCTCCCCGGCGCGAGGAGCTTCTCCCGGCCGACGAGGTAGAGGAACCCGGACAGGACGAGAAACAGGACCATCGAGAGCCCGTCCGCATACGGCCCGTTGTACACGGGGTTGTGGGCCGTTGCCCAGTCGCCGAACCCCTTGTCAAAGGGCGCAAGCAGGGGCACGCCCTGAAGGATGGCGATCACGATGCCCGCGATGGCGCCGCCGGCGATGTACCCCGAAGCCAGCAGGACCCCGGGGCTCTTGTCGCCCTCCGCGGCGAGCTGGTCCTCGCTCAGGTTCTTTCCCTCGTGCTTGCGGCGGTTGTAGGCATCCACGAGCCAGCGGACGAGGCCCCCGGCCCAAATCGGGCTCGAGGAGGAAAGCGGGAGATACACCCCCACGGCGAACGCAAGCGACGAAACGCCCGTCAGCTCAAGCGTCACCGAAATCATGACGCCCAGGAGGACGAGGGCCCACGGCAGCTTGTGCCCGAGAATTCCCTTGATGATGTAGGAGATCAGCACCGCCTTGGGCGCGTTGAACTTGGCGACCGTCGAGCCGTCCGGCCGGCGGGTATGGGTGCCGTTGATGCCCGGATCGACGAGCCAGACCGCGTTGCCCGAGTCGTCCACCAGGTACTTTTCCGAGGCCCCTCCCGACGGGTCGCTCCTGTGCCACACGTGGTAGGTCCTCGGATCGCCGCGGGCCTGCGGGCCCGCGAGCCCCTCGGATGACGTCAGCCCCCGGACGTCGACATGCAACCCCGCCGGGGCCACCTCCGAGACGGGCACATAGACGACCTTCGATTCATTGAGCGCGAGCAGGATCGGCCCGAGCACGAGCGCGGAGGCGAAGGC
Source organism: uncultured Opitutaceae bacterium (assembly GCA_937889545.1). GTDB lineage: Bacteria > Verrucomicrobiota > Verrucomicrobiia > Opitutales > Opitutaceae > Palsa-1447. The sequence continues at coordinate 12,176 of CALAOT010000019.1, forward strand.
CCCGAAGAGGATGGCGACCTGGAGGTGCTTCGGCGTCGCCCCGAGGATGTAGCCGGTCTTCAGGTCCTGGGACGTGCTCCCGCCGTTGGACGCGGCGATGCAGACGATGGCGCCCACGGAAAGCGCCGTCACGTAGTAGGCGCCGCCCGTCCAGCCCACGAGCAGGAAGATGAGGCAGGTGAGCAGAAGTGTCGCGATCGTCATGCCCGAGATCGGATTCGACGAGGACCCGATCTCGCCGGTGAGCCGGGACGAGACGGTCACGAAAAGGAAGCCGAAGACCACGATGAGAACCGCGCCCACGAGCTTGGTCCCGATTCCCGCGTCCAGGAGCATCGGGGCGGACATGATCGACGCCATGAGGATGACGATCCCGATCCCGACAAACTTCATGGACAGGTCCCTCTCGGTCCGCGGCACGTGCGCGACGCCCGCTCCCGCCGCGGATTCAAGCTTGGCGAGGCCGACGTCGCGAAGCCCCTCCTTCAGGCCGTGCCAGATCGTGGGAAGGGAGCGGAAAAGGCTGATGATCCCTCCGGCGGCCACGGCGCCCGAGCCCACGTAGAGGACGTAGGCCGTCCGGACGTCGTCCGGCTGCATGTCGGCAATGGGTATCCTGCCCGGCGGGAGCGGGCCCTGGAGGTGCTCCCCGAAGAACTTGATCATCGGGATCAGGACCAAGTAGGACAAGACGCCGCCCCCGCACATGAGAGCCGCGATCCTGGGCCCGATGATGTAGCCGACGCCGAGGAGCTCGGGGGAGATCTCCGCGCTGACGGAGGCCCCGTTGAACGGCGCGGCGAAGATCTTCTCCGGCGTGTCCTTCCAAAGCCTGAACACGCGGTTGAGGACGTTGTAGACCACCCCGACGCCGAGCCCGGTGAAGATGGACTTGGCCCCCGGGGCCTTCCCGAGCCCCGCAGCCTCCGCCGCGCGCATCTCGGCGACCGCGCCGGGAGACGCCTGGGCGCGGTCCTCGGCCGAGGCCCCGGCCGTGAGGACGGCCGCGCACGCCGTCCCTTCCGGATACTTGAGCGTCCCGTGCTCCTTGACGATGAGCGCCCGGCGGAGCGGGATCATCATGAGGATCCCCAGGAGGCCCCCGAGAACGGACACCAGGAGCACGCGCTTGAGCTCAAGGTCGAACCCCAGGATCATGATCGCCGGCATCGTCACGCCCACCCCGAAGGCGATGGACTCCCCGGCTGAGCCCGCCGTCTGGCTGACGTTGTTCTCCAGGATCGTCGCGTCCCTGAGCCCCAGCTTCGAGAGCCCGCGGAACAGCGCGAGCGAGATGACCGCCACGGGGATGGAGGCGCTGACCGTCAGCCCAACCTTGAGCACGAGGTAGAGCGACGAGGCGCCGAACATGAGGCCGAGGACCGTGCCCACCACCAGGGCCCGCACCGTGAATTCGCGCATCACGGTCTCCGGGAGGATGAACGGCTCGAGCTTGGGCTTGGGGTCTCTTGGCGAAGCCATGTTGAATGACTATTGCGGGCGACTCTGCCCTCTCCCCTGCTGCTTGCGACGCATTTTGAGCCACTTCCTGAACTTGCCTCCCCGCCACGGCGGCAGGTCTCGCTTCAACTGCCACGCCCGGAGCGCTGGGATGGGGATGAGCCTCGTCGGCAGGAGGTTGAGGATCCGCCCGCCTGCGAGCGCGGCCCTCCATGCGGCCGGCCGCGTCGCCAGGAGCGCCCACATGCCCATCGGCGGCGTGCCCGGCGACGGGACCCCCTCCACGTGCGCCCTGTCGCGGAGCCTGAGGAGCAGGTCGGGGATCGGAATGTTGACGGGGCAGACCTCGTTGCACGCCCCGCACAGGCTCGAAGCCTTCGGCAGGTCGGCCTTCTCCGGGAAGCGCTTCCCGAGGAGCAGGGGCGACAGGACCGCGCCCACGGGCCCCGGATAGACGCTCCGGTAGGCGTGCCCCCCCGCCTGACGGTACACGGGGCAGACGTTCAGGCAGGCGCCGCACCGGATGCATCGCAGGATGTCCCGGCACTCGCTCGCAAGGACCTCCGTGCGGCCGTTGTCGACAAGGACGACATGCGTCTCCTCGGGCCCGTCCGGCTGGCCCGGCGCGCGCGGGCCCAGGATGAATTCGTTGTACACCGACAGCTGCTGCGCCGTGGCGGAGCGGGCGAGCAGGTTGAGGAAGAGCGCGAGGTCGCGGTCGCGAGGCAGGATCTTCTCGATGCCGACAAGCGCGATGTGGCACCGGGTGGCCGCAAGGCAGAAGCGCGAGTTGCCCTCGTTCGTCACCACGACGATCCGGCCGCTCTCGGCCACGACGAAGTTCGCACCCGTCAGGCCAGCGTCCGCCCCGAGGTACTTGTGCCTGAGGAACTGCCGGGCCCGCTTCGTGATGACCGCGGGCTCGTCGTCGTACGCGCCCAGCCCGTTCCTCTCGAAGAGCTCCGCGATCTGCCGGCGGTTCTTGTGGCGGATCGGCGCGATGATGTGCGACGGCTGGTCGTGGTCCAGCTGGACGATGAACTCGCCCAAGTCCGTCTCCAGCGCCTCGATCCCGCGCTTCTCCAGGTAGTCGGCCAGCCCGATCTCCTCGCTCACCATCGTCTTGGACTTCACGAGCTTCGTCGCCCCCCGCGCCTTGAGGATCGAGTGCACGGCCTCGCACGCCGCCTCGGCCGTCGCCGCCCAGTGGACCGTGGCGCCGTTCGCCATGAGCCTCGCCTCGACGGCGGGAAGGAGCGTGTCGAGGTTCTCGACCACGTGCCGCTTGATCTCGCCCGCGAGCTTCCTCAGGCGGTTCGGGTCGCCGTAATGGTCAAAGAGGAGCTTCCGGCCCTTCTCGTGCTGGACCTTGGACCCGCCGTACACGGCTGCCCTGGTCTCGGCGGGAAGCGCGGCGGCGGCTTGGTCGATGGGCTGGGTTCTCATGGCTGTCGCTTCAGCGCGTCGCGCAGGACCTGCGCGAAATGCATCGTCCTAACCGGGAAGCCCTCCCGGGCCGCCAACCCGGACAGGTGCATGAGGCAGCTCGTGTCGCCCGAGACGAGGACGTCGGGCTTCGCGGCGCGGACGTGGCCGAGCTTCAGGTCGCCCATGGCGGCCGAAATGTGCGGGAAACCCACGGAGAACGTTCCGCCGAAGCCGCAGCACTGCTCGGCCTCGCCGAAGGGGACCAGCCGCAACCCCGCAATCGATCCAAGCAGCAGCGCCACCGCGTCGCTGCTCGCGGTCCCGCGCGTGTGGCACGAGCGGTGCAGGGCCACGGCGGACTCGAACCGGCCCGGCCAGGACTTGACGCCGAGCCCGTTCACGATGAAGTCGCCCAGCTCCCACGTGCGCCGGCCGAGGCTCTCGACGTCGTCGAGATCGGGCTCGCGCTCGAATTCGAGCGCCGCGCCGTGGAAGAGCATCGCCGCGCAGGATCCCGAGGGAACAACGACCGGGTCGTCCCCAGAGAACGTCCGCACCGTGTGCCGGACGACCCGGCGCGACGCGGCCCAGTCCCCGCCGTTGAACGCGGGCTGGCCGCAGCACGTCTGGCCCCCGGGGAACGCCACCTCGCAGCCCAGGTGCTCCAGCAGCTCGACCGTCGCCGCCGCCACGTCGTCGTGGAACGCGTCGCACAGGCACGTGGCCATCAGCTGCACGCGCTTGCCGGCGATCGGTGTGCGGCCGGGATTGGGCATCATCGGGCCGTTGCGCGGCCGTTTGCGGGCACCGGTTTCAGCATGGGTCCAGATGATCCCCACCGCGTTGCCCACGGCAAGCGCGTTGATCGGGAGCCGCCTCGGCGATCGGATGGCCCCCGGGCCCTCACCGGGCCTCCTGCGGCGGCCCGGAGCAGAGGGCCCCGAGCCTCGAGTACAGGCTGGCGAGCCGGGGCATCTCGACCCCGGCAGCCCGCGCCCGCCGCAGCGGCTCGCCCCAGATCGGCTCGACCTCGACCCGCCGGCCGGCGAGGTAGTCGACGAGGCTCGACGGTTGGTAGCGCCCCATTGCGGGCGTCACGTCGAACTGCCTCGCCAGGTAGGCGTCGGGAATCGCGAATCCGAACGCCGCCGCCGCGCGCTGGACCTCGCGCATGAGCTCGCGCGCCTCGCTTGCGAGGGAGGGATCGGCGCAGATCCGGTCCGTCGGGACGCCGCCCTCGGCGATGGAAAGCCCGTTGAACGGGATGTTCCAGACAAGCTTCCTCCAACGCGCCTCGAGCAGGTTCCCGACGACGTGGGCCTTCATGCCCGCCGCGCCCAGCTGCGCGGCCAGGCCAAGCGTGCGCTCCGCGGGGGGCCGGCCAAACTCGCCGACCGACACGGAGCCCGGATGGAAGCACGTGACCTCGCCGGGACCGGTCCGGGTCAGGGCCATGAACACGAGGCCGCCGATGACCCGCTCCTCGCCGAAGAGGCCCGCCAGGTGCTCGTCGGCCCCGAGCCCGTTCTGAAGCGTGAGCAGGGCGGTCCCCGGCCCTAGCAGCGGCCCGACGAGGCTCGGGAGCTCGCCGCCCGACGTCGCCTTCAAGGCGATGACGACAAGGTCGACGGCCCCCATCTCGGCCGCCGCCCCGAACGCCGCGACGGGTTTCAGCTCGGCCGTCCCGGCCTGCTCGCGGATCACGAACGAGCCCCGCGCGCGGACCGCGGCGAGGTCGCCCCGCATCAGGAAGCGCACGTCCGCGCCCGCAAGCGCCAGGCGCGCCCCGAAATAGCCGCCCACCGCGCCCGAGCCCACGATGCCGATCCTGGGGAAAAAAGCTGGCATTCCGACGAAGCGGCCTACAGGACCGCGTTGTCGGTCAGCCTGACCTCGTCCAGCCACGCCGCAACGCAGATGAGCGTCCTGCCGGGCACGACCTCGCGAACGGGCTCCATGGTGGCCGGATCGACGACCGACACGTAGATGACCCGGATCCGCCGGTGCTGGCCCATGATGTGGGTCGCCTCCGCGACGAGGCGGTCGCTGCTGAGAACGCCTGCGTCCACCATCTGCTCCACGCGCTTGAGCGCCTTGCTGATCGCAAGCGCATCCTGCTTCTGGCCCTGTGTCAGATCGCGGTTCCGCACCCCCGCCGCGAGGCCGTCGGCCTCGCGGACCGTCGGCTCAACCACCACCTCGACGTTGTAATTGAGGTCCGCCGCCAGCTTGCGCAGGACGGCGACATGCTGGGCGTCCTTCTGGCCGAGATACAGCCGGTCGGGCCCGACGATGTTGAGCAGCTTCGCGACAAGCGTCGCCACCCCCCGGAAATGCGTAGGGCGCGAGATCCCGCAGAGCGGCTTGCTCACGTGCTCCTCGGTCACGTAGGTCGAGAAGCCGCGCGGGTAGATCTCCTCGATCGAGGGGACGAACGCGGCGCTGACCCCCAGCCGCGCGCACGTCGCGAGGTCCGCGTCCAGGCTGCGGGGGTATCCCCCAAAGTTCTCGTTCGAGCCGAACGAGAGGGGGTTGACGAAGATCGACACCACGACTGGGCCCCCCGCCGACACGGCGGCGCCGATGAGCGCCTCGTGCCCGGCGTGGAGAGCGCCCATGGTGGGGACCAGCGACAGCCCGCCCCGCCTGGTTCTCAGCCGGGCGGCAAGCGCGCGCATGTTTGACACCGTCTCTACTTTTTCCATGGGATCAACAAGGTCTTGAACAATGCGACGCCTGGGGGTCTTGTTCAAGGCTTTCGGCCGGAAGCGACCCACTTAACGCCGCATTTACGAACCCGCCCATGATACGAATCAATGAGAACTACGCTAAGCTGAATGCCTCGTACCTGTTCGCGGACATCGCGCGCCGCGTCGGCGCGTACGCATCGGCCCACCCCGACAAGGCTTTGATCCGCCTGGGCATCGGCGACGTGACGGAACCCCTTCCCGCAGCGTGCGTCGAGGCGCTCCATGCGGCGGCCGACGAGATGTCTAACCGGGCCACGTTCAAGGGGTACGGGCCCGAGCAGGGATACGCGTTCCTCCGGGAGCTCATCAGCCGGCACGACTACGCGGACAGGGGCTGCCGGATCGAACCCGACGAGATCTTCATCTCGGACGGGGCGAAGTCCGACACCGGCAACATCCAGGAGATCTTCGCGGCCGACATCCGGCTCGCCATCCCCGACCCGGTCTATCCGGTCTACGTCGACACCAACGTGATGGCCGGGAGGACCGGGCCGGCCGCGGACGGCCGCTTCGAGGGAATCCTCTACCTCGAGTCGACCGCGTCCAACGGGTACGTCCCGGGTGTCCCGGACGCGCCGGCCGACCTCGTGTACCTCTGCTTTCCGAACAACCCGACCGGCGCCGTCGCCACGAAGGCGCAGCTCGCCGAATGGGTGGCCTACGCGAAGCGCAACAGGGCCGTCATCCTCTTCGACTCGGCCTACGAGGCGTACATACGCGACCCGGCGGTCGCGCACTCGATCTACGAGGTCGAGGGCGCGCGCGATGTGGCGATCGAGTTCAGGAGCTTCTCCAAGACGGCGGGCTTCACCGGCACGCGCTGCGCGTACACGGTCGTGCCGAAGACGCTCATGGCCTGGGACAGCGCCGGCCGGCCGCAGGCGCTCCATTCCCTGTGGAACCGCCGGCAGACGACGAAGACCAACGGCGTCTCCTACCCCGTCCAGCGGGCCGCCGCGGCGACCTACACCGAGGCCGGCATGAGCCAGACCCGGGGCCTCACCGACTTCTACCTCGGGAACGCCCGGCTGATACGCGCCGCCATGGCCCGGCTCGGCCTCGCGTGCGTCGGCGGGGAAAACGCGCCCTACATCTGGGTCAACGTCGGGCGCGACTCATGGGAGTTCTTCGACCTGCTCCTCGAAAAGGCCCAGGTCGTCTGCACGCCCGGGGCGGGCTTCGGGCGCTGCGGCGAGGGCCACGTCAGGATCAGCGCGTTCAACAGCCGCGAAAACGTGGAGACGGCGCTCGGGCGGATCGGCGCGGCGCTCAGGTAGGGTCAGCTCTTCGGGGGGATGCCGGCCAGGACCTCCCTAGCGAGGGAGTCCACGTCCGCGGCCAGCAGGCTGGCCAGTCGGCCGAAATCACTGCCGTCCCAGGCCGCGTCGGGAGCCACGAATACCCTCCGGGAGAGCACGCGGGGCGCGGCGCCCGCCGAGGAGATCTCGATCGTCGCCTCAAGGCTGGCGACGTACCTCCCCTCCGGGGTCCCGGCGCCCTCGCACCGGACCACCCTGACCGACACGTCAAAGTCGCGCTCCTGGTCCACCGGGAACGGCTCGGCGTACACCTGCGCCACGTCGGGCGAAGCGAGAAGCCTGGACCTGAGGACGCGGGCGATCCCGGCATTGAGCGGCTCCGCCCACCGCCGGAAGTCCTCAAAACGAATCTCGTTCGCGCCCGTCCGCACGACGATCGCCGGGTGGTCGAGGTAGCTCCCGAGAACAACCGCGTTAAGGCCGATCCTGAGGCCTCCCGGCGCCGCCGGCGCCTGCGCGGAACCTGCGCCGGCCGGGGCGCCGCTCGACAGGATGAAGTACCGCGTCGCGTCCTCCTTGGCCGGCGGGATGACATTGCAGCCGGCGAGCGCCCCGAGAAGGCCGACGGCGGCGCACCGCGCGAGAAACAGCGGATGGGATGGTGTTGGATGGTTCATGACGCGCGGCCTCACTGTGGCGCCTTTCGTCCGGAGACGACGGCATTGGGGTTTCGTTCCAGGAAATCGGCCAGCCGCTGGATCGACTCGGCGGCGTCCGCGACCTTCGCGAGCGCGCGGCTCGCGTCAGCCCCGATGTTCTGCTGGGCGTTGATGAATCCGCGGGCCGACTTTGCGGCGGCGCTGAACGACTCGAGCGCCAGCTTGGCCTGGACCAGCGTCGCCTGCAGGTCCTTCCCGTTGCTGTCGACCTGCGTGTCCAGCCGGGATATCGCCGCGCGCAGGGCGTCCAGGGTCCTGTTCAGGTTCTCCATGGCGCGCAGGGCGTCGGGCGAGCGGGCGAGGGCGTCGACCGACTCCCCCGTCTTTTTCCACTGGTCGGCGAGGCCCTTGAAATCGACGCCCCCTATCCCCTTCCTCGTCTCGGCCACGAGCTTCGTGAGCTCGGTCGAGAGCCCCTGAAAGTCGATATCCTGCATCTTGACCAGGACCGTCGTGGCGTTCGCCAGCAGCGACGTCGCCCTTGCGCGCAGTTCGGATATCTCCGACGGCATCGGGGGAACGACCACATACTTGGCGTCGATCACCTTGTTCAAGTCGGGGAACTTGAGCGGATCCATGAACTCGAGCTCAACGAACAGGAGCCCCGTGGCCAGCCCTCCAAGCTCGAGCTGCGCCCTCAGGCCGCGGTCCACGATCGCCTGCAGCCCCTCGCGGTCGGAAACGTCGAAAATGGCACCGCTCTCGTCGGTGATCGACCCGCGGTTGAGCTCGCACACAACCGCGGCAAGCGACTTGCCGGTGGATCGGTCGTAGCGGACCGAGATGCCGACGACGTGGCCCACGCGCACCCCGTGCAGCTTGACCGGCGAGCCCTCGTCGAGGCCGCTTATCGACTCGACGAAGTACACCATGAACCGCTGCGGCCGGGTGAACAGGCTCAGGCTGCCGAGCGCAAGCAGCGTGATGATCCCGATGGCGAATGCGCCCAGGACAAAGGCACCTACGACGGCGGGGCTGATCTTGGTTTTCATTTCGGGTAGCGGGTTCTGGCGCTTCGCCGGCCCTATCCTGACCGTACGGTCCTGCGTGTCAAAAATTCTACGACCTTCGGAATCGCGGCCCCGGCGATCAGCGCCGCAGGGGGGCCCTCCGCGATGATCCCCTGCGTCTCCCGATCGAGCATGATCAGCCGGTCGGCGATCCCGAGGATCGAGTCGACGTCATGGGAGACGATGACGATCGTCGTGCCGAACGTGTCCCTGATCTGCAGGATGAGGCGGTCCAGGTTGCGGGCGCCGATCGGGTCAAGGCCCGCGGAGGGCTCGTCAAAGAAGACGGTCGTCGGGTCGAGGGCCAGCGCCCGGGCCAGCCCCGCCCTCTTCTTCATGCCCCCGCTTATCTCCGACGGGTAATAGTCCTCGAACCCCGCAAGGCCCACCTGCGCGAGCCTGAACGCGGCGATGCGCTCGATCTCATCCCTCGGCAGGCGCGTGTATTCCTCAAGCGGCAGCGTCACGTTCTCGCTGAGCGTCAGCGAACTCCACAGGGCGCCTCCCTGGAAGGACAACCCAAAGGTCTTCAGCATCTCGCGGCGCTCGGCCGTGTCCGCCTTCGTGAACGAGCGCCCGTTGAACAGGACCTCGCCCTGCACCGGTGTCGCGAGCCCCACCATGTTGCGCAGGAGCGTCGTCTTGCCTACGCCCACGGGCCCGACGATGAAGAATATCTCGGCCGTGCGCACCGTGAAGGAGACTCCCTGCAGGACCTTGAACTCCTGGTAGGAGCAGGCGAGCCCGGTAACCTCGATGGCGGGGCCGGCTTCCATAGTCATAGGCCGATGGCGTTGAACAGGACCGCGAAGATCGCGTCCGCCACGATGATGAACAGGATCGCCGTCACCACCGCGGAGGTCGCCGCCTGTCCCACGCCCGCGGCATTGCTCTCGGCCTGGAGCCCGCGGCGGCAGCCCGACAGGCCGACGATCAGCCCGTACGCTATGGACTTGATCACGCCCACCGAGACGTCCGGCAGGTCCACGATCGTGAGCATCTCGACCCAGTACGCGGTCGGCGGAATGTCCAGGGCCGTATACGCCACCGTCATGCCGCCGAGGATGCCGAGGAAGTTGGCGTAGAGCGCGAGGAGAGGCATCATCAGCCCGAGCGCGATCACCCTCGGCAGGACAAGGAACCTCACCGGGGAAATCCCCAGGATCGTGAGGGCGTCGATCTCCTCGTTCGCCTTCATGCTGCCGATCTCGGCCGCGAATGCCGCCCCGGTCCTGCCCGCGAGCACGACGCCCGCCATCATGGCGCCCATCTCCCGGGTCATCGCCACGCCGATCAGGTCCGCGACCCAGATGTCGCCGCCAAAGCGCCTGAGCACGATGGCCCCGGAATACGCGAGGGTGATGCCCACTAGGAAGCTGATCAGGCTCACGATGGGCAGGGCCATCGCGCCGCACTTCTGCATCTCGCCGAGGCAGTCAAGCCAGCGGAAGCCGGCCTGCCCCGCAACGAGCCTCTTGGTGCCGATCCAGCATTCCCCGACGAACTGGAGGAAGTCGCGCCCCTGGCTCATCGCCTCGCGCGTGGAGATCCCCACCCCCTCGAGGAGGCTTCGCGTGTGGTCGACGCGTGTGCTCGCGCGCAGGGACTCGGCGAATTGCCCGCCCAGCAGGCGCATCTTCTCCGGGAGCGGCGCCGTGTCGCAGGCGACCCCGGCTTCGGCGCACCAGTGCTGCGCCTCGCCGACGAAGGCGACCAGCGACGTGTCCCACCGGGTGACGCCGTCGGCGCGCAGCCGCACCTCCTGCGGCCTATCCTTGCCGACCAGCGGCCCCCAGCGCGGCGTCTCGCCGTCCAGCCTCCACGGGCCCTCGAGGGCGACCTCCAGCACCGAACCCTCGGTGCGGGTCGAGGCGCGGGCGCGTGTAAGCTCCTGGCTCGCAGGCATCGGCCGAGAGTCTCGGGCACCGCACCCCGGCGCGCCAGATCAATTTACGGCGCCGTGACCCGCGTCCATTGGACCCACACGATCGCCCAGCGCCCCTCGCGCCGCAGAAAGACGCTCGTGTAGCGCGTCCTGACGGCCTTCCCGTCCGCCCTCCGGTAGGTCACGGCCGCGCCGACCAGCGCCGAATCCGCGTACACCCGGATCACGACGTCGTGGAGCCGAAGATCCTGGGCGTCCGGGCGCTCCGCGGCCTGCGCCAGGAACCCGGCCTTGTCGATGACGCGGCCGTCGGCCAGCACCCCCACGAAGTCCTCCGCCAGGAGCCCCCGGAACCGCGCCACGTCGCACGCGAGGAATGCGCGCACGTAGTCGTCGTTCATCTGCCGGATGGCCGACTCGTCCGCGCCGGCGGGCTGCGACGCCCGGGCCTGGACGGCGGCAAGCATGGCCAGTGCGAGGAGAAAGAGCGCGGGGCGGACCATGGCCGGCAGGATTGCCCATTCGCACCCCGGGATCAACGCCGCAGAACATGCGCCATTGATCTTGCGAGGATTCTCGACCATCGCTCGGGAAACATCCCGCCGAACGTGCCAGCATCCCCCGCACCCACCGCGCTCACCGGAGTCGTCGAGCGCATCATCTTCCTGAACGAGGAGAACCACTACACCATCGCCGAGTTCCGGCCCGACGGGGCCGTGGGGACCCCAAAGCCCGAGCCGGTCACGATCGTGGGGGCGCTCCCCGGGGTCGAGTGCGGCGAGACGCTCCACCTGACCGGCGAATGGACGCGCCACTCCCAGCACGGCGCCCAGTTCAAGATCGCCGCGTTCAGGAGCGAGCTGCCCGCGAGCGTGTACGGGATCCGCAAGTACCTCGGGAGCGGGCTCGTGCCGGGTATCGGGCGCGTCTACGCGAACAAGATCGTCGACGCCTTCGGCACCGACACGTTCCGCATCCTGAGCGAGGAGTCGGCGCGGCTTCGCGACGTGGCCGGGATCGGGCGCAAGCGCGCTGCCGCGATCAAGCAGGCCTGGGACGGCAAGCGCACCGAGCGGGAGCTGTACATCTTCCTGCAGACCTACGGGGTGAGCCCCGGCCAGTGCGTCAAGCTGGTCAAGCAGTACGGATCGCAGGCCAAGGCCGTCCTCACCTCGGAGCCCTACCGGGTGGCGCGCGAGATCGAGGGGATCGGCTTCAAGACAGCCGACCGGATCGCGATCAACCTGGGATTCGCGAACGACGCGCCGCCGAGGCTGGATGCGGGGATCATCTTCGCGATGGAGACGCTCAAGGAGGAGGGCCACACGGCCTGCGGGGAGGCCCGGCTGAGGGACCGCGCCGCCGAGATGCTGGACTCCTCCGCGGAGCTCGTCGCATCCCGGATCGGGGCGCTCGTCTCCTCCGGCCAGCTCGTGCGCCATGTTCCGGCCCCGCCGGGGGAGCCGCTGCCTGGCGCCGGGCTGGTCCAGCTCCCCGCGGACGACCGCGCCGAGCGCAAGATCGCCGACGTGGTCGCGAGGCTGTCGCGCGTCGCGAGCGGGCTGCCCCCCGTCAGGATCGATGCCGCGATCCAGTGGGCGCAGGCGAGGGCGGGCTTCGAGTTCCACGAGCTGCAGAGGGCAGCCCTGCGCAACGCGCTGGGCAACAAGCTCTCGGTCCTGACGGGCGGGCCCGGCACGGGCAAGACGTCCATCCTCCGGGCGCTCGTAGAGATCCTGAAGGCAAAGGGCGTGAGGGTGCACCTCGCCGCGCCCACCGGGCGCGCGGCGCAGCGCCTCGCCGAGACGACCGGGGGCTACGCCTCCACGATCCACAGGCTGCTCAAGTACGACCCGGCCGCGGGGTTCACGGCGAACGAGTCGCACCCGCTCGCCACCGACTTTCTCATCGTGGACGAGGTCTCGATGCTCGACACGTGGCTCGCCTCGGCGCTCTTCCAGGCGGTGCCCTCGCGGGCCCACCTCCTGCTGGTCGGCGACACCGACCAGCTCCCGAGCGTCGGAGCCGGGAACGTGCTCCAGGACCTGATCACTGCCTCCGGCGCCCCGGTGACCCGCCTTTCCGTCATCTTCCGCCAGGAGGGCCAGAGCGGCATCGTGACGACTGCGCACGCCATCAATTCGGGCGACACCTCGCTGCCCCGGGTCGTCCCGGACGTCGCATCCGTCCAGGCAGCCGGCGACCTCACGTTCATCGTAGCGGACTCGGCCGAGGACTGCGTGCGCAAGGTGATCAAGCTCTGCACGGAGTACCTTCCGGCGCACTTCCGACGGATCGACCCGATCGGGGACGTCCAGGTGATGGCCCCGATGCACAAGGGGGTTGCTGGTGTCGCCAACCTCAACCTCGAGCTGCAGGCGGCCCTCAACGGGCAGGCCCGCGGAATGCGGACGCTGGCGGGCGAGTTCCGCCCCGGCGACAAGGTGATCCAGCTGAGGAACAACTACGACAAGAACCTCTTCAACGGGGACATCGGGGCCATCACCTCGACGGATGCCGAGGCGGGCCAGATCGAGGCGGATTTCGACGGCGACCGGCACGTCTTCACCCGCGCAGAGATGGGCGACCTCGCGCTCGCCTACGCGATCAGCATCCACAAGTCGCAGGGGAGCGAGTACCCGGTCGTGGTCGTGCCGCTGCTCAAGGCGCACTTCATGATGCTGCAGCGCAACCTGCTCTACACCGCGGTCACCCGCGGCCGCAAGAAGGTGTTCATCGTGGGCGAGCCCGCCGCCTATGCGATGGCCGTCCGGAACCGGGAGTCAAAGCTCCGGGTCACCCATCTTCGCGAGAAGCTGGCCGGCGCCGCCGCCTGAGACGGGCCGCGCGCCCCCTCCGGGGCCCCCGAAGGGCGCGGATCCGGGTCACTTCCCGAGCTTTCGGAGCGCCTGGTTCACCTTGTCGAGGTCGCAGACGCCCGGATCGTAGTCGGGTCCCAGCCATCCGAGCCACTCCTTGCCCAGGTCGGAGGCGGGATCCTTGAGGCACGAGAGCATGTCGTGGTAGGCCTCGATCCCTCCGCAGTCCTCTGGCGGGCCCGCGCGCTCTCCGGCCATGCACGCCGGGTAGCGGACGCCCTTGACCGCGGCGGCCGTCTTCTCGACCCGGATGTCGATGCGCCATCCCTCCCCGAACTGGTACTCGTAGGTCATCCGATCCCGGTGCGCGAGGTTGAGGTCCGAAAGCGTCACGTCGCGGTCGTCCTCGACCAAAAGATCGTCGCGCTTGAGCGGATTGCCGAACTTAAGGTCGTCGAGCGCGAACACGTGGGCCTGGTAGTCAAACCAGTCGAACGCGATCTGGATCGCGTCGTGGAGGCGCGAGAGCCACATCGTCTCGAGGACGAGAAGCCGCCTCCAGACCCGGGGCTGCGTCCCTGAGACGACCATGCGAAGGCACAGGACGCGCACGGCCGCCCTCTTGGCCCCCGGGCCCCTGCCCTCTTTGAAAGAGATCATCTGGTTGAGATTGAACGCGCCGCGCTCCGCCGCGCAAAGGGAAACACTGCTCGCGCCTCCTGGGCCCGGCTGCGCCGGCGTCGCCGCGCCGCGTCCCCCGGGCGCCGAGGGGCGTCAGCGATCCGACACTCGCCGGTCCCCGGAGGGCAGCGTGATGATCTTGAGCCCGTCCTGCGGCACGGCCGCGGCCGGAGACGCCTTGCCGATCTCGACCTTGGAGAACACCGCCGTCTCAAAGGCGGCGTTGTCGTGCGCGGACACCGCAAGTCCGACGTAGAACGGACTGCTGAGGTGCAGCTGGAAGGAGCATCCCGACGGATGGGGCTCCTCGCCGGCGCGCGCCACCGACAGGTAGACCGTGTCCCCGACCTTGTCCAGGCGCACGCGCTGCGGCGACGCCACGTTGGACTGGATCTCCTTTGTGGCCGCGCCCTCCGCGTCGCGGAACTGCAAAGACGTGAGGCCGTCCCCGTGCACGGCCACATCGACATAGGCGGAGCCGGGATCGAGGTTCTGGCGGATGACCAGGCAGGCCTTGCGGTGCGGCTGGGCGCTCGCGCCCACGAAACCGATGTCGGAGGATATCGACCCGTCGCCCGCGACCTTCTTCCAGACGAAGTGCATGGCGTCCTCGGCGAACCACATGTTCGCGCCGCTGGCGCCGACCGCGTAGGTGCCGCGGGCCGCGTCATAGGCGACGGTGCCCGGCCGGCTCACGGTCCCGACATCGCCATGGCCGGAGAAGGCGCCGAGTTCGTTTATCGGGACCCACTCCTGCGCCACGGCGCAGGCCGGAAGGAACATGGTCGCACAGAGGAGCCTGAATGGGATGGGGGTCATCGGATTGGAGAAGAGATACAGCATGTCCGCATCCTTTAGGGAAGCCGATTCAAGATCCGGAACCCGTAGATTTGGGAGACGCCTAGTCTGCAGCCTCCTCCTGCGCTCGCAGTCTCGGAAACACGCCCGCTGGCGTGAACCCGCACCGCAGCCTTGGCGAAGGCCGGCTATTTGGACACAGGCGCCGAGGCCGATTGCGCAGGGGGAGGCGCCTCGGAGAAATCCTTCGTCTCCAGTATTCCAATCTCGACATGGCCCTCCGGTGTGACCGGCGGCATGAACGTTTTCGGCCGGGTGGTTTCACGGCCGAAATACGGGCCGCCGGCCCATACGAGCGCGGTGAGAACGTCGGAGAACTGCGCAAGCGAATCGGAGGGAGCGCTCATCTTGGCCTGCCAGAGCAGGACTAGCTTGCGGCTCGTACGGTAGGCCTTCTCAACAGCCTCGAGTTCGGAATCGCGGTCCAAGTTCCCAAGCGTGTTTCCCGCAACCAGTCCGAGCATTTCGCTCTGGTTGACAAAAGCCGATAGGGGCGGGCCGGAGGCGGCAGTGGGCCTGACAAGGCCGTTGGATGGGTGGGTCAGGCCCGTTTGCAAGGAGGGGGGATATACGATCTCCGGGTTCACGTAGCCCAATTGAATGAAAAGTATGAGATCCGGCATCCCGACCATGACGGGGCCATGGACGGGATCGGTTGTCTGCAATACGTAGATCACGGGGAGTGGGCCTTCAGCGACGGCGGCCGATGCGGAACGGGCGGCTTTGAGGGAATAGGGGCCGTCGGGAGCCTCGAGCATCGCGCGCGTCAGCGGAATGTCGCCCGGGGCGTTGATTTCCAGGGGATGGCCCCGGATGGGATGGGCCGGGACCGTGACGACCGTGCCGTCCCTGAAGGTGACCTCGCCGGCTTGGTTCACGCAAGGCGTGGGATTCATCTCGAGGTAGCCCTGCTTCGCCAATTCAAGGGCGACTACGTGAGCCGCGTCCCACTGCATTGGGGGTTTCTCTCCGGCTTCGCCCCCTCCCAATTCCTCAAAGCCGCCCAGCACCGGGTAGTAGTGGGCCGGCTTTCCGGACGTGGGACGCGCGATTTTGCGGCCCTCAGGAGTGAAGTCCACGAGGACGTTGATCTCGATTTTTCTCGCCGCGGCCAAAGCCGGGCAGAGAGCTCCGATGAGGAGCATGGTGCGAATTGGTACGGCGATATGCCTTAGCCTGGAGGGACAATAGCCACGACGTTTACCATGGGGAAAAGTATTGAGAGCGGGAAAGCCGGTTTAGGCCGTCCGCTAGATTTGCCCGATCTGCGTGTGGAAAGCGCATTGGGGCCTCTTCCCATTTCCATGTTACCAGACGCCCACCTTCCCCTCTAGGCCAAGCTGTGCCATTGCCCGCGATCCGGCCGCGCGGAACCGCCGGCCGGCTAGGCTCGGGCGGGCGCGGCCGGCAGGATCCCGGCCGCCCTCATCCCGTGAACGAAACCATGAGCAGGATGATGCGCACGGACGGCAGGTAGATGACCGAGCCGACGGCCAGGCTCCAGTAGACGGGGCGCACGCGCAGCTCCCTGAATCCAAGGACGCCCCACCAGAAGGGCCATGTGATTATCGACACCAGGATTACCAGGATGTTGATGTAGAGCCAATAGGCCCCGAGCACCGCGAAGACGGCGTGCGCGATGATGGCGCAGGCTACCACCCGTGGCGTCGTGACGATCATGGGGTCCGCATGGCCGCGCCGGCGTCCCCGCCGTGCGGCGGCGGGGCCGGCGCGTGGGCTTCGCCCCGCGTCGCGTAGCCAGCCTCCTCGCTCATTTCATCAAGTTTCAAGGGCCAGGTCCCGCGCCTAGTCGGATATGATGATCGTCACCAGCGCCGTCGCGAGCCTGCCGCCCCGATATACGGCGCGGATCCGGTACGTGCCCTTCGCGTTCGGCGCGTAGCCTTCGTGGAGCGCCGCCAGCCGGCTGCGCGCCTCATCGCTCCCGATGGCCCCCGAAAGCTGCTGCGCATTGATCTTCCTAGATGCTGCGTCCAGCGCGTCGTGGTTTCCCCCGAGCTCCAGGTTCACGGAGATGTCGGAGGGCTCCGGCGCCGGGCTGCAGAAGGCCCGGTACGCGGAGGGCCTTGCCGCGCCGTCCCGGTCGGACGTGACTTCAAAGGATATGTTCGGGATCCGCAGGTCGGGCCGGGCCTGGTTGGCCGGCGTACCTTGAGGAGTCGGCATGTCGTCCCCGATCAGGTCCGGCTGTATTTCGAGCGCGAGGCGCACGGGGTCCTTCGCATGGAATGTCAGCGGCCCGGAGATCTTCAGGTACCTGCCGGCCGGCGTCGTCGCCATCAGGTGAAAGGGGCTCGCGTCGATGGCTTCGTTCGCCGCCCTGGTCTCCGCGGTTGCCTTCATGGCAAGCCGTTCCAGCTCCTGCTTCTCGGCCAGCATCGGGACGTCCTTCGCCTTTTCAGCGGCCTGCGACCTCACGGTCACGTCGACCGCGCGCACCACCAAGTCCCTCACCTTGATCCCCACCCAGAACAAGAGGGCGATCGCGACGAGCAAGCCGAGTTTTTTCATTTGTTGGATGAAGTTGCCTCCCGTCCAAGGGAGCCCGGGAAGCGACCCAGGGGCGGACCGGCCGATGCTCTTGCGGCGGCGGGCGCGGCGCAAGCTCGCGGCGGGGCCCGAGGGACCGCCGGCGAAGTCTTACACCCCAAAACACAAGGGCCGCTCCTTGCGAAGCGGCCCGTGTGACCTAACACCAAGCAAACCGTAAGAGCTACAAACATTCACCGTTCTTGCGAACAGTGCTGACTACGCGGAGTAAGACGCGCCCATGGCAAAAACATTCAATATTTCCGCGGAAATACCGAAGTTTTTACATCCAGGATCAACTGGTTGACAGTCAGCGACTAATAAACGACCACGGGGGCATCCCTGGGTGGAGCCGCCCCTTCGGCCGGCAATCCCGGCGCGTTCTTGAGCGGGTAGCGGTACCGCTTGCCCTCGTAATTGCGGAACACGACCTCGTCGTCCGTGATGCTTTCCACGTACTCGGGATTGACGGGGACCTTGCCGCCCCCTCCGGGCGCGTCGATCGCGTATTGCGGCACGGCATACCCCGTCGTGTTGCCGCGGAGCGCGCGGATGATCTCGACGCCCTTGCGCACATCCACCTTGAAATGGCTTCCGCCGGTGATGAGATCCATCTGGTAGAGGTAGTACGGGCGCACGCGCATCCGCAGGAGGCGGTGCACGAGGGCCCTCATCACCTCCGCGTCGTCGTTGACGCCCTTGAGGAGCACGCTCTGGTTGCCGAGCGGCACCCCCGCGAAGGACAGCCGATCGCAGGCTGCCTTGAGCTCGGCCGTGCACTCCTTGGGGTGGTTCGTGTGGATGCTCATCCAAATCGGGCCGTACTTCTTTAAGACCTCGCAAAGCTCGGGCGTGATCCTCTGCGGCAGGAACACGGGGATCCTCGAGCCGATCCGGATGAACTCGACGTGCCTGATCTCGCGCAGGCGGCTGATGATGTGCTCGAGCTTCTTGTCGGAAAGCAGGAGTGGATCCCCTCCCGAGAGCAGCACGTCCCGGATCTCGGGGTGCGCCTCGATGTAGCGCAGCCCCTTCTCGTATTCGGGGTGGAAATTGTAGTCCTGGGCGTTCGAGACCAGCCTGCTGCGCGTGCAGTACCTGCAGTACGCCGCGCAGCGGTCCGTCACGAGGAAGAGCACGCGGTCGGGATAGCGGTGGACGAGGCCCGGCACCGGCGAGTGCGCATCCTCCCCCAGCGAATCGAGCATCTCCCCGGGGCTCACGACCATCTCGTCCCCACGGGGGATCACCTGCCTGCGTATCGGGCAGGCGGGATCGCCGCGGTCGATCAGGTTGAAGAAGTAAGGGGTGATCGCCAGCGCGAGCTTCTTGTTCGCGAATTCGCAGCCGGCCCTCTCCTCCTCCGTGAGCGTCATGTAGCGCTCCAGCTGCTCCTTCGACGTGATCCGGTGCTTCAGCTGCCACGACCAGTCGCTCCAATCGGCCTCGGGAACGTGCTGCCAAAGTCCCTGGCCTTCGAACCAGGAGGAGCGGTCTTCGGTATAGGACATTGGCGTCGAAATCATCGTTAGGCACCTAACGACCGTTGTCAAATGGCGCTTTCCGATCTCCGGGCGGGGGCATTTTCCTTGGCAGGCGCGGCTCCCCGGACTTTCTTGGACCCCCGATGACGCCGACACAGCATGCCGCACTTGCCCTGGAGGACGGGAGCGTGTTCCGGGGGATGGCCTTCGGGGCGGGCGCCACGATCGCGGGCGAGTGTGTCTTCAACACCTCGATGACCGGCTACCAGGAGATCCTGACCGACCCCTCGTACTTCGGCCAGATCGTCACGATGACGGCCGCGCAGATCGGAAACTACGGCGTCAACGACGAGGACGCCGAGGCGGCCGCCCCCAAGGCGAGCGGATTCGTGGTGCGCGAGCTGTCGCCCGCCACGAGCAACTGGCGCTCGAGCTCCACGCTGGGCGATTACCTTTCGGCCAACGGCATACCCGGAATCAGCGAGGTGGACACGCGCGCGCTCACGAAGAAGCTCCGCGTCGACGGGTCCATGAAATGCTGCCTGAGCACCCTGCCCATCTCGGATGAGAAGGCGGTGGCCCTGGCCCGCGCCTGGACCGACATGTCGGGCGCGGATTACGTGAAGGATGTCACCTGCAGGGAGCCCTACATCTGGGGGGCCGACGACCCCGCAAACCACAACCGCCCCTACGTGCCCGTGGGCACGATCTTCGGGACCGCGGCCACGCCCGCGAGGAAGTTCAGGGTCGCCGCGTTCGACTGCGGCGCCAAGCGCACCATCTACCGCAAGCTCGTGCGCCACGGGTTCGAGGTGCACGTGTTCCCGGCCGCGGCCACCCCCGAACAGATCGAGGAGCACCGCCCCGACTGCGTGTTCCTCTCCAACGGGCCCGGCGACCCGGCGGCCCTGCCCTACATCCACAGGACGGTGACGGCGCTCATCCCGAAGTTCCCGATATTCGGGATCTGCCTCGGCCACCAGATGATCACGCACGCGCTCGGCGGATCGACATTCAAGCTCAAGTTCGGGCATCGCGGCGGCAATCAGCCGGTCAAGAACGTCGAGACGGGCAGGGTGTCCATCACCGCGCAGAACCACGGCTTTGCGACCGACCCGGCGAGCGTCGCGAACCGCGGGGCGATCGTGACCGAGTACAACCTGAACGACAACACAGTCGAGGGGCTCCGCCACAAGGAGCTTCCCGTGTTCAGCGTCCAGTACCACCCGGAGGCGTCGCCGGGACCCAGCGACGCCGACCCGCTCTTCGTGGATTTCTACCGCATGGTGGAATCCCGCATGGCCGGGAGGATCTGATCCGCGCCCGGGGGCTGCCGCCCGCCTTGGCCGCGAAGGTACTCCTCGAACTTCCTGGCGTCCTCGGGTGTGTCCACGCCGATCGTGGGCTCGTCGGTCAGGCCCACGGCGATCTCGCGCCCACTCTCGATCACGCGGAGCTGCTCAAGGCGCTCGATCTCCTCCAGCCTGCCCGAGGGGAGCCTCGCAAAGTCCTCCAGAAGCCGGGATTTGTAGGCGTAGACCCCGAGGTGCCGGTAGCAGGGGTTCTCCGCGACCCAGGCGTCGTCGAGCTCGCCCCCGCGGTCGCGCGGGTACGGGATGGGCGCCCGCGAAAAATACCTCGCGCGGCCGTTTCCGTCGCAGACCACCTTGACCTGGTTGGGGTTGCGGAAATCCTCGGCCGTCTCGAAACGGACCGCAAGGGTCGCCATGTCCGCCCGTCCGCCGATCAGGTCGGCGAGCAGGCGTATCTGCCTTGCGGAGACCATGGGCTCGTCCGCCTGGACGTTGATCACCTGGTCCGCCCCCACGGTCCGGTTCGCCTCCGCGATCCGGTCCGTGCCGGTCGCATGGTCGACCCGCGTCATCACCGTCCGGAACCCGCCCGGCGTAAGGCAGTCCCTCAGCGCCGCATCATCGACCGCGAACCAGAGGTCTAGATTGGGCGCCACGAGCCGGATCCGCTCGGCCACCCAGCAGAGGAGCGGCTTCCCGTTTATCCTGTGTAAGAGCTTTCTCGGGAATCGCTTGGACTCAAGACGGCACGGTACGATTATGGCTGTTCGCAGCATCCGCAGCGATGCTGCCATCTGGTTTTTGAGTTGCAAGCCGGGCCTACCTAATGAGCGTAAGCGATTCGCCCGACCCCTTGACCAATCCACAATCCATCAATCCCACCGACACGACCCCTGCGGGCCCGCACATGGTCAAGGAGCTTGTTGTCCAGAACAAGCTGGGGATCCACGCGCGCCCGGCTGCGATGATCGTGCGCATAACCAATAAGTTCAAGGCCGAGGTGTTCGTCGAAAAGGACGAGGAGCAGGTGAATGGCAAGAGCATCATGGGCCTCATGATGCTGGCCGCGGGAAAGGGCTCCAAAGTCAAGTTCCTGGTGACGGGCGAGGATGCCCAGCAGATGCTGACCGAGCTTGAGCAGCTTTTCGCGCGCAAGTTCGACGAAGCCTGAGCTGGGGCCGCCGGGAGACTCAGAAGCCGAAGAACGCGCGCGCCGCCGCCGTGGTCGCGGCCGCGAGCTCGTCGAGGCCTACCCCGAACAATTGCGCCGCGCATTCCGCGGTGTGGCGGAGGTAGGCCGGCTCGTTGGGCTTGCCCCGGTGGGGCACCGGCGAGAGATACGGCGCGTCGGTCTCTATCATCAGGCGGCCCATGCCCTGCGCCTTGGCCGCAGCCCGGACGGCGTCCGCGTTCCTGTAGGTCAGGATGCCCGTGAACGACCCGCGCCCGCCCCGGTCCGCCAGCTGGAGGATCTCGGCCTCGCCCTCGGAAAAGCAGTGGAATACGACGCGGCCCCAGTCGACGCCGCTCGCATCGATCGTCTCGACGCACTCGCGGAACGCGCCCCGCGAATGGATCACAACCGGGCAGCCCAGTCGGCGGGCGATCGAAAGCTGCGCCTCGAAGGCCGCCCGCTGGAGGCCGAACGCGAGCGCGGCGGCCCCGGCATCCTTCGGAAGGTGGAAGCGGTCCAGACCGCACTCGCCCAGGGCGACGGGTGCGGCACCCGCCCCGCCCTCCCAGAACCGCGCGATCCCGGCGACGGCCGCCTCCCAGCCCTCGTCCACCGAGCACGGGTGCATGCCGACCGTGTGCCGGACGCAATCCCTGTTTTCCCCCGCGATGTCCCGGTTGAGATCCCAGTCGTCGGGACCCGTTCCGATGGCGATCATCCAGTCGACGCCCGCGGCCCGCGCGCGTCGGACAAGTTCCGGCAGGCCTCCGCCCCTTGCGGCGCTGTCAAGGTGGGTGTGCGTGTCGACGAGGGTCAATGGGGGGCCGTTCCGGAGCGGATAGGCCGGCTTCCATCCTCGGGCATCCGCCCCGGCCGTTCAAGACCCGGTTGAATTCGGGGGCGGCCTCTCCCAAGCTGCGGGGCGTGGACGACATCCTCAACGTCTCCGACCTCTGCGTCTCCCGCGGCCGGACGGAAATCCTTCGCGGCGTCAACTGGCGCGTCCGCAGAGGCGAGCATTGGGTCATCCTCGGGCCGAACGGCTGCGGGAAGACCTCGCTCCTGCGCTCGGTCACCGGCTACCTGTCTCCCACTTCGGGCTCGATCGAGCTCCTCGGCAGGAAGTACGGGGAGGCCGACTGGCGCGACCTCCGGCTGAAGGTCGGGATCGTGACAAGCGCCCTCCAGGCCTCGATCCCGGCCGCGGAGACGGCGTTGGAGACGGTGGTGAGCGGGCGCTACGCGCAGCTCGACCTCTGGGCGCGCCCCACCCGCGCGGACGCGGCCGGGGCGCGCAGGCTGCTCCGCTTCGTGGGCGGGGCGCACCTCGCCCGCCGCGAATGGGCCTACCTCTCGCAGGGCGAGCGCCAGAGGATCCTCATCGCCCGGTCGCTCATGGCCAGCCCGAGGCTCCTCATCCTCGACGAGCCGTGCGCGGGGCTCGATCCGGTCGCACGCGAGGAGTTCCTCTGGTTCGTGGACGGCGTCGCGAGGCGCCGGACCGGGCCGGCCCTCGTCCTCGTCACCCACCACGCCGAGGAGATCATGCCGGCGTTCACGCACGCGCTCCTCCTGCGCGCGGGCCGGGTCTTCGACTCCGGCCCGAGGCTCCGCGTCGTCACGACTCGGGGCCTGACCGGCGCGTTCGGCGCGCGCATCACCGTGCGGATGGCCCGCGGCCGCTACCTGACGGCGGCGGGCCACCCCCGCCGGAGGCTCTGACAGGCTAATACTGGACCGGAAGGCGCGGAATTGGCTTGCAATATATCCATCACGGTATATACCTTAATACGTATATAACACGACTGCCAGCGGAACAACGCCCCATGAAACTGACCCAGATCTACCAGTGCCTCTGCGACCAGACGCGCCTTCGCATCCTGAACCTCCTTCATGGCCGAGAACTGTGCGTCTGCCACATCCAGGAGATCCTAGGAGAGCCGCAGGTGAAGATCTCCAAGCATCTCGCCTACCTGCGAGCCCACGGGCTTGTTGCGACCAGGCGGGAGGCCAACTGGGTCGTCTACCGCCTGCCCGAGCGGCCGTCGAGGGACCTGTCGGCCAACTTGGCGTGCCTGCAGGACTGCGTGCGCGAGATACCGGTCTTTGGCCGCGATTCCGCGAGGTTAACGAGGCTGAAGGCCAAGTTTGAGGTGAGCAGCCCGATTTGCTGCACCACAAAGGCCCGCATTCCGCAGTCGTCCCATCGGAAGGTCGAGTGACCCCGTGCGCCACAGAGTCCGGATGTTCTGTGTGCGGGGCACAGCGACGGCCCGAGTCCGGGCGGAACGGTCGATCCTCACGGTTCCTGGCTGCGGCCGGACCGGCTCGGCATAGGTCCCTGCGATGCCGCTCGGCCGTGCAGAAGACTAAATGAGCGATGTAGCCCCATTCAAGGTGTTGTTTCTCTGCACCGGGAATTCCTCGCGCAGCGTCTTCGGCGAGTTTCTCCTGCGAAAGAGGGGCAACGGAGTCTTTGAGACCTGCAGCGCGGGGACAAACCCTCGCGGCGAGTTGAATCTATACACGATTCGCCTCCTGCGCGAGTGCTACCAGATTGACGCCACCGGGGCTCGCCCCAAATCGGCGGCCGGATTCTTCGGGAAGCCGTTCGATTTCGTCATCACCGTATGCGACCAGGCCACGAAGACTTGCCCGGTGTGGCCGGCGCGCACCGCGGTTGCGCATTGGAGCTCGCCCGACCCGTCGGCATTCCGCGGGTCGGACCAGGAAACCTTCGACTTCTTCAGGAAGGTGGCGATGCAGATACAGCGTCGCGTCGATCTATTGTGCAGCCTTCCCATCAAGGATCTTGACCATGATCGCCGCGAACGGGCGTCGCGAGCGATTGGCGAGCAGGAATGATTGACCGGGCCGCAATGATTCAACCCGTATGAAGAAGGCGCGCATCGGCATTAACGGCTTCGGCCGCATAGGCCGGCTGACCCTCCGGGCGGCATGGGACTGGCCGCAATTCGAGTGGGCATTGGTCAACGAGGTGAAGGGCGGCGCCGCATGCGCCGCGCATCTGATGAACTTCGATTCGACCCAGGGCCGCTGGGCGCACGAGGCAAGCGCCCGGGAAGGCGCAATCGTCGTCAATGAAAGACGCATCCCGTTCACTGAGTCTCCCGAACCAGGCGATGTCCCATGGTACGAGCACGGCGTGGACATCGTCCTGGAGTGCACGGGCAAGTTTCGCAGGTCAGAGGATTTGGGAGCGCTCTTTGAGCGGGGCGTAAGGAAGGTGATCGTCGCAGCGCCGGTGAAGAGCGGCGCGCTCAACATCGTGATGGGGGTCAACGACGGCCTCTACGATCCCGCAAGGCACCATTTGCTGACCAACGCATCGTGCACGACCAACTGCCTCGCTCCGATAGTGAAAGTCATCCACGAAGGCATCGGTATCGACAACGGCGTGATCACGACCATCCACGATGCGACCAACACGCAAAGCCTCGTGGATCGGCCCGACAAGGACCTACGGCGCGCCCGGGCGGCGGGGCTGTCGCTCATTCCGACCACGACCGGGTCCGCCACCGCCATCGGGCTCATCTACCCGGAACTTCTGGGCAAGCTAAACGGCCACGCCATCCGAGTTCCGCTTCTAAACGCATCGCTCACCGACTGCGTATTCAAGGTGAAACGGCCGACGACCGTCGCCGAGGTGAATGGCCTGCTCAAAGCGGCTGCCAGCGCCGGCCCGCTGGTCGGCATCCTAGGCTACGAGGAGCGTCCCTTGGTCTCCGTCGACTTCAAGGGCGACCCGCGATCGGCAATCGTCGATGCGCCTTCAACCATGATCGTCGACGGCACTCTCGTGAAGGTCTTTGCGTGGTATGACAACGAATGGGGCTACGCCAACCGGATGGCTGAATTGGCCCGCAAGGTCGCCCTGTCGCTGTGAATCCGTGAATCTTCGCAACTACATCATCATCACCGGAGCGTATTGGGGATTCACCCTCACCGATGGCGCGCTGCGGATGCTGGTGCTGCTGCACTTCTTCCACCTGGGCTACAGCCCGGTGCACCTCGCGTTCCTCTTCCTGTTCTACGAGTTCTTTGGCATCGTGACCAACCTGCTCGGCGGCTGGCTGGGGAGCCAGATGGGGCTGCGAGTGACACTGATCAGCGGCCTTTTCCTACAGGTGGCATCGCTTGGGCTGCTCGCGCTGCTGAACCCCGGGTGGCCCGAGGCCCTCTCGGTCACCTATGTCATGGTGATGCAGTCGCTGTCCGGCATCGCCAAGGATCTGACCAAGATGAGCGCCAAGAGCTCGATCAGGGTGCTGGTCCCCAAGGACGCGGACGGCACGCTTTTCAGGTGGGTCGCCATTCTCACCGGCTCGAAGAATGCGCTTAAGGGCGCCGGATTCTTTTTGGGCGGGTTTCTTCTGAACGCCGCAGGATACGCCGGCGCACTTTGGATTATGGCCGGTGGGTTGCTGGCGGTCTCGGTCGGCTCGTGGCTTACGCTCCCGTCCGACATGGGGCAGGCGAAGGGGAAGGTCGGGTTCAGGCAGCTCTTTTCGAAGACCCCGGAGATCAACGTCCTTTCGGCGGCGCGGTTCTTCCTTTTTGGGGCACGCGACATATGGTTCGTGGTCGGCGTGCCCATCTTCCTCGAAGGTACGCTTGCATGGAGCTTCTCCCAGGTTGGCACGTTCATGGCACTTTGGGTGGTCGGGTACGGGATTGTGCAGTCTTCGGCGCCGGCTGTGCTGCGCGGGCACAGCCCGACCGGCGCCACGGCGGCCTGGACTGCATTTGTGCTCTCCGGCGTCGCCGCTGCCGTGCCCCTGGCGCTCGCAGCGGGAGTTCCACCCCGAACCGTGATCATCGCTGGCCTCGCGCTATTCGGTGTCGTCTTCGCGGTCAACTCGGCCGTGCACTCTTACCTCATCCTCGACTACACCGACGGGGACAAAGTCGCGCTCAACGTGGGATTCTATTACATGGCCAACGCCGGGGGACGGCTCATCGGATGCCTTCTCTCCGGAGTCTTGTTTCAGGTTTCCGGGCTCGCGGGCTGCCTCTGGGGCACGTTTGCCTTTGCCCTGGTCGCCGCCCTTGTCGCGCTTCTCCTGCCGCGCAGCGCAATGCATCCCGAAACCCTCGTCCGCGCCGCAATCAAGGTTGGCGACGGCGATTGAACACGGAGCTGCCCCCCATGCCCACGGAACAACCGGAAGTGCGCGCCCCAGCCAAGCGCCTGGGTTTTTTCGAGAGCTATCTCCCCGTTTGGGTCCTTGCGTGCATGGCCGTCGGCGTGGCCGGCGGCTGTCTCCTTCCTGCGCTGACGCGCCGGTTGAGCACACTTGAGTTTGGGCATGCCTCGCATGTGAGCATCCCCATCGCCGCGCTCATCTGGCTGATGATCTACCCGATGATGCTGAAGATCGACTTCGGGGGCCTGAAGGGAGTCATGCGGGCGCCGAAGGGCCTCGTGATCACCCTGTTTGTCAACTGGCTGGTCAAGCCGTTCGGAATGGCGTTTCTCGGATGGCTCTTCCTCCGAGTTATATTCGGGGATGTCCTGGGCCTCATCACTGCGGATGCTGCGCGCGCCTATACCGCCGGGCTGATCATTCTCGCCGCGGCGCCGTGCACGGCGATGGTGTTCGTTTGGAGCTATCTGACCGACGGCGACTCGGCCTACACGCTGGCGCAGGTTGCAATCAACGACCTCATCATGCTCGTGCTGTTTGCGCCGATCGTAATGTTCCTGGTCGGCGTTACCGGGTTGACCGTGCCCCGCGAGGTCCTGTTCACCTCAGTCGTGGTTTTCATTGTCATCCCGTTGTCCGCGGGATGGCTTAGCCGGACAATCCTAATCCGGCTGCGTGGCCGGGAATGGTTTGGCACGCGCTTTCTCCCTCGTTTCAGGCCGGTGACGATCCTGGCGCTTCTGGGGACCCTTGTGCTTATCTTCGCATTTCAAGCGGGCAACATCCTCGCCAACTGGCCCGCCGTGCTGCTCATTTCGGTTCCCATCCTGGTCCAGGTGTATTTCAACTCCGGGCTCGTCTACTTTTTGATGCGGAGATTCAACGTTCCGCACAACGTCGCCTCGCCGGGCGCGCTCATCGGGGCGAGCAATTTCTTCGAATTGGCGGTGGCTGTCGCGATCACGCTGTTTGGGCCCACCTCTGCCGCCGCGCTGGCCACCGTAGTCGGCGTCCTTGTAGAGGTGCCCGTGATGCTCTCTGTCTGCAGGATGTGCGTAAGGTCAAAACGCTGGTATGAACGCACCGCGTAGCAGTCTTGGCGGAATTCCGGCGCCCCTGGGAAAATCCGCCTCCTCGTAGACTACAATATGAAACAGAAAAATCCCGATCCCGAAACCATCAGGGCCGCGGTCCGGCGCCGTTACGGATCCATTGCCAATCGCGACAGCACATTTGCGCGCAGTCATAAGCCCGATGAAAACTGCTGTGGTTCAACGGCTGCGGCGCCCTCTTCCAACGGCTGCTGCCTCAACGACCAACAGGCGCGCAAGCTCGGCTACACCAAGGAGGATTTGGCGGCCGTGCCCGAAGGCGCCAACCTGGGGCTTGGCTGCGGCGATCCCGTGTCCCTTGCCTCGCTCAAGCCGGGCCAAGCCGTGCTCGATCTCGGATCGGGCGCGGGCTTCGACGCTTTCCTGGCGGCGCGGGCGGTGGGCCCGACCGGCCGGGTCATCGGCGTGGACATGACGCCGGCAATGCTCACCAAGGCCCGCGCCAACGCAAAAAAGGGGGGTTATGCCAACGTGGAATTCCGTCTCGGCGAGATAGAGGCCCTCCCCGTGGCCGATGCGACGGTCGACGTCGTCATTTCCAATTGCGTCATCAACCTCTGCCCCGACAAGCGGCCCGTCTACAGGGAGGCGTTCCGTGCCCTTCGCCAGGGAGGCAGGCTCGCCGTTTCCGACGTGGTGGCCCGGGAGGAGCTTCCAGCGGAGACCAAGCGTGACCTCGCCCTGTACACCGGCTGCCTCGCAGGCGCCACTCTTCAGGCAGATCTCCTGCGCATCCTCGAAGAGGCGGGGTTCACGGAAATTGCCATCAAGCCCCGGGGGAACAGTGACCAGGTGGTTTCCAGCTGGGAGTCGAAGCGCGGATTTGAATCCAAGGTCTTCGCTGCCGAGATCACAGCGGTGAAACCCGGCGGCGCGTGCTGCGCGTCAAGTTGCTGCGCGTGAGGCGGGCCCAGGAGCGCTCAGCCCTTTGCCGGGGCGAAGATCTCGTCGAAGAACACCCTCATGTCCGCCCACGAGCGGCGGTCGGCGGACGGGCTGTACCCGATGAATCCCTTCATGCCCGGGTTGGCGGCGGCGATGGCGTCCGCATCCGGATTGGTGAACGCGTGGAGCGCGCCCGCGTACTGCACGAACCGGTAGTCGACCTTGCCGTCGTCGAGCGACTTCACGTACGCGTCGATGTCCTCCCTCTTCAGCGACGGATCGAGCGCGCCGTGGCAGATGAGGATCTTCGCCTTGAGCCTCGCCGCGGCATCCGCGGAGGCGGGCACGAGCCCGCCGTGGAAGCTGACGATGCCCGCGAGCGGCGCGCCCGCGTAGGCAAGCGCCTGCACCGTGGAGCCCCCGAAGCAGTACCCGATCGCCGCGACCCTCGACGGGTCGACCAGGCCCGTGCCAAGCAGCTGGTCGAGCCCCGCCTGGGCGCGCTCGGCCATGAGCGGCTTCCCGCGGAACTGCCCGGCGAGCTCCCCGGCCGCCTTCGGGTCCGTCGCGAGCACGCCCCTGCCGTACATGTCGAGGGCGAACGCGACATACCCCAGGTTGGCGAGCTTCACCGCGCGGCCCTTGACGTAATCGTTCAGGCCCCACCATTCGTGGACGACGAGCACGCCCGGAAGCTTGCCGGCCTTCGCCGTGGCGTCGTCATAGGCGAGGAAGCCCCGGAGCTTGACGCCGTTCTGCTCGTAATCGATGTCGCGGGTGACGATTGAGGCTTGGGCTGACATGGCTGCGAGTGCGAATGCTAGTGCGGTTGTGGTCGTTTTCATGAGTGGGCTCGTTGGGCGCCGAAAATGACGCCCGGCGCGCCCGCGTCAAATGCGGCGTCGGCCATGGAGGGTGCCCGCGGAGCGCCGGGTGTCCTTAGGCGGAGAACCCGCCCGAGATGTAATTCTTCAGGTGGTCCGCCTCGGCGCGGCTCACGTCGGCGACCCACCGGGAGATGTCCCCGATGGAGATCAGCCCCTTCAGCTGGCCGTTGTCCACGACCGGAATGTGGCGGCACTGCTTCTCGGCGAAGAGCGCCATCGTCTGGTCGACCGTCGTGCTCGACGGGATCGTCTGGACGTTCCTCGACATCACATCGGCCAGCCGGGTTGACGTGGGGTCGACTCCCGCGCCGACGACCCGGAGGAGGACGTCGCGCTCGGTGAAGATGCCCACGATCTGGCCTCCGTCGAGGACGAGGATGCTGCCGATCCGGTGCTTGTTCATTTCGGCCACGGCATCGGTGATCGTGATCGTCGATGCCACGGAGTGCACTGCTGACCCTTTGCGCTCTATCAGCGCCGAGACTGGGGTGTCCATTGGGGATAACGGGGTATTTGTTCGGCCGACTATCGGTGGAATCCCCTCCACCGCAATCCCCAAACTTGCCGGGATTGGCCGGGGTCGCCGCGGCTTTCGCCCGGCGCCGAGCGAAGAAGCTTGAGATTCCCCCCCGCCGGGGAAATGACAGCCCTTTGCCGCGAACATGAAGCCTCCCCTTCTTCCCTCAGAAAGGCTCCGCCGCGTCCTGCGCGTGGCGCGCTTCGACGGCGCCTCGGTCCTCGGCCTCGCGGGGGCCTTCGCGCTCGTTTCAGCGGCCTTTCGCGACGTCACCGGCGCGGTGATCGGGCTGCTCGTCGCCGCCGCCGGCGCCATCGAGCTCCACGGGGCGTCGCTGCTCAGGTCCTGCGACCTGAAGGGGGTCCGCTGGCTCCTTGGAAGCCAGCTCTACCTGCTGGCCGTGATACTGGCCTATTGCGCCTTCCGGCTCGCAAGGCCGGACATCGCGTCCTGGCGCGCGGTGATGACCGACGACATCGCCGAGCCGATCCGGCAGGCAGGCATGACCGTCGACCAGTTCCTCCTCCAGATGCAGCGGATGGTCTACTTCGGCGTCGCGGCCGCGACCCTGCTCTATCAGGGCGGGATGACCCTTTATTATCTCAGGCACCGCGCGTCCGTCGCGGCGGCCCTTCAGGAGGACGTAACTTTCTAGGGACCCGGCGGACGCGGTCATTTTCCGGCGGGCTGCCTCGCCATACCGGCGACCCCCTTCGGCATCGGCCGCCCAAAATCGAGCTTGCACGAGACGGCGGTGCTGACGGGCTGCCCGTTCTCCAGCCGCGGATAGAACAGCCAGCCCTGGACCGCGCGCTGGATCCCGGTGAGGACGTCCGCCTGGACCGTCTCCGAGAGCAGGACGCCCTCGACGGTACCCCCGGAGGTTACCGTGAAATCCACCCCGAGCTCGGCCGGAATCGCCGCGGGGTCGACTCCCGCCGGGAATACGGGAGGAAAGCGCAGGTAGGGTTTGGCGGGCGCCGTGGCGCGGGGATTCGTCTGGAGATAGAGCGCGAGCGACTTTTCATAGCGCAGCTTCTCGATGCGTTGGAATAGCCGGGCGGAGTCGTCGGCGAAATTGGTCCGGATTTCCGCTCCATGGGAAAAGAACAGCGGCAGATAGGTTCTGCTCCGGCTCTTCGGATCGATATAGCCGAAGTCGGCGGTGATCTTGGTTTCGGCCCCCGCTTTCAGGTCGACGATCTTCTGGAATGCCACCATCGCCGAAAGATCGTCCGTCTGGCCGTCGAGGAAGCCCTGGTCGAAGAAAACGATCGCCAGATAGCAGCCCGAATACACCTGCGAGGCGACGACCGTCGCCTCGTACCGGCCGCTTTCGTCGATGACGCCTCCATCGATTGTACCCGCTCCCTGAAGCCTAAAGACCCTTCTTAGCTGGCTTGCGGACGCCGACTGCCTCCTGACCTCGATCGAACCGGGCAGGAAAGCGTTCGCCCTGGCCGGCCGGTAGCCTGCGGACGACGGCAGCCGGATCGGGCTCCCCTGACTGTCGATCAACGCATATTCCCCAAAGACGCCAATCACCTTGCAGGGATGGTCCTTGTAGATTCCAAGTATCGCCGTGGGGTGGAGGGGCGGCAAAGGACCCGACTGGACGAGCCAGGTTGGCGCCGGATTGTCGCCCTGCGACGCCCTGATCTTGAGAACGCCCGGAACAGCGCACAGAAGCAGGAGCGGGATCGAGCGCCGGAGGTTCACGGCCCGGTTGATTGGCGATCTCGGCACTTGTCGGCTCCCGCGACCCCGTCAGGTCAGGTCGCGGCTGCGCAGGCGCTCGAGTATCCGCAACGGGGATTTCTTGACGTCCCACATCGCCTCGACCGGGACGAAGACCGTCTGCTCAAGCTGGTGCTGGCCTGAAAGCGCCGCATGCGAGACCGAGTCGGTGAAGCAGACCCAGGTGGCCCCCGGCTGGAACAATACCGGCTCCTGCCCCACGGACAGCTGGTACCCCTCGTCGGCCGCCATGGTGTCGCGCAGCTTGAGCATGATGTGGTCGTACTCCGACTGCATCGTCTGGGTCCGGCGAAGCAGGTACAGGAGCAGGGCGCTCCCGGCGACGGGCTGCCCCACCCTCGGAAGGAAATGCCGGGCGACGGCCTCGAACGGCTCGCCAAGACGCCATTCATGGGCCTTGCCGTCCGGGTTCACGTTGCAGAAGACCCGCAGGATCCGGTCGCCGCCCGTGGGCTGCGAGGGGATCGCATCGACCTGGACGCGGGTGTCGTCCTCCCGCGGCGGGCCCTTGCGCCCGGCGGTCTCCGCGGGACGCAGGCTCGCGCGCATGAGCCGGAGCTTCTCCCTGTATAGGGGAAAGAAAACCGAGACCAGGTCGCGGGCCGAGCGCGCGAAGCGGGACATGAGCTCGTTCAGCCGCTTCTTCTCCGCGTCGATGCACCTTGTGCCCGAGAGCTTGCCCGTCGCCGGCGTGTAGCCCACGGCCCTCGCACCGGCGAGGATCCGGGGGTCGAGGAGGCCCGCCTCCTCCGTCGACAGGGGAAAGTCCAGCCCGGGGAGGCATATCACGGCTCCCGATTCAAGCGCGTCGGTCAGCTCCTGCTGGACGGATTTTGCCGGTATCTGCCCACGCCTGTACGTCGGCAGCTCAAAGATACCTTGGGTGTTCATCGATGGTAGATGGATTGTATTCGTGTATCGAACGGCCCGCCGTGCAAGAAAATGATTGGCCCCCCCGCCAAGCGCCGTTCTTGCCCCGCGGCCGAATCGCGCCAAGATCCGCGTCCGATGTCCAGGGACCGCCACATAGCGGCAAAGCAGAGGTGGGCCGAGAAGCAGAAGGCGCGAGGCGTCAGGCCCCGGCCGGTCGCCTCGCCGGACCGCCTGCCGCCCGGCCAGAAGCTCACGGGCGGGTTCCCCGTCCTGGACCTGGGGGTCCAGCCCGACATCCCCATCGGCGAATGGACGCTGACCCTGGACGGGCTTGTCGAGAACCCGGCCGTCCTCAGCTGGGCCCGGTTCGGCGCGCTCCCGCAGGTCGAGGACGTGAGCGACTTCCACTGCGTCACGACATGGAGCAAGTTCGACTGCCGGTGGGGAGGCGTGGCGTTCACAACCCTCTACGAGCTCGCGCGCCCGAGGCCCGAGGCGCGCCACGTCTTCTTCACGGGCTACGACGGCTACTCCACGAACGTCCCGCTCGAGCGGTGCCTGGACGACGACACCCTCGTCGCGACCTCGCTCAATGGGGCGCCCCTCCCCCTCGAGCACGGCGGCCGCGCCCGGGTCATCATCCCGAAGCTCTACGCCTGGAAGGGCGCGAAGTTCGTGAAGGCGATCACCTTCCTGGCGGAGGACAAGCTGGGCTTCTGGGAGGTGCGCGGCTACTCCAACACCGCCGACCCCTGGACCGAGGACCGGTACGCCTAGCGCCGCGACCGCCTATGGTGGATCGATCCGCCTCACGTCCTTCACCGGCCACCTGGTGACCTTGATCCCCTTCGCCGAGCGGCCGCCGAGCGAAACCGCGGAGAGGTCGAAGTCCAACTCGCGCACCCGGGCCCTGCAGCGCCCGTCGAGCGACACGTGGGCCCGCTTCGGCATGGCCCCCTCGCCCGCGCATGCGTCGAAAAACACGACCCTCGATCCCTCCGACTTGGCGAGCGGGTACAGCTTGTCGCGCGTCACGCCGCCGATCTGGAACTTCTTCGCGTACGCCTTGCCGCTCGCCCCGTCCTGGTAGATCATCGTGTAGAACGAGGCGTCCCCGTCCTTGGGGAACACGGTGCAGTGGATGATCCCGAGCCCCATGAAGACCTTGTCCCCGACCCTGGAGACCTTCATCGAGCCGTCGGCCATGATGCACAGGACGCTGTCGAGGATCGTGCAGTCCCGGACGTACTCGTGCTGCCTCCAGTTGAGCCCGATGAAGCCCTCGTCGCGGTTCACGTAGAGCCGCTGGTTCGCCGAGACCACCTCGGCCGCGCTGATCTGCTCGATGTCGTCGTACTCGGTGCGCCGCTTCGCGCCCCTGCCGTACTTCTCCTGCAGCGCCTCGAACCACCGGATCGCGTGCGCCGTCAGGTGCCTCAGCTCGTGCCTCACCTCCCTCATCTCCTCCTCGATCTTCCCCAGCTTCTCGTCCGCCTCGAAGCGGTTGTAGGCGGAGATGCGCTTGATCCGGATCTCGGTCAGGCGGGCGATGTCGTCGTCCACGACCTGCCGGCGGAGCTTCCTCACGAACGGCTTCAGCCCCTCGCGGATCTCGCCGAGCACGCTCTCCCACGTCTTCGACTTCTCGATCCGCCGGTAGATGCGCTCCTCGATGAAGATCCTCTCGAGCGAGTCCCAGTGCCACTGCTGCGCGAGCTCCTCCTGCCGGATCTCGAGCTCCTTTTTCAGGAGCCCGGCCGTCCCGTCCACGCTGCGCCTCAGGATCTCCCGGACCCCGATGAAGACGGGCTTGTCCCCATCGATCACGCAGGCCGAGGGCGAGATCGCAACCTGGCAGCCCGTGAAGACGTACAGCTGCTGGATCACCTTCTCCGGCTCGGCGCCCTGCGGCAGGTGGACCAGGATCTCGACCGAGTCGGCCGTGTTGTCGTCCACCCTCCTGATCTTGATCTTGCCCTTCGCGTTCGCCGCCAGGATCGACTCGATGACCGATTCGGTCGTCGTGGAGTACGGGAGCTCGGTGATCGCCAGGAGCAGCTTGCTCCTCTGCTCGATCCTCGCGCGGACCTTCATCTTCCCGCCGCGCTCGCCGTCGCTGTACTCGGAGAAGTCCGCGATGCCGCCCGTGAGGAAGTCGGGGTAGATGCGGAACGTCTTTCCGCGGAGGTGGTTGACGGCCGCCCGGCAGAGGTCGTTGAAGTTGTGAGGCAGGATCTTGGTCGAGAGCCCGACCGCGATCCCCTCGGCGCCCTCCAGGAGGACGATGGGGAACTTGGCCGGGAGCGTCACCGGCTCCTTTGCCCGGCCGTCGTAGCTGAGCTGCCACTGGGTCGTCTTCGGGTTGAAGAGCACCTCGCGCGCGAAGGGCGTCAGGCGCGCCTCGATGTAGCGCGGCGCGGCCGCCTCGTCGCCCGTCAGCACGTTCCCGAAGTTGCCCTGCGGCTCGACGAGCCAGCCCCTCTGCCCCATCCCGACCAGGGCCGCGCCGATCGAAGCGTCCCCGTGCGGATGGAACCGCATGGTCGCCCCGACAATGTTGGCGACCTTGTGGAAGCGGCCGTCGTCCATCTCCCACAGCGTGTGGAGCACCCGCCGCAGGACGGGCTTTAGTCCGTCGTCGATGTGCGGGATGGCGCGGTCGAGGATGACGTAGCTCGAGTAGTCGAGGAACCAGTCGCGGTAGTTGCGCTCGAGGGGCGACTTCCCGCTGTGCCCCGCCGCGGCGGCCTTGTTTTCCTTCGGCATGCTTGGGGCTCCCGGCTCAGGCCTCGACGACGTCCTTCTCGACCCTCAGGTTCTCGATGATGAACTCCTGCCTCTCGGGAGTGTTCTTGCCCATGTAGAACGACAGGAGCAGCTCGGTGTTGTGGACGTGGTGCAGCGAGAGGGGCTCCAGCCGGATGCTGTCGCCGATGAACCCCTTGAACTCGCCCGCCGAGATCTCGCCCAGGCCCTTGAACCGGGTGACCTCGGCCGCCGCCCCCAGCCGCTTCACCGCGGACTGCTTCTCCTTCTCCGAGTAGCAGTAGTGGGTCTCCTTCTTGTTGCGCACGCGGAAGAGCGGCGTCTCCAGGATGAAGAGGTGCCCCCCGGCGATCAGCTCGGGGAAGAACTGCAGGAAGAACGAGATCAGGAGGAGCCGGATGTGCATCCCGTCCACGTCGGCGTCGGTCGCGATGACGACCTTCCCGTACCGGAGCCCGTCGAGGCCCTCCTCGATGTTGAGGGCCGACTGCAGGAGGTGGAACTCCTCGTTCTCGTAGATGACCTTCTTCGAGAGGCCGTACGTGTTGAGCGGCTTGCCCTTCAGGGCGAACACGGCCTGCGTCCGGACGTCCCGGCACGCCGTGAGCGACCCCGCGGCCGAATCGCCCTCCACGATGAAGATCGCGCAGTCCTCGGCCCCCTCGGCCTTGTCCCCCAGGTGCACCCTGCAGTCGCGCAGCTTCCGGTTGTGGAGCGAGGCGGTCTTGGCCCGCTCGCGGGCGAGGCTGCGGATCCCGGCCAGCTCCTTCCTCTCGTGCTCGCTCTCCTGGATCCGCCGCAGGAGCGCCTCGGCCGCCTCGGGGTTCTTGTGGAGGTGGACGTCGAGCGCCTGCTGGACGAACTTGCCCACGAAGTCCTTGACCGTCGGGCCCCCGGGCCCGACGACGCTCGAGCCGAGCTTCGTCTTCGTCTGCGACTCGAAGATCGGCTCGATCACCCGGACCGAGACGGCCGCCACGATCGACTGGCGCACGTCGGCCGCCTCGAAGTCGCGCTTGTAGAAGTTGCGCAGCGTGTCGACGACCGCCTCGCGGAAAGCCTGGAGGTGGGTGCCCCCCATCGTCGTGTGCTGGCCGTTGACGAACGAGAAGTACTCCTCGCCGTAGTGCGATCCGTGGGTCATCGCGACCTCGATGTCCTCGCCCTCGAGGTGGATGACGGGATAGAGCGGCTCGCCGGTGAGGTTCTTCTGGAGGAGGTCCTTCAGCCCGTTCTCCGACCTGAAGGGCTTTCCGTTCAGGGTGAGCGTGAGCCCGCGGTTCAGGAACGCGTAGTTCCAGAGCATGTCCTCGACGAACTCCGGCCTGAACCTCAGGTCCGCGCCGAAGAGCTCCGGGTCGGGCACGAACTCGACCACGGTCCCGTTGCGCTCGCCGGTCCTCGCGATGCGCCGGTCCTTCCTCAGCCTGCCCTTCGAGAATTCGACGGCCTTCATCTCGCCCTCCCGTATGGCCTCGGCCCGGTACTCGACCGAGAGCGCGTTCACCGCCTTCTGGCCCACCCCGTTGAGTCCCACCGCCTTCTTGAAGGTCTCGCTGTCGTACTTCGCGCCCGTATTGATCACAGACACGCAGTCGAGGAGCTTGCCCAGCGGGATGCCGCGTCCGTAGTCGCGGACGCGCGCCCTGCGGTCCTCGAGCCCGATCTCGATCTTGCGGCCGTGGCCCATCGCGAACTCGTCCACGGAGTTGTCGATCGTCTCCTTGAGGAGCACGTAGATCCCGTCCTCGGCGTGGGCGCCGCTGCCCAGCCGGCCGATGTACATGCCCGGGCGCAGCCGGATGTGCTCCGTCGAGGAGAGGGTCTTGATGCTCTCTTCGGTGTAGCCGGATGCCATGCCGCGGGAGCGTTCAGCTTTTCGGCAGCAGGTCCAGCGCCGCGGCGGTCATCGCCGTCACGCCCGCCCTGATCGTGGGCTCGGGCACCGGGGCGAACCTGCTCGAGTGCAGCGCGGGCAAGGGGACGCCGGTCCGCACGCTCTCCGCGATTTTCTCGGGGGCGGAGGCGCCGATGATGAAGAAGCAGATCGGCACCCTCTCGGCCGTGCGGCCGTACTGGCTGAAGTCCTCGCTGAACATCTCCGGCTCGAGCGAGCCGACGCGGTCGGACCCGAGCCAGGCGGTCACGGCGGCGCGGACCCGCCGGGTCAGCGCCGGGTCGTTGTAGATGGCCTGCGCCGACTCCGCCTCGACGACCGTCACGACCGGCGTGAGCTCCTCCGGCATCCCGGCGGCGATCGCCTCGCCGCGGCAGATCCGCCGGATCGAGGCGACGAGGTGCGCGCGCACGTCGGGGGAGTACGAGCGGACCGTCAGCTGGAGTTTCACCTCGTCGGGGATGATGTTGCTCCTGTTTCCCCCGTGAATGGTGCCGACCGTGACCACCGCGCGCTCGCCGGGGCGGATCTCCCGGCTCACGATCGTCTGCAGCGCGAGCACGATCTGCGCAGCGAGGACGACCGGGTCCTTTGCGTTGTCGGGACGGGCCCCGTGGCCCCCGATGCCGCGCACGGTGATGTCCACCGAGTCCGAGTTGGAGGAGAAGAATCCCTCGCAGAAGGCGACCGAGCCGGTCGCCAGCTGTGGGTCGTCGTGAAGCCCGATCGCGTAGTCGGGCTTCGGGAACTGCCGGTAGAGGCCGGCCGTGAGCATGTTGCGCGCCCCGACCACCATTTCCTCGGCGGGCTGGCCGACGAGCACGGCCGTCCCGCTCCACCTTTCCCTCATGCCGGAAAGCATCCGGGCCGTGCCGACAAAGACGGTCATGTGGATGTCGTGGCCGCAGGCGTGCATGACGGGAACGTCCTTGCCGGAGAGGTTCAGCGCGTGGACCGCGCTCGCGTAGGGCAGCCCGGTCTCTTCCTTTACGGGGAGCGCGTCCATGTCGGTGCGGATGAGGAGCGTGGGGCCGGGTCCGTTCCTCAGGACGCCCACGACGCCCGTTCCCCCGAACTTCTCGGTGACGTCGAAGCCGGCGGAGCGCAGCTCCGCGGCGACCCTGGCCGATGTCTTCTCCTCCATGAGC
This sequence comes from uncultured Opitutaceae bacterium, assembly GCA_937889545.1. Classification (GTDB taxonomy): domain Bacteria; phylum Verrucomicrobiota; class Verrucomicrobiia; order Opitutales; family Opitutaceae; genus Palsa-1447. Next base: position 50,578 of record CALAOT010000019.1, read on the forward strand.
GAGAGCTCGGGGTGGGAGTGAAGGTCCTTGTACAGCGCCTCGAGCGAGGGGTAGTCGGCGTCCAGCCGCTTCTCGACGGCCGAGGTAAGCCCGGTCGCCGCGCGCAGCGGCTGGCCGGCGACCGCCAGCGCGGCCAGGAGAACGGGGCAGAGGGTGCGCATCGTCATGACTGAGACACAACCGCGATGGCCGCCTAGTTCAAGAACATCGCTTCGTTGGTCTGGAACAGCCCGTGCGCAAGCTTCGTCCAGGCGTCAAGCGGCGCCCGGCTCGTGAACGCCGCGGCGCCCGGCTCCGCCTGGAAGGGATTCTTCCGCCTCAGGTTCTGCTGCGCGGCCTGGGCCATCTTGGCCTGGCGCTCCGCGACCTGGGCCATCCGCTCCGACTGGGCGGTCTGCGGCACGTCGGTCGCCGTGCCCCCGGGGTTCGACTCGACGTAGCGAATGCAGAGCGCCGTCTCCTGGGGAGTCGGGGGCCGCTGGAAGAGCGCGATGTAGAGCGTGGCCACACGGAGCTCGTCCGTGGTCTGCGAGAGGAACTCCGGGCTGTGCACGAGCTTCCGGGCCGTCTCGATCACGAGCGGGCTGTTCATCAGGAAGAGCTGCTGCTGGGGCACCTGGGTGAGGAAGCGCCTGCCCGTGGGCACGCTCGGGTTGGGAAAGTTGAACTGCGTCAGGATCTCCGCCGGGTTGCGCCGGTCGATGAACGCGTACACCGCCCGCCGCGTCGCGAATCCCTCGCTTCCGATCGGGACGGACCTGCCGCCCATGGTCATGTCGATCGTGCCCGCGATGGCCAGGATGGAGTCGTGCAGCTGCTCGAAGTCGAGCTGCCGGACGTTGTACCGCCACTGCAGCTTGTTCTCTGGATCCGTCTCGGCGTACTGGAGGTTCGCGGTGCCGGCCTCCTGGTAGACGCTGCTGAGCATGATGAGGCGCTGGAGCCTCTTGATCGACCAGCCCTCCTCGACGAAGCGCGAGGATAGGAAGTCCAGAAGCTCGGGGCTGTTCGGCGGCGCCGACTGGTTGCCGAGGTCGTCGGGGGTCGAGACAAACCCGGTCCCGAAATGCTGCTGCCAGACCCGGTTCACGAGGACCCGGGCCGTCATCGGGTTCGAGGGGCTCGCGATCGCGCGCGCAAGGTCGATCCGGCCGCTTCCGTTCCTGAAGGGGATCGGATGCTTCGGGTCGGGCGACAGGATGCCGAGGAAATGGCGGGTGACGACGGGCCCCTTGTTCTGGGCCTCGCCCCTGAGGAGGACGGGGAAGTCCTTGGGGTCCGCCACGTCGACCAGGACGCCGGCCTTGGGCGGCGCGGCCGGGCCGGCCTCGAGGTCGACGATCGCCTGGTTCGCCTGGAAGAGCTGCTTCTGCAGCTCCTTGCGCTTCTGTTGGCGCTCGGCCTGCGGAAGCCTCGTCCTGGGCAGCTGGGCAAGCTCCTGCTCCACGGTCGCCTTGCGCTGGGCCTCGGCCTGCATCTTGGCCAGGTAGTCCAGCAGCTCGGGGGTCCTCGGCATCGGGTGCAGCCAGGGCTCCTCCCTGGGCTCGGCCGAGTCCGCGAACACGCCGTAGAGCGAATAGTAGTCGGCCGTGGGGATCGGGTCGAACTTGTGGTCGTGGCACCGGGCGCACGAGACGGTGAGCCCCAGGAACGCCTTGGTCGTGACGTCGATCCGGTCGTTGATGATGTCGTTCGTGCTGTTCTCGAAACGGTTGCCCAGCGTCAGGAACCCGAGCGCCGCGAGCGGCCGCTGGTCCACGGAGCCCGGGCTCGACCTGTTCCGGCGCTCCTCCTCGGCGACGATCCTGTCGGCGGCAAGCTGCTCCACGATGAACTGGTCGTACGGCTTGTCCGCGTTGAACGCGTCGATCACGTAGTCCCGGTACGTCCATGCGAACGGGTACCGCGGGTCCTCCCGCTGCGGCGTGTCGCCCTTTGTGTCGGCGTAGCGGGCGACGTCCAGCCAGTACCGGCCCCACCGCTCGCCGTAACGGGGCGAGGCGAGGAGCCTGTCGACCACCTTGGCCCAGGCGTCCGGAGAATCGTCGACCAGGAACCGCTGCACCTCGGCCTGCGTGGGCGGGAGCCCGGTGAGGTCGAAGGTCGCCCGGCGGATGAGCGTGTACTTGTCGGCCGGGCCGTTCGGCCTCATCCCGCTTTCCTCGAGCCTTGCGAGGATGAAGTTGTCGATGGGGGTCTTGCACCACGGCGCATCCGCGACGGCAGGCACCGGCTGCCTCCTCACGGGAAGGAAGGACCAGTGCTCCCGGCCGACGCCGCCGTAGGCCGGCGAGCTTCCCTTCGCCACAAGGGACCTCGGATCGGGCGCCCCCCTGCGGATCCACTCGCTCAGGTCCGCCACCTGCTGCTCCGAGAGCTTGTCGCCCTTGGGGGGCATCTGCAGGTCGCTGTCCCTGTAGCTGATCGCGTCGATGATGAGGCTGTCCCTTGGCTTGCCCGGGATGATCGCGGGCCCCGTGTCGCCGCCGTGGAGCATCCCCTCGCGCGAGTCGAGCATGAGGCCGCCCTTGATCTTGTCGGCCAGGCGGCTGTGGCACTTGTAGCAGCGGTCGGCGAAGATCGGCCTTATCCGGGACTCGAAGAACTGGAGGTCCTCGGCCGATATCGGCTGCGCGGCGGGCGCGATCGGGGCGGCGGCCGAGACGGCCGCAGGAAGGGCCGGCGCGAGGGCGGCCAGCGCCAGGGCTGCGCCCACGGCGTTGCCGGTCGCATGCATCACGAAAGGATCGGCTGGACCACGCTTCCGGCCACGTCCGTCAGCCGGAAGTCGCGCCCGTTGAACCGGTAGGTGAGCTTGGTGTGATCGAACCCCAGCGCGCGCAGGATCGTGGCGTGGAGGTCGTGGACGTGCACCTTGTCCTTCACCGCCTCGGCGCCGAACGGGTCCGTGGCGCCGTAGACCGTGCCGCCCCTGATGCCGCCGCCCGCCAGCCAGACCGAGAACGCCCGGGCGTCGTGGTCGCGGCCGGGATTCTCGTAGCCGTTGCGGTCCCTTGTCGGCTTCCTGCCGAATTCGCCGCCCCAGAGGACGAGCGTCGTGCCGAGGAGCCCGCGCTGCTTCAGGTCCGCCAGGAGCGCGGCGACGGGCTGGTCGATCTCCTTGGCCTTCTTCGTGATCCTCTCCTGGAGGTCCTGGTGGTGGTCCCAGCCGTCGTGCCAGACCTGCACGAAGCGGACGCCCCGCTCGATGAGCCGGCGCGCGAGAAGGAGCTGGTTGCCCTGGGGAGTCCTGCCGTAGGCCGCGCGCATGGCCTCCGGCTCCTTGTTCAGGTCGAACGCGTCCGTCGCGGCCGCCTGCATCTTGAACGCGATCTCGTAGGACTCGAGGCGGGTCTCGAGCACCTGGTCGTGCTGGACGTCGCGCGCCTGCATCGCGTTTAGCTGCTTCACAAGGTCCATCTGGCGGCGCTGCTCGCCGCCCCCAATGTAGGGGTTGCGGATGTTCTGGATCATCTGCTGCACGTTCGCCGCCTGCGTGTTGACGCTCGATCCCTGGAACATGCCCGGCAGGAACGCGGACCCGTAGTTTGCGGCGCCGCCCGAGGGCAGCCCGCCGCTGCGCAGCGCGATGAATCCGGGGAGGTTCTGGTTCTCGGTCCCGAGCCCGTACACCACCCACGAGCCCATGCTGGGCTTCGCGATCCGCAGCGAGCCGGTGTTCATGAACACGGTGGCGACCTCGTGGGCGGGGATGTCCGTGTACATGGAGCGCACGACCGCCATGTCGTCCACGTGCTGGCCGATCCCCGGGAAGAGCTCGCTCACCTCGATCCCCGACCGGCCCATGGGCGTGAACTTGAACGGCGAGCCCATGGCGACCCCGCTGTCGCCGATCGTCCTGCCGTCCATCCGCACGAGCTCCGGCTTCGGGTCCCAGGTGTCGATGTGCGACGGCGCGCCCTGGGCAAAGATGTGGATGACGGCCTTGGCGGTCGCCGGCAGGGGCGGGGGCCGCGGCGCCAGGGGATTGCCGCCCGGCGAAGGCCCGGTCGCCGCGGCGGGCCCGCAGACCAGGTCCGCGGGATCGAGCATCGTCGCGAGCCCCAGGGCGCCGAGGCCCATGCCCACGCGGTTCAGGAATCTCCGGCGGGTGAGGAAATAGTCCTCGAGGTTCGTGGACACGCCACAGCATGGAGCTTCGCGGGCCATGGGTTGGATGGGCATTACAAAATGAGATGGGGAGGCTGTTGCAATCTAATGACGCAATCAAGTGACGCCCAATAGGACCGGAGGTTTCAGCCGAAAGGCCATGTTTCCAGTTGATACGCCGCCCGATGTGGCTACCGTCAAGCCGTCCTCGTTTAGGAGAGCCCGGGGCGCCGGGCTGAGATGGCAGCGCGATCGGCTGCCAAATCCTCGGAACCTGATGCGTCTCACACCGCCGTAGGGAAAACAGGGCCGTCCGCGCAAGGCGGAGGGATCTGTGACCCGACCCGCGGGGTGGGCCGCGGCCGCAAAACATCCCTCCCCATGTCCCAACCGAACGAAGCCGCCCCCGCCGCCCACCGCCTCTTTCCCGCCTCGCGCCGCGTCTACATTGCCGGCACGCGCGGCGACCTGCGCGTCCCCATGCGCGAGATCGCGCTCTCCCCCACCCGGCCGCCCAACGGCGCCGAGGTCCCGAACGAGCCCGTCCGCGTGTACGACACGTCGGGGCCCTGGGGAGACCCCGCGTTTCACGCCGACCCGGGCCTCGGGCTTCCCTCGGTCCGCGCCGCATGGATCGCCGAGCGGGGCGACGTGGAGGAGATCCCGGGCCGGGAGGTGGCGCCCATCGACGACGGCTACCTTTCGGAGAGGCACCGGGAGCAGGCGGAGGGCGAGGGCCGGCGCAACCCGATCAAGTTCTTCGACCGCAGCGCCCGGAGGATCCTCCGGGCAAAGGGGGGCAGGCGCGTGACGCAGCTCGCGTATGCCAGGAGGGGGATCGTCACCCCCGAGATGGAATTCGTGGCGATCCGGGAGAACACCAAGCTCCAGCGCGCCGCGGACCTGATGGAGCTCACGGCAGCGGGGCCGCGCAACTCGCTGTGGCGCCAGCACCCCGGCCAGGGCCTGGGCGCCTCGATCCCCTTGGAGATCACGCCGGAGTTCGTCCGGGACGAGGTCGCCCGCGGGCGGGCGATCATCCCCGCCAACATCAACCACCCGGAGCTGGAGCCGATGGTGATCGGCCGCAACTTCCTCATCAAGATCAACACAAACATCGGCAACTCGGCGGTCGCCTCCTCGATCGACGAGGAGGTCGAGAAGATGCGCTGGTCGGTCAAGTGGGGCGGCGACACGCTGATGGACCTCTCTACGGGGCGCAATATCCACCAGACCCGCGAGTGGATCCTGCGCAACTGCCCCGTGCCCGTGGGGACCGTGCCCATCTACCAGGCGCTCGAGAAGGCGGGCGGCCGCCCCGAGGACCTGACATGGGAGATCTTCCGGGACACGCTCATCGAGCAGGCCGAGCAGGGCGTCGACTACTTCACGATACACGCGGGCGTCCGTCTGCGCGCGATCCCCTCCACGGCCCGCCGCATGACGGGGATCGTGAGCCGCGGCGGGTCGATCATGGCCAAGTGGTGCCTTTCCCACCACCAGGAGAACTTTCTGCACACGCACTGGGACGACATCTGCGGGATCATGGCGGCCTATGACGTCTCCTTCTCGATCGGGGACGGCCTGCGCCCGGGCTCGATCGCGGACGCGAACGACGAGGCCCAGTTCGCGGAGCTGAAGACCCAGGGCGAGCTCACCCTTCGCGCATGGGAGCTCGGCGTCCAGGTGATGTGCGAGGGGCCCGGCCACGTCCCGATGCACATGATCGCTGAGAACATGGAGAAGCAGCTCGAGTGGTGCAGGGAGGCGCCCTTCTACACGCTCGGCCCGCTTACGACCGACATCGCCCCGGGCTACGACCACATCACGAGCGCCATCGGCGCGGCCATGATCGGATGGCACGGCACGGCGATGCTCTGCTACGTGACGCCCAAGGAGCACCTGGGCCTGCCGGACAGGGACGACGTGCGGGCGGGGGTCATCGCCTACAAGATCGCGGCCCACGCGGCCGACCTGGCGAAGGGCCACCCGGCGTCGCAGTACCGGGACAACGCGCTCTCGAAGGCCCGCTTCGAATTCCGCTGGGAGGACCAGTTCAACCTTTCGCTGGATCCGGAGAAGGCCAGGGAATTCCACGACGCCACGCTGCCCCAGGAAAGTGCGAAGACCGCGCACTTCTGCTCGATGTGCGGGCCGCAGTTCTGCTCGATGAAGATCACCGACGACGTCCGGCGCTACGCCGAGGAGCAGGGCCTGACGACCGAGGCCGCGCTCGAGGCGGGCCTGCGGGCGAAGGCCGGGGAGTTCCGCGAGCTGGGCGGCGAGATCTACGTCGACTCCACAAAATGAGCGCGACCCGGCAGACCCGCGCGATCTTCCTGAACGACCGGCCCCATGCGCTGGCCGGGACAGCGACGCTCATGGGGCTCCTCCGCGAACTCGGGCTCGCGGACCGCAGGGGCGTCGCCGCGGCGGTGAACGGCGAGGTCGTTCCCCGGGCCGACTGGGAGTCGCGCGCGCTCGCGGAGAGGGACCGCGTCCTCGTGATCCGCGCCACGCAGGGCGGCTGAGCCGCCCGCCGCCTCCCATGCAGATCGTCGTCATCTCCCCCGAATCGAGAGACCCGCGCGAGGTCCCCGCGATGAGGCGCTTCTTCGCGGCCGGCCTCGAGTGCTACCATGTCCGCAAGCCCTCGTGGACGGCCCCGGTTCTCGAGGCTTGGCTGAGCGCCCTTCCCAGGGAATGGCGGCCGAGGATCGTCCTGCACGAGCATCACTCGCTGGTCGGCAAGCTGGGCCTGGGAGGCCGCCACGACAAGGACGAGGGGCAGGGCGGCGGCCCTCCCCCCGGCGCGGTGAGCCGCTCATGCCATGACCTTGCCTCGCTGCGGCGCCACCTCGGGGCCTATGACTCGATCCTTTTCGGACCCGTGTTCCCCTCGCTGTCGAAGCCGGGTTACGGCCCGCCCGCGGGCTTTCCCTGGTACGAGTTGTGGGCCCTCCTCAGGCAGACGAAGCGCGTAGACGCCCCCACCGCCCAAAGGCCTGCCCGCATCCTCGCGATCGGCGGGATCACGGACCAAAGGCTCGCCCGCTGCGATGAAATCGGGTTCGACGGGGCCGCCGTCCTCGGCGCCGTATGGAACGACCCCGACCCGGCCCGCGCGCTCGCCGGCATCCGGAACGAGGCGGCAAGGCTGGAGAAAGCCCTCAATGGCGCTTGATCCCCGGAGATATTTTCCCGTGATGTGCCTGACCCAGGACGGGATCGGCATCGCCCATGCCGAGCAGGCCGCCCGCCTGTGCGCAGCCGGGGCGCGATGGATCCAGCTGAGGATGAAGGGCGCAACCCGCGCGGCATGGCTTGCCGAGGCGGCGGCCGCCGCCGCCGCCTGCCGCCGCCACGGCGCCGTCCTGGTTGTGAACGACAGCGTCGAAATCGCGCTCGAGTCGGGCGCCGATGGCGCCCACCTGGGCGGCCTCGACGCCGACTGGCGCGAGGCGCGGCAGCGGCTCGGGCCCGGACGGATCCTGGGCGGAACGGTGGGCAGCCGTGGAGACGCCCTGCGAGCCGCTGAGTCGGGATGCCTGGACTATGCGGGCATGGGGCCCCTCCGCTTCACGCCGACCAAGCGGAACCTGGCCCCGGTGCTCGGCCTCGACGGGGTTCGCCGCCTGATCGCGGACCTGCGCGGAATCCCTGCCTGGGTGATCGGGGGGGTCGCGCCCGGGGACCTCCCCGCGCTCCGCGACGCCGGCGCCGCCGGGGCGGCGGTCTCGTCCCGCCTTTATGCCGGCGGCCGCATCGAGGAGAACCTGCGCGCGTTCCTCGATGCCTGGAACCTTCCCGCCGAGCCGGTCCCAAGCCCCTCTTCATGCTCATGAGCCCGAAACCCCTGGTCATCGCCGGAGTCGAATTCTCGTCCCGCCTGTTCGTGGGGACCGGGAAGTTCAGCTCGGGCGAGATCATGCGCCGGAGCCTCGAGGCCTCGGGCACGCAGCTCGTGACCGTGGCCCTGGGCCGCGTGCGCACGGGCGGCGAGCCCGACGACATCCTGGGCCACCTGGACCCCGGCCGCTTCCGCCTGCTCCCGAACACCTCGGGGACGCGCAATGCGCGCGAGGCCGTGCTCGCGGCGGAGCTCGCCCGGGAGGCGCTCGAGACGAACTGGCTCAAGCTCGAGATCCATCCCGACCCGAAGTACCTGATGCCCGACGCGACCGAGACGCTCCAGGCAACCGAGCTGCTCGCCAAGCGCGGGTTCGTCGTCCTCCCGTACGTCCACGCCGACCCCGTCCTGTGCAAGCGGCTCGAGGACGCGGGCGCCGCGGCCGTGATGCCGCTCGGCGCCCCGATCGGGAGCAACCTGGGCCTGGAGTCCAGGGTGTTCCTCGAGATCATCATCGCGCAGAGCGGCGTGCCGGTCGTCGTCGACGCGGGGCTGGGCGCCCCGTCCCACGCCGCGGCCGCGCTCGAGATGGGGGCGGACGCAGTGCTCGTGAACACGGCGATCGCCGCGGCGGCCGACCCCGTGGCGATGGC
>CALAOT010000020.1 GCA_937889545.1 uncultured Opitutaceae bacterium
GGGGCTTGGGGGGGCCGCCGAAGAGCACGTTGAGTTCGGCCTCGTCGACCGTCACGGTCTCGCCGGAGGCAAAGGCCTTCCGCTTCGGCTCGACCCCCTTTTCCCCGAAGTAGCCGCGCACGCCCTCGATGAAGTAGACCGCGCCGAGCGACGCGTCCTTCGGGACCTCCCCGATCTTCTTGACGGGCTTGAACGCGAGGTAGGCCGCCCCGAGGGCTATGCCGAGGGCGACGCTGATCAGGGCGGCCAGGTTCACCTCGAACCAGCTTGGGCCGTGCCGCATTCTCCGGGCCGATGCACTCATGAAAGAACCCTCATTTTCTGGATGGGTCGGCCGAGGCCTGCGCCCCCCCGGGGGTGCCGCCCCCAGGACTCCCCCCGGGCTTTGACCCGCCGCCCGGCTTGGCTTCTGGGGCCGCCTTGGACTCGGCGGCCCCGCTCCTCGGCCCCTTCTTTGCGTAGTCGTTGACGTAAAACCCGCTCCCCTTGAATATTACGCCGGCGCCGCCCCCGACCAGGCGCTTGAGGGCCGCCTTGGAGCATTTCGGGCATTTCCGCAGCGGCTCGTCCCGCATCGATTGGAATTTCTCGAAATGGTGGCCGCATCTTGAACAGGCGTACTCGTACGTGGGCATCGGATGGAACGGCGGTTGTATGTGCGAAGCCAGGGGTTTTGGCGAGTTTGTTCTCGGCACGCGTACGGGCTTGCCGCTCAATTTGCGGCATGGATTTCGCCGGGATGCTGCAGCTGAAGGTGTCGCGCGTCGAGGAGGGCATCGACCGCCTCCTGCCCGCTGCCTCCGAGCCATCCTGCCGGCTCCATGCCGCAATGCGCTATTCCATGCAGGCGGGTGGCAAGCGTCTGCGGCCCGTCCTGGTCCTCGCGGCTTCCGAGCTCTTCGGTGCCGAGGGTTCGGCCGACCCGGTTCCCGCGGCCGTCGCCGTCGAGTGCGTGCACACCTACTCGCTCGTGCACGACGACCTACCCTGCATGGACAACGACAGCCTCAGGCGCGGGAGGCCGACCGCCCACAAGGCGTATGGCGAGGCCACCGCGCTCCTCGCCGGCGACGCGTTGCTCACCCGCGCATTTGCGATCCTGTCCGGGTCCTATTCCGGGAGCCCGGCCCTCGCCGCGTCGCTCGTCGCCGAGCTTTCCGAGGCCGCCGGGAGCCGGCGGCTGATCGGCGGGCAGATGGAGGACCTCCTCGCCGAGCGGGCCTCCAAGGCGACGCCGGACGGCCTGAGGTTCATCCACCAGAACAAGACCGCGGCGATGATCGAGGCGGCGCTCGCCATGGGCGGGCGGTGCGGGGGTGCCTCGGATGCCTGGGTCGAGGCGCTGCGCGCCGGCGGCCGGGAGCTCGGTCTGGCGTTCCAGATCGTCGACGACATCCTCGACGCGACCTCCGACACCGCCACGCTGGGCAAGACGGCCGGCAAGGATGCGAAGGCGGGAAAGGCCACCTATGTCTCCGTGCACGGGCTTGATGCCGCGCGCCGGTTCGCCCGCGAGCGCTCCGACTCGGCAATCGCCGCCCTCCGCCGGCTTCCAGGCGAGACCGGGTTCCTCACCGCCCTGGCCGAAAGCCTTGTAGATCGAAGGCGTTGACCGTTGCATGGGAGGCCGCTTCCGGGTAGCGTTCGTGCGCCCCGTTCCCCCCATGCCCCGACTCCTCTTGCGCTCCGCCGCGGTTGCGCTTGCGTTTGCGACGCCGGCGTTCGCCTCCGAAACCGTCTCCAAGGCCCAGGTCCTGGAGGCGATCCGGACGTTTGAGGCGAATGCGGTTGGAAGCCTGGCGCAGTCAAAGTCGGCGGACCAGGAGGGCGCGGCGGTGGCAAAGGCCTCGAACATTATCCTCAAGTTCGCGATCGAGAGCGACGACGTCGTCGTCGACCTCGGCGCGGACGCGGTCCCGTGGTGCGACGTGAAGAAGGGCCTGCAGGAGGTCTCGGGAGCCGGCCAGCGCGGGCTGCTGCTCGCGGCCTATGTCTGCGGAAGCGTCAGGGCGCAGCTTCAGTCGGGGAAGCAGGATCCGAATCCCCTAGCGGGCTGGGTTGCCATGCTCCGGGTCTACCGGGCGATGAGGATCCGCGAAGGGGTTGAGATCCCGGAGGTCGAGACCCTGCTGGCCAGGCAGGCGAACGGCTCGCTCGAGGCGTCCGCGGCCGCCGCGCTGCGCCGGTCGAGGGAAAGGCTCCGAAAGGCCTACGGCGCCACGGACCCGCCGGCCGCGGTCCCGCAGCCCTGATCAGGACGCGCCCGCGGCGGCGTTGACCAGCTCGATGAAGCTTCGCACCTCGAGGCTTGCGCCCCCGATCAGGCCGCCGTCGATGTCCTTCTGGGCGAGAAGCTCGGGCGCGTTGGCGGGCTTCATCGAGCCGCCGTAAAGGATCCGGATCCGCTGCGCCACCGCGTCGCCGTAGGCCTTGGCGAGAAGTCCGCGGATGAACCCATGGACCTCCTGGGCCTGCTCCGTCGTCGCGACCTTGCCCGTCCCGATCGCCCAGACCGGCTCGTAGGCGATGATGATGGAAGCTGCGATCTCCTTGCTCACGCCGTCGAGGGCGCGCTCGGTCTGGGCCTGGACGACCTTGAGCGTCGAGCCGGCCTCGCGCTCGGCCAGGCTTTCGCCCACGCACACGATCGGCCGCAGCTGGTTCTTGAGCGCCGAGAGGACCTTCTTGTTCACGAGCTCGTCGGTTTCGCCGAAGAGCGTCCTGCGTTCGCTGTGCCCGAGGATCACGTGGGTTGCGAACAGGGCGCGCAGCATCGGGGCGGAAACCTCGCCGGTAAACGCGCCCGAGGCCTCGAAGTGCATGTTCTGCGCGCCCAGTTTGACCAGGGAGCCGTCGACCGCCCGGGCCACTCCCTCGAGCGCCGTGAACGGCGGGCAGACCACGACGTCGACGCTCGACTGCGTCCCCAGCGAGAAGACAATGTCGCGGGCGAGGGCCACCGCGTCGGCCGATGTCTTGTTCATCTTCCAGTTGCCGGCGATGAGCTTCTTGCGGATCATGGTGTTGGCGTTTCGGACGGTACGCTTCAGGACTCCAGGAATGCGACGCCGGGAAGGACCTTCCCCTCGAGGTACTCGAGGCTCGCCCCGCCGCCGGTCGAGCAGTGCGTGACCTTGCCGGCCACCCCGAATTTCCGGGCGGCCGTGGCCGTGTCTCCCCCCCCCACCACCGTGACGGCTCCGCGGGCGGTGGCCTCGGCGATCGCCTGGGCCATGGCCTTCGTCGAGCCCGCAAACTTGTCGAATTCGAACACGCCCGAGGGGCCGTTCCACACAATCGTCTGCGCCCGGCGAATCGCATCGCCATACAGCGCGACGGACTTTGGCCCGCAGTCGAGCCCCATCCAGCCTTTCGGGATGCCCGCCGAATCGTCCGCCGGCAGCGTGGCCGCATCCGGGCCGAACTTGTCGGCGCAGACGAAGTCCACGGGCAGGACGATCCCCACGCCGCGCGCCTTCGCCTTCTCGACTAGCTCGCCGACGATCTTTGCGCCCTCGGGATCGAACAGGCTGTCGCCGATCTCCATGCCGCCCAGCACCTTCTTAAAGGTGAAGGCCATCCCGCCGCCGATGATGATCTCGTCGGCCTTGTCGATAAGGTTGCGGATGAGGGGGATCTTGTCCGCAACTTTCGCGCCCCCGAGGATCGCGAGGAGCGGCCTTCGCGGGTTCGCGATCACGGCCGAGAAGGCCTTGAGCTCGGCCTCCATGAGGAATCCCGCGGCCTTCTGCGCAAGGTTGACCCCCACCATCGACGAGTGGGCGCGGTGGGCCGTTCCGAACGCGTCGTTGACGTATAAGTCGCCAAGCCTGGAGAGGCTTGCGCGGAACGCCGCGACCGCGCCGGGATCGGCCTTTTTCGAGCTGCCGTCGTCCAGCTTGACCTTTCCCTCCTCCTCGATGTGAAACCGCAGGTTCTCCAGGAGAATGACGGAGCCGGGCGCGGGGTTCGCGCAGGCGGCCTCGACGGCCGGGCCCACGCAGTCGTCGAGGAACGTAACGGGCCTGCCGAGGAGCCTTGCCAGCTCCGAGGCTACGGGCCTGAGCGAATACTTTGCGATGCGCTGGCCGTCCGGGCGGCCCAAGTGGCTCATGAGGACTGCGGACGCCCCGTGGTCGAGCACATACCTGATCGTGGGCAGGGCCGCCTCGATCCGCTGGTTGTTCGTGATCGCGCCGGTCGCCTTGTCCTGCGGGACGTTGAAGTCCACCCGGATCAGGACGCGCTTGCCCGGCAGCTGGAGGTCGCGGACGCTCTTGTAACTCATAGGCCGGCCGCGACCTTCTTCAGGAGGTCCACGCAGCGATAGCTGTACCCCCATTCGTTGTCGTACCAGCTCACGAGCTTGAAGAACCGGCTGTTGAGCTCGATCCCGGAGCCCGCGTCAAAGATCGACGAGTTGTTGTCGTGGATGAAGTCGCTCGAGGCGACCTCGTCGGCCGTGTAGGCAAGGATGCCCTTCAGGTACGTCTCGCTCGCGCGCTTCATCGCCTCGCAGATCGCCTTGTAGGAGGTCTCCTTCACCGTCTTCACCGTGAGGTCGACAACCGACACGGTCGGCGTCGGCACCCGGAACGACATCCCGGTCAGCTTGCCCTTGACCTCGGGGCAGACGAGACCGACGGCCCTGGCCGCTCCGGTGGTCGACGGGATGATGTTGATCGCCGCGGAGCGCCCGCCCTTCCAATCCTTCTTCGACGGGCCATCGACCGTCTTCTGGGTGGCCGTGTAGGAGTGGATCGTCGTCATGAGCCCCTCCTCGATACCGAAGCCCTCCTTCAGGAGGACGTGGACCAGGGGCGCCAGGCAGTTGGTCGTGCAGGACGCGTTGGAGATGATGGCATGCGTCGCCGGGTCGTACTTGGAGTCGTTCACCCCCATGACGAGCGTGATGTCCTCGCCCTTCGCGGGCGCCGAGATGATGACCTTCTTGGCGCCCGCCGTGAGATGGCCCCTGGCCTTCTCGCCCTCCGTGAATAGGCCCGTCGACTCGATGACGATCTGCACGCCGAGCGCGGCCCACGGGAGTTCGGCCGGGGTCTTGGCGCTGACGACCCTGATATCATGGCCGTTCACGATGAGGACGTCGTCCTCGGCCTTGTCCTCGGCCGACTTCTTGGAGGACACCGTGCCGCCGAACCGGCCCTGGGTGGAATCGTACTTGAGCAGGTACGCCAGGTTGTTGGCCGGCACGATGTCGCCTACTGCGACAACGTCGAAGGCCGAGCCGAGGAGGCCCTGTTCGACGAGAGCACGGAATACGAGACGGCCGATGCGGCCGAAGCCATTTATTGCTACTTTGACAGCCATGGGAGTGTGCGGACGAGGTCCGTTTGTCTATGTGGTTGCTTGATCGCCTGGTCGCGCGAAAGCGCGAACTGTACCAATGAAAGGACCGCGCGGGCGAAAGCAAGGGCGTTAATGGCCCGCGTGCGACTTATCACGGGACGGCGCGAAAACGCGGCCGTTTAGCAGGGCCGGGAGGATGTCAAGACAGCGGCTGGCGTCCCGGGGGTGCCCCGCTTTTTAGGCCGTTCCCAGTTCCCCGCGGATCGCCGCCAGGGTGCGGTCCACGGCGCCGCCGTTGTCCCCGCGCCACGAGGAGGCGGCTGCCGAAAAAAGCTCCCTGCGCGCCGGGTCTCGCAGGAGCGCGGCGGCCTGGTCGCAAAGGTCCGCGGCATCGGCGACGCTCCTCGCCGCTCCCCGCTCGAGCAGGTCTCGCGCGATGGACCGGAAATTGCCCATGCCCGGGCCGAAGAGTATCGGCCTGCCAAGGGCCGCCGCCTCGACCGGGGTCTGGCCCTCCGTGTGGGGCGCAAGGCTCTTCCCGACAAACACCACGTCCGCTAGCTGCGTCATCGCGCGCAGCTCGCCCGTGGTGTCGCCGACCGCCACGTCGACCGGGCCCGGCGCCGCCCCTTGGGAACGCATGTGGAACGAGAGCCCCGTCGCCATGAGGAGCTTCTCCACCTCGGCCCGGCGCTCGGCGTGCCTGGGCACGAGCAGGAGCGAGCAGCCTACGCCCGTCGAGCGCGCGGCCAGAAGCGCATCCACGAGCGCTTCCTCCTCCCCGGGCCAGGTCGAGGACCCGAGGAGCACCAGCCGACCTTCGGCCAGGCCCAGCTCGAGCCTCAGCTTCGCCCGGCCTCCCTCGTCCAACCGAGGAATCTTCACGTCGAGCTTGATGTTGCCGGTGACCGTGATGCGGTCGGCCGGATAGCCCATCTCGCGGAAGCGCCTGGCGTCCTGCGCCGACCCGGCGAGGAGCCGCGTCATTCCGTCGAGCACGAACGCAGCGGCCGCCGGGAAGCGCCTCAGGCGCCGGAAGCTCCTGTCCGAGATGCGGGCGTTGATGCAGAGCACCGGAACGCCGCGGCACTTGGCCTGGTGCATGTGCTCGGGCCAGCGCTCCCCCTCGGTCACGATCGCGAGGTCGGGCAAGATTCTCGCCCAGGCACGCGAGGAGAAGGGCATCCAGTCCACGGGAAAATAGGCGATGCCGCAGACATGCGCCGGAAGCCTGTCGGCCGCGACCCGGTAGCCCGTGCTCGTTGTCGTGGTCAGCATGACCTCAATCCCGTCCGCCCCCAGCGCGTGCACGATCGGCTCCACCGCGAGCATTTCGCCCACGCTCACCGCCTGGAGCCACACCCGTCGCACCCCCGTCCGGCGCGCCTGGAGCCGGGGAGGAAGCCCGAACCGGTGCCAGAATCCGTCGCCATACCCCCCCCGCCTGCGCATCCGCCACAGGTAGTACGGCGCCGTGGCCAGCAGGACAAAGGGGAAGAGCAGCCTGTAGATCCAGATCATCATCGGACGGGAGTGATGGCAGGTTGTAGACACGCCGAAACAGTCTGCCAATGCCACAACAAGTTTCGCCGGCGGCGCCTTTTTTCCCTTGTGCGCACCGGGCCGGCGGAGACGATTCGCACTTTGCCATGCGCCGCATTCTCAACGCCGCCGTGCTGCCGGGGGGCCTCGCCCTCGCGGTTGTCCTGCGGGCGGCGGTCCCCTTCCCCCAGGCCGACAGCGACCTGCGCGCCGACCCCGCCGCGAGGTACGGCGCCCTTCCCAACGGGCTCCGCTATGTGGTGCTGCCCAACCATGAGCCGAAACAGCGCGCCTCAATGCGCCTCCTGGTGCTCGCCGGCTCGTTCGGCGAGACCGAATCGCAGAGGGGGCTCGCGCACTTCCTCGAGCACATGGCCTTCAACGGGAGCACGCACTATGCGGCCGGCGCCCTCGCCGAGAAGCTCCGTCGCCTGGGCATGGGCGCCGGCGCCGATTCGAACGCATCCACCTCGTTTGACCGCACGGTTTATCAGCTCGAGCTTCCCGACACGGCCGCCGCGACCCTCGCGGACGGCCTGCGGATCCTGGCCGACTACGCAGGGGGCCTGCTGATCGAGCCCGCCCTGGTCGAGAAGGAGCGCGGGGTCATCCTGGGCGAGAAACGGACCCGGGACACGGTGGGCTACCGGACGCTTGTCGCGCAGCTTGAGTTCATCGAGGCGGGCACCCGCGTGCCCGAGCGGCTCCCGATCGGCCTGGATAGCGTCATCGGGAAAGCCCGCCGCGAGCCGCTGGCCAGCTTCTACAACACGTGGTACCGCCCGGAACTGATGGCCGTCATCGTCGTCGGCGACGTCGACGGGGCGGCGATCGAGAGACAGATCGTGGAAGGATTCTCCGGACTTGCGCCGCGGGGCCCCCGGCCTCCGGCGATCGATCTCGGGCATGTCGCCGACTTCAAGGGGGTCAGGACCCTGTTTCACAGCGAGCCGCAGGCGCCCGACACCCGGATAGCGATCGCGTCGACGGTCCCGTTCACCCGCCAGCCCGACACCGCCGCGCGCCGGATCGACCGCCTGCCAAGAACCCTCGCCTTCGCGATGCTGAACCGGAGGCTGTCCGCCCGGCCGATTCGCGGCAGCGCGAGCGTGCGGGAGGCCTACAACCTCTTCCGCGAGGCCGACGTCGACGTCGTCTGCAGGCCGGACCAGTGGGCCGAGGCGCTGGGGATCGCAGAGCAGGAGCTGCGCCGAGCGCTGGCGCTCGGCTTCCGCCCCGACGAGCTCCAGAACGCGGTCGCCGGATTCCGGAACGACCTGGAGCAAGCGGCGAAGAACGCATCGGCCCGCCGCTCCGAGGACCTCGCCGAGAGGATCGCCGACAGCCTCGTCGAATGCAACGTGTTCACGAGCCCCGCCGACGACCTCGCGCTGCTCCGTCCCGCGCTGGAAAAGGTCTCGCTCGCCGACTGCACGGAGGCGCTGCGGACGGCCTGGGCCGCCCCGGGGACGTCCGTCTTCGTCGCGGGAAACGCAGCGCTTGAAGGCGACGCGAACGCGGCGGTCGCCGCCGCCTACTCCAGGTCGCAGGGTGTCGCGGTGACGGCGGCCGTCGCGCCGCCGAGCGCGCCGGCCAAGAGTGCCTGGGCCTATACCGACTTCGGCCCGCAGGGCGCGGTTGCCAGCCAGAAGCACGTCGACGACCTCGACATCACGGAAGTCACGTTTGCGAATGGCGTCCGGCTGAACCTCAAGAAGACCGACTTCGAGGCCGGCACGGTCTACGTGGAGGCCCGGCTGGGAACGGGCCAGCTCACGGAGCCCGCCGCCACCGAGCCCGGACTTTCCGCCCTCGCGAGCCTCACCTATTCGGCGGGCGGGCTCGGCCGGCACAGCGCCAGGGAGCTCAGGCTCATTTTCGCGGGCAAGAAGGTGGGCGTCCAATTTGGCTCGACGCTGGACGCGTTCGAGCTGGCCGGCCAAACCGACCGGGATAACCTCGCTCTCGAGTTCCAGCTGCTCGCGGCCTCGATTGCCGATCCGGGATTCCGCGCCGAGGCCTTCATCGAGGCCCGCAAGTACGTCGATTCGCAGTACCTGAGGCTCGAGCACGGCGTGAGGGGCCAGCTCCGGCTCAAGGTGGCCACGCTCCTGGCGGGCGGCGACCCGCGTTTCGGCCTGCCGCCCAGGGAGGCGATGATGGCGCGCAGTCTGGACGAGGAGAAGGCGTGGCTGGCGCCCGAGCTTGCGCACGGGGCCCTGGAGGTGTCGGTCGCGGGCGACTTCGACATCGCCACAGCGATCGACGACGCGGCGAAGACCATCGGCACGCTGCCGAAGCGCGACCCGAGGCCGGCGCTCGACGACCTGCGCAAGGTGTCGTTTCCGAGCCAGCCATTCGCGAGGGACATCCCCGTCGACACGGTCAATCCGACGAGCATGGTCGCCGTCTACTGGCCCACCTCCGACGGAATGGACGTCCACCGGGCCCGCCGGCTGGCGATTCTTGCCGACGTGCTGTCGAACCGCCTGGGCGCGAAGATGCGCGCGCTGCTGGGCGGCCCCGTCGGCCCGTCCGTGGCGAGCTCCGCGAGCGACATCCTTCCCGGCTACGGCTACATCGTGGCGCTCGCCGAGATGGACCCGGCAAAGGCGACGGATGTCGAGAAGGCCGTGGTCGCCGTCGCGGGTGACCTGAACGCAAACGGGGTTACCCAGGAGGAGCTTGACCGGGTCAGGAATCCCCTGGTCACCAAGGCCCTCGAGACCGAGCGCACCAACCGGTACTGGATGACGGTGCTCGGAAGGGCCCAGGAGAGGCCGGAGCTCCTGGACTCCGCCCGAAACCGGCACGCCGACTTTGAGTCGATCTCCACGGCGGACATCGACGCCCTCGCAAAGTCCTACCTTGCGCCGGAAAAGGCATCGCGGGTCATCATACACCCGGCGGTCGCCGCCGCTCCGTCGTCCGGCGCCCCGCCCCCGCCGGACGCAATGTAGGCCGCCGCGGCGGGCCGCTACGCGCGGCCAAATACCAGCGACGCGTTGGTTCCGCCGAAGCCGAAGCTGTTGGCAAGCGCAACGTCGACCCTCTTTTCAACGGCCGTGCGCGCCGTGAAATCGAGGCCGAGCGCCGCGCACGCAGGGTCCAGGTTGTCGAGGTTGATGGTCGGCGGGATGAGGCTCCTCTCGATGGCGAGGACGGCAGCAAGGGCCCCCAGGGCGCCCGCGCCGCCCAGCAGGTGGCCGGTCATCGACTTGATCGCGCTCACGTGGAGCCGTTCTCTGCCCCCGCCGAAAACGGCCGCGATCGCAGCCGCCTCTTCGCCGTCCCCCCCGGGCGTGGAGGTCGCATGGGCGGACACGTAGCCCACCTCCTCGGCAGGGACTCCTCCGTCGGCAAGCGCGAGCTGCATGGACCGGCGCGATCCCTCCGCCTCCGGAGCCAGCGACGAGAGGTGGTGCGCATCGGCCGTCGCGCCGTAGCCCAGGAGCTCGGCGTGCACCCGCGCCCCGCGGCGCCGCGCATGCTCCATTTCCTCCAGGAGGAACACGATTGCGCCCTCGCCGATCACAAACCCGTCCCGGTCCGAATCGTAGGGCCGCGACGCCTTCTCGGGGGCATCGTTGCGGGTCGAGAGGGCCTTCATCTGCGCAAAGGCGCCCACGGTCAGGGGCGTGATCACCGCCTCGGCGCCCCCGGCAAGGATGACATCGGCGTCGCCGCGCCGGATTGAGCGCGCGGACTCGCCAAGGGTGTGGCCGCTCGTCGCGCACGCCGAGGCGATGCTCATGTTCGGCCCGCGGCAATCCAGCAGGATGGCAAGCTGGCCGGCGAGGATGTTCGGGGCTGTCTGGAGGATGAAGAAGGGCGAGATCTTCCGGAAGCCGCCCTGCCGCCATGTCTCGTGCATCGCAACGATCTCGGGAAGGCCGCCGAGCCCGACGCCAAGGTTGACGCCGATGCGCTCCGGCGGAATCGAGCCCCGGAATGAATCGAGGCCCGAGTCGACATAGGCCTCAAGGCCGGCGACAATCCCCAAGTGCGCGAAGCGGCCTAACTTGCGAAGATCCTTGTGGGACAGCGCCGCCGTGACTGCATTCGCGTCCGGCCCGCGCGGGTGGAGGAGGCTCGCGAGGGGCGCGGTCGGGTCGAAACCCTTCACCTCGCCGGCTATCCTTGCAGTGCATCCCGATGCATCAAAACGCGTTATAGGCCCAATCCCGCTGCGGCCCGCAGTGAACGAATCCCACGTGGCCGGAGCCGTCAGCCCGACGGGCGTGACCGCGCCCAATCCTGTTATTGCGACTCGGCGGAGCGGATGGGCAACCGGCATGACCCCAAAATGACACAGTCTCGGGGCCCATAGGCAAGTCTTTGACTTTGCCCACCCCATCTGATCGGATTGCAGAACCTACACGATGCAGCAGCTTCACGCCTACTGGCGCATGGACTACATTGAGGCGCCGCGCTATCCGGCAACGATGAAGCGACCGTTCACGGAACTGCCGGCGATGGGGGACGACCGGGCCGCCCTGATCGTGCACCGGTCGGCCTATTCCTACTTGGTGCTCAACCGCTTCCCCTACAACCCGGGACACCTGCTAGCCGTGCCGTTCCGGGAGGTCGTGGAGCTCGAGGATCTGACGCTCGCCGAGCGGGCGGACCTTATGGAGGAGATCGTGTACGCAAAGCGGCTGCTCGCGGCGGCGATAAAGCCCGACGGGGTGAACATCGGGTTCAACCTCGGGGCGGCGGCGGGCTGCAGCATCGCCCACCTGCACGGCCACGTCGTCCCGCGCTGGAACGGCGACACCAACTTCATGCCGGTCGTGGGCCAGACCCGCGTCCTCCCCCAGTCGCTCGAGGCGACCTGGGAGAAGCTTGCGGCAGCCGCGGGGCGGATGGGCCCCAACTCGTGACGGACGCCCGTGCCCGCCAAGACCCTTCATTTCCAGAGCCCCAGGCATCTGAGCCAGCTCTACGCCGGCAAGGAGGAGAACCTGGCCCACGCCGAGCGGGCGCTCGGGGTCAAGCTCGTGACACGCGAGGACTGGCTCAAGATCGAGGCGCCCCAGGAGCCCCTGGCGCTCGCCGAGGAGTTCTTTGCGTTCCTGAACGCGGCCAGGAGCCAGGGGATGTCCATCCGGACGCCCGACTTCGCAAGGCTCGTGGACTCGTTCGCAAAGGGTGAGGCGAGGCGGTGGCAGGCATTCCTCGACGAGCCGCTCGTCATCGCCACCGATCGCAAGAGCGTGGTTCCCAAGACCATCGGCCAGAAGGAGTTCCTCCAGTCGGTCCTGAAGAAGCCGATCGTGATCGGGATCGGCCCAGCTGGAACGGGCAAGACGTACCTCGCGGTGGCGGCCGCTGTGTCGGCACTCCTCAATCACGAGGTGAAGAGGATCGTGCTCACGAGGCCGGCGGTCGAGGCGGGCGAGGCGCTCGGGTTCCTGCCTGGCGACCTTCGCGAGAAGATCCTTCCCTACCTGCGGCCCCTTTACGACGCGCTCCACGACATGCTCGATCCGGAGGAGGTAGTAAAGCTGACGGAAAAGGGGATCATCGAGATTGCCCCGCTCGCCTACATGCGCGGCCGGACCCTCTCGCACGCGTTCGTGATCCTCGACGAGGCGCAGAACACGACGCCCGAGCAGATGATGATGTTCCTGACCCGGCTCGGGGAGGACTCCCGGATGGTCGTGACGGGCGACGTGACGCAGATCGACCTGCCCCGGCCCAAGCGATCCGGGCTCCTTGAGGTGCGCCACATCCTGAAAGACACGCCAGGGATCGTGTTTCACACGTTCACGGGGGCCGACGTGGTGCGCCATCCGCTCGTCCAGCGGATTGTCGACGCGTACGAGCGCTACAAGAACCCACCGGCCGGCGACGGTGCGGACGGGGGCCGCTAGGATGTCCGTCCGCAACCAGCTCAGGCTCCTCGTCGGCGGGCTCGGCACCCGCAGGGGGGACACGGCGGCCCAAGGGTCGGGTTTCAGGGATTTCCTCGACCGGAGCCGGCTCGTCGCGGGCCTCATCTTCATCGTGACGGTGGCCGTGATCGTGCTGATCAGCTCGGCGCGGATGAGGGTGCTCGACCTTCCGGTGCTGCCGAACCAGATCGCGCCCGTCAGTATCGTCGCGGGCGTGCCGTTCACCTACGTGAGCACCGAACGGACCCGGGCCGAGCAGGAGCAGAGGCTAAGCGGGCTCCCCCCCATCTACCGGCTAGACATGGCGCCGCTCGAGCGGTTTGAGGGCGCCGCGCGCCTTCTTCTCGCAAGGCTGACGGCCTTCGAGGCGGCGCACCCGAGCATGACGGCGCTCTTCTTCGACCGGCGCGCGGCGTTGGCCGCCATGGCCGACGAATTCAACGCGCACGGACCCTACCAGACGAACGCGGACGACCTGGCAGCGCTCCTCGGCGCGGGAGACGCGGCGGCGCGCACCGCTCTCTTCGAGAACGGCTTCGCGGCGCTGGGGCAGATCTACAGCGTGGGCGTCAGGGACATGGTGGTGACCGGAGGGGCACCCGGCGCCGTCGTGATGTACGAGATCGAGCGCCCGTCAGGCGGCGAGGCGACGCGCCCGGTCCAGTCGATGGAGGACGCCCTCACATTCCTGCGGGTGAGCCTCGCGACAGAAGGGGTTCCCCGGCCCGCCGCGCAGGCGCTCTTCAGGCTCTTCCGCGGCGGCGTCCAGTCGAACCTCGTGTTCGACCGCGAGGCGGCTGCGGCCCGCGAGGCTGCGATCCTGAGCAAGCTCAAGCCCGTGAAGGTCAGGGTGCAGCTCGGCAAGACGATCGTGGACGCGGGCGACCGCGTGACCGGCGAGCAGTACGAGATGGCGACCGCGTACCGCATGGCCGCGCGGGAGGGGGGCGCCGCGGAGCTCGACGACGGGCTTGAGCTCTTCGGCAGGGTCCTCCTCGTGCTCGCAATGGTGCTGGCGTCGATACTCTACGTTCGGCTCGAGGACCCGGAGACCCTCACGAGCAACGTCCGCCTGGGGCTGCTGGCGCTCGTGGTCATCTTCAACCTCGCCCTCGTGCGCGCGGTCTATTCGGCCGGCGGGGCGGAGCTTATCGTGCGGGATTCAACCTTGGCGTCCGCCCTGCCCTACCTCGCGCCCACGGCGCTCGCACCGCTGATCGTTGCCATCCTGATCGACGCGGGATCGGCGATCTTCATGGCGCTGCTCATCTCGATCTTCACCGGCGTCATCTACGGAAACCGGCTTGACCTGCTCGTCCTCACGTTTCTCGCCTCGATGGTCGCGATCTTCGGGTGCCGCGAGGCGCGCAGGCGCGGCCGGGTCGTCCGGGCGGCCGGCATGGGGGGCCTCACGGTAGCCGCCTTCGCGGCGCTGATCGGAATCGCGCAGCAGACTCCGGTCGACATCCTGGCCTGGCAGATGGCCGCGGGCCTCCTGACGGGCCTCCTCACGGGCGTGGCTGTCGTCGGCCTCCTGCCGGTCCTCGAGGCGCTGTTCAAGCGGACGACCGACATCACCCTCCTTGAGCTCACCGACTTCAACCATCCCCTGCTGCGGCGGATGCAGCTCGAGGCCCCGGGAACCTACCACCATTCGCTCGTCGTCGCCCAGCTCGCGGAAAATGCCTGCAACGCGATCGGCGCCAACCCGCTCCTGGCGCGCGCCTGCTCGCTCTTCCATGACATCGGCAAGGCAACCAATCCGGGGTTCTTCACCGAGAACCAGCGCGACGGCGGCAACCCCCACGATGAGAAGGACCCGGCCTCCTCCGCGGTCATCATCCGCCAGCATGTGGCGGACGGCGTCGAGCTGGCGACGAGGCACCACCTTCCCCGGGCCGTGATCGACGTGATCCGGCAGCACCACGGGACGACGCTCGTGAAGTTCTTCTACGAGCGGGCGCTGGCCATGTCCCAGTCGCCCTTCCCAGGCGTGGAGCCCCCCCGAGTCCCGGACGGGCCGTTCCGCTACGAGGGGCCCAAGCCGCAGTTCAAGGAGAGCGCCGTCGTGTCGCTCGCTGACGGAGTCGAGGCCGCCACGCGCTCGGTGCGGATCATCACCGCCGAGAAGCTCGGGGCGCGGATCGACAGCCTGATCTCCGATCGCGTCTCCGACGGGCAGCTGGACGAGGCCCCGATCACCTTCGAGGACCTGGCGAAGATCAGGGACAGCTTCACGTTTACGCTCCTGAACATGCTCCACTCCAGGCTGGCGTACTCCCCGGCGGGAGAGCCGCCGAGCGAGGCCAAGGCGTGAAAGGCGCGGAACGCCGCCTCGAGGTCGCCAACCGCCACCCACGCCTGCGAGTCGACCGAAAGGCGGTGGCGGCGGCGGTCGGCCTGCTAGACGCCAACGCCCGGCTGTTCAAGGGAGGGTGCCCTTCCGGATCGCTTTCGGTCGCGTTTCTCGAGGGCCCGGCGCTCGCCCGCCTTCACGCCCGCTTCATGGGCGATCCCTCGGCCACCGACGTGATCACATTTGCCGGCGACGCCGCGAACCACCTCGCGGGGGAGATCTGCGTCTCGGTGGACGCGGCGGCGAGCCACAGGAGAAGTACCGGGTCGCGCCTCGCCGACGAGATCGCCCTCTACCTGGTCCACGGCTGGCTCCATCTCGCCGGCTATGACGACCGGAATCCCGCTGCCAAGCGGGCGATGCGAAGGGCCGAGGCGCGGGCGATGCGGCTACTGGACCGGTCCGCGGCCGTGCCCCGGTTCAAGCTGGCGTAGGCGGCCACCAGCCGTTCGAATACTGCGACTCATCGCCCAAACCATGGCTGAACCCACACCCAACAACTCGCGCTACGTCGCGCTGCGCAACGCATTCTTCTCGGGTGTGATCCTGGTGGCACCGTTGTGGTTCACCATCTTTGTCTTCGGCAAGATCATCGACCTCATTGGCGGGACGTTCAGACCTCTCTTCTTCGTGTTTGTGCCCAACTGGCTCCGGGACAGACCAAGCCTCGAGACGGTCTGGGACATCCTCGCGACCCTGATCGTCGTGGTTCTCGTGACGTTCCTCGGCTATGCGTCGCGCTACGTCTTCGGGAAGTATTTTTTCAGCATCGGCCACCGTTTTGTCCAAAACATCCCCGGCGTAAGCGCCGTGTACAACACGGTCCGCCAGATCGTGAACACGTTCAGCTCCCAGAGCCGCCACCTCTTCAACAAGGTCGTCCTCGTCGAATTCCCGAGGAAGGGGTGCTGGACGATCGGGTTCCTGACCAGCACGGCCCGGGGGGAGGCCCAGGCGAAGACGCAAGAGGAGGTCTGGACGGTGTTTGTCCCGACCACTCCCAACCCCACGAGCGGATTCCTGCTCATTGTCCCCAAGCGCGACGCCGTCGAGCTGGAGATGACGGTGGGCGACGGGATGAAGATGGTCATCTCCGGCGGCGCCGTCGTGCCGCCGTGGCCGGCTACGGAAGTGGCAAAGCTCCGCGAGGCCGGATAGGCCGGATCCTGGTGCCTGGCCAGACACTGACGACGGAGGCGTTCGTGATCGAGAAGCGTCCCCCAACGGACGCCTTCCAGGCATTCGGGCTGTTCTCGGCCGAGCACGGCAATCTGCTCGCGCTGCAGCGCGTTTCCAGGAAGCCCTCGCCCACCCATGTGGCGCCGGACCTCTTCGACACGGTCTCGGCGATGCTGGAGAGCTCCAACCAGGGGCGCACCTGGTTCGTGAGGGAGATCCGGATCCTGGCCCGGCGCGCGTCGATCGGGAAAAGCTATGACGCGCTCCGGTTCGCCTCGGCGCTGGCCGCCGTCATCGGCCGCAACCCCGTCCATGAGGAGAGCCGACCGAACGTGGAGCAGCTTCTGCGGACCGCGTTCGACGCATTCGGCGCGGTGGAGCGCCCCGACATCGTGCACCTAAAGAGCCTCTTCGTGTTCGCGCGCGACGAGGGCTATCCGGTGAAGCAGGATTGGCTTCCGTCGCTGCCCGCGGCGGACCGCGCCGCCGCGGCCGCCGTCCTCAATCGCCGGCTCAGCGAGCAGAACTCGGAGCCGGCCGACGTCGCCCGGCTCCGGCGCAGCCTCGAGGGGTACCTCGGCTCGCGCACCGAGATCGTGATCCCGTGAACTTCGACCTGGACCAGCGCCGCGCCCAGATGAGCGTCGGCGATCTGTCGGATTTCTCGATTGGCCCACGCGCCTCGTCGGCGGGGTCGGGCGGACTCTG
Source organism: uncultured Opitutaceae bacterium (assembly GCA_937889545.1). GTDB lineage: Bacteria > Verrucomicrobiota > Verrucomicrobiia > Opitutales > Opitutaceae > Palsa-1447. Next base: position 16,993 of record CALAOT010000020.1, read on the forward strand.
GCGGGCGCAGCTCGGCAGCCGGTGGCACCGGGAGATCCGGGAGTTGGCGATCTCGGAGGGCGCGGATGCCGACTTTGAGGTCCCGGTCGACGGCGAGATCGCCAGGAAGGGCTGGATCGTCGCGCTCTCCGGCAGGATCGACCAGGTGGCGCGGACGGGGGGGCGGACCGTCCTGCGCGAGATAAAAACCGTGACCCGCGCCCTTCCCGCCGGCGAGGCGGAGCTGCGGGCCGACTATCCCGGGTATTTCGTGCAGCTCGCGGCCTACGCAGCGCTGCGCGGCGCGCGCGAAGGGTGCGAGCTCATCTTCGTCGAGGCGGACACGGGGCTCGCGCAGACGGTTACCCTTTCGCCGGCGGACGACCGCCTGCTCGACCTGCAGCTGGACCGGGTCGCCGAGTTCCTGGACCTGCGCCTTCGCGGCAGGGATAGGCTGCGCCAGCTGAGGTTCCGCCCCCCCTTCGCCGTCCTGCGCCACGGCCAGGAAGCCGCGGCGTCGCAGCTGCGCCAGGCCGTCCGGGGCGCGCAGTCGGCTGTCCTCCTCGACGCCCCGACCGGGTTTGGCAAGACGGGGGTCCTGCTCGAATTCGCCCTCGGAGAGCTGAGGGACGGCAGCTTCGAACGCGTGGTCTACCTCACCGGGAAGTCGACGGGCCAGCTCGAGGTCGTCAAGACGCTCGCGGAGATGACCGCGCCGGGCCCGGACCTGGGGCCGGGAGCGCCGGTGGCGGCGTGGCACGTCCGCAACAAGTCCGAGCACTGCGTCAACTCGGTCTTCCAATGCGTCCGAGAAGCCTGCGCGTACCTGGACGGCGCCGAGAAGCGTTGGGCGGGGAGCGGCCTATCGAGGTTCTACCTCGTCGAGGACCAGCCGCGCGATCTTGGCTCGCTCCGCAACGCGGGCGTCGGCGCCCGGATCTGCCCGTACGAGATCACCCGCTCCGCCCTCGCGTTCAACGATGTCTGGATAGGCGACTACAACTACGTGTTCTCGCCCGACAGCCGCGTGCTCTTCTACGACCGGCCCGGGTTCGAGCCGGCGAGGACGCTCCTCCTGGTGGACGAGGCCCATAACCTTGCGTCGCGGGCGGCGGACGCCCATTCGCACGCCTTCGCCGCGGCGGACGCGCGAGCCGTGTGCGAGGCTCTCCGGCACGTCCGCGCGGATTCCCGGTGGGTGGCGCAGTGGGACCACTGGACCCGCTTCCTCGAGTCCCTGGCAAAGTCGGGCGCGCTCGCCGACGCGGACCGCGAGGACGCGGGCGACCACCTATCGAGGCTCGCCCAGGGGGCGGCGGCCTTCCCCATGGACTCCGCCGCGCTCGGGCCCCATGCGGCCGGGCTCATCTGGAGGAACCCGTCGGTCGCCGACCAGCTGGCCTCGCTCGACCTTCCCCGGCTCTGGTGGTGCCCGCAGGACGGGGTTCTCTCCATCACCTGCCTCGACGCGGCGCCCGTGATCGGGGCCGCCCTCCGAGAGTTTGGCGGCGTCGTCTTCGCCACCGCGACCCCCGGGCCCGCCGACCGGTTCGCGGAGGCCTGCGACTGCGCAGGCCTGCACCCGATCCGGGCCGCCACGCCCTGGAGGGACGGCGCATACGACGTCGCGGTCGATCTCCGGGTGGACACCAGCTTCCAGCATCGCCAGCGGCACATCGCGACCACGGCGGAAACAATCGCGGGCCTCCACCGGTCCGCCGGCGAAGGGGCCCCGGTCGCCGTGTTCTTCCCGAGCTACGCCTACGCGGAGTCGGTGGCCCGGGAGTTCGGGCCGGCAGCGCTCCAGCCAAGGGGGGGGGGGCTGTCGGCCCAGCACGCGTGGATCAACGAGTCGCTGGAGGAGGGCCGCGCGCTGTTCCTCGTGCTCGGGTCGGGCTTCGCCGAGGGCATCGACATGCTGGGCGGGCGCGTGTCCCACGCGATGGTGGTCGGGCCCGCGCTCCCCGAGGTCAATCCGGTCCAGCGGGCGAGGCTCGCCGCGCTCGCGGACCTCGGCCGGGACGCGGCATTCGACCGGGTGTACAGGATCCCGGGGATGCAGAAGGTGAATCAGGCGCTCGGACGGCTCGTGCGCGCGCCCGGCCAGCGCGCCCGGGTCCTTCTCCACTGCCAGCGCTTCTCCGAGCCGCGCTACGCGCGCCTGCTCGCGCCCGAGTACCAGCAGGCAAGGCGCATCCTCGAGGACGACGACCTGGCCGCCTGGTTCGGGATGCCTCGCTGAAAAGCACGGGCTCCCATTTTTCTTTACCGCGGCTCGACCCGCATGCAGTACTTGGGGCAATGGCCACGCCCAAGACCATCGGCTCCCGCGAGGTTCACGCCGCCATGGAACGGCTCGCCGCGGCCATTGAGGCCCGCCACCGCCACACCAAGGGCCTCCTGGTCCTGGGGATCGCGAACGGCGGCATCCCGGTCGCCCGGCGCCTGTGCGCGCGGCTCGGCATCGAGCGGGTCGGCGACCTCGATATATCGTTCCACCGGGACGACATCGGCAGGCACCCCATACCAAAGGAATTCACCCCCACGCTCCTGCCGGGGGACGTCAACGGAGCGAACGTGCTCCTGGTCGACGACGTCCTCTTCACCGGCCGCACCGTGAAGGCCGCGCTCGACGAGCTCTTCGATCACGGCCGGCCCTCGAAGGTCGAGTTCGCCGTGCTTGTCGACCGGGGGAGCCGGCGGCTTCCCGTCGCCGCCGATTTCGCCGGCACCACGCTCGCGGCCGCCGAAGACGAGGATGTCGTGGTCTCGCTCGGCGATGATCCGGCGCGCGACCGTATCGACATCCGCCCGAGGGCCGTGCGCGCGGAGCGCGCCGCAATCCGATGACCTGGACCCGCCGACACCTGCTTGCGATCGAGGACCTCAGCCTTGAGGAGATCGAGCAGATCCACGCCACCTCGGCGGCGTTCAAGAAGATCCTGAAGCGGAACGTCAAGAAGGTGCCCGCGCTGCGCGGCAAGACGATCGTCAACCTTTTCCTCGAGCCGAGCACGCGCACCCGCATGGCCTTCGAAATGGCCGCGAAGCGCCTGAGCGCCGACGTCATCGCATTCGACGCCGCAAGCTCCTCGACGACGAAGGGCGAGACGCTGCGGGACACGGCCAAGAACATCCAGGCGCTCAACGCCGACATGATCGTGATCCGCCACGCCGCCGCCGGCTCCCCGCTCTACCTGAGCAGGATCCTGGACATCCCGGTGATCAACGCCGGCGACGGCGCGCACGAGCACCCGACCCAGGGCCTCCTCGACACGTTCACGATGAAGGAGCATCTCGGGTCGATGAAGGGGCGCAAGGTCGCGATCCTGGGCGACATCCTCTTCAGCCGCGTGGCGCGGTCCAACATCCATGCGCTCATCAAGATGGGCTCGGCGGTCACTCTTGTCGGCCCTTCCACGCTAGTCCCGCACGGTTTCACGACCCTGGGCGCGGAGGTTTCCCACGACCTCAAGTCGGCCCTTGCCGACGCCGATGTCGTGATGCTCCTGCGCATCCAGCACGAGCGCCAGGGCCACCGGCATTTCCCCTCGATCGGCGAATACACGAGCATGTTCGGGCTCAACAAGACCCGGGCGTCCTGGCTCAACCCGCGCGCCATCATCATGCACCCGGGCCCGATCAACCGCGGCGTCGAGATCGACAGCGACCTTGCGGACGGCGAGCGCAGCGTGATCCTCGAGCAGGTCACCAACGGGATCGCGGTCCGGATGGCGGCCCTTTACCTGTGCGCGGGCTACCAGCCCGAGCACGTGATCTCGTCCACCGAATAACCCGCGCTTATGCCCGCACTCTGGATCAGCCGAGCCCGCATCATCGACCCCGCCTCCAGGCGCGACTCGGCCGGCGACCTGTTTGTCCGCGACGGCCGAATCACCCCCTCCCTTTCCGGCGCCGACCGGAAGCGGGCGAAGAAGATCGACGGCCGCGGGCTTGTCGCGGCGCCCGGGCTCGTCGACATCCACGTCCATTTCCGCGAGCCGGGCCAGTCGCACAAGGAGACGATTGCCACGGGATCGAGGGCCGCCGCCGCGGGGGGATTCACGACCGTCGTCTGCATGCCCAACACGACGCCGCCCGCCGACAACGCGGGGACGATCCAGTACATCCTCGACGCCGTGCGGCGCGACGCCCTCGTCAAGGTGCTTCCCACCGGCTGCATCACCATCGGCATGAAGGGCGAGGCCCTGGCGCCGATCGGATCGCTGAAGAGGGCCGGCGTGGTGGCGATCACGGACGATGGCGACTGCGTGCAGTCGAACGAGCTCATGCGGCGTGCGATCGAATACGCCAAGATGTTCGACCTCCCGGTCATGGACCACTGCCAGGACCTGTCCATGACCGACGGCGCGGTCATGAACGAGGGCGACATGTCGATCAGGCTGGGGCTGCGCGGATGGCCCAACGCGGCCGAGGACCTGATCGTCTCGAGGAACGCCATCCTGTCCGCCTACACGGGCGCGCACATCCACATGCAGCACGTTTCGTCGGCCCTCTCCGTCGAGATCGTCCGCCGGGCGAAGGCGGACGGCATCCGGGTTACGGCCGAGGCGACGCCCCACCACATCGCGCTCACGGACGCGACCCTCTCGGGCTACGACACGAATTTCAAGATGAACCCGCCGCTCAGGACCGAGGCGGACCGCAAGGCGCTCATCGCGGGGCTAAAGGACGGCACCCTCGACTGCATCGCCACCGATCACGCCCCGCACACGGATTACGAGAAGGACCGGGAGTTCGACTACGCGCCGAACGGCATCATCGGCCTGGAAACAGCGCTTCCCGTCGTCCTCGAGGTCCTCGTGAGGCAGAGCCGGTTCAAGCTTGCGCACGCGGTGGACCTGATGACGCGCAGGCCGTCCGGCATCCTCAAACTTTCCGCAGGGACGCTCGCGGCCGGCGCCGCCGCGGACATCTGCCTCTTCGACCCCGATGAGGCGTGGACCTATGACGCCAAGGCGGGGTGCAGCAAATCGAGCAATTCGCCCTGGCACGGACGGACACTCCGGGGCCGGGTCAAGGCGACAATCGTCGACGGCAGGATCGTGTTCCCGCTCGCGGCATCGTGAGCCAGCCGGGCGAACTGACACTGGCCGCGGCTGCGGCCATCGCCATCGAGATAGCGCTCCCGCTCTGCGGCCTGGGTCTCATTGTGCGGCGGTTCATCCTCGGCCCGGGCGCCCGGCCCAGACGCGAGGCGCGGCTCCCGGAGTGGCGCCTGCCGCCGATTGATTTTGGCTGCTTCCTGTGCTTCGGGTTCCTGGGGGCCATGACACTCAGCGGGATCGCCGGACTCGCCTTGCGCCGCGCCAGCTTGGGCCGCGACGCCGCGACGATCGTCGGCTATGCGGCGATGGAAGGCGGTTTCCTGCTCGGGATCGCCGGCTTCTACGCCCTGTTCGGAGCGCGGGTCCGCGGCGACGGCGTCCCCCCGGCCCTCATTCCGGCGCTCAAGAGCGGGCTGGCCACGTTCCTGATCGCGATGCCCCTGGTCGACGCGGTGAACTTTGCCTCGGAATTCGCCATCACCAGGATGGGATTCCCCAACGAAAAGCAGGAAATAGTGGACATCTTCGAGAACATCCATTCCGCGGCGCTGCGATGGCTGTTCGTCGCGCTGGCCGCCTTCCTCGTGCCCGCGGCCGAGGAAGTCCTATTCCGCGCCGGGCTGTTCCGGTATTTCCGGACGCGGGCGCCGCGATGGGTCGCCATCGGGCTCACTTCCACCCTCTTCGGCGCGCTCCACGTGGCCTGGGGCGAGCATATGGCCGGCCTCCCGAGCCTCCTGCCCCTCGTCGCCCTCGCAATCGTCTTCTGCCTCGCCTATGAGCACACCGGCATGATCGGGACGACCATTGTCGCGCATGCCCTCTTCAACCTGAACTCCATGTTCCTCGTGGCCGCGGGGATCGGCTCATGACGGCAAACCGCCTCTTCTCGCGGACCGCGCGCGGATCGGTCTCCTCAATCGGCGAGAGAGCGCTGATCGGATCCATCCGGCGCTGGCTCGGCCCGGCGTCGCCCCGCGCCCCCGCCGGAATCGGCGACGATTGCGCCGTGCTCCCGCCTCCGCGCGGCCGCGAGCTCCTGACGGTTGATCCGGTGGCCTACGGGATCCATTTCGACGATCGGATCCCGGCCCGCGCGGCGGGCGCCAAGCTCCTCAAGCGCAACCTGAGCGACATCGCGGCGATGGGGGGCCGCCCGCGCGCAGCCGTCGTCGCGCTCGCGCTCGACGGCAGGGTCTCCATCGAATGGCTCGCGGAGTTCTACAGAGGCCTGGCCAGGGAGAGCCGGCTGCGCGGGGTCCCCGTCGTGGGCGGCGACGTGACCCTCCTTCCCGGGTCGTTCGTGGCCACCCTCGCCCTCACGGGGGAGGCGACCGGTCGAATCCTCACCCGCACGGGCTCGCGCGCGGGCGACTGGATCTACGTGACGGGCGCCGTCGGGCGCAGCGTGCGGACCCGCCACCACTACCTGTTCGAGCCCAGGCTCGCCGAGGGGGCATGGCTCGCCCGCCGCAAGGGGGTCCGGGCGATGATCGACGTGAGCGACGGGCTTGCCAAGGACCTGGCCGCGCTCACCCCCAAGGGAGCCGTTCCGGCGGTCTACGCGGCGAGGCTTCCGCGGCGCGCGGGAGCCACGGTCCGCGAGGCCCTGTGCGACGGCGAGGACTACGAGCTCGCCTTCAGCGTCGCGCCAGGCGCCGGATGCGCCGCGCTAGAGAAGGCGTGGCGCCGCGGCTTTCCGCGCACCAGGCTCACCAGCATAGGCCGGTTCGTCCGCACGGGCGCCGTGCCGCCGGACGCGATCCCCCTGGGGAGATTCCGTGGCTACGAACATTTCCGATAGGCTGCGGGCCGGCGTGACGACGCGCACGGCCGAGGAGACGCGGGCCCTCGCGGCCGAGTGGGCGGCAGCGCTCCCGGCCGATGCGACGGTCGCGCTGCACGGCGACCTCGGCTCCGGAAAGACAACCTGGGTGCAAGGACTGGCCCTCGGCTTTGGCATAAACGAGCCCGTGACGAGCCCGGCCTTCACGATCTACACGCTCCACAGCGGCCCGGAGCGCATGCTCGCGCACATGGATGCCTACAGGCTCCGGTCGGCCCAGGAGGCGGAGGACCTCCTGATCGAGGAGTTCCTCGTCAGCCCGTGGTGCCTCGCGGTGGAATGGCCGGACAGGGTGCCCGGCTGGATCTCGCGCGACGCGTTGCACGTCGGCCTCGAAATCGAGGCCGACGGCCGGCATTCGATCCGCCTCCGGGGGCGCTGATCAGGCGACGGAGGATTCGGCCGGCGGGGGCGGGCCGGACTCCCCGCCCGCAACGGGCGCTGGGGCCGGCGGTTCGGGAACCGTTGGCTGCGGGGCTGGCGCGCCGGGAACCGTTTCCCCGGGGGTAGTTGCCTCTGGGGCCGGCGCTTCGGGAGCCGGCGCCTCGGGAACCGTTCCCTCGGGTGCGGCCGCCCCGGGGGCCGTTGCCTCGGGGACAGGCACTTCGGTGGCGCCCGGCTCGCGCGCCGAGGGCGATTCGGGGAAATTCTCCGGGTCGACCTCCTCGGATTCGACCTCCTTCTTGCGCGCTTCGACCATTACGGGCGGCGCGTAAAGCCCTCCGTCTATGAATTCCGTGACGTAGCCCTCGCGCACGAGCCAGATCAGGTCGCCCTGCATGCGCATGATCTTTTCGCGCTGCTCCTGGGCCACAGGCGCGCCCTCGGCCGGGGGGCCGACCCCCAGCATCTTCAGCGCAAGGTCTCCCGCCTTCACAAGGGGGTTGGCCTCGATGAATGAGATGAGGTTGCCGATGCTCTCCGAGAACACCTGTCCGGGCACGCGGAACTTGCGCTTGACCGCGCAGACGTACGAGACGCCCTTTGACCCCTTCTTGAAGATCGTGAAGTGCTCACGCCGGAGCCTGCCCCTGAGCTGGTTGGCCGTGTCGAGCGGGAACCGGACCTGCCGCTCATAGGCGCCCTCGATGGCCATGAGGATTTCGCCGCGGGGCATCGTTTCCAGGGCCTTGCCGTGAAAACGGGCGCTGCTGGCGGCCTTCACGACGCTGTCGCGGGCGTTGGTGAGCAGATACTGCCGGGCCTCCTCGAAGCTGTCGAACGTGGACGCCGCCTGGCCCTCGGCCACGGGCCCCTTCCAGGTGTAGCGGGTGACCTTCCTCATCTTCTCGAGCCACTGGTTCACCACCTCGGGGTCGCGAACCGTCTCGATCCGCGCCCGGAACGCCTCGAATGGCATCCGGGGCAGCTTCGACGCGTGGTGTTGCTGCACCATCTGGTTGTACCTGTGGTAGTTTGGGGGGCCTAGGAGCTCCCCGGTCACGCCGCACTTGCTAATCACCAGATAGGTTCCCTTGGGGGGCTCGACCTCGACCTCGGCGCTGTCGAAGAAACTGGCAAGGTGCCTGCCCAGCGCGTGGGCCACGGCGGCGTCCTCGGACTCGAACGGGACGCTGTCGGGAACGGAGAGGTGGAGCGGCTCCTGCGGCGCCTCGGGAGGGCCGGCCGGGCGCGGCTTTCGCGCCACCACAACCACGAAGCGGTCGGGCTTGCCCAGTACCGTCCGGGCGATCTCAAAAAGCTCAATGGTCCGCGCCGACGAGCGGATCATCTTCACGAGCGTGTTGAAACTCGAGTCCTCGGGGTAGAAGGCCACGTCAAAGAAAGGGCTGTCGTACGGCCCCCGATCCTGCCGGTCCATGCCGGGCCCGCCGCGGCGAGAGGCGCCGCCGTGCTCGCCCGGATCCCTGCGCGGAGCCCGGTCGCCCTGGGACTCGCGGCGCGGCCCCGGGGGTCCCTCCGATGCGGGCCTCTGAAACGCGCGCCGGTCCCTGCGGTCCGGGGCGTTGCCGCGGCCTCCCATGGGGTCGTCGCGGGGCGGCCTGCCGGCCTGCTCCCGCCCGTCGGAGGCGGCGTCCTTGTCCTTGGTCCACTGGGTACCGAAGCTGAAGCCCTGTAATTGGCTCAGGTCGATCTTGTTGAAATCCGCCGCCGGATTCTCCTTGGAAGCGTCGTCGTCCATGTAGTCAGAGGTGCACGGTGCGCGTCCGGTGTCAGTCAGACGCCCTGAAGATTCCACTCGGGCGGGGGAACGACGCAAGAGATTTTCAAGTGGTGTGCGGGGGCGCGCATCCGGGCTCCGAGCCGGATTGCATTGGGCGCCCCCAGCTCTTCTCCTCGGTTAGCGACACATGAGCGCCCCCCCCCGATCGAATCCGCAAAGCTGCTGCTGCCATGGCTTGTCGCGGTCGCGTTCTTCATGGAGTCGCTCGACTCGACGATCCTGAACACGGCCGTCCCCACGATCGCCGACGCGCTTCGGATCGCGCCCCTGAGCATGAAGGCGGCGCTCACCAGCTACACCATCAGCCTGGCCGCCTTCATCCCGGTCAGCGGCTGGATCGCGGACCGGTACGGCACCCGCTGGGTATTCTTCACGGCGATCGGGATCTTCTCGCTAGGATCGCTCGTGTGCGGGCTCTCCGTCAACATGCCGATGCTGGTCGGGGCCCGCATCCTGCAGGGCTGCGGGGGCGCGCTGATGATGCCGGTGGGGCGGATCACGATGGTGCGGACGTTCCCGCGGTCGGAGCTTGTCCGCGCGATGAGCTTTGTCGCGGTGCCCGGGCTGATCGGCCCCCTCCTGGGCCCGCTCGCGGGCGGGCTCATCGTCGACTACCTGCATTGGCGGATGATCTTCTTTGTCAACCTGCCGATCGGGCTAATGGGGATGTACCTCGTGTTCAGGCATATGCCCAATTACCGGTCCGAGCGCGGCACCCCGATCGACTTTGTCGGGCTGGTCCTCTTCGGTTCGGGGATCGCACTGCTTTCGTACGTCCGCGAGGTCTTCGGCGAGAACGAGCTCAGCGCGAAGGGAATCGTGTTCCTTCTCTGCGTCTCGGCCCTTCTGCTCCTCGCCTACGGCCGCCACGCCCTGGGCGCCGAGTATCCCCTCCTCAAGCTGAGGTTGTTCCGGATCCGGACATTCCGCGTCGCCGTGGTGGGCAGCTTTGCCACGCGGCTCGGCATCGGAGGCATGCCTTTTCTTCTTCCCCTTCTCTACCAGATCGGGCTCGGATACACGCCCGTCCGGTCCGGCCTGCTCATCGCCCCCAGCCCCTCGCCGCAATGAGCCTGAAGATGCTGATGCCCAGGATCCTGAATACCTTCGGGTACAGGCGGGTTCTTCTGGCCAACACGGTCGCCATCGGGATTGTCACCATGCTGTTCGTGACGGTGTCTCACGGAGTGTCTCCGTGGCTGATCGTGGCCCTCGCCTTCATCCTGGGCTTCGGGTCCTCCATGCAGTTCACGAGCATGAATACGCTCGTGATCGCCGATCTTCCCGACGCCGAGGCAAGCTCCGGAAGCAGCATCTCCAGCACGGTCCAGCAGATGTCGATGAGCTTCGGGGTCGCCGTCTCCTCGCTTCTCGCCGGCCTGTACCTGGGCGGCGACCACCGCCCCGGACCGGAAGGAATGATCTCCGGAATCCATTGGACCTTGCTGACGCTCGGATTCATGACCATCGCCGCGTCGTTCATCTTCCGCCTGCTCAGGCCGGGAGACGGCGCGTCAGTCAGCCAACACACGGACTAGTGCAGCACCCCCCCCCAACTCCGTCGCTTTTTGCCTCCGCGGGCGCTCGCAGGATGGCGTGGCTCTGCGGTTCGGCGCTCGCGCTCGCGTGCCTTGCCCTCAACCGCAGGGTCCTCGACTTCGGCTTCCTCTACCTGCGCGACGACGATGTGAACGTGACCCTGAACCCCCACATGGGGGGCATCGATCTCGCCCGGCTGAAATGGATGTTCACCGATTGGAGCTATGTCCGCCGCTACATCCCGCTCGGATGGCTCAATTTCTCGGCCACCTATGAATTCGCGGGCCTCGATCCGCGGCCGTACCATGCGGTCGCGCTCGGCCTGTACGTCCTGAACACGGGCCTCGTGTTCGCGCTCGTCCTGCACGCCCTGCGCCTGTTCGTCCCCGGGGGCCGGGCGGGCGGCCTGACGGTCTGGGACGCCGGCGCGGCCGCCCTGGCGGCGGGTTGGTGGGCGCTGCATCCGTTCCGGGTCGAGACGACGGCCTGGATCTCGGGCAACCTGTACGGCCAGGCCGTGGCCCTGCTCCTGGCATCGCTGGTCGCGTACCTGCGGACCTACCTCACGGCCGGCCGCCGGCGCTCGGCCTGGCTGTGCCTCGCGGCGGCCGGGTATTCGGCCTCGCTGCTCACCTACCCGGTCGCCCTCGGGGCCCCGTTCCTCCTGGTCGGGCTCGACTGGCTGCATGCGCGCACCCCCGCCGGCACTCCGTTCCGGCGGCTCCTCGCCGAGAAGGTGGTCTTCTTCGCCCCGCTCGCGGCCGTCCTCGCGGTAACGCTCGCCGCGCGCTTCGGCAACACCGAGGTTTTCGGGGCGGTGCCCGGCATGCGCGAGCTTCCCCTCGCCAGTCGCATCGCGCAGTCGGCGTACGTCGCGGCCTACTACGTGTGGAAACCCTGGTGGCCCGTCGGCCTTTCCCCGCTCTACGACACGCTCGTGGACTTCAGCCCGCTGGACCCCGCGTTCGTCCTCAGCACGGCCGCTGTCGCGGCCGTCTGTGCGCTTGCCCTGCTGTCCTTCCGCAGGCGGCCGGCCCTCGCGGCCGTCTGGTTCGGGTACCTCGCGCTGGCGGCGCCGTTCTTCGGGCTGACCGAGAAGCCGCACATGGCGAGCGACCGCTATGGCTGCTTCCTTAACGTCATCATGGCCGCGGTCATCGCGGCCGGCCTCGCGCGCATAGCCGCGCCCCGGGCGCGCGCGTGGGCCTCGGCCCTGTCGCTCGCGGTCGTCGGCGTCCTCGCCTTCCTGAGCTGGCGTCAGCTCGCCGTCTGGTCGGACGACCGCGCGCAGCACGCCTACGTCGCCGCCGGGATCAGGAACGCCGAGCTCCTGGATGATTTCACCAGCCGGCAGCTGATCCTCGAGTTCCTCCGCGGCGACGAGAAGGCCGCCTCGGAGGCGGTCGCTGCGCGGCTCAGGATTAGGCCCGCGGCCCAGGGATTCCTGAAGGCCGCAAGGATCATAGCGGACAAGCAGCGCATCAGCGCCTACTACGGGCCCGTCTCCTACCTGGCGATCCTTCAGGAGCGGGCCGGCCTCGCGTTCGCGAGGGCGGGCGAAACCCGGGAGGCGGATGATCACCTCGAGGACGCCTTGCGCCTGGACAGCCGCTTCTACCAGGCGGCCTACGACCGATCCATCGTCCTCCTTCGTCTCGGGAGGTGCGAAGACGCCCTCCACAGCTTCCTCCTTTCGGAAAGATGGGCCCCCTCCGGGCTGACGGCGGAGCAGAGAAGGGCTTTCCTCGGCCTGCTGGAGAAGGTCTCCCTGGCGGCCGGCAGGCCCCTTCTTGCCAGCGCAGCCCGGACCGCGATGGCGCGCTGACTTTTGGGATTTGCCCCGGGGTCGACCCCCGCCACTATCGGGCCCAATGGAAGGAGACACAGTCCCAATGGGCGCGCCGGCGCCGGATTCCGCGGGGATTGTGGAAATTCGATGATACGCGCGTGGTTCCCCACCCTAATCTACTGCGAGCCCCTGATGGGGAACGGGCTCGACAGGCTCAACGCCGACCTGGCCGCGGAATGCCGCTCGCTCCGGGATTTCGACCGGGCGGGCCGGGAATGGTCCCGGCGCAACTACCCGGGGGGCTACACGAGCTACGCGTCGCTCAACGAGCTCCACCACTTCTCGAGCACGTTCACGCGCCTCGAGCGCAGGATCACCCGGCATGTGCGGTCGTTCGCGCGCGCGCTCGACATGGACCTGCGCGGCTGCGGGATCCGGATGACCGACTGCTGGGTCAACATCATGCCGCCCTCCTCGGCGCATTCCCTGCACCTGCACCCGCTCTCGTTCATAAGCGGGACCTATTACGTGGCGGCCCACCGGAGATGCCCCGGCCTTAAGTTCGAGGATCCCCGCCTCGACCGCTTCATGGCCGCGCCTCCCCGGCTCGCCGGGGCGCGTCGAGCCAACCTGAGCCATGTCACCTATCCCGCGCGCGCGGGAAACCTGATCCTTTTTGAGAGCTGGCTCAGGCACGAGGTCCCCCAAAACCGGGTCGGCGCCGAGCGGATCAGCATCAGCTTCAACTACAACTGGGCGTAGGCGCCGCCCGGAATCCGGAATCTTACGACCATCGGCATGACCAAGGGGAAAAACCGACCCACCGCTCTCGTGACCGGCGCATCCCGCGGCATCGGCCGCGAAATCGCGCTCCAGCTGGCGGCACGCGGCGTGCGCGTCGGCGTCCATTTCCGAACGAACAGGGGCGCCGCCATGTCGCTCCTTGCGCGGCTGCCCGGAAAGGGCCACGCCGCCTTTTCCGCGGACATGTCCGACGGCGCCGCGGTGGGGCGTCTCTGGAGAAAGGCCACCCGCCGATTCGGCAGGATAGGAATCGTGATCAACAACGCCGCGGCGCATGAGGAGCACCCTCCCCTGACCACCGGCTATGCTGCCTGGCAAAGGGTGTGGGGGCGCATCATCGCCACCAACCTGCACGGGCCCGCCAACCTCTCGCTCCTCGCGGCGCAGGCCATGGCCAGGTCTGGAGGCGGAAGGATCGTCAACATCTCTTCGCGGGGGGCGTTCCGGGGAGAGCCCGAGGCGCCCGCCTACGGCGCCAGCAAGGCGGGCCTCAATTCGCTCAGCCAGTCGCTCGCGAAGGCCCTGGCCCCAAGCGGCGTGCTGGTCTACTGCCTCGCCCCAGGCTGGGTCGAGACCGAGATGGCGGCCGAGTTCCTCGCCGGTCCGCGGGGCGGCGAGATCCGGGGCCAGCACCCGCTCGGGCGCGTGACGCTTGCCGACGAGATAGCCAGGGTCGCGGTCTTCTGCGCCCTGGATGCGCCTGCGGCCATGACGGGCGCCGTGATCGACGTAAACGGCGCCTCGTACCTGCGCACGTGACCGTCCGCCGGGGCACTAGCGCAGCCGGAAGAACAGGACGACCGCAAGGCAGGCCATCCCGATGTCTGGCAGCCACGCGGCCAGCGCGGCGTCGATCAGCTGCTTGGTCGCAAGCGACTCCGCGAGATGGTTCAGCACGTAGTAGAGGAAGAACAGCCCGATCGATTTTGAGACGCCGACGGCCGGGTTCACGCGCACGCCGGACACGGCGAAGGGGATCGCTATCGCTATCACGATCAGCGGCCCGAGGATGTCCGCGATGAGCCCGTAGTACCTCACGGCGTACGGGACGCCCTTGGGGTTGTTCTCGCGGGAATAGTAGTCGGTCAGCTGCCTCAGCTCGGTGAAGGAGAGGTCGATCGGCCTTCGGTCGATGAGCAGCATGAGCCGGGGGTTCTCCTGGAACCGCGGGAAGAACCGTTCGGAAAACGGGTCTGACGACGTGTTGACCCCGGCATCGGGGTTGAAGCCCATCTCGCGCCCGTTCTCGAAAACCCAGCCATGCCGGTCCCCGTCGTACCACGCCTGCGCGGCGACCACGCGGTTCGTCTCTCGGCGGCGCACGTCCATCTCCGTGACGGAGACCCCGTACGCCCTGTTGGTGAACTTGCTGTACCGGTTGAAGAACCACATCCGGCGGCGTTCGGGATCGTCGAATCCCACGCTGTAGACCGCCCCGATCCTGTCCTCCGGGATCGACTGGGCCTGCTTCCTGAACTGGAAGCCCTCCTTCATCAGGCGGGTTTCCTCCACGGACCAGGGGACGACCGAGGCGTTGAGCCACCACGAGACGGCGCAGCACAGGGCCCCCACGAGCCAGATCGGGGCCATGAGCCGCCCGAAGCCGACCCCGGCGGCGCGCATCGCCGTCAGCTCGTTCGACTTGTGAAGCTTGCCGAGGACGAACAGGGTCGAGGTCAGGAGCACGATCGGCAGCGTCACCGCGAGGAAGCCCGGGATGGCGACGAGGACATAACGGAACAGGTCGAGCCCGCGCGCCCCCGCCTCGCGCAGGTCCCTGAAGTCGTCGTACATCACCTGCACGAGGAGCAGGCCGCACGTGAGCAGGAGCACGAGGCTGAGGATCTCGAGCCATTCCCGCAGCAGGTGCCGGTCGAACGTGTTCACCGGGGGAATCGGAGCACGCCCGCCCCTCTTAATCAAATAGTAAGGCAATTCGGTTGTCACCGGTCCGGCCGTTCCCTTTTCTCCCGGACATCCATTTCATGCTTCGCCTATCGCGGACCCTTACCTCAATCGCGGCCGCCGCTGCGCTGTCGGCCTCGGCCGAGGACTCGATTCGAATCGGCGAGTACGCCTGCCTCACCGGGAAGGAGGCGAGCCTGGGCATGTCCTCGCACCAGGGCACCGTCCTCGCCGTCGACCACGTGAACGAGGCCGGGGGGGTGCTCGGCCGCAGGCTCGAGCTCATCACCGAGGACACCCAGTCAAAGCCCGGGGAAAGCAGCACCTCGGTCCGCAAGCTGATCGCGCGCGACCACGTCGTCGC
Organism: uncultured Opitutaceae bacterium; assembly: GCA_937889545.1. Taxonomy (GTDB): domain Bacteria; phylum Verrucomicrobiota; class Verrucomicrobiia; order Opitutales; family Opitutaceae; genus Palsa-1447. Next base: position 32,473 of record CALAOT010000020.1, read on the forward strand.
GGTCCTGGGCGAGGTCGCGTCGAGCCGCTCTCTTGAGGCCGCCCCCATCTGCCAGGCCGCCGAGATCCCCATGATCTCGCCCGGCTCGACCAATCCGAAGGTCACGGAGACCGGCGACTACATCTTCCGCGTGTGCTTCATCGATCCCTTCCAGGGGCCCGTCATGGCGAGATTCGCGCTGAACAGGCTCAAGGCCAGGCGGATCGCCATATTCTCGAGCTCCACGTCCGCGTACAGCGTCGGCCTAGCCAAGTTCTTCAAGCAGGCGTTCATCGACGGCGGCGGCGAGGTGGTCGCCGAGCCCAGGTACGCCGAGGGCGACAAGGACTTCAAGGGGCAGCTGACCGCCATCAGGGCGGCCGGCGTGGACGCCGTATTCTCGCCGGGCTACTACAATGAGGGCGCCCTCATCGTGAAGCAGGCCCGCGAGCTCGGGATCACCGTCCCCGTGTTCGGCGGCGACAGCTGGGAGGCCCAGTCCCTCATCGACCTGGGCGGCGCCGCCGTCGAGGGCGCCTACCTCTGCTCCCATTACTCTCCCGACGACCCGTCGGCGCGCGTGCAGGACTTTGTCGCGGCCTACCGGAGGCGCTACGGGGGCGACACGCCGGACTCCAACGCGTCGCTCGGCTACGATTCTGTTCTCGTCCTCGCCGACGCGATCCGGCGGGCCGGCTCGACCGAGCACAGGGCGCTGCGCGACGCCATAGCGTCCACCAGGGATTTCGACGCGGTCACCGGCCGCATCACGATCAACGAGAAGCGCGACGCGTCAAAGAACGCCGTCATCATCCAGGTGAGGAACGGCCGCTTTCAGTTCGTGGAAAGCGTCTCGCCCTGATGTAGTCCAACGCGAATGCCCGCCGCAGCCCCGTTCCCGGCCCGTGCCGCGCGCCCCCTCCTTGCCCTGGCCTCGGGACTCGCCGCGTTCGCGTTGCGCGCCGACGACCCGGTCAGGGTCGGCGAATACGCCTCGCTGACCGGCAAGGAAGCCAGCTGGGGCCAGTCCTCGCACAAGGGGATCACGATGGCGGTCGAGGAGATAAACGCCGCCGGCGGCGTGCTCGGCCGCAGGATCGAGCTGATCACCGAGGACAACCAGAGCGTGCCCGGCCAGTCCGCCACCGCCGCGAAGAAGCTGATCGCCCGCGACAAGGTGGTCGCCCTCCTTGGCGAGGTCTCCTCCGGGCGCTCGCTCGAGGCCGCCCCCGTCGCGCAGGGGGCGAGGATCCCGATGATCGCGCCGGCGTCGACCAACCCGAAGGTGACCCAGGTCGGCAGCTACATCTTCCGCGTCTGCTTCATCGATTCGTTTCAGGCCTCGGTGATCGCGAAGTTCGTGGGAGGCGAGCTCAAGGCCCGGAGGGTCGCGATCCTCTCGAGCGTGTCCAACGCGTACAGCGTCGGGCTCGCGAGGATCTTCCGGGAGAGGTTCGCCGCCGCCGGCGGGGTCATTTCCGGCGAGCAGAAGTACTCCGAGGGCGACAAGGACTTCCGCGCCCAGCTGACCGCGATCGGGGCGGCGGGCTGCGACGCTGTATTCGTGCCCGGCTACTACGAGGAGGCCGCCCTCATCGTGCGCCAGGCCCGGGACCTCGGGCTTGCCATGCCGTTTGTGGGCGGCGACGGCTGGGTGTCCGACCAGCTGCTCCTGATTGGCGGCGACGCGCTAAACGGCTGCTACTACTCGACGCACTTCTCGCCGGAGAACGACAGCCCCGTGGTGCGCAGGTTCGTCTCGGGCTACCGGGCCCGGTGGGAGAACGAGACCCCCGACGCGTTCGCCGCCCTCGGGTACGACGCGGTCGGCGTGCTCGCCGACGCGATCCGGCGCGCCGGATCGACCGAGGGCCCCAGGCTGCGTGACGCGATCGCCGGCACAAGGAACTTCATGGGCGCCACCGGCGAGACCACGATCGACGCGAACCGCGACGCCTCGAAGCCCGCCACGATCATCGCGATCAGGGGCGGAAGGCTCAACTACCTGGAGGCCGTGGCCCCCTGATGTCCGAGTTCCTCCAGCAGCTGATCAACGGGCTCTCGCTCGGGGCCATCTACGCCCTGATCGCGCTCGGCTACACGATGGTCTACGGCGTCCTTCGGTTCATTAATTTCGCGCACTCGGACGTGTTCATGGTGGGAGCGTTCATCGGCTACTACGTGGGCCGCCACCTCCCCGAGGGCACCGTCTGGGGCGGCCTGATCGCGATGGCCGCGGCGATGGCGGGCTGCGCGGTCCTGGGCATCGGCATCGAGCGGCTGGTGTACCGCCCGCTCCGGTCGGGGCCTACGCTCAACGTCCTCATCACGGCGATCGGGATGTCGCTGTTCCTGGAGTATTCCGGGCAGCTCGTCTTCGGCGCGACGCCCAGGGCGTTCCCGTCCATCTTTCCCGCCAAGCTGATCGAGGTCCACGGGCTCATCGTCTCGATGAACCAGGTCATCGTCATCGTCGTGGCCGCCGTCCTCATGGTCGCCCTGGAGTTTGCCGTCTTCAAGACCAAGATCGGAACTGCGATGAGGGCCGTCGCCCTCAACCCCAAGGCAGCGCAGCTGGTGGGGATCAACATCGACGTCGTGATCTCCTTCACGTTCGGGCTCGGGTCGGCGCTCGCCGGGGCGGGCGGCGTCCTCTACGCCCTCAACTACCCGTCGATCGACCCCCTCATGGGGCTTGTGCCTGGCCTGAAGGCATTTGTCGCGGCGGTCCTCGGCGGGGTCGGCAATATCCCCGGAGCGGCCCTGGGCGCGCTCATCCTCGGCATGGTCGAGACATTCGTGGACGGCTCGCGCTGGTCCACGTACAAGGATGCGATCGCGTTCGCGACGCTCATAGGGATCCTGCTGTTCCGGCCGGCCGGGCTCCTCGGCCGGTTCACCGCGGAGAAGGTCTGACGCCAATGCCCAAGCCGCTCATCGCCCTGATCGCGACGGTGCTGGTGGCCTTTGGCCTCTCGCACTACTCGGACCGCTTCGACCCCTATTATCTCGACGTGATGACGGGAGTCGGGATCAACATCATCCTCGCCGTATCCCTCAATCTCGTGAACGGCTACACGGGCCAGTTCTCGCTGGGCCACGCCGGGTTCATGTCGGTGGGGGCCTACCTCTCCGCGGGGATCACGCTTCTATTGGGCCCGAGGCTGTTCGGCAGCGGGGGCGGATCGGCCCTGCAGCAGGGCATGCTGTTCCTGGCGGCCCTGGTCGCGGGCGGCCTGGGCGCGGCCGTGGCGGGGCTCGCCGTCGGCATCCCCTCCCTCAGGCTCAAGGGCGACTACCTGGCCCTGGTCACGCTGGGCTTCGGCGAGATCATCCGTGTCACGTTTCAGAACGTAGACGCGCTCGGGGGCGCCCTCGGGCTAAACGGGATTCCAAACTACACCACGGTCTTCTGGGTGTACTCCTTCGCCGCGCTGGCCGTGTTCACCGTGATCTGCCTTGTCCGCTCGACCTACGGCCGCGGCTTCATCGCGACCCGCGACGACGAGGTCGCGTCCGAGGCGATCGGGCTCAACACGACCCGGTACAAGATCGTCGCCTTTGTAGTGGGCGCGTTCTTCGCCGGCGTCGCCGGCGGGCTCTACGGGCACTTCAAGTTGACGATCACCCCGACCGGCTTCGACTTCACGAAGAGCATCGAAATCGTGGTCATGGTGATCCTCGGCGGGATGGGAAACACGACCGGGGTGATCTTCGCGGCCATCCTGCTGACGATCCTGCCCGAGGCGCTGCGCTCGGTGGAGCAGTACAGGATGGTCCTGTACTCGGTGCTGCTGATCTTCCTCATGCTCGTCCGGCCCAACGGCCTCTTCAACTTCGACTACATGGCGATCTCGGCCAGGCTCTGGCGAAGGATCACGCAGGCCCGAGGTTGAGGATCCCCGCACGCCCATGCCCGAACCGATACTCCAGCTGGACAAGGCGACGATCCGATTCGGCGGCCTGACGGCCGTGAACGGCCTGGACCTCCTCATAAACGACGGCGACCTGGTGGGGCTGATCGGGCCCAACGGCGCGGGAAAGACGACGGTCTTCAACCTTGTCACCAGCGTGTACCGGCCCACGAGCGGAACCGTCCGCTCCCACGGCGTCGACCTGGCTCCCCTGAGCGTCAACGAGGTCGCGGAGACGGGAATCGCGCGGACCTTCCAGAATGTCCGGCTCTTCAAGAGCCTGTCGGTCTTCGACAACGTACGAGTGGCGTGCAACCTTTACAGGGGTTGCGCACCGATCCAGACGCTCGTCCGGATGAACGCGTTCCGAAGGGACGAGGCGCAGATCGCGCAGCGCGTGGAGGAGCTTCTCGACCTCTTCAACCTGCTCCGGTTCCGCGACGCGCCGGCGCTGAGCCTGCCCTACGGCGAGCAGCGCCGCCTGGAAATCGTGCGGTGCCTTGCGACCCGGCCCAAGCTCCTGCTCCTCGACGAGCCGGCTGCGGGGATGAACCCCGCGGAGAAGGTGGAACTGATGGCTCTGATCCAGAGGATCCAGCAGGAGTTCGGCCTCTCGATCCTGCTCGTCGAGCACTCCATGAAGGTTGTCATGGGCGTCTGCCGGCGGATCGCCGTCCTTGACTACGGCATCAAGATCGCCGAGGGCACGCCCGCCGAGATCCAGAGCGATCCCAAGGTGATCGAGGCCTACCTCGGGGAGCCCCACGAGACGGGCTTCGCGCACCACTGACGGCCATGCTCGAGGTCTCCGAGCTCTTCGTTTCCTACGGCGCCATCTCCGCGCTGCGCGGCATCTCGCTCAAGGTGGACCATGGCTCCATCGTTACGCTCATCGGGGGCAACGGCGCCGGCAAGACGACCACGCTCCGGACCATCTCTGGGCTGCTCAGGCCGAGGAGCGGCACCGTCACCTTTCTCGGGGAGAACATCACCCAGCTGCCCGCCCACAAGATCGTGGCCCGCGGGATCGGGCACGTCCCCGAGGGAAGGATGGTGTTCTCAAACCTGACCGTGAACGAGAACCTGGCGATGGGGGCGTACCTGTGCAAAGACAAGGCCTCCATCGCGAGGGACCGCGATTACGTCTTCGGGATCTTCCCGCGCCTGAGGGAGCGCCTCAAGCAGTCGGCGGGAACGCTTTCAGGGGGCGAACAGCAGATGCTGGCGATCGGGCGCGCGCTCATGGGCGAGCCCAAGCTCCTGATGCTCGACGAGCCGTCCCTCGGGATAGCGCCGAGGCTGATCAGCACCATCTTCGAGAAGATCGTCGAGATCAACCGGGACCGGAAGATCTCCATCCTCCTGGTCGAGCAGAACGCCAACCTCGCGCTAGAGATCAGCAGCCACGCGTACGTCCTGGAGACGGGCAGCCTCTCGATGGACGGGGCGAGCGCGGACTTGCGGATGAACCCCCAGCTTAAGGCGGCATACCTGGGCGGCTACAAGCAGCCCAAGTAGCGCCAGGGCGCCGCCGCGCCGCGTGGGGCCAATCAGGCCGGCTTGGGCTCGGCAAGCAGCCCGCCCAGATCCAGCCGCCGGGTGAACATCGCCAGGCCCCCGTCGGCGTCGCGGGGCCACGTGTCGCGCGGACGGTCCCAATAGAGCTCGACGCCGTTCCCATCAGGGTCGCGCAGGTACAGGGCCTCGCTCACCCCGTGGTCCGAGGCCCCCTCGAGAGGCACCCGGGCATCGAGAAGGCGCCGGAGCGCGTCGGCGAGCTCCGCCCTGGTCGGATAGAGGATCGCAACGTGATACAGTCCCGTCGACCCGGAAGGGGGCGGCGATCCCCCCAGACTCTCCCAGGTGTTGAGGCCGATGTGGTGGTGATAGCCGCCGGCGGAAATGAAGGCCGCGCTGGGGTCGAATCGCTGCGTGAGCTCAAAGCCAAGGATGCCGCAATAGAAGCCAAGCGATCGATCGAGGTCGGCAACCTTGAGATGCACATGGCCGATCCTTACTTCCGGATTGAGGGGACGGGGCGAGGGTTGGCGCGTCATAGGTTCTTGGCACCACCATGCAGATTCGCGCGCTTTCTTCAAACCGTGCCGGAAGGAACACGCCACATTCCCGGGGAAGCGCTCCAAGGCGCCGCCGGGAAAAGATCAAACTGGCCCGGCGCCGCCGTCGCTGCCATGCTAGGTCGAAAATGCACCAGCTCCTTCTGCGCACCCTCACGTGGGTGCCTCTCGCCGTATTCATGTTCCTGGCTGCTCCCCTCCTGCAGGCCGCCGGCCCCGGGCTGACAATTGTCTAGGAGGGAAAGACAACCGCCTTCTCGGCAGCGGAGCTGTCCATGCTGGCGCACCAGGAGGTGACCGCCTTCGATTTTCACGAGAAGCAGAGCCACGTCTATTCGGGGGTGCCTGTGCGGGACCTGTTGGCCAAGGCGGGAGTCCAGTCGGCGATAAGCTGCGGGGCAGGAGCCTCCGGCTCGCGGTATTCGCCCACTGCAGCAACCACTGTGATGTCGTCTACGCCCTGGCGGAGTTTGACGACGCATTCGACAGCCGCACCATCCTCCTTGCCGACCGCCAGGACGGCCAGCCGCTGCCCGATGCCCTCGGGCCCCTCCGCCTGGCCGTTCCCGGAGACAGGCGCTCCGCCCGCTGGGCCCACATGGTCACTTCGCTCGAGGTGGTTTCGGTCGGATCCAGCGCTGCCGACTGATCCTCCGCGGACACATTCCTCTCACGGGTATCTTCCAGGGTCGCCCCCGCTTCAATGGCGTCTTGTTGTCACGCAAGTATCGTGTGGGAACAACACCCCATATTGTCCTTCCGGGCTAGAGTGCACAATGACCTGAATTGAAACCAGCGTTTCCTGGCGAATTCGGCTTTAACGTCCCTCGGACGCCTCTTTCGGACGCAGGTATCGAATGCCCCTGTGGCGACTCGCACGTGTCGAGCCCGGGCCCGTTGGCTTCGAGATCGAGCGGAGCCGGTGGTTACCCAGCCGGATGAATGTCCCTCTGGGTAGGCCAGGGGCAGGGCTCGCGGTAGGAACGTAAGATCAAAATGCAGACTCTCTCGCCACGCTGGAAAAACTGGATAGCCAGGCGAACGCGCCCGCGCGCGAGCGAGCCGCCTTTGCGGGCCGAGTTGTTCACCGCCGAACAACTCGCGCGCCATGCCCGGACCCTTGCGGCGGACCACAAGGTCGTGACTCGACGCAGCTTCAGCCGCCTGTTGGATCGATTGGACGAGAACGAGGAGAGCCTCCGAGTCTTCAATCGTGCGACCGTCGCCGTCTATCCAAGCCGGCGCATCACCCCGGCCGCCGAGTGGCTTCTCGACAACTTTTACCTGATCGAAGAACAGATCCAGATGGCCAGGAGGCACCTGCCCCGAAGCTACAGCCGGGAGCTGCCTCGCCTCTTGAGCGGCTCTTCCGCAGGACTTCCGCGCGTCTACGACATTGTGCTCGAATTGATCTCGCACGTGGATGCACAGATTGATGTCGCATCGCTCGGCGCATTCATCTCGGCTTACCAGAAGGTGAGTCCGCTGAAACTGGGCGAGCTGTGGGCCACGCCAATAATGCTGCGCCTTGGGTTGATTGAGAACCTCAATCGCATCGCCGCCCGTTTGACGTTCTCCCGGTTCGACCGAGATCTCGCGGATTCATGGGGAGATCGTTTGCAGGAGATGGCGGAGAAGGACCCGTCACATCTTGTCATCGTGGTGGCGGACATGGCGAAGTCCGATATTCCATTGTCCAGTGCCTTCGTGGCGGAGTTTTGCCATCATTTGTCGCGACAGAGTCCGGTGATGCATCTGGCCCGCAGTTGGCTAGAGCAGCGGCTCGTGGAGCAGGGGCTGTCCGTTGAGCAGCTCGTCCGTCTGGATAGTCAGAACCAGGCGGCCGACCAGGTTTCCGTCAGCCACAGCATCGCCAGTCTTCGCCTCTTGAGCTCCATGGACTGGAAGGAGTTCGTGGAAACTTTGAGCCTGGTCGAGGAGACTTTGCGCTCCGACCCGGCCGGTGTTTACGGCAAAATGGATTTTTCGACCCGCGACCGCTATCGGCATTCCGTCGAGTCGTATTCCCGGCACAGCAAGCTCCCGGAGGCGGACGTCGCGCGAAGCGCGATTCATCTGGCTGAGGAAAGCGCTCGGCAAAAGGGCAGCGAAGAGCGGGCCTCCCATGTCGGCTATTACTTGATCGACAAAGGCCAGTCCATGCTGGGCCGGGCGGCGAATGTCCGGTGGCCCTGGCGCACGATCATCGAACGAAGCATCCACCGCTTTCCGCTGACGTACTATGCGGGTGGAATCGGGGCGCTCACCTTGCTCGCCATGTTCGGGTTCATGCAGCAGGCCCTGAGGCTCGAAGTGCAGGGATGGAAGCTCGTCCTCTTCACCCTTGTTTTCCTGCCTTGTGCCAGCCAACTCGCCGTGGCGCTGATGAACTGGCTGTCCACGCTGCTGGTGAGCCCCCGCCTTCTCCCGCGCCTGGATTTTTCCTCAGGCATCGCCTCGGATTGCTGCACGATGGTGGTCGTCCCCACCATGCTCACGAGCTTGGAGGGCGTTGATCGTCTCATCGAAACATTGGAGATTCACCACCTCTCGAATCGGGACCAGCATCTTTACTTCGCATTGTTGACCGACTTCCGCGATGCGCGGGAGGAGGTATTGGCCGGAGACCAAGTGTTGCTGGAGCGTGCGCGGACCGGCGTCGAGATGCTGAATCAGAAGTATCCCTCCGGGAACCAAACTCGCTTCTTCTTGTTCCATCGACCGCGCCGCTGGAACGCAGGGGAAGCCTTGTGGATGGGCTACGAGCGCAAGCGGGGAAAGCTGACGGAGTTCACCGCCCTTCTACGCGGTGGTTCTCGCAAGTGCTTTTCCGAGATTGTCGGAGAGACGGCCGTTCTTCCGGCCGTCAAGTATGTCATCACGCTCGACACCGACACGCAGCTTCCGCGCGATGCCGCCCGCCAGCTCGCCGGAACAATGGCCCATCCGTTGAACCGTCCGGTGTTCGATGGCGACCGCGGGATCGTGACCGAGGGCTACGGCATTCTGCAGCCGCGGGTGGGTGTGAGTCTGCCGAGCGCCAGCCGATCCTGGTTCGTCCGTCTCTTTGCCGGAGATGCGGGCATCGATCCCTACACGCGCGCGGTATCCGACGTGTACCAGGATCTCTTCCGGGAAGGGTCATTCATCGGGAAGGGAATCTACGATGTAGATGCCTTCGAGCGAGCCATGGCCGGGCGCTTCCCAGAGAATACCATTCTAAGCCACGACTTGCTGGAGTCGGGCCACGCGCGCTCCGCCCTTGTCAGCGACGTGGAGCTCTATGAGGAACATCCCTCCCGCTACAACGTGGACATCAGTCGGCGCCACCGCTGGATTCGGGGCGATTGGCAGATCATGCAATGGCTCCTGCCCAGGGTCCCTGGAGGGGATGTCCGGCAGATCGCCAATCCGCTTTCCGCCCTGTCCAGGTGGAAGATTTTCGACAACCTGAGGCGCAGCCTCGTCCCCGTTGCCCTGGTGCTCCTGGTGCTGGGCGCCTGGCTTCTCCTTCCCAAACTCGGCGGTCTTGGATCGCTGCTGGTGATTTCGATCATCATGCTCCCCGGATTGTTGTCGGCGTTGGTAAGCCTGTTGCGCAAGCCGGCTGATATGCTTTGGGCGATGCATCTGCGTGGGGTGGCCGGGTCGTGCGGCCGCCAGATTGGCCAGATCCTTCTCACGTTGGCATTTCTACCCTACGACGCCCTCATCAGCCTGGACGCCATTGGAAGGACACTGCTGCGATTGCTGGTGACGCACCGGCGACTCCTCGAATGGCAGACGGCGAGTGATTCTGAGCGGACATCGAGCACGGGGCTCGCCGGCTTTTATGCCACCATGTGGATCGCGCCGATTCTCGCGCTCACAATCGGATTCTTGCTGCTATTGTCGCATCCGGCTCAGTTGTTCCCGGCCTTTCCGACCATCGGACTCTGGCTGACGGCCCCATTGATCGCCTGGTGGATCAGCCAGCCTATTGAATCCGAGCCTCCGGGTTTTACGGCGGGGCAATTGACCTTTCTGAGGCACACGGCCCGCAAGACGTGGTATTTCTTCGAGACCTTTGTCACCGCCCAGGAGAACTGGCTGCCGCCGGACAATTTCCAGGATGTCTTTGCCCCGACGATTGCTTCGAGGACCTCGCCAACGAACATGGGCCTGGCGATGCTCGCCAATCTGGGCGCCCGGGATCTTGGGTATCTTTCCGTGGGCGGCTTAATCCGCCGCACGCAGGATGCCCTCGACACGATGCAGCGGCTCGAACGGTATCGCGGGCACTTCTACAATTGGTATGACACCCGTACTCTCCGGCCGCTCCTGCCGCCCTACGTTTCCAGCGTCGACAGCGGCAATCTCGCGGGGCACCTGCTCACACACAGTTCCGGGCTGCGAGAACTGCCGGACGAGCGGATCTTCACTCCGCAGGTCATTGCCGGTCTGCGCGACACGGTTAGGGTTCTCGGCGACTTGACCCGCAAGAATGCCGCCCTGGCAAGGCTCGAAGCGGATCTGCTGATAGTTCCTGCAAGTCTGCGCGAGGCGTTCACCATGCTGAACGAGGCGACGGGCCAGGCGACCACGATCGCCGCGTCGCTGGCAAACGAAGCGGAGGAGATCAAAGGGTGGGCCAATATTCTTAGGCGGAATTGCGAGGACCATTTGGAGGACATGCTTCTTCTCGCGCCGTGGCTGGCGTTGCCGGTCCCAAGCCGTGGCGATCGGAGTGACGGGGTTCCGGAGCCACTCGCCCCCGCGGCGAAGGAAGCCGGGCGTCTCGCCAAGGTGGCCGCGGCAAGGATCGAGGAGGCGCTCGCTCAGCTTGACCAAGTACCTACCTTGCGCGACGCGGCGAGGATAATGCAATCGCTCGACCCGCTGATCGAAACGGGACTGCACGAACTCCCAACTGATGCCGACGCATCCCGGCACGATGAAGAAAAACGCCTCACGGACCTCACACGCTGCCTTCGTGAAGCCGGCGACCACATTCGTCGGCGCTTGCTCACATTGGAAGCCCTGGCCACGCAAAGCGAGGAGTTGGCCGCGATGGATTTTGCCTTTCTATTCGACCCAGCGAGGAATCTGTTTTCCACTGGGTTTAACGTCCCCGAGCGACGGCGTGACAACAGCTTCTATGACCTCCTGGCCTCGGAGGCGCGCCTGTGCAGCTACGTCGCCATCGCCCTAGGGCAGGTTCCCCAGGACCACTGGTTCTCGATGGGCCGCCTGCTCATCGCTTCGCGTGGAGGACCGATCCTCGTTTCGTGGAGCGGCTCGATGTTCGAGTACCTGATGCCGCTGCTTGTCATGCCCAACTATGGGAACACTCTGCTCGATCACACCTGCAAGGCGGCGGTGCGACGGCAAATCGAGTACGGGCGGTCGCGCGGCGTTCCATGGGGAATCTCCGAATCGGGCTACAACCGGACTGACGTCAACCTCAACTACCAATACCGCGCCTTCGGCGTGCCGGGCCTGGGCCTGAAACGAGGATTGGCCGAGGACCTGGTGATCGCTCCTTACGCCACAGCAATGGCGCTGATGGTTGCGCCCGTTGAAGCTTGTGAAAACCTGCGACGGTTGGCCGCCGAGGGGCGCGCAGGAGCGTATGGCTTCTATGAAGCTGTGGATTACACGCCAACGCGCCTGCCGCCGGACGAAACTAGCGCCACCATCCGATCCTTCATGGTGCACCATCAGGGGATGATCCTGCTGGCTCTGGTCAACCAATTGACCGGATACTCCATGCAGCGGCGCTTCATGGCCTGTCCGTTGCTCAAGGCTACGGATCTGCTTCTGCAGGAGCGCGTGCCCAGGACAACTGTCAGCGTGTTCGCAGAGGACTTGGTCCTGGAGACGGCGCGGACGCTTTATAGCGAAGCGGAAGGAGTGATGCGCGTATTCACGGATCCCGCGCCACCGGTACCGGAGGTTCATCTCCTGTCCAACGGCCGCTATCATGTCGTCGTCAGCAGCGCCGGCGGCGGCTACAGTCGCTGGCGCGATCTGGCGGTCACCCGATGGCGTGAAGATGCCACGCGCGATTGCTGGGGAACGTTTGTTTATCTGCGCGATCTCGTGTCGGGAGATTTTTGGTCCGCCGCATATCAACCAACCCTTCGCGAGACCCAGGGCTACGAGGCGATCTTCACTCAGGCGCGCGCGGAATTCCGGCAGCACCATGCGGACTTAGAGATCCACACCGAGATCAGCGTGTCGTCGGAAGACGACGTGGAGTTGCGGCGCATCACGATCACCAACCGCTCGGCCGAACCGCGCGCCATTGAATTGACCAGTTACGCAGAAGTGGTGCTCGCGCCTCAGGCCGCGGACGAAGCTCATCCCGCTTTCAGCAATCTCTTCGTGCAGACGGAATTTGCGCCAGAATCCTCCGCCATTCTCTGCAGCCGGCGCGCCCGCTACCCGGACGAGAGGCCGCCGTGGCTGCTGCACCTCATGGTGGTCCAGGGCGGTGAAAAGGGTGAAATCTCCTGCGAAACCGATCGATACAGGTTTGTCGGGCGTGGCGGAACCCTGGCCAACCCTGCCGCAATGCAGAGCATTTCGCCATTGTCCAATACGGTCGGTTCTGTGCTCGATCCCATCATTTCGCTGCGACGCACGGTTTCTTTGCCGCCCAATGAAACTGCCATCGTCGACCTGATCTTTGGCGTGACGGAAAGTCGGGAAGCCGCCCTGGCGCACGTGGAAAAATATCAAAGCCCCCGAATGGCTGACCGCGCCTTCGACTTGGCATGGACCCACAACCAGGTGACCTTGCGCCATCTCAATGCCACAGAGGGCGAAGCCCAACTCTACGGCCGGCTGGCCGGCGCATTGATTTACGCCGACCCAGCTCGCCGGGCCACCCCCGGCGTGCTGCGCGGCAACCGGCGCGGCCAGAAGGGCCTCTGGAGTTATGGCATCTCTGGCGACGCCCCGTTGGTCCTGCTCCGCATTGGCGACCCGGAGAGGATCGAGATCGTTCAACAGCTGATCCGGGCCCACTCCTACTGGCGGATGAAGGGACTCACCGTCGAACTCGTCATCTTGAATGAGGATGTCTCGGTCTATCGCCAGTCGATGCACGATCAGATCACACGGCTGATTTCTTCGAGCATCGAGGAACAAGTGCTGGACAAGCCCGGCGGCATCTTTGTCCGACGCCTCGAACAAGTCCCCAGCGACGATCGCGTGCTGCTTCAATCCGTTGCGCGGATTGTCCTCGACGACGAGAGTGGGACCCTGGCGCAGCAACTGCAGCGGCGGGGCGTGATGGAGGTGTCCGTCCCGGCGCTGGCGCCCACCCGCTCTGCGCGGCCCGATTCCGCCAGGCCGCTCCCGCCGCGGGAACTCATTTTCGAGAACGGCCTTGGTGGCTTTACTCGAGACGGCCACGAGTACGTCATCACTCTCGGGGCCGGCCAGATGACTCCGACCCCGTGGGTCAACGTGCTCGCCAACCCGTCCTTTGGCACGGTCGTCTCTGAGAGCGGCAGCGCGTACACCTGGGTGGAGAACGCCCATGAATTTCGATTGACGCCCTGGAACAACGATCCCGTCCAGGACACAACCGGCGAAGCTCTCTTTATTCGCGATGAGCAGACGGGTCAGTTCTGGTCGCCGACGCCTTTGCCCGCGCGCGGCGCGACGCCCTATGTCGTCCGCCATGGCTTCGGCTACACAGTGTTCGAGCACGCGGAACACGGCATCTCCACCGAGCTGTGGGTCTATGTTGCGACGGATGCGCCGGTGAAGTTCACCGTCTTGAAATTGCGAAATGCCTCGGGGCGTCCGCGCCGCGTGTCGGTAACCGGCTACTGCGAATGGGTGCTGGGCGATCTGCGGCAGAAAAGCCTTCTGCACGTGCAAACCGAGGTGGACCTCGACACGGGCGCGCTTCTGGCTCGCAATCATTACAATACCGAGTTTCCCGATCGCATCGCGTTCATTGATGTCAATGACGTTTCGCGCACCGTCACCGGGGACAGAAAGGAATTCTTGGGGAGGAACGGCAGCCTGTCGCAGCCGGCAGCGCTTAAGCGCGCCCGCCTTTCCGGCAGAGTCGGGGCGGGCTTGGACCCTTGCGGCGCGGTGCAGGTCGCCTTCGACCTGGCGGACGGGCAGGAGCGCGAGACGTGCCTTCGCCTCGGGGTCGGTCGCGACCCGGCCGACGTGCAGAATCTCATCCAGCGCTTCCGGCGCGCCGGCGCCAGCCGCGCCGCGCTCGAGGCTGTCTGGGCCTATTGGAACAAAACCCTCGGCGCGGTGAACGTGGATACGCCCGACCCAGCCGTGAACGTGATGGCGAACGGTTGGCTCTTGTACCAGACCTTGGGCAGCCGATTCTGGGGCCGAACGGGGTTTTACCAATCCAGCGGAGCCTACGGGTTCCGCGACCAGCTTCAGGACGTGATGGCGCTCGTGCATGCCGAACCTGCGCTCACCCGCGAGCATCTGCTCCGCGCCGCCGCCCATCAATTCCGCGAAGGCGATGTCCAGCATTGGTGGCATCCGCCCTCCGGGCGCGGCGTGCGGACGCATTCTTCCGATGACTACCTCTGGCTGCCCTATGCGACCTGCCGCTATATCGCGTGCGTCGCGGACACCGGTGTGCTCGACGAAACGATCCATTTCCTCGAAGGCCGTCCGGTCAAGCCGGAGGAGGAGGCTTACTATGATCAGCCGAATCGCTCCGAGGAGTCGGCCACGCTCTACGAACATGGGGTTCGCGCCATCGAGCACGGCCTGAGATTCGGCGAGCACGGTCTGCCGCTGATCGGTGGCGGCGACTGGAACGATGGCATGAATCGGGTCGGCAACCAGGGGCGCGGTGAAAGTGTCTGGCTGGCTTTCTTCCTTTACGACGTGCTCACCCAGTTCGCCCCGCTGGCGCGCGCCCACAACGATCCCGCCTTTGCCGAACGCTGTCTCGCCCAAGCGCGGCAACTGCAAGCGAACATCGAGCAACACGCCTGGGACGGCCGATGGTATCGCCGCGCCTACTTCGACAACGGCGAGCCGCTCGGGTCCCAGGCAAATCCGGAATGTCAGATCGACTCCTTGCCGCAAAGCTGGTCGGTGATCAGCGGCGCTGGCGATCGAATCCGCTCGCGCCAGGCGATGCAATCCGTGGATGAGCGCCTGGTCCGTCGCGAAGCTGGACTGATCCAGTTGTTTGACCCTCCCTTTGACAAATCTCCCCTAAGCCCCGGTTATATCAAGGGTTACATTCCTGGCGTGCGCGAGAATGGCGGCCAGTACACCCATGGTGCGATTTGGAGCGCCCTTGCATTCGCTCTGTTGGGAGAAAGCGAGCGGGCGTGGGAACTTTTCGCACTGCTCAATCCCGTCAATCACGGCGGGACATCCCGGCAAGTTGCCACCTACAAAGTTGAACCATACGTCGTCGCCGCGGACGTTTATGCGGTCGCGCCGCTACTGGGCAGGGGCGGTTGGACCTGGTACACGGGTTCCGCCGGCTGGATGTACCGGCTGCTGATCGAAGCCCTGCTGGGCGCGAACCTGGAGGGCGCTCAATTGCGCCTGACCCCCCGCATGCCGAAGGCTTGGACAAGTTTCAAGATCCACTACCGCTACCGGCAAACGGTCTATCACATCACCGTCACCCGCCTCGCCGCTGATTCGGCCGGCGAAGATCTGCTCTCTGTTGACGGGCAGGCAATATCCGGGGAGACAATTCCCCTCCTGGATGATCGCCATGAGCACGCCGTCGAAATGAGGGTCCGCTGACAGGGGCATCCCCTTGGTGCAGCAGCCCAAGCACAAACTGACCGAGCACAGGGAACCCATCGGCAAACACGACTAGAACCTGCCGGAAACCCGCCGTTTGAAATGGAAAGCAAGCCGAGCAGGCAACCCGGCGCAGACGGCGCAGGATCCGGAATCACTCAGCATTGATTTTTCCATCGACCGGCTTACGTTCAGCGACCCATTTCCACAAACTAATGCCCAACGCCGCACCCCAGACCTTTCAATTCCAGGCCGAGATCAAGCAGCTGCTCGATATCGTCGTCCATTCGCTGTACACGGAGAAGGAGATCTTCGTCCGCGAGCTGGTCTCCAACGCGTCGGACGCGCTCGAGAAGCTGCGGCACCTCCGACTGACGGAGAAGGCCGTCTACGACGACAGGCTTGACCTGGAGATCAACATAACGACCGACGACAAGGCGAAGACGTTCACGATCCAGGACTTCGGGCTTGGCATGACGCAGGCCGAGCTGGTCGAGAATCTGGGGACGATCGCCCATTCGGGGTCCCAGGCCTTCCTCAAGGCCCTGGGCGAGGGCGACCAGAAGGCCGCCGGGCTGATCGGGCAGTTCGGCGTCGGATTCTACTCGGCGTTCATGGTGGCCAAGACCGTCCGGGTGTACACGCACTCGTGGCGGGAGTCCGAGCAGGGCCTTCTCTGGAGCAGCGACGGCACGGGAAGCTTTGCGATCGAGGAGAGCTCGGGAGAGCGCAGGGGGTGCAAGGTGGTCCTCGACCTGAAGGACGAATGCTCCGAGTTCAGCCAGGAATGGAGGATCCGCGAGGTCCTCGAGCGCTACAGCGCATTTGTCTCGTTCCCGGTCAACCTGAACGGAAAGCGGATCAACACGGTCCAGGCCCTTTGGCTCCGCGGAAAGAACGAGATCAAGGAGGAGGAGTACGACGAGTTCTACAAGTACCAGGCCCACGACTCGGAGAAGCCGCGCATGCGGCTCCATTTCAGCGCGGACGCCCCGATCTCGATCAACGCCCTTGTCTTCGTGCCGAAGGAGAACACGGAGAAGATGGGGCTCGCGCGCCTGGAGCCGTCCGTCGCTCTCTACTGCCGGAAGGTCATGATCGACGCCCGGCCGAAGGACCTACTGCCGGAATGGCTGCGGTTCCTGAAGGGCGTCGTGGACAGCGAGGACCTGCCGCTCAACATCTCCCGCGAGACGATGCAAGACCGCTCGCTCGTCGAGAAGCTGAACCGGGTCATCACAAAGAGGTTCCTGAAATTCCTAGACGAGGAGGCAAAGAACAGGGCCGAGGCGTACGCGGAGTTCTACAGGGAGTTCGGCGTGTACCTGAAAGAGGGCGCGGCCCTCGACTTCGCCCACAAGGAGCAGCTGACAAAGCTCCTCAGGTTCGAGTCCTCCCTCACGGACAAGGGCAAGACGACGTCCTTCCCCGACTACGCCTCGCGGATGGGACCCGACCAGAAGGAGATCTATTACCTCGTCGGCCCGAACCGCGAGGCGATCGAGGCCGGCCCCTACCTGGAGGGATTCAGGGCGCGGAACCTCGAGGTGCTCTTCTGCTACGAGACGGTCGACGAGTACGTGATGAACAGCGTCCGCGAGTTCGACGGGAAGAAGATCACCGCCGCCGACCACGCCGACGTGAAGCTCTCGGAGCAGCCCAGGGCCGAGGGAGCCCTTGGGGAGGCCGAGACCAAGGCGCTCGTCGGGTGGCTCAAGGACTGCCTCGGCGAGCGCGTGGCCGACGTGAAGGCGAGCGCCCGGCTGGTCGACTCCCCCGCCCTGGCGCTCAATGCGGACAAGATCATGTCGCCCCACATGCGCAGGCTAATGAGGGCGATGAACAAGGACGGCGCCCCATCGCCGTTGCGCGTCAACCTCGAGGTCAACCCGTGCCACGCCGTCATCAAGCGGCTCTCGGAGCTCCGTTCCTCGGCTCCCGACAAGGCCAAGCTGGTGGCTGAGCAGATCCTCGACAACGCGCTGATTTCCGCAGGCCTCCTGGACGACGCGTCCGGCATGGTCAAGCGCCTCTACAAGATCCTCGAATCGGTCTGACGGGGCCGCGCTCACGCCGGCAGGGGCCAGGGCCATCCTGCGCAACCCATCGGGTCGCAGGCCCCGATGAACACTCGGGCATTGGCTTTGGCCACCCGCCCCGCATAGGCTGGGGTATCCTCCACTCCCACCCCGCCGTGAAAAGAATCCTCCTGTCTATCGCGGGCGCCGCAGCGCTTGCCGGAGCGCTTCGCTCGGAAAGCCCCCCTCCAGCCGATGATACCCGCCTCCTGCGCTTTCCCGCGACAAACGGCAGGCAGATCGCGTTCTCCTATGCCGACCAGCTCTACACGGTCGGCATGGACGGCGGCCTGGCCCGCAGGCTGACCAACGGGCCGGGCTACGCGGTCTTCCCGCGGTATTCACCGGACGGCAACGAGCTCGCATTCACCGCCCAGTACGACGGGAATACCGAGGTCTACCTGATGCCCGCGGAGGGAGGTACCCCGCGCCGGCTCACGTACACGGCGACACTGGCCCGGGACGACCTCAGCGACCGGATGGGCCCGAACAACATCGTGATGGCGTGGAAGAACACGACCCATGAGATCGTCTTCCGCTCGCGAATGCGCTCGTTCAATCCGTTCAACGGCCAGCTGTACTCGGTCGGGACCGACGGGGACCTGCCGAAGCCGCTGCCGGTGCCGAGGGGAGGATTCGTCTCCCTAGCCCCCGACGACACCAAGATGGCCTACAACCGGGTATTCCGGGAATTCCGAACATGGAAGGACTACCGGGGGGGGATGGCCGACGACATCTGGATCTACGACCTCAAGACCGGCGCCATCGAGAACATCACGAACAATCCCGCCCAGGACATCATCCCGATGTGGGCGCCGAACAACCGGATCTACTTCCTTTCGGATCGCGATAAGAGGCTGAACCTCTACAGCTACGACCTGGCGAGCAAGGAGACAGCGCAGCACACCCACTTCACGGACTTTGACATCAAGTTCCCCTCGCTCGGAGGCGGGGTGGTCGTGTTCGAGGAAGCCGGCTACATCTGGTCGTTCGACATCAGGGCCGGCTCGGCGCGGCGCGTCCCGATCGCCGTGAGGGATGATTTCGTCACGTCGCGCGACGCGCTCGTCAACGTGGCGAAATTTGTCGAGACCGCCGCCCCCTCGCCCGACGGCAGGAGGGTGGTCGTGACCGCCCGCGGGAACACGTTCACCGTCCCCGCAAAGGACGGCGCCACCCGGAACCTGAGCCGCAAGGCAGGCGTCCACGAGCGCGACGCGGTCTGGTCGCCCGACGGAAAATGGATCGCCTACGACTCCGACGAGTCCGGGGAAAACGAGCTGTACGTCCGCGCCCAGGACGGAGCCGGCGACCCCGTCCAGGTGATCCACGGCGCCGACACCTACTATTACAACCCTCTGTGGTCGCCCGACAGCAAGAAGCTCCTCTGGGCGGACCGGCTCCAGCGCCTCCGCTACGTGACGGTCGAGACGAAGGCGGTCACCCTGGTCGACACAGCCACCGCGTATGAGATCCGCCAATATGCCTGGTCGCCCGACAGCCTGTGGATAGCGTGGTCCCGCCCCGAGGACCAGTCGCTCGCCAAGGTGTGGCTCTTCTCGCTCGCCACCGGGAGGAAGTTCGAGGCCACGGACGGCTGGTACGCGGCGACGGCGCCCGCGTTCAGCGACGACGGGAAATTCCTGCTTTTCGCGTCCAAGCGCGACTTCAACCCCCTGCTGAGCGACATCGAGTTCGACCACGTCTACAAGAACCTCGAGCGCGTCTACCTCGTCGCGCTTTCGAAGGAAACCGACTCGCCCTTCAAGCCGGCGAGCGACGAGGTAGAGATCGCGCCCGCGCCCAAACCCGAGGAAAAGGCCGCCGACGGCAAGGAAGCAAAGAAGGACGCCGCGCCCAAGGCGCTCGTCGTCACGGTGGACGAAGACGGGATCAGGGAGCGGCTGATCGGGTTGCCCGTGAAGCCGGCGACCTATACCTCGATCCGCGCCGTCGGCGGCAAGGTCTACTATCTGCGCGAGGACGGCGCCGCCCTTGTCGAAGGGGTCCCACCCCCCCCGCCGAGGGAGAAAACGCTCCTCGTCTACAACCTGAAGGACAGGAAGGAGACTGAGTTGGGGGAGGTCACGGCCTACGAGATCACCGCCGACGGAAAGAAGATGCTCGTCAAGGTCGACAAGGAATACGCCCTCATCGACCTTCCCGGCGCCAAGTTCGAAGTGAAGGACAAGCTCTCCCTCGACGGGCTCGAGATGCGCATCGACCGCCATGCCGAGTGGGGGCAGATCTACAACGAATGCTGGCGCCAGATGCGCGACTTCTTCTTCTCACCCACGATGAACGGCGTGGACTGGCCCGCTATGCGCGCCAAGTACGCCCCCCTCGTGCCGTGCGCGCAGACAAGGTACGACCTCACGTATCTGGTGGGCGAGCTGATCGGCGAGGCCCACAACAGCCATACCTACCTCGGTGACGGCGACCGCCCGCTGGCCCCCCGCATCGTTACGGGGCTCCTGGGCGCGGAGCTGTCGCGCGATCCCGCGAGCCGCGCCTACCGGATCGACCGCATAATCCACGGCGAGAACTGGCGGGATTCCACACGATCGCCGCTCACCGAAATCGGGATCAACGTGGCGGAGGGCGACTACATCCTGGCGGTGGACGGCACGTCCGTCCGCGATCTTTCCAACATCTATTCGGCACTGGTCGGCCGCGCCGGCAAGCAGGTTGTCCTCAAGGTCAATTCCAGGCCGGTAGAGGACGGGGCGCGAAGCGTGACGGTCGTCCCGGTCGCCGACGAGGCGCCGCTCTATTACGAGAGCTGGGTGCGGCGCAACGCCGACCGCGTCTCGCAGATGACGAACGGGCGGGTGGGATACATCCACATACCCGATATGAGCGTCGAGGGCCTGGGCGAGTTCGCGAAGCACTTCTATCCGCAGCTGACGAAGAAGGCGCTCATCATAGACGAACGCAGCAACGGGGGCGGCAACGTCTCTCCGATGATCATCGAGCGGCTGGCGCGCGAGCTGGTGTTGGTCGAGAAGGCGCGCAACGGGACCCCGAGAACCAACCCCGGCGAAATGGTGCTTGGGCCCAAGGTGGTCCTGATGGACGAATTCTCGGCCTCGGACGGCGACCTCTTCGCCTACCGGTTCAAGATGGCCGGCCTAGGCAAGCTGATCGGCAAGCGCAGCTGGGGCGGGGTTGTCGGCTTCCGCGAAGGCCTGCCGATCGTCGACGGCGGCTACCTCTACAAGCCGGAATTTGCGCCGTATTCGAAGGAAGGCAGGGATTGGCCGATCGAGGGCCACGGGGTCGATCCCGACATCGTAGTGGACAACGACCCGGCGAAGGAATTCGCGGGCGTCGACCAGCAGCTCGACCGGGCGATCGAGGAAGTGCTCCTGGAGCTGAAGACCGAGGGCAAGTCGCTCCCGACGCCACCCCCCTGGCCCGACCGGAGCTGAGGAGCGCAGCGGGGCTGCCCGCCCCGCGGCAGGCTCGATCGAACCCGCCGGTTCACAGGACGACGGGAGCCCGCGCCAACGCGACGCGAATGCCGTCGCGCCCGTCGGCGAGGAGGACCGACTCGCGAACGCCGGGCCCCAGGGCTCCCCGCAGCTGCGAGTCCACCAGGGCCGCCCGAACACGTCGCTCGACGACGTTGCGCATCGGCCGCGCGCCGAGCCTGCGGTGCCAGCCCTCGCTCACGAGCCGCCTGCACGCCTCCGCACCCGCGCGAAGGCGGTGCGGATGGCCAAACTTGCGCGAAAGCACCCCGGACTGGAATCCAATCTCCTGCTCCAGCATCCGCCGGCAAATCTCCAGCTGGATCTCGCGCGTCAGGTGCCCGAATAGAAGGACCGAGGTGAACCTCGCGAGCACCTCCGGCCTGAAATGGGCCGCAGCCTCCTGTTCCACGTAGCGGCGCACCGATGATCGGGCGACGTTGTCCATCTCGACGACGCCGGCCGAGCCGACGTTGGAGGTCGCGATGACGTGGAGGTCCGAAAGGTCGAGGGTCTTGCCGCTCGCGAGCGTGACCGCGGCCTCCTCGATTCCTAAGAGGTAGTCCGACACCCTGGGGCTCGCCTTCTCAATCTCGTCCAGGAGGAGGATGCGGCCCCCGGCCGATCTCAGGCGCTCGATCTGAGCTCCCAAGAGACCGCGCGCCCCCTCCGCGCTTCCGAGAAGCAGCGGCACCCGCTCCTCGGACGAGAACTCCGCACAGTTGATCCGAGCGATCGCCTCGGTCCCGTAAAGGTGCCTGCTCGCCTCGGTGACGGCCTTCGTCTTGCCCGTGCCGGTCGGGCCGAGGATCAGCAGCATGCTCCTCGGCCTGCCACGGGGAGTGTGCCCCATCTCTCCGGCAAGGAGGGCGTCGGAAAGGCCGGCGACCGCCTCGTCCTGGCCCAGGATCGCGCCCCGCAGGTGTTCGCGGAGTCCGCGCAACACCGCAAGGCCGCCGCTGTCGTCTCGAGGTCCCGCCATGGCCCGCTTGTTGGACCACGCGGGTCCGCGCGTCAAGCGGCGGGCGTCCTTTTCTTTTCGCGCTCCAAGTACGCTGCCCGAATCTCCGGAGTCACGGACACGATGAATCCGCCGTCGCGCCCGGGGCTCACGACAACCGCATTGCGCTGGCGCCGCCCGGCGATGCCGTTCTCGCGGATGAACTCGCGCAGCGAGCGGTGAAGCGCGACGGCCGCCCCGCGCCCCGTGATCGGGAGCGATCCGCGATGGAGAACGAGGAGCCCCAGCGCCCTGTAGCGCCCCCGGTCCGAGGCCGTGGGATCCGCGGCGTCGATTTCCGCAGCGCCCCGGCTTCCGGCCTCCCGGATGCGCACGAGCCAGCTCGGGGCCTCGCCCGGGGCTCCGGAGCACCGGCGGCTCGTGACCTTGACGCCGACGCGCGACGCCGCCTTGAAAAGGCCGCCCCGGTCGCTCTCCCGGTGGACCCTCACCACGACGCCCTTGCGCTTCATCCCCTGAACAATCTTCTGCCACCTGACGCAGTGGACCTGGACGCCGAGCAGCGGGTACACCGGCAGCGGCAGGAAGTCGACGACATCGGGATCCGCCATGCCCCGCGATGCGGCGACCGTGGCCGATAGGCCGTTCGGGGGCGAGTCCATCATTTTGGTCTTGTCACTCATGATGTTTTGCTGGGATAAATAAGTTGATAAGCTGGTTGAAAACGGGTGAAAATTTAGCTACCTTGTTTAGACACGTTTAGCAACCGCTTTTTCTTCGGGTTTTCCCCCATCATGACCCAAGCCCAACGACAGGCTGTGTTCGATCGGCTCTTCGCATCGCTCGCCCGGTCGAGATCGCAAAGGCTCGGCCTCGGCTACGCAGGCACGATCCGGAAGCTGCCCCCCCCGCCCCTGCCCGGGGAGGCCCCCGGGGCGACCCGCTACTACCTCAACGCCGTCGCCGCGGACGGCTCGGGGTCCGGGCTTGTCGAATTGGGCGGCCCGGCGGACGCCGCGCTGCGCAGGGCCGAGAGATGGGTCGAGACGGCAAAGGGCCCGGCGCCCGTCCCGGCCCGCAGGGAATCCGGGTCCAATAAATTAACGCGTAAAGTTTGACTTGTCTAATGTTTCCGGGCGTGCTGCTATGCGCGCCCGATGAGCGCAGCCGAACCAGACGATCCGGAGCTCCCGCGCACGCACTCCCCGAGGGGCCCGCGCGGCGCGCCCGCCTCGGCGCCATTCACGCCGGCCGCCCGCTGGGTCGCGGAACACCAGATCAAGGTGCTGTGCATGGTTGTCGCAACGGCCTCGCCGATCCTCTCCCTCTGGATGCTCGCGCGGGGCACCGCGAATCTCCGGCAGGGGATATGGGCGTATTCCGTCGACGGGGCCGGAACGATCCATTACGGGCCCGTCGGGCCTGCCGATGCGCGAAGCGCGCTCTTTCGTGAGATCCTGCTCCAGGCCGCCCAGGCCTGCTTCACCCGCAATCCGTCGGGACTTTCGTACCCCGAGGTCGCGGGCAGGATCTTCGTGGGGGACAGCTGGAGGACGCTCGAGGGCGACGTGCGCTCGGAACTCCCGGAGCGCAAGCGGCGCAACCTGTACGACCACCCCGAGGTCGAGGGGATCGAGGTCCTCGACGACGGCAGCCCGCCGCGATACCGGGTTCGCGGCTTCATTGTGCGCTCCGGCGCCGTGGAGGGGCTCCCCTACCAGCCGCCCGCGGGCGAATTCCACCTGATCGTCGAGCTGGCCCCCCAGGAGGAGGCGATGCAGCAGGGGCGCTACCCCTTCGTCGTCGTGCGCCACAGGGCCGTGGTGCGGTGGCCGAAGGGGCAGGACGCGCCATGAACCGCAGGGGCCTCCTTTTCCTCCTGCCCGTCGCCGCTGGCGTCCTCTGCGCGCTCTCCGCGGGGCCCGTCGCCGACCCCGCGCCGCCCCCGAGCATCGTGCGGATCGAGCTGCCCGCCGAGGGCGACGAGCGGCGCCCGCTCGCGCTGCCCACCGAGCCGGGCAGCACGACCGAGATCGACTTCCCCTGGCCGGTCGAGGATTGGGCCGGCCGCGGCTTCACACCGGACCCAGAGAAGTTCGCGGGCGATTTCGTCATCCAGGCGGCGCGGGGAAGCCCGCGCGTCTTCGTCACACCGGTGGCAGCGGAGGCCCACCGCGTGCTGCACGTGGTGCTCGCTCCGGCCGCCGGACTCACGCGCGGCGTGCCCATCGAGTTCATCCCGGCGCCGGCCGGCCTCGCCTGGCGCAAGGTTGTGTTTGCCGCCGAAGCGCCCCGCGCCGAGGCGCGCCCGGCCATCGCCCTTTCCGCAAGGCCCCCGAGGACAAGGCTGCGCGAGCCGAGCCCTGAGTCGGAGATCGGGCTCCTCAGGACCCTGCGCCTCATGCTCAACGCCACCGCAGCCGGTGCGCGCGACATCGCGGCGGCAAATCCCTCGCTCGCATTCACAAGCTTCGACGGCCAGCGGCGAAGCTTCGGTGACTTCACGATCCTCACCCGGTTCGCCGTTCTGGATTCGACGACTGGCGCGCTGGGCCTGTGCGCCAGCGTCGAGAACCATACCGAGCGGCGCCTCCTGTTTGACCCCGACAGCTGGGTGGTCCGCGCAGGCGACAGGGTCTATCCCATCCGGACAGCCGACTTTGCGAACGAGCTCGAGTCGGGGGCCACGGGGACCGCGTTTCTCGTGCTGGCCCGCGGTCCGGACGGACAAGCCGCGCGGCTGCTCCCCGGCAACGACTTCGAGATCAGCGTCGTCCTTGGCGGATCCGTCAATCCGCGCCCCGTGAGGCGCATGCCCCTCGAGGGATTCGGCCCGCGATGAACGACACGGCCGGCAATTCCCCGCGCTGGGCCGGAGTCACTCTCAGGGTGCGCGTGCTGCTGGTCGGCGCAATCGCAGCCTCGGCTGCAGTCTGGGTTTGGACGGGCCGGAACAGGCCCCCCCCGGCCGTCCTCGCTCCGGCGTCTCCGCCGATGCCCACGCGACTGCAGCCCGAGGCTCTGGGCCAGGCGGAGGCCGATCGCGAGGCACCCTCCGTCTCCGGCGGGTACCGCCGCGAGGTCGTCCGGCCGAAGCCGGTTCAGGGGATCGCGGAGGCCGCGCCATCGCGGGACGACTCGCCACCCCCCCAGCCGCCCGGAAGCCCCGCCAGCAGGCGCAGGGACGAGAAGAAGACGCTTCCGGAGATCTTCCGGATGCCGCCCGATCCCGGGCCCGCCGTCGCGGCGGCCCCACCGGAACCCCCAGGAAACGCTGCCGGGAAGGCCGGCGTGGCGCCAATCGGCGATGAATTCGCGCCCTTCGGCCGCCTCGTGAAGTGCCAGCTTGTGGACACCCTGGACAGCATCACGGCCAGGTCCGAGCCCATCGTGGCCCTGGTGACGGAGGACCTCGACTGGAACGGCGATGTGATCATCCCGGCGGGAACCGAGGCGTTCAGCTATGCCCGGCCGGAGCCGATCATCGACGCCGTCGGCGTGGGACGACTTGTCGACAGCGGCGAATGGACGCTGGTGCTCCCGGGCGGGCCCCAAGGCGCCAACGGGCGGGAGCTAATCCTGAAGGCGCGGGCCGTGGACCGCCGCGAGCTCGTCGTGTCCGACAGGGGCCGCGTCCGCTCGTGGGGCCTGGACGACGGCGCGGACGGCCTGGTGGGCTACACGCTGTCGACTCTGGACAACACGGAGATCAGGCTGTTCGCCGCAGCCGCGGTCGGCGGCATGGCCCAGGGATTCTCCGCGATCGCCGAACGCCAGCAGCCCGCGTCGGGTCTGCCGGGCGCGCTCGGCGCGACCCAGCCGGCCCCGACACTCGGCAACGCGCTGACGGGCTCCCTCGGTTCGGGAGCCGTGGACTACATGAATCAGCTGGCCGCCCGGATACGGGAGGAGATATCGAAGCGCGGCGTCTACGTCAGGATCCCAGCCGGTAAGCCTTTCTACCTCTTCGTCGAGCAGACGATCGATCCGCGCGCCGCGGCGGTCGGGCTGAGGCTCCCAGGGAAGGCGGCCGTTCCGTGAAGGCGGCCCTCGCAACACTCCCCGCCGGCCTCCTCCTGCTCTGCGGCTGCGCCGCGCAGAGCCGCCCCCAGCGCGAACCCGGGGCGGCGCATGTGGGAGCGCCCATCCCGGCCGCCGACCAGGCGGTCCTCGACTGGGTCGTCCCTGCCGGCGCCAATGCTGCGGATCGGGGTCCCATCCGCATGCCCGACAGGATCACGCTGCCCGCCACATACAGGCTCATCCTCGTCGACGGGCACCTGGCGCTCGTCCGCGAGACCGGCCCGCAGGCATTCGAGCCAGCGCCCACGTCGATGCGCATTGTCATGGGAGAGATCGCCCGCGGCGAACTCGCCTACCAGCCCGGCCTCCTTCCCCAGGAACTCGCGGCGGAGGTCGCGTCCAATCGCGAAAGCTCCGCCAGGATGGACAACGCCCTCGACACCGTGATGCAGCGCAGCCGGGAGCTGTCCGCGCAGGCGCTCGAACTCGAGGCGCAGGGCAGGAAGCTCGCCGAGCTACTCGCGGCCTCTCAGGAGCGCGTGCGCGCGCTCGAGTCCGGGCAGCCGCCGGCGCCGGAGAAACCCCCTGCGGAGGAGCCCGGCCCAAGGGGGCCCAGGGAGTGAATTATTATGCTATTAAGTTTGACTTGTCCCATATTGGCCGCAGAAGGAGGCCCGCCATGCCCTACCTCAATCGATGCTCGTTTATCGGAAACCTGACGAAGGCACCCGAATTGCGCTTCCAGCCCGCAGGGGAAAAACAGGCCCTCTGTCTTCTTAATGTCGCCATCAACCGCGACTCTAGGGACGAGAGCGGGGAGAAGAAGACCCAGACCACCTTCGTCAACGACATCGAGGTGTGGGGGCCGTCCGGCGAGGCGTGCGCCCATTTCCTCACCCTTGGATCGCTTGTCCTCGTGGAGGGCCGCATGGACCTCGACAAATGGCAGGACAGGCAGACCGGAGCAAAGCGGTCCCGCATGAAGATTGTCGCCGAGAACGTCCAGTTCCTGCGGATCAGGCGGCCCGGCGACGAACCCGTCCCGGATCCGCCCCCTGCCCCGGCTGCGGAACCCCCGCCGGAGCAGACCGGCCGCAGGCCGGCGCGGTGGGCGCCGCGCGGCGCCAGGACCGAGGCGTGATC
>CALAOT010000021.1 GCA_937889545.1 uncultured Opitutaceae bacterium
AGAAACCGGCCCCGGACGGGATCGCCGACGAACTTTCCGTCGCGCACGGCGACATGGCCGCGCACCGTGACGACGCTGGGCCGCCCCTCGATCTTCCAGCCCTCGAACGCGCTGTAATCGACGTTCATGTGCTGGGTCTTCGCCGAAATGACGCCCCGGTAGCCCGGATCAAAGACGACCAGGTCGGCGTCGGCCCCGGGCTGGATGGCCCCCTTTCGGGGAAACAGGTCGAACGTCTTCGCGACCTGCGTGCTCGCGACGTTCACGAGCGTGTGCAGGTCTATCCTGCCCGCCTTGACGCCGCAGGTGTACAGCAGGTTTATCCGCTCCTCGAGCGAGGGGATCCCGTTCGGGATCTTCGTGAAGTCGGACTCGCCCATGCGCTTCTGGCCCTCGAAGTCGAACGGGGCGTGGTCCGTTGCGACGGTCTGTATGAGCCCGTCCCTCAGGCCGTTCCAGAGGACGGGCTGGTTGCTCGCGTCGCGCAGCGGGGGCGACATGACGTACTTCGCGCCCTCGAATCCCGGCCGCTCGGCCCAGGTCTTGTCGAGGACGAGGTACTGGATCAGCGTCTCGATGGTCACGCGCACGCCGCGGCGGCGGGCGCTGATCGCCGCGTCGAGCGCCCGCTCGCAGCTCAGGTGGACGATGTAAGTGTGGGCGCCGGTAATCTCGGCGAACGTCATCAGGTGGTGGACGCCCTCGGCCTCGACGACCGGGGGGCGGCTCTCGTGGTGCTGGCCCGGGCCGGTCTTGCCGGCGCCGACAAGCTCCTTCTGCCGCTCGGCGACCAGGGTCTCGTTCTCACAATGTGCGGTCACGACGACGCCGAGCTCCCGGGCGAGCTTGAGGATCCGGTAGAGCTCCGAGTCGTCGATCCCAAACGCGCCCTTGTACGCGAGGAAGATCTTGAAGGAACTGATGCCGCGGCGGACGATCTCGCGGAGCCCGGACTCCGTCCCGCCGTCGAACCGGGTCGCGCCCATGTGGAACGTGAAGTCGCATGCGGACCGGCCGGCGGCCTGGGCCATCCAGTGGTCGAACCCGGCGAGGGCGTCCTCGCTGCGGGCGGGACAGCACATCTCGATCAGGGTCGTGGTCCCGCCCGCGAGGGCGGCCTTGCTGCCCGTCTCATAGGTGTCCTTTGCAAACGTGCCCATGAAGGGCAGGGTGATGTGGACGTGCGGGTCGATGAACCCGGGGAACACGTACTTGCCCGCGGCGTCGACGACCTGCGTCCCGGCCGGCGCCTCGAGGCCCGCGCCGATCCTGGTGATGGTCTCGCCTTCGCAATAGATGTCGGCCCTCGCCCGCGAGTCCGCGGTGATGATTTCGCCATTCTTGATCAGGAGGGGCATGGGAGGCTCATTTCCGCCAGACGTCGTCCACGGCGCCGCCAAACCAGCGGGCTGTGACAACCTTTTGCCGCGTGTAGAACTGCACGGCCTCGCGCCCCTGGATGTGGAGGTCGCCGTAGAACGAGGCGTCCCAGCCGGTGAACGGGAACATCGCCATCGTGGCGGGCACGCCGACGTTGATCCCGACCATCCCGGCCTTGACCCGGTGCTTGAACTCGCGGGCCGCGGCCCCCGACGATGTGAAGATGGAGGCGCCGTTGCCGTACGCCGACTTGTTGGCCGCCTCGATGGCCTGGCCCAGGTCCTCCATGCGCATCACGTTGAGCACTGGGCCGAAGACCTCCTCGCGGGCGATGGTCATCGAGTCGCGGACGTTGTCGACGACCGTGGCGCCGAGGTAGAATCCGTTGGGCGCCCCGGCGACTTTGACGCCCCGGCCGTCGCAGGCGATCGTGGCCCCCTCGCTTGCCCCGCTCTCGACGAGCCCCGCGACGCGCTCGCGGTGGGATGCCGTGATCAGGGGGCCCATGTCGGGCTGCGACATGGTCGAGTCGGTCCGTCCCACCTTGATCGATCGCGCCGCGTCGACCAGCTGCGGCACGATGACGTCGCCCGCCCTGCCGACAACAATCGCGGTCGAGCCGGACATGCACCGCTCGCCCGCGCAGCCAAACGCCGCGGTGGAGAGGGCCTCCACCGTCCGGGCCACGTCGGCGTCGGGCATGACGACGATGAAGTTCTTCGCGCCGCCGTTGGCCTGCACGCGCTTCCCGTTCCTCGTTCCGGTTTCGTAGATGTGCCTCGCCACCGGGGACGAGCCGACGAACGAGACCGCCCTCACCTTGGGGTGGGCGAGCAGCGCGTCGACGCAGTCGCGGCCGCCGTGGACGACGTTCAGAACGCCCTTGGGAAGCCCCGCCTTCTCCAGGAGCTCCACGAGGAGGAGGGAGGTCAGGGGGACCTTTTCGCTTGGCTTCAGGACGAACGTGTTCCCGCAGGCTATCGCCAGCGGGAACATCCAAAGCGGGACCATCGCGGGAAAGTTGAACGGCGTGATCCCGGCGCAGACCCCGAGCGGCTGGAGGTACGTCTCGCAATCGACGTTGCGCGCGATGTTGTCGAGCGAATCGCCGAAAAGGAGCGCGGGGGCGCCGCACGCATACTCGATGTTCTCGATCCCCCGGTAGATGCTGCCCCGGGCCTCGACCAGCGTCTTGCCGTGCTCGCGCGTGATGCTTGTGCAGAGCCGGTCGAAATTCTCCTCGACGAGGTGCCGGTACCGGAAGAAGAACCGGGCCCGCTCGATCGCCGGCGTGTCCCTCCACGCCGGAAACGCCGCGGCCGCCGCCTCGACGGCGGCATCCACCTCTGCCGCCCCGCCCAACGGGCACTCCGAGATCACGTCCCCGGTCGAGGGGTTGTAGACCGGCGAGCCGGCGAGCCTGGGGCGGATCCATTCGCCGCCGATGAAGAGGGGGCAGGGGATGAGTTGGTCGGGTTTCATCGTTTGGGAAGGGGGATTGGGGCCGGGGGCCTTGGTTCGGGGGGCGGGTCGATTTCGGGCTGGAGGGCGAGCTGCCACCAGCCGACGTCCCACCATGCGCCTAGCTTGTAGCCGATCTTGCGATAAATCCCGACGAGAGTGAAGCCCATCGATTCGTGGAACGCCTGGCTGGCGGGATTGGGCAGGGCGATTCCAGCGCAGGCCTTGAACAGGCCCTGGCTGCGCAGGCGATCAAACAGTTCCGCGTACAGGCCCCGACCGACTCCCCGGCCGCGGAACCGCTCGTGAACGTACACGGTCACCTCGACCGCCCAGCGGTAGGCGGCGCGCTCCCGGTGCGGCGACGCGTAGGCGAACCCGGCGACCGTCCCCCCGGTTTCGTCGACGAGCCAGGGAAAGCGGCGGTTGATCCTCTCGATCCGGGAGGCCACTTCGGCCTCGTCCGGGGCATCGTTCTCAAACGAGATGTGGGAGCCCTCGCAAAACGGCCGGTAGATCGCTGCGACCTGCGGGGCGTCGGCTGAGGCTGCCAGTCGGATCATCTGGGGATCCGGCCTATTCGCGGGACAGGGCGTCGGACTGCTTCACGAACTCGTCCCCGCTCCACTCGCCGTCGGAGGCGACGACCTTCCTGGCTGCCGCCTTCTGGGCGGCCTTCCGTTCGGACTGCCGCCTCACGAGGTCGGCATGGGTCGTGAAATAGTCGAGACTCCTGCCCTTGAACTGGGCGGGCGTCTCGAACTTGTGCTTGCCCATGAAGGCGAGGAGCTCGTCGCACATCGGCTTGACGCACTCGTAGCCAGATTTCATGACGCCGGTGCAGACCTGGACCGTGTCGCACCCGAGCAGGATGAACTGCGCGGCGTCGCTCCCGCTCTCGATCCCGCCGAGGCCTGACAGGGAGCGGCCGGGGAACTCCTTGCGGATCATGGTCGCGATTTCCATGACCATGCGCAGGGCGATCGGCTTCACCGCCCTCGACGAATAGCCGCCGGGCGTCGTCCAACCCTCGACGGAGGGCTCCGGCCGCAGGGTGTCCAGGTTGATCCCCATCACGCTTCGAATCGTATTGATCGCGCTCAGGCCGTGGCATCCCGCCTTGAGCGCCGCCCGGCTCGGGTCCTCAATGTGGGTCACGTTCGGCGTCATCTTCGCCCAGACGGGGCGTTTTGCGGCGCCCATGACCCATCCGCACACCTCCTCGAGGATGCCCGGGTCCTGGCCCATGGCCGCCCCCATCTTGCGCTCGGGCAGGCCGTGCGGGCACGAAAAATTGAGCTCGAATGCGTCGACGCCCGCCGCCTCGCACCGCTCGACGATCTCGACCCAGGCATCCTTGCGGTACTCCTCCATGATCGACGCGATCAGGACGCCCTTGGGATTCGTGTCCTTGCACCTCCTGAACTCGTCCATCCAGATCTCGAACGGCCGGTCGCTGATGAGCTCGATGTTTTCCCAGCCGATGACCTCCTTGCCGTCCTTCGAATGGAGCTTGGCGTAGCGGGGCGTCACGTTGACGACCTTCGATGCGTCGAGGCTGATCGTCTTTGCAATCACGGCGCCCCAGCCCTCGCGGAACGCACGGTTGATCACGCTCAGGTTGGTCCCCGGGGGGCCCGATCCGATTACAAACGGATTGGGCAGGCTGAGGCCGTCGACGGTGGTGGCGAGGGTCGGCATGGGCAACTGGGGCTGGGGCAAATATCGCCCGGAATACGCTCGTTTCCAAGCAGTAACTGGGCCATCCTCGCTGCACCCCGGACCCAAGATGGACGAGCCTTTAGATCCAAAGCGCACGGTCGCTGAGCTGAAGGAGCTTCGGCAGTTGACGGCGGACGACAATGGCGCCCAGCGGGTTGCATTCACGAAGACGTGGGTCGCCACGAGGGCCTGGCTCCAGAGGAAGCTCGGGGCGCTCCCCGTCGAGATCCACACGGACGAGGCCGGCAACCTCTGGACGACCCTCGCGGGCCGGAGCGACAGGGCCCTCCTCATCGGAGGGCACATGGATTCCGTGCCGAACGGTGGGTGGCTCGACGGATGCCTCAATGTCCTGGCTGGGGTCGAGATACTGAGGCGGATCAACGCCGAATACGGCGGGCGGCCGCCCGTCACGGTCCGGCTCGTGGATTGGGCGGATGAGGAGGGCGCCCGCTTCGGCAAGAGCCTGTTCGGCTCCTCGGCCTGCGCCGGGACGCTCGAGATGGGCGAGGCGCGGGCGCTCAGGGACAAGGACGGGATCGGGCTTCCCGACGCGCTGCGGGAGGTCGGAATCGAATTCGAAAGCGTGAAGAAGAGCGGCCGGGAGCTCGCGAACGCCGCCGCATACCTCGAACTGCACATCGAGCAGGGTCCGGTGCTCCTCGACCTCGGCCTGCCGCTAGGAGCCGTCCTCGGCACTTTCGGGGTCGAGAGGCATGCGGTCACGTTTCACGGGCAGGCCGCCCATTCGGGCAGCACGCCGATGAACCGCCGCCGGGACGCATTCCTGGCCGCGGCCCGCATGTCCCCGGAGATCTACGGGATCGCGGAGCGAAACGGGGGTGTCTGCACGATCGGCTCCTGCTCGACGAGGCCCGGGATCGTCACGAGCGTCGTCGAGGAATGCCGGATCACCCTGGACCAGCGCCATCTCGACCCGGCGGCGCTTGCGAGGATGCTCGCCGAGGCCCGGGAGGCGGCCGGGCGGTTTGCCGCGCAAGGCAATGTCACGGTGTCCTGGGAGCGGATCTGGCAGATCGAGCCCATCCCGTTCAACGACGCCCTCATCGGGCTATGCGAGGAGTCGATCCGGGAGACCTGCGGCACGGCGCACCGGCTGCCGTCCGGGCCGCTTCACGACGCCGCCGAGATGGCCCGGGCGGGCGTTCCCACCGTGATGATGTTCGTCCAGAGCCTCCGAGGGATCAGCCATAACAAGATCGAGGACACCCGGGAGGAGCACATCGAGCTCTGCGTCGGGGCGTTCGACCGCCTCGCCTCGAAGGCGATCGCGTGGGTCAGCGGCGGCCGCTGACCAGCTCGTCGGCGAGGGCGCTGGCGCCGTAGACCTTGCGAAGGGCCTCGAGGATTCCGGCGCTGTGCACGCTCAGGGCGCGCGACTGCACGTCGTCGTAGGCCTGGTCCTCCGTGAGCGACTGGATGTTCCCGTCGAAGATGATGCCGACGAACTCGCCCTGGCGGTTGACCGTCGGGCTCCCCGAATTGCCGCCGATGATGTCGCAGGTGCTCACAAAGTTCAGCGGGGTGCGCAGGTTGAGCGCCTGCTTGGCCTCGAGCCACCGCGAAGCGAGATCGAACGGCTCGTGGCCCCTGTGCTCCTCCGAGCGCTGGAAGAGGCCGGCCATCGTGGTCATGGAGGGCACCGCGGTCCCGTCCTCCTCATAGCCCCTGACGGCGCCGTAGCTCAGCCGGAGCGTGAACGTGGCGTCGGGGTAGGTGCTCGTGCCTTCCACCTCGAATCGGGCCTTCCCTATGGCCGCCTGGGCCTGCCGCATGATCTCGTCCTGGGCCTCGCGCGTCTTGCGCAGGGCGCGGCTCTCGACGTCGACTAGGCGGGCGAGCTCGATCATGGGGTCGTGCGCGGCCAGGACCGCCGGAGCGCCGCCTGCGTAGAGCCTCCTCCGGAACGCCACGTCCCCGACCTTGGTGCCGAGGATCAGCTCGGCTGCGCGGGCTCGCGGCGACTTGCCTCCCAGCACGGCCTTCACCGTCGGATCGCCGTAGCCCAGCCGTTCCGTAAGGTCGGTCAGCGAGTCGCCGAGGCACAGGATCTCAAAGTCCGCGTAGATCGGCCTGTCTGAGAAAAGGTCGAACTCAAACGACTCGCGCCTGGCGTCGGAATACTCCGGCAGGCGCTCGCCGTCCGGCTTCGGCCGCTCGTCGCCCGCGCGCAGGAGCCTTCGGGCGATGTTGAACGATTCGGAGCAGAAGCCATGGGGGAGGTAATCCAGGGGGCCCTCAAGCAAGCGGTGGCGCAGGTAGTCGCGCGTGATGACCCGCTGGGCGGCCGCGATCTTCCCGTAGGCGGCGAGCGCCTCGGT
This sequence comes from uncultured Opitutaceae bacterium, assembly GCA_937889545.1. GTDB lineage: Bacteria > Verrucomicrobiota > Verrucomicrobiia > Opitutales > Opitutaceae > Palsa-1447. The sequence goes on from CALAOT010000021.1 coordinate 6,906, forward strand.
CCCGTCCGCCTTCGCCGATAGCTGCCGCTTGAGAGCCTCCTCGGCCGCCTCCTTCGCCTTCATGAACGCCGGGCTCTGCAGGCCGGCGAGCATCCCGTCGTACACCTTGCGGGAATTCTGGTAGCCGAAGAAGTCATCCCGGGCCCGGCGGGAGTTCTCGTCGCTTCGCGCGCCCCAGGCGCCGAGCAGCACCTCGCGGCGCTTGAGCATGTGCAGCGCATAGGGGAACGACGTGTCGCGCAGGAACTCGAGCTCGGCGACGGTAAGGAGGCGCTCCGTGCGGCCGGGATGGCCTGACACGAAGACCGGGTCGCCGTCCTGGGCGCCCCGCACCGACCATTTCAGGAAATGCTCCGGATGGACCGGCTGCCCGTTCTCGTACACCCGGAAGATGCAGATATCGAGGTCGAAGCGCGGATACTCGAAGTTGTCGGGGTCGCCGCCGAAGAAGGCGGCCTGCTGGTCGGGCGCGAACACGAGGCGGATGTCGGTGTAGCGCTTGTACCGGTAGAGGTGGTAGGCGCCGCCCTCGTAGAGCGTCACGACGTCGCTGCGCAGGCCCGTCCCGTCGTGGGACTCCTTCTCGACCTGCGCGGTGACCCTGCGGCGCGCGCTGGCGGCCTCGTCGCCGGAGGCGCCCGCGGGTATGGCGGCGTTCACCCGGGCGGTCACGTCCTCGGTCGACTGAAGCACGTTGAGCTCGAGGTCGAGGCACTTGATCTCCTCGGCGGCCGTCTGGGCGTAAAATCCGTCCCGTGCGTAGTTCCTGCGGGAATCGCTCACCTTCTGGAGCGAGTCGAGGCCGACGTGGTGATTGGTGATGACGAGGCCGTCGCCGCTCACGAACGAGCCCGAGCCGCCGCTGTTGAAGCGCACGGACGCCTTCATGAGGTGGTTGAGCCACGCGTCGTCGGGCTGGAAGCCGTAGGCTGCCTGGATCTTCCCGAGGGGAGGGGAGGAGAACAGCCACATGCCCTCATCGGCTCGGGCGGACACAAGGAAAGCGGGGACAAGAACCGCCAGCACGATGGGGGCGAGCTTCATAAATGTTATTCCGTAAAGCCTTGGACCGCAAAACACAAGGATCAGTCCGCCGAACCGAAGAATTTGAGCGTCCGGCGCATCGACGCCACGAGGGCGTCGATCTCCCTTTCCTCGTTGTACACGTAGAAGCTCGCCCGCGCCGTGCTCGTCAGGCCCAGCCTTTTCATGAGGGGCTGGTTGCAGTGGTGGCCCCCGCGCAGCGCGATGCCGTCCTCGTCCGCGAAGGTGACGACGTCATGGGCGTGGATGTCCCGGAAGGCGAAGCTGACGAGGCCGCCGCGCTCGCCCCTGGGCCCGAGGAGGCGGATGCCCGGGAGTTCGGCCAAGCGCTCGTACGCCATCTTGGCGAGCGCGCCGTCGTGCTGCCGGATCGCCTCGCGGCCCAGCGAGTCGAGGAAGTCGCATGCGGCGCCGAGTGCTACTGCGTCGCCGAAATTGGGGGTCCCTGCCTCGAAACGCTCGGGCGGCGGCTTCCACCGGCTCTCATGGAAGTCGACGCTTGAGATCATGCCGCCGCCTCCCTGCCACGGGGGCATCGACTCGAGAAGGGCCCGGCGCCCAAAGAGGGCGCCGATGCCCGTCACGCCGGCCATCTTGTGCCCGGAGAAGGCCAGGAAGTCGCAGCCCATCGCCCGGACGTCGACCGGCATGTGTCCGATGGACTGCGCGGCGTCGACGACCGTGACCGCCCCCGCCTTCCGCGCGCGGGCGCAGAGCTCGGCGACCGGGTTGATCGTCGCGAGCGTGTTGGAGACGTGCGTGAACGCGAAGACCTTGACCTCGGGCGTCAGGAGGCGGTCCAGGGCCGAGAGGTCGAGGAGCCCCTCGTCGCCCGTCACAGGAAGGTACCTCAGGGCCGCCCCGGTCCGCCGGGCGACGAGCTGCCAGGGCACCAGGTTGCTGTGGTGCTCCATCTCGGTGAGCAGGATGACGTCGCCCTTGGCCAGATTCGCGCCGCCCCAGCTCGCGGCGACCAGGTTGATCGACTCCGTGGTGCCGCGGGTGAAAATGATCTCCTCGGGGGCGGCCGCGTTGACGAACCTCGCCACGCGCGCGCGCGCGCCCTCGTAGGCGTCGGTGGCGCGCATCGACAGCGCATGGAGGCCGCGGTGGACGTTGGAGTTGTCCCTCTCGTAAAAACGGTCCAGTGCAGTCATGACGGCCCTCGGCTTCTGGGTCGTCGCCGCGTTGTCGAGGTAGACGAGCGGATGCCCGTTCACCTGCTGGTGCAGCGTCGGGAACTCGTCGCGGATGCGGTCCCAGGTGGAGGGCATCGCGCTCAATCCGTGTGGCTTTCCGTCGTCGTCGGAGCCGGGTCGCCGCGCAGGGCGTTCAGCGCCGCATGCCATGAAAGGGTGGCGCACTTGATGCGGGCGGGAAAGGCGTGCACGCCCGCAAAGGCGCCGAGGTCGCTGATCTCCTCCGGCTCCTTGCCCGTGGTGACGATCTCGTGGAACCGGTCGTAGAGCCCTGCCGCCTCATCCGCCTTCTTGCCCTTGAGCAGGGTCGTCATGAGCGACGCGCTCGCCATGGATATCGCGCACCCCGAGCCCTCGAACGAGATGTCGGCGATCCTGTCGCCGTCCAGCCGCAGGTACACGTCGCACTGGTCCCCGCACGACGGATTGTCGCCGTGCGCCGAGCGGTTGGCTGTCGGGATCCTGCCCCGGTTCCGCGGCCTGCGGTTGTGGTCGAGGATGACGTGCTGGTACAGATCGGAAAGGTCCGACGACATGGTGGAAAGACACAGGTAACCGGACCCGACCGCGCGTCAAGGGCGGCCCGGGGGAATGCGCGAGGCCTAGGCGCGGCTGGCCTCGAGGCTTTCGCCCACGGCCTCGAGGAACTGGCGCACGTTGAAGGGTTTCGTGAGCGAGCGGTCGATCCCGAGGCGGGTGAGCGCGGCCATGTCCGAGGACGTGAAGCGGCCGCTCAGCATCAGAATGCGGCCCGGGAATTCGCGCTCGCGCAGCCGAGCCACGATGTCGATTCCGTTCATTCCGGGCAGGTTGACGTCGATGATGAGCAGGTCGTAGCTGCCGATGTTCTCCGCGAGGTGCTTCCACGCCTCCGAGCCGTCCCGGATGTTGCGGACCTGGTGGCCGCCGCGCCGGAGGATCTCGACGACCGAATCGGCGACGAGCACCTCATCCTCCACCAGCAGCACCCGGGCAGGCTTCGCTGGCTCGATGGGGACGGCCGCCGGCTTTGACTCCTCGACCGTGGGCCAGATGGGAAGGAACACGTGGAATGCGCTTCCCGCGCCGAGGGTCGACTCGACTTCCAAGCGGCCGCCGGCGTCGGTCACCAGGTGCCACGCGGTCGCGAGGCCGAGGCCCGTCCCCTTGCCCGCGCCCTTCGTCGTGAAGAAAGGCTCGAAGATGCGCTCGATGATGTCGGGCGGCATTCCAAGCCCGTTGTCCCGGACGGTGAGGCGCTGCCAGCCGAGAAGCGTCGCGCCGCCGTGTCCCCTCGGCATCTCAAACGCCGCGGGGGGCAGCTGTTCCGCCTCGACGGTTATCTTCGGCGTCCATGCCGCCGGATTGCGGCCCGCCAGCCTCTCGAGGAGGGCGTCTCGCGCGTTGAGGAGCAGGTTGAGCAGGACCTGATTCAGGTCCGTGGCGTTCAGGTGCAGGGGCAGCAGGTCGGGCGGGATCGAATTCTCCCATGAGATCCTCCGGTCGATCGTGTTCTTGAGGAGATCAAAGCAGCCCCGCGCGATGGCCTCGAGGCGGACGGACTCGGCCTTGTGCTCGACCTTGCGACCGAAGGTGAGCAGGCGGCGCGTGAGCTCGGCCGTCCGCTGCACGGCCAGCGAGATCACCTCGATGTCCTGCTGCAGGGCCGTGTCCTCGGGCCGCGACATCTGGATCTCCCCCGCCTTGAGCATGACCGGGGTCAGGAGGTTGTTGAACTCGTGTGCGATCCCGCCCACCAGCTCGCCGACCGCGCGCAGCCTCCTGGACTGGGAGACCTCGGCATCCTGCTGCCTGCGCTTCGTGATGTCCTCGACGAGGACGCAGATCCTCGCGGCCGCCGGGCTGTCGGGCGATGCTAGGGGAATCGCGGTCACCTCGAGGATCCTCTTGCCGATCTTGAGAGAGGTTTCGCTCGTGTAGACATGGCCGTCGGCCATGGGGTGCGCTATCGCCTCGCTCAGGTGCCGGCGGATGTCCTCGGACACCGGCAGGGAATCGAGGGGCTGGCCCGTGGCCTCGGAGGCGTCGACGAAGTAGAGGGCGCACGCCTGCCGGTTCATCGACAGGATGCGCGCCCCAGGCAGCCCCGCATCGATCACCGTCATAGCCATCGGGATGTTGTCGTAGAGCGCCTGGAGGAGCGCCTGCTGCTCGGCGAGCGCGGAGGCCTGCAGGGAGATCGCCTTTCTCAGCTTCCTCTGGCGGAAGTATCCCCACAGGGCCACGATGAAGCCGATCTCCAGCGCGATGGAGGCGGCGAGCTTGAGCTCGTCCACGCTCAGGATGTACAGGCCGAATTGGCTGAAGTTCTTGCGGTAGATCCGGTCGTATTCGCCCGTGCGCTGGACGATCGCGATGCCCTCGTTCAGGCGCGCGAGCAGCTCCTCGTCCCCCGGGCGGGCTGCGAAGGCCTGCTGGATGTCGTAGCCGTCAAAGGGCCTTCCGAGGACCTTTATGTTGTTCAGGTGGAGCTTGCGCGCGACGGACAGCTCGGTGAGCTGCGACAGGAAGCCGCCCTCAAGCTCGCCCGTCGAGATCCTCTGCAGCAATTCCTCCTGGGTCGTGACCCGGACAATTTGCGCCTCGATGCCGTTGTCCCGGAGAAGTCTCTCGCCGAGCCCTGTCGTCCCGATCACACCGAACGGAAGGCCGCTCAGGTCCTTCAGGCTGCGGACAACGCCGTCGGAGCGCACATACACGCAGCCCTGGAGGCTCAGGAACGGGGTGCTGAACGCGGCGTACGCCTGCCGCGCAGGCGTGATCCCGTGGTACTGGAGCAGGTCGAATTCGCCGCGCTGGAAACGTCCGACGACCTGATCCGTCGGCCCAGGGATCCGCTCGATCCGGAGATTCACCGCCTTGGCGACGGCGTCGAGCACGTCGGCCGTGAACCCGGCAAGGTGTCCCTCCGAATCAATGTACGAGTAGGGATAGGCGTCCGTGAACACGCCGACCCTGAGCGGCTGGCGCTGCGAAAGCGGCGCCGGCGGAACTGGGCTCTCGGCGGCGGGGGCCGCGGGCACGCGGGGCAGGGCCCCGAGGAACAGGCAGATGATCTTCCACCCGCCGAAGCGCCGGATAGAGAGTAACATGGATCCCTCTACGACTGGGCAATTCGCGCGGATCGGACAATCCGAATCGCCGTCCGCGCCGGTGGATAACTACGCATTGCGACGGCTGGCGGCGCCTCGGCAGGCAGGTCGCGCTTCCCGGATGAGCGCCGGCGGATCCCCATGGCGATCAGCCGTGGCGGCCCTTGAAGGTGAGCTCGGCGACGCCGCTCTTGTCGAGGCCGCCGAGGCCCAGGCTAACGAGCCTCTCGAATTGCAGCCTGGCCGCGGCGGCTATAGGCAGCTGGAGCCCGGCCTCGCATCCGAGCACCCATGCGATGGTGCTGTCCTTCGCGGCGTGTGCCGCGGAGAAATAGCATTCGTGGGCCCGGTTCTGCATGTCCTCCCCGTCGGTCTTGAGCACCTGCGACTGGGCGCCGGTCTGCGCAAAGACCTCGCGGAGCATGTCGAGGTCGTGGCCCAGGGCGGCGCCGAGCCCGAGGCCTTCCGCGAGTGCCGCGGTGTTGGCGTTCATCACCATGTTGACGAGCGCCTTCACCTGCGCCGCCCGGCCAGCCCGGCCCACGAAGCGGAGCGCGGTGCTGAGCCTCTCGAGGATGGGCCTCACCCGCTCAAAGCACCGCCTTTCGCCTGCGCACATGAGGTACAGCGTGCCCTGGCGCGCCTGGGATATGGATGAGGCCATGCAACCCTCGAGTGCCATGGCGCCCCACCTTTTCGCCCGGCGCCCGACCTCCACGTGCGTCTTCGGCGTGACCGTGGCGCAGTTGACGAACACCTTCCCCCTCGCACGGACAAGGAGCGAGTCCCCATGGACCGCAAACACGCTCAGCTGGGCGGAATCGTCCGTGACGACGGTGAAGATGACGTCGGCCGCGGCGGTCACCGCGGCGAGCGTGCGCGCATGCCTTGCGTCGAGCTCGCGGGCCAGCGCCGCCGCGGCGGGCCGGTGGGCGTCGTACACGGCCGTTATCCGGTAGCCGCAGTCGCCGAGCCGGCGCGCCATATTCGCTCCCATCCGCCCGACACCGACGAAGCCGATTTTTTCCTTCATGGCGGTAAATTTGATGTTCGCCGGGGGCCCTTTTGGACCACAATCATGGGGAGGTTGCTTGCGGGCAATACCCTTGTAGGGGCAGGCTCCCTCAATCCCTATGAATCCAGCACGGTTTATTCGATCCGCGGGAATAGCGGATTCGGAATTGTCGGTTGTCATGATGGGCAGATGTGAAACCCGCGTCCTTATTGCCCGTTTCAAGACTCGTAAACCCGATGCCTGACGAGCCCACCAGCCATCGGGACTTCGCCGTTCTGTATCGTGCAACATTATATCCATTAAGACGTTACTTAACACGCCTTCTCGGCAACCCGAGCGAGGCCCAGGACGTGGCCCACGATGCCTACATGCGGGTGTATCCTGTGATGAGCAGGCAGCCGCCGGATCGGCCCGCGGCGCTTCTCTACACCGCGGCCCGCCGGCTGGCGATCAACCGCCTCAAGCGCCGCAGCATTTCCCCGGTCTCACGCGAAGAGCTCAGGCCCGAGTCGGCGGCCTCGTCCACGCCGGGCGTCGCGCAGCAGGTGATGGCGCGCCAGGAGCTGGATCTCCTAGAGCAGTCGATTGCGCAACTACCTGAAGGCTGCCGTGTTGTGCTTTTGCTGCGCAAGATTGAGCAGCTCTCGCACCGCGAAATCGCCGACCGCCTCGGCATCGCCGTCAGCACCGTCGAAAAACAGCATGCGCGCGCCCTGCGATTGCTCCGCGCAGCCATGGAAAGGAAGTTAGACTCATGAACCAGTCCCAACATGTCCCCGACACGGATGCCGAGGACCAGGCCGCCCTCTGGGCCGCCCGGCTAGAGGGCTCCTCGCTCAACGCCGCCGACCGCGCCGCGCTCGATGCATGGCTTGGAGAGGATGCAGACCGTCGCGCGCTGCTTTCGCAGTACTGTCAGTTCTCCTCTGATCTCGACCGCCTTCTGCCGACGCTCGTGGCATCGGGCGCCGTTGCAATTCCCCGGGAAACGCCGGTGCGCAGGCAGTGGAACCCGTGGGTCGTCGCCACCGCCGGGTTGTCAGCGGCCGCTGTGGCGGTGGCCGCCATATGGCTGGTCCACCCGAGGTTGCGGCTCGACACCATAGCGACCTCCGTCGCCCAGCGCAGGGAGTTCACGCTTGCCGACGGCACCCGGGTCGAACTCAACGCCAACACCAGCGTGGTGGTGGAAAACGGCCGGGCGGAACGGCGGGTGCGTCTCGCCAACGGCGAGGCGTACTTCATCGTGAGCAAGGACAAGGCCCGCCCGTTCATCGTGGAGACTCCGGCGGGGTCCGTGCGCGTGACGGGCACCATTTTCAACGTGCGCACCGAGGCGACCACGGAGCTCGACGTGACGGTGGTCGAGGGCTCGGTGCAGGTGCGTCCGGGGGAGACGACCGGCGCCCAGTCCGCGGGCCCCGTTGACATCGGCGCCGGCGACAACCTGTACGCGGGCAGGCAGGGATTGGCCGTGCGGGCGCTGTCCGCCGGCGCCCTCGATGACACGCTTGCCTGGAGGCAGGGGCAGATTGTGTTTGACGGCGTCACGCTCGGCGAAGCCCTTTCCCGCTACTCCCGCTACCACGGGCGCCAGATCACGGCGACGGCGGGCGCCGCGCGGATTCGGATCAGCGGGCGGTTCAGCCTCGACAGCCTCGACGATTTCCTGGCATGGCTCGAATTGGAGCTCAATGTGCGCGTGACGCCCGACCCGGGCGGATCCGTTCGCGTGAGCCTGCGCACCGAATAGGCGGGCCCCGGCCCTCGTTGATCAGCCGAAAATCCCCAATCAACCGCACAGCCGCCCCAATCATCCGCCGCTTGCTGCTGGGAATCGCAGGCATGATTCCCGCTGCGCTCCTGGCCGGTCCGGTCGATTTCAATCTTCCGGCCCAGCCGGCCGACGGGGCGCTGATGACTTTTTGCAAGCAGGCAAGAGTCGAGATGCTGTTTTCCTACGACGAGCTGCACAAGGCGACGTCCTCCGAGGTCGTCGGCCGGATGGAGCCCGAGGAGGCGCTTGAGCGCCTTCTCAAGGGCACCGGATTCGAGGCGCGGCGCAGCGGTCGGGGCAGGTATGTAGTGAGGCCGGTCGCGATGCCGACGGGCTCGATCCGGGGCCGTCTGCTGACCCCGGGGGGAACGGGCGCGCAAGGCATCCATGTGGTGATATCCTCGCTGCGCATGGCGGAGGTCACCGATGGATCCGGCGCGTTCGCATTCGCATCGGTGCCCCCCGGCACGTACCAGCTCTTCGTGGCTGGGGCGGGTCTCCAGACCTTGCAGATCGACGACGTACGCGTGACCGCCAATCGCGTGCTGACCCTCGACGCCCTCACGATGCAGACAGCCAGCGACCCGGCTAGGCTCGAACCCTATGTCGTCGAGGGCAAGCTGGCGCGGTCGTGGTTCCTGGACGACGCCGGCGCCCCTGCGGCGCCCCGGGTGGCCATCGGCGACATCGACCAGCCCCGCTCGGAGAACGACGCCCTGGACTATCTCATCTTCTCGCGGGACCAGATCGCCCGCAGCGGAGTGGTCAGTCTGAACCAGTTTCTCCGCACCGAGCTCCTGCAGAGCGACGCGACCACGCTTCCCCCGGACCAGAACGGAAGCGTACACAGTTTCGTCTCGGCCAGCACCAACCTCAACCTGGGGGGCTTCACCCCCAGCGCCGACGCCACCATCGTGCTCGTCGACGGCCGGCGCCTCCCCGAAATCGTGACTGCCCTTCCCGGGGACCTTAAGACCGCGCTCGCGCCTCAGCCCGATGTGAACGTCATTCCGATCAACATGATTGAGAGGGTGGAGGTGCTGCCGGTTTCCGCGTCGGCCATCTACAGCGGCAGTCCCGTGGGCGGCGTGATCAACATCGTGCTGCGCCCGGACGTAAACACGACGGAATTGACCACCACGTACACCAACGCGCTGGGGAGGTTCGACGCGCCCCAATCGACGACGTCGCTGTTGCACGGCGAGACCCTGCTCGGCGGGAAGCTCCACGTGCGGCTCAACGCAACGTTCACGCAGGTGACGCCGCCCACGGAGTCGAATCTGGGCTATATCCGGGCGAACCTCCTGGCACACCCCGAGACGGAGGACGATCTGTACCGCGCGACGCCGAATGTGAGCAGCGCCAATTCCTCCCCGCTCTTCGGCCCGGGCACGCCGTCCATCACGTCCGTGGCGCCTGGCGCGGACGGCTCGGGCGGACTCGCGGCTTTCGCCGGCCGGCAGGGCGTGCAAAGCCTGGGCCTTTACCAGCCTCCCGGCGGGGGGCTGGCGGACACGCCCAACAGCCTCGACTACCCCTACGGCAGGAAGGAGCGAAGCATCTCATTGTTCGGATCTGTGATCTACGACGTGCTCCCTTGGCTTCAGGTGGGCCTCGACGCCATGGCCGGCCGGACGGTGAACAACACCGGCTGCAGCGTCTTTGATGGCAACTTGACCGTGCCGGCGAATTCCCCGTTCAATCCCTTTAGCCAGGCGGTGAATGTGACGTTGAATGAGACCGCGCCGCGCCTCGGCGCGGATTACGACGAGGCGCATGTCGACTATTATTCCGCGGTGCTCGGCCTCCTCGTGAGGCTGCCGGACAGCTGGCAGGCCTCGATCGACGCCCAGTACGGCCTGAGCATCACCCGGTATCGGGGTTTGGAGGGCGTGGACAATGCCCGCTGGCAGCAGCTGGTCGACAATGGGACCTACAATCCCCTGCGCGACACGCAGTCCTACGGCCCACCGCAGCAGTTCTACGACCAGGCGCTGGTCTACTACGGGGCCGAGGGGCGCTTCGTCACACTGGGCGACTACGACACGTTCGACTCCTCGCTGCGGATTATGAATCCGTCGCTCCGGCTGCCGACCGGCGACGCAACCGCGACGTTCGGGGGCGACTACCGGCTTGCCCGCCTCGCGAGCTACGTCGACAAGCTGAGCTACGGGGACGGCTCGCTCGTGGCGCCTCCGATCGCGTGGGTCGGCCGCACGCTCCAGCGCATCAGCGCATTCGGCGAGCTTCAGGCGCCGCTCCTGCCGTCCAAATGGCTCCCGAAGTGGGTGAAGGGGGTCGAGACCGACCTGGCGGCACGCTATACCGCGTCGGACATCGCCCATGAGGCCTATCTAGCCCCCACGGGCGCGCTGAAGGTCGACTTAGCGGGCGGTCTCTCGCTTCGCGCCACGTACGCCACCTCGAACCGGTTTCCCCCGCCGGTCTTCAGCAGCTCGCGCGAGACGTCGACAAGCACGGGAGGGACGGGCGCGTTGGCGACCGTAGAGATTCACGATCCGCTCCGCCAAAACCAAAGAGAATACCCCCTGGCCGGCGACGCGATCAACCTCAACCTGGTTCCGGAGGCGGCGGTCACCCAGACGGCGGGAGTCATCTTTCAGCGCGGAAAGGTTCATCGCTTCCGGGTGTCGGTGGATTTTGTGGATACGGTGACATCCGGGGAGGAGACGTATCTGGACGCCCAGGGGGTCGTGGATTTGGAGAACATCTTCCCCCAGCGGATCGTTCGCGCGCCGCTGGCGCCTGGCGACACGAACAGCGCCGGCCTCATAACCTCGGTGTTCACGGGCACTTTCAACACCGCATGGCGGCATTCCGAGAACTGGAACACCTCCCTCGACTACCGGTGGACGGACTGTCTGGGGGGCACGCTCGAGGCGTATTGCCGGTGGGTCTGCTACCAGAGCTACGAGCTGGAGGTGCTTCCCAACACTCCCGCGGTGGACGAGCTGCGCAGGCCGGACGGCTCGACACCCGGCCTGCTGAGGCAGCGAATGAATTTCGGAGGCGGATGGTCCAACCACGCGTTCGGCTTCGGCATGGACGGGCATTACTTCCATTCGCGAATCCTGCCGGAGGGCGAATGGTCCAGCCAGGGCGGCGACCAGGTCGACCCGTATTGGCAGTTCGACGGGTACCTGCAGAGCGACCTGGGCCGATGGCTGCCCTGGAAGAGCACCCATTACAGCCTGCGCGGCCAGCTGCGCGTCGACAATATCCTCGACGCCGGGCCGCCCAGGTACGCCGACGACCCCTCCGGCGCGGGCGTGCAGTCCTACGGTGACTGGCGGGGCCGTGTCTATTCCCTCTCCTTGACCGTCACTTTCTGACCGGGCGGCCGGCCGGAATAGCGGGTTTCCTGCTCCCGGGTGTCGTATCAGATGGCCGCCGGGAGCGAGCACGCTCCCGGCAGGCGGAAACCATCCAACCCTCTCCCTTGTCAATCATCCATGGCCGGTTCCCAGTTCCCCAGAACCCCACCCGGATCGCCGGGGAAGCACCGACGCCCGGCCGGCCGCGCGGGGGGGCCGGCTGCGACTATCTGGATGAGCCGCCCGAACCGCGCGCCGCAGCCGGGGTCAATGTCTGCCGGAGCCTTATGAGATCGGCAACCGACCGCGAATGGGGAAACGGGCAGCCCGCGAGGGCCTTCACGCCCGAGGACGAGGCGCATTTGCACGACGCCCTGAAGCGCTGCTCGCCCTCCACCCGCGAGGCCGCCCGCGAGTTCCGGAGAACCGGCAGGGCCGACTACCTGCCCGTGATAGTCGACGGGCTGATCGAGCACTACGTCGAGCCCGACGTGCGGGCCAAGCTGTCCCGCGCCGACGACGGCCTCAGGCTGGTCGAGGACCTGGCCATCGACTCGCTCACCCTGCTGGAAATCGTGTACCTCGCCGAGGACGTGCTCCAGGTCACAATCGACAACGATGAGCTCCGCCCTTTCCGCACGGTGGGCGACGTCAAGGATTTCTTCGCAGCCAAGCTTCAGCGCGTGTGTCCGCGGGGGCTGGCCCCCTCGTCCGGCAACCCCGGGTAGAGGGCCGCGCCGGGCCACCTCGCGGGGCCGGCGCCTACGGCCGGCGGTGCGCCTGCTCGCACCGCGATGTTTCGGCGGGCGCAACGGAGCGGGCGGGATAGCGCCAACCCGCGGAAGCCGCGGCTGGCCGGACCCGAGCCGCGGATTTCCGCTGACAATCGGCCCCTGGAAGGGCAAGCATGCTCCGATCTGATTGTTCGCCAGCGTCATCCGATGAAATGCCGGTTGCTCCAGCCACTGCTCGCCCTCGGCCTCGTTGCCGCCGGCGGAGCCGGCAACGTTTGGGCCGACGAGTCGCGCGTGATCGTGTTCGGCACCGGCCATCGGATCATCGCCAAGGGTGAGCCGATAACCGAGCTGGATCAGGACGCCTATTCGCAGGATCTCATCGCCATCGTGGCAAAGGCGGCGGGATTGAAGGCCAGGATTGTGGAGAAGGACTCCTTGAACGAGCTGGTCGTGGCCTTGGCGAGCGGCGAGATCGACGTGGTGGCGATGGTGGCGCGGGTCCCCGAGCGCTCGGGCTCGATGCTCTTCTCCGTGCCGCACGTCCGCGGGGCCCTGGTAGCGGTGACGCGATCCGACGACGTGCAGCCTGCATCGGTCGCGGACCTGAAGGGCAGGTCCATCGCGCTTGCGGCGGACACGCTTCAATACAACTACGCCAAGAAGAAGGGCTGGCTCGGAAACGCGCTCGTCCTTAACTCGGGCAACAGCGGGTTGGAGCTGGACGCCGTCGCGAACGGAACCTCCGACGTCGCGATCCTGAACGAGTTCTCCGCAATCAGCATGATCGAGAGGCTCGGCCTCAAGAAGAGCCTGAGGATCGCGATGACGCTGCCTGAATCCATGACGGAATTCTGCATGGCGGTGCGGCCGACCGACGGTGAGCTGCTCGCCCAACTGAACGAAGGCCTGTTCATAGCGGGCCAGCGCGGCGACCTGCAGCGGAATTATGAGAAGTGGTTCCACCAGTTCGAGATGTCCGGACTGCTCCAGCAGTACGTCAAGAAATGGCTCCTTCTCGGGGCGGCCTCGGTGGTGCTGGTCGCGCTGCTCAGCTGGGGGCGTGTGCGCTACAGCCTGCGCAACGCCCAGCGGCGCACGGAGGAGGTCGCGCGGCTGGTGGAGGCGCGGACGGGCGAGCTGGCGGCGGCAAACCGACAGCTGCGCCATTCCGAGGAGAAATTCTCGAAGGCGTTCCGGGCGAGCCCCGATGCCATCACGATAACCCAGAATTCGGATGGGGTCTTCATCGACGTCAACGAGGGCTTCACCCGGCTTTTTGGCTATGGCCGCTCGGAGGTACTGGGGCACACCGCGATCGGCCTCGATCTGTGGAATTCGCCAAGGGATCGCGGCAGGGTGCTGGAGGACCTGCGGAACAATGGCCGGGTCCAGGATGTTTCCCTGCTACTGCGCAGGAAGGGCGGGGGGATTCGCACGTGCGCCGTCTCAATGGAGCTGATAAAGATCGGCGACACGGACTGCACGGTGACCGTCGTCCGGGATATCACCGAGAGGGAGCGCGCCGCGGCGGCCCTGCGCGAGAGCGAGGCGCGCTTCCGCACTCTGGTCGAGTCGGCGCCCGAGGCGATCATCGTGTTCGACCCCGACTCCCGGCAGGTGACCGACGCGAACGAGAATGCGCTGCGTATGTTCGAGGCGTCGCGCGAGGAGCTGCTGGCTGCCGACATCGACCGGCTCTCGCCGCAGCTGCAGTCGGACGGGCGGGCCTCGGACAAGGCCGTCCGCGAGCTGATCCGCCGCACGCTCGCCGGCGAGACGCCCGCGGCGGAGTGGATGGCCCTGAGCCTGCGCGGCCGGCCGATTTCGGTCGAGCTGCGGCTCGTCCGCCTGCCTGCGGTTGGGCGGAATCTGGTGCGCGGCTCCCTCACCGACATAAGCGACCGCAAGCGCCTCGAGGAACAGCTGGGCCAGGCCCAGCGCATGGAGTCGATCGGACAGCTCGCGGGGGGCATCGCCCACGACTTCAACAACATCCTCACCGTCATACAGGGCAACGCCTCGCTGCTCCTGTCCGACGAGAGTTTCCCCCAGGCCTACAACGACACGGTCCAGCAGATCGCGCAGAGCAGCACGTTCGCAGCGGGTCTCACGCGGCAGCTGCTCGTCTTCAGCCGCAAGCAGATGATCCAGCGCGCGGCCCTCGACATCAACGCGGTGATCCAGCACACGTCGAGGCTCCTGCGCCGGGTGATCGGCGAGGACATATCGTTCGAGGTGCAGCTCGCCGGCAACCTGCCGCAGGTCTTTGCGGACAACGGCATGATCGAGCAGGTGCTTCTGAACCTCGTGGTTAATTCGCGGGACTCCATGCCTCGCGGCGGCCGCCTCACGATCACGACCTCCCTGGTCGAGCGGGACGAGGCGTACCGCCGGCGCGTGCCGCAGGCGCTCGTCGGCCTCTACGCGTGCATCGCCGTGGCCGACACGGGCTCGGGCATTTCCGCGGACATCATGCCTCGGATCTTTGACCCGTTTTTCACCACCAAGGAAGTCGGCAAGGGAACCGGTCTCGGCCTGGCGACGGTGTACGGCATTGTCCAGCAGCACCAGGGGTGGATCGAACTGGACTCCAGCGTCGGCGTGGGCACGGAGTTTCGCGTTCACTTCCCGTGCATGGAGGCGGCTGCGGGGTCTCCGCCCCAACCCGCCCCCGACGAGTCGCGCGAAACCCGAGCCGAGACGATCCTCGTCGTGGAGGACGAGGCCCTGGTGCGCCTGACCAGCTGCACCATCCTTCAGCGCGGCGGCTACCAGGTGCTCGAGGCGGCATCGCCGCGGGCGGCGCTCGAGCTGTGGGCGGCCAATCGCGACAAGGTCGATCTTGTGTTCACCGACGTCGTCATGCCGGGCGGGATGACGGGCCGCGATCTCGTTGAGATTCTGCGCCGCGACCGCCCGGACCTGAAGGCCCTCTTCACAAGCGGCTACAGCTCCGACCTCCTGGGGCACGACTTCGTGCGGACTTCCGCCAGTTTTTTCCTGCAGAAGCCGTTCGGCGCCGCCGAACTCAAGCGGATCGTCAGCGAGTGCCTGCGTTCCGGCTCAGGCGTGCGCCCGGTCGTGGGGCCTTGTGATCCCGTCTCGGGGACCGGATGATCCCGGCCGTGCCACCGGGGGGGCCGCCAAAGACGGTGGTTGCGCCGTAGGGCCCGATCGGCCGATCTTTGCCGCCATGGCAGCAACGGGGCACTTCGCGGGACGCACGGCCGTGCGCTGGGGCATCATCGGCTGCGGCGACGTGACCGAGGTGAAGAGCGGACCCGGCTTCCAGAGGGCGTCGGGTTCGCAGCTCGTGGCGGTGATGCGCCGAAACGGCGCGCTGGCGGCCGACTATGCCATGCGCCATGGCGTGCCGCGTTGGTACGACAGCGCCGATGCGCTCATCGCCGACCCCGAGGTCGACGCCGTGTACATCGCCACGCCGCCCGGGTCGCACGCATCCTTCGCCCTCGCGGTCGCCGCCGCGGGGAAGCCCGCCTATGTCGAAAAGCCGATGGCGCGCCACGCGGCCGAGTGCGACCGCATGATGGAGGCTTTCGCGTGCGAGAGGCTTCCGCTCTTCGTGGCCTACTACCGCCGCCGGCTGCCCTGCTTCCTCAAGGTGGAGGAGCTGCTCAGGTCGGGCGCCCTCGGCCGGGTCACGGGAGTGACCTACCGCTTCTCCGAGCCGAATCACCGCAAGGGCGACCAGTGGCGAACGGACGCCGAGCTTGCCGGAGCCGGCTATTTTCTCGACCTGGCGTCGCATGCCCTCGACCTCCTGGACTATCTCGTCGGGCCGCTGACGGATATCACAGGCAGGGCGGCAAACATGGCCTCGGCCTACGCTGTGGAGGACACCGTCGCCCTCGGTTTCCGAACGGCCTCCGGGGCGCCGGGCTCGATGGCATGCAATTTCGCTGGCGCCGCGAGCGACGACAGCATGCGCCTCACGGGCACCGAGGGGGAGCTTTCGTTTCCCATGTTCCGGTCGGAGCCGTTCCGGTGGGAAGGCGCCGCGGGGGTACAGCTCCTCGACCTGCCGTATCCGCCGCATGTCGCGCAGCCCCTCATCCAAAGCGTGGTCGACGACCTGCTTGGCCGCGGCGTCTGCCCAAGCACGGGCGAATCGGCCCGGCGCACCTCGCGCGTCATGGACCAGGCGCTCGAGGGATACTACGGTGGGCGAAACGACGCCTTCTGGACGCGCCCGGAGACGTGGCCTGGGCGGAGGATCCCGTCACCCGCAAGCGCCGGGAGGGGCGGGTAGGGCAGGAGGACTGCGCAGCACGCGGCCCGTGTCGTCCCAGCAGGGAGGAACTCGCTGCGGGATTCTTTCCCCTCCTCAACCGGCTCGCGATCCGATGAGTTCGCAGAACTTCTCGAGGTCGATGTTGCCGCCGGAGACGATCGCAACGATCGGGCCCTGGCCGGCCTTGCCCGTCAGCGCGGCGGCGAGCGGCAGGGCTCCCGCGCCTTCCGAGATGACTCGGGCCTTTTCCGCCATGAGCCGCATGGCCCTCCTCGTCTCCTCCAGGCTCACCACGATACAGCCGTCCACCAGAGGCTTCATGCGCTGCCACATGCGAGGGAAGACGCTCTGGCCGCCGGCGCCGTCGACGAACGAGGGCTTCCATTCCTTGAAGACCTGCGGAGATCCCATGGCGAAAGAGAGCGCCGCTGGGGCCGCGGTCTCCGGTTCGGCGCCCCAGACCCGGATCTCCGGTTTCAGCGCCTTGACTGCGCTGCCCACGCCCGAGATGAGCCCGCCGCCGCCTATGCTCGCAATGATCGCGGCCGTGTCGGGGGCGTCTTCAAGAATCTCCAGGCCCATGGTTCCGTGACCGGCGATGAAATTGTGGTCGTCGAACGGGTGCACAAACGTCCCTTCCGCACCGGGGAACGAGCGCTCCTCGAGGGCCTTCCATGCGACACTGTAAGGCACGGGGATGAGCTTGGCGCCGAGCGCCTTCATTCGCCCGGTTTTTGAGGCCGGTGCCGTCTCAATCACGACGACCGTGCATGGCACGCCCGCCTTCCTGGCCGCGTAGGCGACGCCTTGCCCGGCGTTTCCGGCGCTGATTGTCCACACGCCGCGCCTGCGCTCGGACTCGGGCAGCATCGCCACGGCATTGGCGGCTCCCCGCAGCTTGTAGGCGTTGATCGGCTGGAGGTTCTCGAGCTTGAGCCGGATATCGGGGTAGCCCGGCCCCAGTTCCAGGCGGACCAGCGGCGTGCGCACGATCGTGTCCGAGATGCGCGCGCGCGCCTCCCGTATCTCAGCCAGCTCTATGGGGCGGACAGTTTCAGGCGCCGTGGGCATCTTTCGTCACCCTTCGGGCTCCTGTTGGGGCGAGTGCGGCGCCGTCGTCATTTCGTTGAAGGTACGAAAGCGATGCACTCGACCTCCACCCTTGCGCCAAGGGCGATTCCGCTCGCAGCAAGCGCGCTGCGGGCGGGAAGGTTCGCCCCGAAGTATTCGCGGTAGACCTCGTTGAACGCGGGCCACTCACTGATATCCGCGAGGAAGACGGTGCATTTGACCACATGAGCTAGGGAACTTCCGTGGCGCTCCAGAATCGCCTTGAGGTTCTTGATTGCTCGGCGAGCCTCGGGTCCGATTCCCCCGGCCTCCAGGGTCAAGCTGCCGGGAAAAATCCCTATCTGGCCGGATACGTACAGCGTATCGCCCAACTTGACCGCCTCGGAGAAAGGCAGCGGCACCCCTCCGGTGGGCGGCATGGGGAAATATCGCGGTCGGGAGGAGTCACGCCCGTGATTCTTGTCTTGAGCCATGAGCGCAGAGGCTGCGCTCGCGAGACTAGGACACAATGCTGAACGTAGCGACGCGACCGATGAACGGCATCGCCCGTCTCCTGCTTAGAATGGGCGAACAAGAAGTCGGTTCTCTCTGAATGAGCGAGCCGACGAAATGACTCCCTTGGTCAACCGCTCCTCTATGTCCCCATCTGGCCGCGGCGAACTACGGCTTCGCGGGCGGAACGAGATCGTTGGCTGAGTCTGCGCGGAGCCAGTGGCCGTCTCGCTTCACCCACGTATCAGTGGGCTCGCAGGAGAAACACTACGATTGAGTCTCGTTGCAGGAGGAAACGCTTACGTTGGATCCGGCAACTTGAGGGACCTACCGCAGCCGCACCAAGCGTGAGATGATAAGCAGGGTACACAGCAGCAAGAATAAGAGGATATAGGCACTGTTCAAAACAGTGCTCGCCATATTCCAACCGCGATATTGGGGCGTCTTGATTCCGACAATCGCGGCGGACAGTGCAGGAAGCGAAAAAAGGGGAAGCAGCATGACGAAGGTCAGATAACCGACCTCGAGGACCCTATTCGCACGAAAAATGGTTTTGTCGCCCGGACCCGAGTCAAAACTCATCAGGATAATCTGAAACATGATCCCAACAATCGGCGTGGCACAGATAATCAGTGGGCGGGATTTCCAAGGATTAGTCATGAACGTCAATGCAGCCTGAGGTGCTTGTGGATGGCAATCGATATGGGAAGCGGGAAAGGGGACAAAACTTTCCGAGGCGAAGGTCGTTCAAACGTGGTCATTGAGGAACCGCTCAGCTTCGACCGTCTCCCTGAATAACTGGCGATGACGTTTCCCATCCCCCCAGAGGCCAAGGTTGGTCACGTATCCGATGACCTCGCCATGTCGTTTGAATGGAGTGATGTGTCCGATAGGCGGCCCAGGTGGCAGGTCCCTGCCCCAGTTCGACTCGAAAGACCCAACAAACGGCCCAACAACTCAGGCTTCGAGGGGACGATCTCAGACTCAAATCCCAGTCTGCTGATTCACCCTAACTCGTTGCCTATGAAAATGGCGGAGAGGGAGGGATTCGAACCGCCGCCGGCCTAACAACAGATAAGCTTCGCTGTGCGTGCTTTGAATTGTTTAGTAGTGAGTTAGAACTAGAGACAGGGTGCAGAGAAGTGCAGTGAAAACAAGTAAGAAACAGGGTCGCTGGCAAATCCGTGGCAAATTTTCAGGTCGACGCGCCACTGAACTTCAAGACGCGGAGCGGGTACCTCATGCTATTCATCTAAAGATCGATTTTGGACGGCAGATTGAGCTCCAGCCAGTAGAGGCAAAGGTCGCGCATGGCATTTTGTATGGTATTACGTGCTCTGACCATCCGGATAAAGCGTCGGCTGAGTAGCGCGGGCGAGTTCGATGTCGGGAGTTCTGTTCACCGCGATCATTATCCGCCTTTCGGCACTCCGAAGCCGGAGATGAGATTAAGCCTCGTTCAGCTAGACTGGGATTTCCTTCACGATGAATGGAATTTCGACGCGCACGGTCGTGCCTTTGCCGCGCTCGGATTCGATGGTCAGGCTTCCGCCGACCATTTCAACACGTTCTTTCATGCCAACGAGGCCCAAGCGTTTTGGGTTTTTCGCCGAAACGATTTTCTCGACGAGAAATGATCTCCCGTTGTCGCTAATCTCCATCCGGATCGCACCCGAAATCTTACTAATGTTCATCTTGATCTCAGTGGCACGCGCATGGCGAGCGACGTTGGTGAGTGCTTCCTGCGCCACGCGGAACAGCACGGTCCGCTCGTCATCGCCCAATGCCTCGACGCCACCGAAGGCCGTCATCTGAATCTTGACTTTTTCCCGCTCCGCCAGGCTTTTAATATACGCATGGAGAGCCGGGATCAGACCGAGGTCGTCCAGAACCGCCGGCCGCAGTTCGCGAGCGAATCGGTGGACCTCGATCACGGATTTTTCCACCAGCCGCTGGGTGTAGCCAATCTTTTTCATGGTATGCACGTCCACAACGGCTCCTTTGCGCAGAGCCGACAACTCGATGTTGATTCCGATCAGCGTTTGCACGACCCCGTCATGCAGTTCATGGCTAATCTCCTTTCGCAGGTCCTCTTGGGCCATAATAATCTGACGCGTCAGTTGGCTGAGTTGTCCCCGCATGATATTCGACTCGAAAAAAAGCGCTTGATTCTCCTCGTTGGCCTTTCGAATGAAAGAGACGGAGGCTTCCAACTCCTTGTTCGTCGCAGCCAATTCCGATGTGCGCTCCGCCACCTGTTCTTCGAGTTGTCCGGCGTGGAGGGACAACTGCGCTTGCGTGCGGTGCAACGCTTCCTCGATCTGTTTACGCTCGCTAAATTCATTTTGCAGGAGGGCGTCGTCTACGACGAGTTGATCGAAGAGCCTCTTGATTTCCAAGTGCAGCAGGCGGACTTCGAGCATGTTGTGAACTCGGAGCAATACCTCTGCGAGATCGAACGGTTTGCTGACGAAATCCTTCGCCCCGGCTTTCAGCGCGCGCAGCTTGTGCCCCGGTTGGGCGGTTATGACGAGAACGGGAAGATAGCCGTCGGTTTCGATTTCCTTCAGACCCTCCATCACTTGGAATCCGTCCATACCGGGCATCTCAAGATCGAGCAGGATCAAGCCGTAACGGTTCATACGGTGAAGTTCGCAGACCTCGTACGGATTCCTGGTGGAGGCTATGGAAACGTAGCCAGCATTGCGCAGCATTTGCTCCAGCAAGGAGACATTGGCTTCCTGATCGTCAACGATCAGGATGCGGGCCTGAAGCATGTCCGCTGGACTGATCATGGCATTTGTCCTACGCTATATGCTCTGGCCGTCCGGTTTCTCTGCAAATTCCAATGCCGCGTTCAGCGTGTCCATGAAATCTTTGACCTTAATTGGTTTGGTGAGATAGCGGAAGAATCCCGCTTCCAAGCCATTCGCGATGTCACGTGGCATGGCATTGGCGCTCAGGGCAACGACGGGGATGCGTGCCGTGAGCGGGTCTTCGCTCAGGATTTTCAAAGAGTTGATACCGCTGATGCCAGGCAGGTTGATGTCCATCAGGATTACCGTCGGCTGAGCGGCACGGGCGAGTTCGATGCCGAGAGTCCCGGTCACCGCGGTCATCATCCGTATGTCCGGACACCGCGCGATGAGTTGCTCGACCAACTCCATGTTCGCCGGGTTGTCCTCGACATAGAGCAGGGTGCGCGGCGCCGTGCCGGCCTGCAATTGCGGTCGGACAAAGGCTTTGGCTTCGTCACTTTGGATCTTAAGTTCGGGCGCCGCAGTCGAGTTCAGTTCGCACCAGAACACGCTTCCCGTCCCGGGCGTGCTTTCCACGCCGAGGACGCCCCCCATCATTTCGGTCAACCGCTTGGTCACGATCAGGCCGATGCCCGTGCCAGCCACGCCGCCAGCCTTTTGGCCGAGCCGATTGAACGGCTGGAAGAGCTGCGCCAGCTTGTCCGGCGCCAATCCGGCGCCAGTGTCCGTGAAGCCGATGCGAATGCGTTCCGGGGCGCTCACCGCGCAGTCCACGACCACCGTTCCCTGCGTCTTGTTGTACTTGATCGCGTTGGAAAGCAGGTTGATGACAATCTGCTTCAAGCGGGTCCGATCGGCTCGGACGAAGATCGGATTGTCGAACAGGGGAAAGGTCATTTGGATCCCGCGCTCTTGAGCCTGCGGCTCCATCATCGATCGGCATTCGTACATGACCTCGGCCAGCGACACGTGCTCCATGGACAAGGACACCTGCCCGGACTCAATCACGGCCAGATCGAGGATTTCATTGATCAGCTTCAGCAGGTGCCATCCCGCTTGGAGAATTTGGGAAATACGCGCAGCTTGGGAGGCCGTCGGCAACGGGACGGCTGATTCCATCAGTTGCGCAAAGCCGAGGATCGCGTTGAGCGGGCTGCGCAGCTCATGGCTCATGCTGGAGAGGAAATCCGATTTGGCGAGGTTGGCTTTATCCGCCACGACCTTGGCACTTTCCAGCTCGACGTTCGATTTTTGGAGCGCCTGCTCGAATTGTTTTCGCTCCGTAACGTCGCGCGCGGCAGCGAATACGCCCTGCAGCTTTCGATCTCGGTCGTAAAAGGTGGTGGCGTTGTAGGACACCACGGTTTCCTTGCCGTCTCTGGCACGCGCGGTGAGTTCGTAGTTGATGACCTTCTTTTTGCTCAGCACCAGCTTGATGGCGGCATCGGCCAGGTTCGCATCGGTGAAGCAGTTCTTAAACGGCGCGCCGATCAACTCGTCGCGCGTGCAGCCGGTGAGCGTCTCCATTTGCTCGTTGACGTCAGTGATGATACCGAGCGGATCGCTGCTCATCAACGCGTCGATGTTGGATTCGATGAGGGAACGAGTGTAGAATTGCTGGTCACGCAAGCGCTGATCGAGCTTCTTCCGCTCTTCTTCGACCTGCTTGCGAGCGGTGTTATCGGTGCCGATCAGCAGATAGCCGATGATGGCATTTTGGGCGTCGCGCAGCGCCGTGACGGACACCACGGCCGGGAAGCGGCTTCTGT
>CALAOT010000022.1 GCA_937889545.1 uncultured Opitutaceae bacterium
GGTGGTGCTGTCATGTCCCACGGTCACGGTCACATAGCCTCGCACATACGCGGCGGCCCGGGCGCTGCGGGTATCCGCAACGACGTCGGAAATGCCGGTCAGGGTAAGGCTCTGCGTCATATGGTTCGCCGCCACCTCCTTGGCGTCCGTGTTTAGCCGTTTTTCGGCCTCCTCGTAGATCGCAGGGGCAATTAGGCCCTCCGCCAACGGCAACAGGGGATGCCCGCCATCATCAACCGTGTAGAGTAGAGGCAGGCAGCCGTGCAGAAAAAACACCAATTGGTCGTAGGATATGTCGGTCATGCCATAGAAGGCGGCGGCGGCTTCCTTCAACGACGCTGGAGCCCGGATAACGACCGGCGGCTTGTGCTCGAGCCTAAGGGCGACAACCCAAACCCAGCCGGTCGTCGCAGCCAGGAAAACCAGCACCAACATCACAACTCGTTGTTCATAAATGACCCAGGCAAAGTTGCGGTAGTGGCGGAGCACATTTTCCGGGAGGGTGATTGCGGCGGGCACCGTCTCGGCCGCCCCAAGGGCCGCCGGCCGCTTTCGCCGGTTCCGCCAGCGGTCCAGGAAGGCCTTGGCTTGGAGAAGATGCGACTCCTCCGGGACAGCGGAAGCCGCTTCGGGCTCAAAAACCGTTTGTAAATTTGGCTGCACCTATACACTGATAATAGCAAGATGTCCTTCCGGCCCCTTTCCCTGGTCCGCTTCGCGCGCGAACAGCCCTTCGCGTGCTGGCTGATCGTTTTTCTCGCCATGATGCTCTGCATGATGATCGGCGCGGTGCATCACGTGGGCGGCGATCGAGCGCTCTTGGGCAACTGGGCGAACGTGCGCTGGTAGCTAGGCGATCGGTGGGTTGCGCTCGAACCTGAGGACTTCGCGGTGGGCTATGGTCCCCCGGGCGGCGAGGAGCAGTCCTTCCCGCACGAGCGATGAACCGCCCGCCCGGCTCCATTGCGACCGAAACTCCTGCTCGTTAAATGTTTCCCGGCTTGCCCGCCCGATGACGTCCGCCAGGTCGTCGTCAGCCGGAGGGTAGAGAAATTCAAAAACCGGCGCCACGCCGAGTTCGCCCTGCTGCCCGCATCGGGGACAGCCGCCGGGCTGGTGCAGGGTTTCGGGCACAGGCAGGTCGTATTGCGCAAAATGCCTCGCCTCGATGGGCGTGGGCGCGACGGGCCGAAGGCAATGCGGACAAAGCCGGCGCACCAGGCGTTGGCTAATGACGAGGAGAAGGGATGTGGCGATCTGCCGGCCGGTCAGCCCTAGGTCGAGCAGCCGGGCGACGACGCCGATCGCATCGCGGGTGTGCAAAGTGGCGAAGATCAGGTGCCCGGTGTCGACCGCCTCGACGCAGGTTTGAGCGACGGCATGATCGCGGATCTCGCCCATGAGGATCACATGAGGCGCTTGCCGCAGAAGGCTTTTCAGGCCCTCGCCGAAACTGCGCCCGGTCCCGGCGCCGACCGGGATTTGGGTGATCCACGGAACAGCGAATTCGACCGGGTCCTCTAAGGTCCGAATATTCAGGGCCGACCTGTCCAATTGCCCAAGACAGGAATAAAGCGTGGTCGTCTTGCCGTGACCCGTGGGCCCGGTGGCGATGATAAGCCCCTGGGCCTGCTTGAGACAGGCCTGGGCGATCCGAAGCTGGGCTGGATCGGTAAAGGGAAGTGCGCGCATTCGCGAAAGCTGCAGCTCGCGATCCTGTACACGGGCGACGAGGCTTTCCCCGTGCAGGCTGGGGGTGATTTCGATCCGCAGGTCAGCGCGGCGTCCGCCTCCGACAGGGAAGCTGGCGGCTCCAGACTGCCAAGTATTGATCGTGTTCGTGGAAAGGCCTGCAATTTCCTTAAAAACCCGAAGCAGCGTTGCGGCGCGGTCTTTCTCGACCGGAGGCAAAATCTCCTTCTGTCCACCGAGCTTGACCGCCACGTCCATCCACCCCTCCTGCTCGTCGAGCAGGATATCCGAAGCTCCAACCTCGAAGGCGAAACGCACCATTTCGGCGGCGATTTCGCGCGCGCTTTTCCCGAAAAAATCCCAGGTTTCCGGGCGGCGAATAATGTCCTGGTTTCCCGCGGAACTGTTTGTCGCCGGAACGTTACGCACCTCGGCTTCCAGGCGGGATAAAGCGCGGTCGAAGTCGGCTTCGCTGATGGCGAAGCGGCGCACCTCCTGATGCGTCGAATGCCTGATCGCCGAAACGGCCGCTTCGTCCCAAGGGGCGATCATCGCGGCATCGAGCAAAATCCCATGGCTTAGGCTGGGAAGAAAGCCGTAGCGCAGGCAGGCCGGGCGCAATGCCTCGTAGGCCAATACGTCGACGTCCTCCGCCTCAAAAGGGACCCGTGGGTACCTAAAGGAGGACCCGGTGGAATCGGCGGGCGACCCGGCCGGCCCAGGACCATGAGTCTTCGAATCCATTCGCTCAGCCCGGCGTCGGCTCAGGGCCTTTGGGCCGACGTGACGGCGGTGGCGGCGGTGGCGGCGGACTTATGGGCAACAGGTTGTCCCATTTCACTTCATGCCGATTGGCGAGGAAGCCTGGACGGGCGCCGACGATGCGATGGGTATGGATGTCGCCCGAGCTTGGCTCGCCCTGCGCTGCGAGTTCGGCTGAGCCGGCCTTGCTGGGATTTACCGGCTGATGATGCGAAGCGAGCGCGGCGGCAGCCTCGGTCAAACTTTGATCGAACTTCAGGCCTTCGACGGTCGGCGGAGCCAGTCGCGGCCGGCCGTCAGGAGCCGGCGTCCACAAGGTCAGGAATTTGGGACAATAGCCGAGGGAGGGGGCGATTGCCCCCATCATGTGCAAGAGGGTATTTGCCGAAGTGATGATGCATTCTGTTTCCGTCTTATCTTCGCGCAGGATGGTCGCTCGGAGTTCGGCCACCTCCTGACGCAGGCGCTCATTGCTGTCCGCCCTCAATTCGAAATATTTTTTCCGGCCGCGGACCTCGGCGAAAAACGACAGCGGCGCAAGAGTCGGATTGGCCCGAGGGACGTGGGCCGATCGCAGGCGGGGCGGCTCGATTCCCTTGACGTAGATCGTGGAGCTTTCGTCGCTTCGGGCGGAGAACATTCCGAGCGCCGAACGCGCTTGCGCCACCGTCTGGAACCGGGCCTTCGCGCCTTTGTCGGCGATGGCGGCGAAGTTATGGCGCACGACGTATCGCTGTCCCGTCGCCACGTCCTCGGCGAACAGGTGGCTGACGGCATCACGCCCTTGCCGGACCAGTTCGCAATAGTCCGCGCGGCCGAGGAATTCCTCCCGGATCCGAAGAAGGGCGCCCAGATCGATTCCTTTCTCCCCTTTGACCCCGGGTTGCCGCTGGACCCGGGCCAGGAGCATGATTTGTTCGGCAGCTTCCGCTTGCCGTTGGCTCGCCGGTTCCTGGCCCTCGGGCGGTCGCGGAATGTAACGTTCGCACGCGGCCTCGGTTTCGCGCTCGAAAGCGTCCTTCAAGACCTGCTGGCAGGGGACGTCGACCACCCGGTCCCCGAGGCGGAATCGGCGCAGGATGCTGAGGTTCACCCGGCTGCCGTTTTGCGTAAGCGGATTCACGAGCACGTGAGCGTGGACGTGGGCGCGGTCGTGATGCAACGCGACCAGGTATCCGAGGACATCCCCGGGGTAGAATCGCGATTGAAACTCGGTGAAGGCGTCGCCGACCGCCTTCAGAAGAAAGCTGTCCGCCGAGGCCCCGGCTTCAGTCATGGCGGCGACCAGGCGCGGATCGAGCGAGAAGACGACATGATGCGCCTTCGTCGGCTCGGCGGCGGTATCTTGCAGCCACCATTTCCGCAGCCGATCCATGCGCTCGGCGTCCGGCATATTTTCCAGCTCATGGGTCCCATAGATCTTCGGGTGAGCCGCGCGGCCGAAGGCGACCACACGGGAACGGAAAGGAACGTAGTCGATTTCCGGGCGCAAGGGTGCCACCCGGGCGAGCACGGCGCGCAAATATTCCTCCTCATTTTGCGCGCCGATGTCGCCGGGCGCCACGTAAGTCGCCTTGGTGGTCTCGTCGGCGTAAGCCAGGAAAAAGTAGCGCAGGTCGCGCGTCTCCTTCAGGCTTCGGCGCCGGCGCACCAGGCCGGCGCGTTTGAGCCGCCCGCCGTAGGATGCCTGCACCACGCTGTAAAGGTTCATGGCCGGCGGGCGAGGGTTCGATCCAAGTGCTCGCGGAGAGCGGCGGCGTCGAGGAGGATCTTCTCCGCGCCGCCCAAGAGGCTCCCCAACCGCCGGAGAGATTCCCCGGCCGCGGCGACCGACTGTTGCAGATCGCTCCCGATCGGTTGATCGGGGGAGAGCACGGGCAGTTCCGACACCAGGAGTTGAAGGCCGAATGAAACCAATTCTGACACCAATCGGTCGTTGGTCAGGCCTTTCGCCTGCCGGACGAAACTGTACACCCCCAGATCTACCGACGAGAGTGAGATCTCGACGAAGAACGTCTCTTTGGAGTCAACGATGTTTGGCATGGGAGGGCCTCATTCTTTCGCGGCCAGCCGGGCTGGGTCACTTTCAGCCGACATCCGATTATGCAAGGCAACCAACTCGTCGCCGTACTGGACCAGCCGGCGGTAATGGCCGGCTTCGGTTCGGCGCAAATGCTGTCCCAACTCGAGATTGGTCGTTGCGACAAAGAGGAGGACCGTATGCAGCCGGTCGGTCAGGGCACAAAGCTCCCTCAGATCGAAGAAATTGTTGAGATGAGTCGATTCGTCAAAATGGCGGATCAGAAAGCGGACCAGCGCATCCGAACTCGCCGGCTTGAGATGATGGGCGAGCCGGCTAAATTCGTTGCGGGTATCCCGCGAGATCTTGACCGAAGAAACCTCGGCTTCCCCGTCATCGCCGGGGGTGGGTTTGGGTATGGTTGTTTCCATACCGGAGATGATAGCAAGGGCGGGCCACGGAATCCTAAAAGCGAAAAATCGTGAAAAATGACCTTCAGCGTTTGATGCAAAAGACAAAAATCGGGGGGTCAGCGGTACTGGGCTGGAATACCTGACGACGAAAAAGGCCGGATTTAGGGTCGCGGCGGCACCCTCAACGACGAAAAAGACGCGATTTAGCGACTTTTCCCGGGGAAAAACATGGAGTATCCTGATGGGGCCCCATTGCGTCCGCAAGGGGGTCGCTCCCCCCGACTCACACCCCCCCGCGGGCTCGGCCGATTCGCTTCCGTACCCCCCGTTCGCCAAGCGCAATCACGCAATGCAGCGCATCGTTTTCGCGCGCGGCTTCGGGGGGCCGCCTCAACTCCGAGCTTGCACCCGGAGGAACGCACGCCCGGCCGCGAACGGGGCGAGGAAGCACCGTCCCGTGCGAGTATCGTGGATCAAGATCGCCTCCGGCTCCGGCTCATCCGCGTCGTCAGGCTGGACGATCGGATTGCCGAAACGATGGACCAGCGAGGCCTTACCCGCAGCC
>CALAOT010000023.1 GCA_937889545.1 uncultured Opitutaceae bacterium
GGGCGGGGAGCCCCAGCCACGCCCTCATCCTCGCGGGCATCTTGTCGGTCAGGAAGCCGTTGCCGTGCGAGATCGCGCCCCCTCCGTGGCCGGTCCAGGCCATGAGCCCCACGGCGAGCGCGAGCAGGACGGGGTATGCGCCGGGCAGCCCGGAGCCCCTGGCCGCGGCGGAGCGGGCGCGGACCGCCGCGGCGCAGGCGGCGGCAAGCCACACCCCTCCCCACATGTGCCGCGTGACATCCCGGCCGCGGAGGCCGCCGCTCCACGCGAGGAGCCATCCGTCGAACGCGGCGGCGAACGCGGCGAACGCCGCGAGGGCGAGGACCCAGCCGGCCGCGGAGCGGAGGTGGGCCCGCCGCCGCGACAGCCCGGCAAGCTCCATGAGGGGGACAAGCGCGATGAGCGCGACCGGGCCGTGGACAAGAAGCGGGTGGAGCCGCCCTATGAACTGCCCGAGGTTGCCGTGCTCCCGGCCGTCGGGGGGCAGGCGAAGGGCCAGGATGGCGAGGGCCGCCCAAAACCCGATGCAAAGGAGCGCGGCCGCAATCCCCGGCAGCCGGGAGCGGGTCTGGTCGTTGTTCGGGGCCATTGGGTTTCGCCGGGGAAAGCGCCGCCCAAGATGGGCGACGGCCGTCCGGGGAGGCAAACCAACAAGTTGACCCGCGCGCCGGCGCTTGCGCGGAGCCGGCCCTTTCACCAAGGTTGCGCGCCTTCCCAGCCCCCATGGCCCCGAACGCCCCCAACAAGATCCTCCGAGCGGCCGGCTGGACCTGCGTCTCCGCGGCCGGCGCGGGGAGCGTGGCGGTCCTCGCTTGGTCCCGCGGCGAGCCGGTGAGCGCGCTCTGGATGGTGGTCGCCGCGGCCTGCGTGTTCGCGGTCGCCTACCGGTTCCACTCTGCCTGGCTGATGGCCAGGGTGCTTGCGGTCGACGATCTGCGGGCGACTCCTGCGCACGTCCGCGCCGACGGGAAGGACTTCGTGAGGACGAACCGGTGGGTGGTCTTCGGGCATCATTTTGCGGCGATCGCCGGGCCGGGCCCGCTCGTCGGCCCCGTCCTCGCGGCCCAGTTCGGCTACCTTCCGGGTCTGCTGTGGATCCTGGTCGGTGCGGTGTTCGGGGGGGCAGTCCACGACAGCGTCATCCTCTTCTGCTCGGTGCGGCGCGGCGGCCGGTCGCTCGGCAGGATGGTCCGCGACGAGGTGGGGCCCTTCGCCGGGCTAGTCGCCCTCGTGAGCGTCACCGCGATCAGCGTCATCGTCCTCGCCGTCCTCGCGCTGGTGGTGGTGAACGCCCTCGCCGAGTCCCCGTGGGGCGTCTTCACGATCGCCGCGACGATGCCGATCGCAGTCGCGATGGGGATCGCGCTCCGGTCGGGCGGGTACGGCCGGGCGAGGCTGCACTGGGTGACCGCAGCCGGGGTTGCCGGCCTCCTGGCCGCCGTCTGGGTGGGCCAGTTCATCGGAGGCACGCCGGTCGAGGGCCTCCTCACGATGAGGGGCACGACCCTCGCGTGGTGGATCATGGGCTACGGGATGGTCGCCTCGATCGTCCCCGTCTGGCTCCTGCTGGCGCCGCGGGACTACCTGAGCACGTTCATGAAGATCGGCACGGTCTTGGCGCTCGGCATCGCGATCGTCATCCTCGGGCCGCACCTGCGGATGCCGGCCGTGACCAGGTTCGTCGACGGCTCCGGCCCCGTCTTTGCCGGCCCGGTCTTTCCCTTCTGCTTCATCACGATCGCCTGCGGCGCCGTGTCGGGGTTCCATGCGCTCGTCGCGTCGGGAACCACGCCCAAGCTGCTCTCCCGCGAGGGGGACATCAGGGCGATAGGTTACGGGGCGATGATAACCGAGATGTGCGTTGGGGTCATGGCCGTCATTGCCGCGTGCTCGATGCGGCCCGGGGAGTATTTCGCGATCAACATGAAGGGCGACGTCGCCGCGGTGACCCAGCACATCACGGCGCTCGGGTTCGCGGTCACGCCCGCGGACATGGCGGCGGTCGCGTCCGGCATCGGCGAGAAGACGATGGTGGGGCGCGCCGGAGGCGCGCCCACGTTCGCCCTGGGCATGGCGCAGATGCTGGCGGGCGTCTTCCGCAGCAGGGCGGCGCTCGCCGTCTGGTACCACTTCGCGATCATGTTCGAGGCGCTCTTCATCCTGACGACGATCGACGCCGGGACCCGCGTCGGCCGCTTCCTTGTCCAGGACCTGCTCGGGCTCGTCTGGCGGCCCCTCGGCGATACGCGGTCGCCCGCGGGAAACGTGGGCGCGACCGCGCTCTTCGTCGGCGCGTGGGGATGGTTCCTCTACCAGGGCGTCGTCGACCCCTTGGGCGGGATAAACTCGCTCTGGCCGATCTTCGGAGTCGCGAACCAGCTGCTTGCCGTGATCGCGCTTGCGCTGGGGACGACCGTGCTGATCAAGATGGGCCGCGCGCGCCACGCGTGGGTCACGCTCCTGCCGCTCTCCTGGCTCCTCGCCGTCACGATGACGGCGGGCTGGATGAAGATCTTCAGCCCGGACCCCAGGCTCGGGTTCCTGAGCGGGGCGGCCGCGGCGCTTTCACCGCGCCAGGCCCGCAACCTGCACGTGGACGCCGCGGTCACGGCCGTGTTCCTGGCCCTGGTCGCGGCGGTCGTCCTTTTGAATGTCCGGGTGTGGTGGCTGCTCCTGGCGGGCAGGCGGGCGCCCGACCTCCGCGAGGAGCCCTTTGTCGCGGTTCGGGCCGCGGATCAGACCTCGTAGGCGGGCAGGACCTTGTCGACCCGGACCTTGTCCAGGCGGGCGTAGGTCGGGACGCCGTTGTCGTACGGCACCGCCACCTCGCCCTGGATGAGGGGCTGCGCATAGCGCAGGAACTGGAAGTTCATGCTCACCAGGTCCTCGTTGATCCACTCGCGCGGGAGTTTCTTAATCCCGTTTGCGATCTCGCTCAGGGGCGCGAGTCCGGTCTCGACCGTGTAGTGCTCGGTTTCCCCGCGGACAAGGGTGACCATCTTGTCGTTTTCCCCGGCGATCGCGGCGCGGACGGCCGCCTGCCCCGCGAGGTAGGCCTCGTCGACGTCCGTCTTGGACGCTGCATGCGCCGCCGCGCGCTGGATGAGCCCGGGGCGGGCCACGCGGACCTTCGCGTTCGGGATGCCCGTCTCGATGATCTCGGAGAGAGCCTCGCCCGCGCCGCCCAGCCTGGCGTGCCCGAAGGCGTCGGTGGCGGAGTCGGCGGCGAGATAGTTGCCGTCGGCGTCGACCAGACCCTCGGCGACGACGATCAGGCAATAGCGCTCGCGCTTGAGCACCCGCCGGACGTCCTCGAGGACCTTTTCCTGGGCGAAGGGGACCTCGGGCAGGAGGATCAGGTGCGGGGCGTCGTGCGGGTGGTCGCGGCGCTTCGCGAGCGCAGTGCCCGCGGCGATCCAACCGGCGCTCCTCCCCATCACCTCGACGATGGATACAAGGTCGCCCTGTCCCATCGCCTCGTTGTCGCAGGCGATCTCCCGCACCGTCATCGCCAGGTACTTGACCACGCTCCCGTACCCGGGGCAGTGGTCCGTGCCGGTGAGGTCGTTGTCGATCGTCTTCGGGACGCCGATCACGCGAAGCTCATAACCCTGCTCCTTGGCCAGCTTGGAGATCTTGTCCGCCGTATCCTGCGAGTCGTTCCCGCCTATGTAGAAGAAATACCGGATGTTGTGGGCCTTGAAGACCTCGAGCACCCGCTCGAAATCCTGCTGTCTCTTCAGCTTGTAGCGGCACGTGCCCAGGGCCGCCCCGGGCGTGTGGCGCAGGGCCCGGATCTGCTGCTGGGATTCGGACGCCAGGTCCACGAGGTCCTCCTGGAGGATGCCGAGAACGCCGTTCAGGCCCCCGTAGATCTCCTCGATGGCGACATGGTTGAGCGCCTCGGCCACGATGCCGGCCACGCTTGCGTTGATGACGGAGGTGGGGCCGCCAGATTGGCCTACCAGGACATTTCCTACGAGCTCATCCATGTGAAAAATGATAACGGGTTGTCAGGACAGTGAAGGTTCAAGCAAGCGCATCCTCCCGGGGGTACGCAATTGAAAAGTTCGGGAGAACCCGCGGGCCGCCTACAGAAGCCGCGCCGGGTGGTACTCGGCCGCCCCCTTCACACGCTTCGCCAGCGGCTTCACCTCGGCCGCAAACACGTCGACCTGGCTGGGAGCCGCCCCGACAAACCGGGCGCTCTCCCCCAGGATCGCCTGGAGCGCCTTCTTGCCGAGCCCGATCCTCCGGTCCCCAGCCAGCCTGTCCAGTAGGTCGAATCCGGCCGTGCCCGAGCGCATCGCCTTCACGGCGGCAAGCGAGTGCTCCTTTATGGCCTCGTGGGCCGTCTCGCGCCCCGCCCCGTGCTTCACCGCCTCCATGAGAATCGTCGTGGTCGCGAGGAAGGGCAGGTACCGCTCGTTCTCCTGGGCGATCGCCGACGGGAACGCCTCCATCTGCTCGAGAACCGTGAGCAGCGTCTCAAGCGAGCCGTCGATGGCGAAGAACGAGTCCGGCAGCGCCACCCTCCGGACGACCGAGCAGGACACGTCGCCCTCGTTCCACTGGCCGCCCGCAAGGGACCCGAGCATCGTGACGTAGCCCCCGAGGATCGTTGAGAATCCGCAGATCCGCTCGCAATTGCGCGCGTTGACCTTGTGTGGCATCGCGGACGATCCGACCTGGCCCTCCTGGAACCCCTCCGCGATGAGCCCCGCCCCGGCCATCAGCCGCATGGTCGTCGCAAAGCTCGACGCCGCGGCCCCGACCTGGTGCAGCGCCGAGACGACCTCGAAATCCAGCCCGCGGGGATAGACCTGGCCGACGCAGCCGAGCGACGCGGGGAAGCCGAGGTACTTGAGCATGCGGCTCTCGAGGATCGCGACCTTGTCGGCCCTGCCGCCGAGGAGCGTCAGCTGGTCGAGCTGCGTCCCGACCGCGCCCTTGAGCCCCCGGACCGGATACCGCGCGATCAGCCCGTCGAGCCGGTCGAAGGCGACATTGAGCTCCTGCCCGAACATCGCCAGCCGCTTTCCGAGCGTCGTCGGCTGCGCCGGGACGTTGTGCGTGCGCCCCGTGATCATCAGGTCGCGGTGCTCCTCCGCGCGCCGCGCGAGCGCGAGGAGCGCCGCCGCCGCCTTCATCCGGACGATCTTGAGCGACTGGAAGATCTGGAGCTGCTCGACGTTTTCGGTGACGTCGCGGCTCGTGAGGCCGAGGTGGATGAACTGCCTCTTCGCCAGCTCCGAGAATTCCTCGATCCGCGCCTTGACGTCATGGAGCGTCGCATGCTCCCGCTTCGCGATCGACTCGAGGTCGATGTCGGCCTTGACGCGCTCGTAGTCCTTGATCGCCTCCGCGGGTATCGGGACCCCGAGGTCCCGCTGGGCCTTCATGACCGCGATCCAGAAGTCGCGCTCGAGGAGGACCTTTCCGCGCGTGGACCAGACATCCCTCATCGCCACCGACGCGTAGCGCTGCGCGAGGACGTTGAGGACGGGCTCGCTGGGGGTGGGGTCGGACGGCTCGTTCACGGCAGGCCGTTGAGTAAACCCTCCTTGTCCGCGAATGCCATAGGAAAAGCGCCCGCGGCCGGGCGGCGCGTCCCGCTAGACGGCGAGGCAGCGGACGGCCATGTCGCGCAGCACTTCCTCCTGGCCGGCGGGCCTGCGGATGATCTCCTCGAACGCGTCGATGAATTCCCGCTGGTTGTCGATCAAGCGCCTGAGCGGCGGGAGCGGGGCGGCGCCCGCCAGCTTCCCCAGGTACCACGGATTCTGGGTGAAGACGTTGAACGAGCTCTTCTCCCCGGATGCGTCGCCGTATCCCGCGCCGTAGGTGGCCGCCGCCTTCTGAAGGCCGGCGACCCCCCCCGGGCCCACGCTGGCCTCGCCCGCGTCCATGAGCGCCCGGAGCTGGATCAGGATCCTGTTGCGGTTCTGCAAGGCGGAGAGGACGGGCCGGGCGTCGCCGCCCGCGAAGAAATGCCGCTTGAGGGCCGCGAGGGTCCACTGGAGGTCCCCGCTGAAGAAGGCGTCCGCCATCTCGAAGAAGTCCCCCTGCGCCGCGTTGGGGGTCATCTCGGCGACGCTGGCCTCCTCGATCCGGGACCCGTTGGCGTGCGCCGCTAGCTTGTGGACCTCCTCGACGAGGAGCCTCGTGTTCGGGCCGATCCTCGCGAGGAGGAGCTCGAGCGCGCCCGGCCCGAATTCCGCTCCGATCGATCGCGCCTCGGCGTCGACCACCGCGCCAAGACCGCCCTCGTCCCCCCCGACGTCCGCGAGGGCGAAGTCCGCGTTCTTCTCGCACCACTTGGCGAACGACCGCCTCCGGTCCACGGGGGCCGCCGTGATGAGGACGGCCGTCTCCTCGGGATTCACCGACTGGAGCACCTGCTGGAGGTCCTCGACCCTCCTGGCCGTCGTCTCGGCCTTCCCGGTCACCGTGTCCGCGAGGAAATTGACGTCCTTGAGCCAGACGACCCTCCGGCCCCCGAACATCGGGATCGTCAGGACGGCCTCGCGGAAGCGGTTGACCGCCGTCTCCACCTCGTCGACGTTGGCGGCGAACCCATTCACGACCTCACGCGAGAACTCGTCGGGCGTGCTCCCCGAGAGCTCCTCGAACCGCTGCCTTCCCATCCGGCCGACGAGGAAATCGTCCTGTCCGCAGATGAAGGAGAAGTTGCGGGTGGTTGCTGCCGGCATGCGGGGCCAATTTGGCTCCACGCATTGAGCGAGCTCAAATTAAAACGGTTCTCGGGGTCGCACCTACCTTGGCGGCGCGGCTGGCTAACTGAACCTTGCGCGCTAATCGGCAATCCTTAGCCGGAACCATGCAGTTGGCCCCTCCAAAACCAGTTGTAAGGCGCTGCATGATAATTAGATTTCTACTGCATTGCAGTCGGAATTACAGTCACCAAACCACGGCCTTTTTCACCCATGAAAGTCTCCAACTGCATGGTTCCGGCTTAGGGTTGTTGCATGACGACCTCCGAACTGCCCATTGCAATCGACCGCGAGAAGCTCGCGGCGCTTTGCCGTGCCCGGGGGGTTCGCAAGCTTAGTCTGTTTGGATCAGTGGTCCGGGGTGATTTCGATCCGAACAGAAGCGATGTTGACGCCTTGGTGGAATACCTTCCAGGCAAGCATCCTGGAATGCGCCACTTTGGCTTTCAGGATGAGCTTGCCGACATGCTGGGACGAAACGTCGATCTGTGCACGCCCCCTATGCTGAGCGCCTACTTCCGCAAGGACGCGCTATCCGATTCGGTGGCGCTATATGAGCACGCATGAAAACCTAGTTACACTGCGGCAGCTGAAGGAGTTCGCGGAGGAAGCGGCAGAGTTGGCAAAGGGACATTCACAGGCGGATCTGGCGGCGGATCTGCGTCTCAGACGGCACGCCGAGCGGGTGGTTGAACTGATGGGCGAGGCCTGCAAGCGAATCTCCAACGATGTTCTGGAAAGGCACCCTGAGATTCCATGGCGCCAGATTGTGGGGATGCGGAATTGGTTGGCGCATGGGTAGGACGGCATCGATTACGACATTCTCTGGGACGCGATTTCGCGGAACGCTCTGGATCTTCTAGGCAAGATCGAGCCCTTGATTGTCGAAACCCGTGCCAAGGAACGGGAACTCGAGCGCGACATTTCCGATGAGCTTTGACAGCGGTTGCGCGAATGGGCGGGCGTAAGACTTGCGTGGAAAGGCGATAGCTCGTAGGTCCTTCGCGTGAGTCCAAAGGCCGCGCCCCCATCCGACACGGGCACCTCGTTTTGGCGGGACCTGGTCCTCCTCACGGTGGTCTTCGGGGGGCTCCTTGCGTGGAGGCTCGGGAGCGCGCCCCTCACCAACCCGGACGAGGGGCGGTATGCGGAGATTCCCCGCGAGATGATCGCGACCGGGGACTGGGTCACGCCGCGACTGGACGGGGTTCCGTATTTCGAGAAGCCGCCGCTCACGTACTGGATCGTGGCGGCATGCGAGAAGGCGCTGGGCCCGAGCGAATGGTCGGTGCGGCTTGCCCCGGCCCTTTTCGCGCTTGGCGGGATCCTCGCATCTTACGGCGCCGCCCGGAGGATCTACGGGCGCGGCGCCGGGTTCTGGACGGCGGTCGTCCTTGGAACCTCGCTGCTGTACGTCGCCCTCGCGCACCTGGTCACCCTGGACGTGCCGCTCTCGGTCCTGATGAGCGCCACGCTCTTCTGCTTCATCCTCGGGGTGAGGGAGCCGCCGGGCGCGGGGCGAAGGATGCTCTTCTACGGGCTCTATGCCAGTGCGGCGCTGGCGACCCTGACCAAGGGGCTCGAGGGATTCCTCGTCACCGGCGCCATCATGTTTCTCTGGCTCCTCATCTTTGGCCAATGGGGGAGGCTGCGGCCGCTGTACCTCCCGAGCGGGATCTGCCTCTTTGCCGCCATTGCCGCCCCCTGGCACCTGGTCGTGGCCTCCAGGAATCCCGGATGGGCCCGTTTCTACTTCGTTTACGAGCATTGGGAGCGCTTCACGGACAACGGGCACGGGCGCTACCAGCCCTTCTGGTTCTTCATCCCCATCGTGATCCTCGGGCTGTTCCCGTGGACGGGCTTCCTGTGGGGCTCATGCCGCGACGCGCTGGCGGGCGGCTGGTCGCGCCGCAGGGAGAACGCCGAGGCCTGGTTCTTCGCCACCTGGGCCGCGTTCATCCTGCTGTTCTTCAGCGTGTCGCAATCCAAGCTGATCAACTACATCCTGCCGATGTTTCCCCCGCTCGCCGTGCTGATCGGCAGGTGGCTTGCCGCGACCATTCCCCTGCCGGACGCCTTCAGGAGGATGCAGACGGGGCTCCGGACCTTCTTCTTCCTCTGCCTGCTCCTGGCGGCGGCGCTGTGCGCGGCGGTGCTGAGGCCGGGGCTGATCCGCGACGAGTCGCAGGTGGGCGCGCTTCGACCCTACGCCTTTGTCCTGGCCGGCATCCTCGTCGTGGGCGGGATCCGCGCTCTTGTGCCGCGGGCGGTGACGGCCGCCGCCAGGGGCGCCGCCGTCGCGATGACGGCGACCTTTGTCTTCGTGTTCGGAGTCCTCTCGTTTGCGATGCCGATCATCGACCTGCGCAGCACCAAGGACGTCGCCGTCGCCGCCCGCGAACTCGTCCGCCCGGGAGACCGCGTCTACCACTACCACGGTTTCTTCCATGACTTCACATACTACTCGGGCAACGTCGTCGGGCTCGTCGGCTACAGGGACGAGCTGGAGCTCCAGTTCCTCGGCCCCGGCGAGCGGAAGGCCCGGTTCATCGACGACGCCGAGTTCCGCAGGGAATGGGCCGGGAGCGGCAGGGTGTTCGCGGTGGCCCGGATCCGGGATGTGGCTGCGCTGTTCGCCGATCCCGGGTTCCATTTCCACATCCTGGCGACCGGGCAGCACCACTATCTTTTAAGCAACCAGCCTTGAGGATTGGCTGTCGTTCCCCAGAATAGCCCCCGCAATGCCATCGCCCGCCGCCGCAAAACCCCAGCCAAAGCCGGCCGAGCCGTTCCTGCCGTTCACCCGGCCCTCGATCGACGACGAGACGATCGCCGGCGTCGCGGAGGTGCTCCGTTCCGGATGGATCACCTCCGGGCCGCAGGTGAAGGCGTTCGAGGCGAAGCTTTCGGACTTTTTCGGGGGCCGCCCCGTGCGCGCGTTCAATTCGGGGACGTGCACGATGGAGATCGCCCTCAGGATCGCGGGCGTCGGCCCCGGGGACGAGGTGATCACGACGCCGCTCACCTGGGTCGCCTCAAGCAACGTGGTCCTCGAGACCGGGGCCAGGCCCGTGTTCGTCGACATCGACCGGGCCACCCGCACGATCGACCTCGACCGCGTCGGGGCGGCCGTCACGCCGCGCACCCGCGCGATCCTCCCGGTCGATCTCGCCGGGCTCCCCGTCGACCGCGACCGGCTGTACGCCATCGCGAGGGGGCGCGGCCTGCGCGTGGTGGAGGACGCGGCGCAGTCCTTCGGAAGCACCTGGAAGGGGAGGCGGATTGGGGCATTCGGTGACTTCGTGTCGTTCAGCTTCCACGCCAACAAGAACATCACGACCTGCGAGGGAGGATGCCTCGTCGTGAACGACGAGCGCGAGGCGAGGCTCGCGGAGCAGTACCGGCTCCAGGGCGTGGTGCGGACCGGCTACGACGGGATGGAGGTCGAACGGGTCGGCGGGAAATTCAACATGACCGACGTCGCCGCGCGGATCGGGCTCGGCCAGCTGCCCCACCTCGGGGAATTCCTGGCCAAGCGGCGCGACCTGGCGCGCGCCTATTTCGAGGAGTTCGACCGGCCCGAGGCCCGGTCGCTCGGGATCGGGCTCCCGCCCGCGGATTTCACCGACAGCAACTGGCACATGTTCCAGGTCGTCCTCCCGGAGGAGCGCGTGGCCATCAGGCGCTCCGGGGTCATGGAGCAGATGCATTCGGCGGGAATCGGGACGGGCGTGCACTATCCGGCGATCCACCTGTTCGCGCTCTACCGGCGGATGGGCTGGAAGGAGGGCGACTTCCCAAATGCGGAATACGTGGGGCGCAACATCCTCACGCTGCCGCTCTTCCCGGCGATGGCGCGCGACGACGTCTCCCGGGTCGTCCGCGCGCTCGCATCGATCCTCAGGAAGCACCGCAAGCCATGAGTGCCGCGCCCAATCTCTCCGTCGTCATCCCGGTCTACAACGAGGAGCCGAACCTTCCGCTGCTTTTCTCGCGGCTGTACCCGGTCCTCGACGGCCTCGGGCGAAAGTACGAGGTGATCTTCACGAACGACGGGAGCACAGACCGCTCCCTTGAGCTCCTGAGGAAGCAGCATGCCGCGCGGCCGGACGTCACGCGCGTCATCGACTTCAACACCAACTACGGCCAGCACATGGCGATCATGGCCGCGTTCGAGCGCATCCGGGGCCAGGTGGTGGTCACCCTCGACGCCGACCTCCAGAATCCGCCCGAGGAGATACCCAAGCTCCTCGCGCTGATCGACACGGGCCACGACTATGTCGGGGGCTTCCGGATCGAACGCCAGGACAGCCTGTTCCGGACCCTGGCGTCACGGATCATCAATTTCGTGCGCAGGAGGACGACCTCCATCGAGATGACCGACCAGGGCTGCATGCTGCGCGCCTACAAGCGGCCGATCATCGACGCGATCATCCAGAGCGGCGCGGTCAACACGTTCATCCCGGCGCTGGCGTACAGCTTCTCGGGCAACCCGACCGAGGTGGGCGTGAAGCACGAGGAGCGGCACGCGGGCGTGTCGAACTACTCGATCTACAAGCTCATCCGGCTCAACTTCGACCTGATCACGGGATTCTCGCTGGCCCCGCTCCAGCTCTTCACGATGGTTTCAATGGCCTGCGCGGCGGGCAGCTTCCTGCTCATGATCGTCCTCGCGCTGCGCCGGCTCATCCTGGGGCCGGAGGAGGGCGGCCTGTTCACGCTCTTCGGAATCCTCTTCTTCCTGATCAGCGTGACGATGGTCGGGATCGGGCTCATCGGCGAATACATCGGCCGCACCTACCAGGTCGTGCGGTCCCGCCAGCGCTACTTCATCCGGGAGATCCTTGAGACCGCGGACTAGCGCGGCCGGCGCCCATGCCAGCCCCCCGGATCCTCTTCTTCGGCTACAGCGAGGTCGGCCACGACTGCCTGGAGCTGCTCCTCGCCCGCGGGGATAACGTCGTCGCGCTCATCACGCACGAGGACAGCCCGGGCGAGAAGATCTGGTTCAAGACCCCGGCGCCCGCCGCCCGGGCCAAGGGGGTGCCCGTCCACACCCCCGGGAAGGTCGGCACGCCCGAATGGGTGGCGCGGATCGCCCAGATGAAGCCGGACCTGATCCTGTCGGTGTACTACCGGAACATGATCAGCATGAAGGTCCTGGGCCTCGCCCCCCTGGGCGCCTTCAACATGCACGGCTCGCTCCTGCCCAAATACCGGGGCCGCGCGCCGATCAACTGGGCCGTGCTCCACGGCGAGCCCCGCATCGGGATGACGCTCCACCGGATGGTCAGGGAGCCCGACGCGGGCAACATCGTCGACCAGGAGGGCGTGGACCTGGGGCCCAGGGACACGGCGGAGCAGGCGTTCCGCAAGGCGCTTCCGTGCGCCCGCCGCGTGCTGGAGCGCCAGATCGAAGCCCTCCTTTCCGGCACGGCGCCCGAGACCCCGCAGGACGCGTCGCAGGCCACGTATTTCGGGGGGCGCACGCCCGAGGACGGCCGCATCGACTGGACCCAATCCTCCCGCCGGATCTTCAACCTTGTCCGCGCCGTCACCGATCCCTATCCCGGCGCATTTTCCGACGTCGGCCAGGCGCGCCTGATGGTCTGGTGGGCCGAGCCGGATCCGCCCGCCGCCCTTGGCCGGAAGGGCAAGCCTGGCGAAATCCTGTCGGTCTCGCCGCTCATAATTGCAACGGGCGACGGCGCGCTCGAGCTCACGCGCACGGAATGGCGGGGCGCCCCGGCGCCGGCCGTGAGCCCGGGCCAGCTGCTCTAGCTGAATGGCGGGCCTGTGCCGGGCCGTGGGCCCGGGCGCTGGGCTTCGGACTGCACGCCCAGGCGCACATGATGTGCGCTAAATAAAGTTTTGGGGGAATTGGCACACAAGCGGCTACGGGGGCAACGCGGACGTTAAATCCGCATTAAGATCCAGATCATGACTCCAACCCTGACCTAACCGCTACGGCACGCCCGCCAGCACCCGCCATATCGATTCCAAAGACCTATGCCTGCTCCAACCAGCTCCAGTACCCCCGCCACTCCGACGATGAAGCCCACGCTGGGCCTCACCGGCTTGACCGTCAACGCAATGGCCCTGATCGCACCAGGCGCCTTCCTCTGGCTAACCTTCCAGGAGCAAGCGCTCTATGGCGCACCCATAGCCGGATGCACCATGTGGTTCGGCATACTCATGGCGCTGCTCCTGTGTTACGCCACGGCCGTAAGCTACGCCGAACTGTCCCGGCTCTACCCAGGGGCCGGTTCGTCGTATTACTACGCCGAGCAGGCCTTCCTTTCCAAGACCAAGGCGTACAAATTCGCGCGCGTTGTGAAATTCTTCACCGGCTGGGCGAGCCACCTGTACTACTGGGTGTATCCCGGGGTCATGGTCGGTGTCACCGCGCTTCTTGTCGGCTATCTCTCCGGCTACCTGTTCCCCGACACCTTCAGTGGCGTCTACAACAGTCCGCTCGAGATGATCCTGTTCTGCGTCATTTTTGCGATCGGGGTGGGCTATATCGCCTTCCGCGGCGTTGTCGGAAGCACGGCGGTCAACATCGCGGTCAACATCATACAGATCTCGGCCCTGGTGGTCTTCAGCATCATCGCGATCGCCTACCGCGGATCCCACCCGCAGGGCTCGACCGCATATCACCTCTCGAACGGCATCGCCGTGAACTACCAGGTCGCCCGGGTGACGGTAAACGATGACAAGGGCAACCCCCTGCCGGTGCTCGACGCCAACGGCAAGCCGACCAAGAACGCGGACGGCACCCCCGCGTACCAGATGCAGGACGGCGCGGACAAGGACGGCAATCCGCTTCCGGCCGATGCGGACGGAAAGCCGACGACCGTCGCGAAGGCCGCCCCCTTCACGATCGACTACAAGGACGCCGCCTACACGGCGGATTCCACGGGCGCGCAGACGTTCAACTACCACCCCACGGCCAAGTCGGTCATCGGCCCCCACAAGTTCAGCTACATCATCGTCCAGGCCTGCGTCGCGATCCTGATCCTGGTCGGGTTCGAATCGGTGACCTCCATGGGTGAGGAGGCCAAGGATCCGAAGAGGCATCTGCCCTGGGCCATCCTGCTCTCGCTGACGATCCAGGGAGCGATCTGCTACCTGTTCGAGTATTACGCCGCGAACTATTTCCTGAACAGCGGGTACACCCTTTCAACGGCCGGCGCCTCGAGCGCGCCGATCGGGGACATGATGGTGCTCGCCGGAACGTGGGTCTTCGGCAGCTACGCGGCGGGCAAGGCGTTCATGCTGGTCCAGGCGGCGACCGTGTTCCTCGCCCTGATTGGCACGACGCTGGCCTGCATAAACACGGGGGCGCGCGTGACCTATGCCATGGGCCGCGACCAGGAGGTGGGCGCGCACTTCGGCCTGCTGCATGGCAGGAACCTGACGCCCCACCGCTCCATCTGGACGCTGACGGTCCTGTCGATCTTCATCGGCATCATCACGGTGGTATCGTACCTCGGGGGCCAGTCATCCGACCCGGCGGCCCTGGACAAGCACAACATCTGGTACAGCTTCGGGATCTTCAGCCCGCATGTCTACACCTGGATCCCCAATTCGTTTCTGATCACGACGCTGGTCAGCAACTTCGGGACGTTCCTCCTCTATATGACGACCTGCATCGTCGCGATAGTCGCCTTCAAGGAGCACCATATGTTCAACGGGATTAAGCACATGGTGATCCCGGTGTTCGGCTTCCTGGCCAACCTGCTCTGCATGCTGTTCTACCTCATAGGGCCGTTCAGCGTGGCCGGCATGAGCTGGCACGAGTCGTACATCGCCCTCGGCGTGGCCTTCCTCTGGGGCCTCTACGGCTGGTGGTATTTCGCCAGCACCAGCAAGGCGGCGGGCAAGCCGATCATCCTGACCGAGAAGCCCGCGTAGATCTCATTGACCCGGCCCCGCGCCGCATAAGTATCAATGGCTCCGCCTGCCCAAGGCAGCGGGGCCATTTTTTTTCGCCTGATCCATGCGACTGCGCTACGCACGCCTTTCAACCGCAGGCCCTGTCAGGCCGGTCAACGAGGACTCGCTGGATTTCTGGGAGTCGCCGGATCCGCTCACGAGGGAGACGCAGGGGGGCGTGGCGCTCCTCGCCGACGGCGTGGGCGGCTACGAGCACGGGGAAATCGCCAGCCGCCTCGCGGTGGAGATCGCCCTGAAGGAGTTCCAGTCGGAGCCAGGGGCGACGAAGCCCTATACGCTCCTGCGGCGCATGTTCACGGCCGCCTGCTCCAGCGTGCATGAGAACTCGGTGGCTCAGTTTCAGGGGCAAAGGATGGCCACCACGCTGGTCGCGTCGATCTTCCGCGACGGCGCCGCGTACGTGGCCAACGTCGGCGACACCCGGGCCTATTTCATCCGCCAGAAGACGATCCGACGCCTGACGACGGACCACGTCGTCACGTCGGTGCCGGTCAAGCTTGGGCTCCTGCTCGAGCGGCAGGCCATGGCGAGCCCGCGGCGGAGCGAGCTCACCCGAAGCCTGGGCTCCGAGCCGTTCTGCCAGCCTGATTTCGCGACCCAGCTGGTCCACCACGGGGACTTCGTCCTGCAGTGCACCGACGGCCTGCACGCGTTCGTGCTCGACGAGGAGATGCGCGAGATCGTGGCCCGCTCGCACGCCTACGACGCGTGCAAGGAACTCGTGGCCCTGGCCGGGAAGCGCGGGAGCGACGACAACATCTCGCTGCAGCTGATCGAGGTCCGCAACCTGGAGCAGGTCGCGCAGTCGGCCCGCGTCGCCCTAGGGGCCGGCACGCCCCCGAAGAAGGCCGCTGTCGAGATCGCCGCCGCCGTGGCCGGCACCGGCGACCTCGGCCCCGGAATGCTGCTCGACGGCCGTTTCGAGCTCACCGACCTCATCGCCCGCAGCAACATGGCCTCGATCTTCAGGGCGAACGACCGGACGACCGGTCAGAGCGTGGCGGTCAAGGTTCCCCTGATGACCCTGGAGAGTGACGTGGCGGGGTTTGAGCGCTTCCGCCGGGAGGAGGAGATCGGCGCGCAGCTCAGCCATCCCTCGATCCTCAAGGTGATAAAGGTCGACGGGCCCAAGAGCCGGCCCTACCTGGTCATGGAATTCCTCGAGGGGAAGACCCTCTCCGAGATGCTAGCCAAGCGGAAGGCGCTGTCGGAGGGCGAGGCGGTGTCGTTCGCGATAAAGATCTGCGATGCGCTCGAGTACCTCCACACCAACGGCATCGCGCACCGCGACCTAAAGCCGCAGAACATCATGGTCTGCAGCGACGGCGGCATCCGGCTGTTTGACTTCGGCATCGCCCGCGTCGAGAAGGCCCGGCGGCTGACCTTCGTCGGCCTGACGCCGACCCTCGGGACGCCGGATTACATCTCGCCGGAACAGGTCCGCGGCAAGCGGGGGGACCACCGCAGCGACATCTACAGCCTGGGGGCGATCCTGTACGAGATGGTGACCGGCTCCACCCCCTTCGAGGGGGAAAGCCCCTACGTGGTGATGAACGCGCGCGTGACCGGCGACCCGGAGGCCCCGCGCAAGATCAACCCGGAG
Source organism: uncultured Opitutaceae bacterium (assembly GCA_937889545.1). Classification (GTDB taxonomy): domain Bacteria; phylum Verrucomicrobiota; class Verrucomicrobiia; order Opitutales; family Opitutaceae; genus Palsa-1447. The sequence continues at coordinate 16,297 of CALAOT010000023.1, forward strand.
CTGAATCCGGCCGTGGAGGAAGTCATCCTGCACGCGATGGAGCGCGACCCGCGCATGCGGTATCAATCCGGCGTCGAGATGAAGAGCGACCTCGAGAACCTCGACAAGGTCGAGGTCACGCACCGCGACCAGAGGCTGAGGGCGCCCCAGCCCTGGAAAAGCCGGAGCACTACGGCGCTGCTGGTCGCCGGCTTCATCCTGCTCCAGATCGCCCTTTTTGTGGTGATCTTCCTGTTGGCCCGGCGGCACCGCTGAGCTGCGAGACTCAGACGTCGTAGTAGAGGAAGAACTCGTACGGATGCGGCCGCAGGCGCACGGCATCGTACTCGCCTTTCTTCATCTCGATGTAGTTGTCGAGGAAGTCCTTCGAGAACACGCCGCCCTTGAGCAGGAATGCGTGGTCCTTCTCGAGAGCCTCTATCGCCCCCCTCAGGGAGTCGGGCACGTGCGGCACCTTGGCCTTCTCCTCCGGCGGCAGGTCATACAGGTTCTTCTCGAGCGGCTCGCCCGGGTGGATCTTGTTGAGGATGCCGTCGAGGCCGGCGAGGAGCATGGCCGCGTTAGCAAGGTACGGGTTCGCGGCCGGATCGGGCGTGCGGTACTCGATGCGCTTGGCCTTCGGACTCGGGCTGTAGGTCGGAATCCGGACCGAGGCCGAGCGGTTCCGGGCGGAATAGGCGAGGTTGACCGGCGCCTCATAGCCCGGGACCAGCCTCTTGTAGGAGTTGTTGGTGGGATTGCAGATCGCGCACAGCGCCGACGCATGCTTCAGGATTCCCCCGATGTAATACAGGGCCATTTCGCTCAGCCCGGCGTAGCCGTTGCCGGCGAACAGGGGCTTGGCGTCCTTCCAGAGCGACTGATGGGTGTGCATTCCGGAGCCGTTGTCCCCGAAAAGGGGCTTGGGCATGAACGTGACCGTCTTGCCGTACTTGTAGGCGACGTTCCTCGCCACGTACTTGTACAGGGTCATCTTGTCCGACGTGCGCAAGAGCGTGTCGAACACGATGTCGATCTCGGCCTGGCCGGCCGTGGCCACCTCGTGGTGCTCGCGCTCGATCGCCACGCCGAGCGAGATCATCGTCAGGATCATCTCGTTGCGGATGTCGATCAGCTTGTCGGTCGGGGCCACCGGGAAGTATCCCTCCTTGTGCCTGACTTTGTACCCGGTGTTGAGAGAGCCGTTATCCTCCTTCTCCCGGCCGCGGTTCCAGATGCCCTCGATCGAGTCCACCTTGTAGTGGGTGGCGTTCGAGGTGGAATCATAGGAGACCCCGTCGAAGATGAAGAACTCGGCCTCAGGCCCGAAATAGGCCGTGTCGGCGAGACCCGTGCTCTTGAGATAGGCCTCCGCCTTCTTGGCGATGACGCGCGGATCCCGGTCGTACGGCTCCTTGGTTATCGGATCATACGTGTCGCAGGCAAGCGACAGCGTCGTGTTCGCCGCGAATGGGTCGATGAATGCGGTGGCCGGGTCCGGGAACACCAGCATGTCCGAGGAATTGATCGCCCTCCAGCCGCGGATCGACGAGCCGTCGAAGCCCACGCCCTCGGTGAAGACCGAATCCGTCAGTTCGGAGACGGGGATCGCAAAATGCTGCCACGTCCCGAGGATGTCGCAGAGCTTGAGGTCGACGATCTTGACCTCCTTTGATTTGGCTAGGGCAATTACTTCTTTCGGTGTCATAGGAGAGGGCTCCTGGGTGTTGTAGGTTAAGCGAGCGTGGAGGAAGGCTTCTTGCGGCGGAAAGCTCGGGCGTCAATTCATTCGCGAAAATCGTGGCGGTAAAGCCTCATGAGAGCTGGAGGACATTAAGAAAACATTAAGTGGAGTCCTCGGTCGTTTAGCATAGTTGGTGCCAAAATCGGTTTAATTGCCCCCGTTCGGCCCGATTTTGAGCCCGATTGAATAATTAAGGGGAAAGCCCATCGAACCGGGCCATGCCTTAGCAATAATGAAACGCTTCTTGGCCCCATTTTTATTATCGGGCCCGCTGGGCAGTCGTTAGAATGTGAAAATGAAGCGCTGCATCAAGAATCTGGCAGAGATCTTGCTTAAACAATAAGCGGGCCCACTCCCAACACCGGGTGAGACAGATTCGGGCGGAATCCGCAATTACCTAGCAAACACCGACTACCAATGACCAAACACATTATGTACCAGAAGAATATGATGCTGCGCGCGCTGTGCATCGGCGCCGTCTCCCTTTGGGCGGCCTCCGCCCGGGCGCAAACGGCAACAACGACGGCCCCAGCAACTGCTGCGCCCGCCGCCGCAGCACCGGTTGCTCCCGGGGCCCCGGCCGCGGCTGCTGTCCCGGTTGCGCCAGCCGCAGCCCCGACCTCGCCTGTCTCGACCCCGTCGATGGCCGGGCCCCTCACCGTGAACCTTAAGCCGGAGAGTTTCGACATCCCGGACTTCGGCAAGATCTACGTCTCGGGGGCGGTCACCGGCCTTGCCCTCACGGAAGATTACGCCTTCCCGGGAGACCGCAAAGAGCTGGCTGACGTGAGCAACGCGCAGGTCTTCATCCAGAAGGTCGACGGCGTGTTCCAGTTCTTCATCCAGGCCGGTGTATATTCACTGCCGGCGCTGGGCGCCCCGTACCTGACAGCGGGGAATGCGACCAACGATTTCTACGGTCCGCTTCCCCAGGCATTCATCAAGATTGCGCCCAACAGCAGCTTCTCCATCGAGGCGGGCAAACTTCCGACGCTCATGGGCGCCGAGTACACGTTCACCTTCGAGAACATGAACATCGAGCGCGGGCTCCTCTGGAATCAGGAAAACGCCGTCAACCGGGGCGTTCAGGCAAACTACACGGCAGGCCCGGTGGCCTTTTCGGCCTCATGGAACGATGGTTTCTACTCGAACCGGTTCAACTGGTACTCGGGATCCGCGACCTGGACGGTCAACAGCGCGAATACGCTGGCGCTTGTGATCATGGGAAACGCCGGGAAAACAGGCTATGGGACGATTGCGACACCGCTGTACCAGAATAACGACAAGCAGATGGACTGCCTAATCTACACGTACTCATCCGGTGCGTGGATTGTTCAACCCTACCTGCAATACTGTGACACCAATTCCGGCGCTGATATCGGCATCGCGAAGGCATCGTCGACTTCTGGTGCGGGGTTGCTCGTGAACTACGCGGTTCCCAACACCAGCTTCAATCTGGCTGGCCGCGCCGAGTATATCTCGTCGTCGGGCAGCGCCACGGATGGTTCCGTGAACATGCTATACGGGCCGGGAAGCAAGGCGTGGTCGCTCACGTTCACGCCCACGTACCAGGTCGGCGTCCTGTTCACTCGCGCTGAGATTTCCCTTGTGCAGGCATCGTCTACCACCAGTGGAATGGCCCTTGGGCCGACTGGCACCAACCGCAGCCAGACCCGTTTTGCAATAGAGGCGGGCATTCTTTTCTGAGCCGAGCTTTGCCGGTCCGCCGGGCCCGCGCCCCTGCCAGGGCGCGGGCCCTTCGTCGTCGCGCGCACCGAGGACGATGTTCTTTCGTGTCATTTGGCCGTTTTCGTGGTTTATCGGGGCTCCAAGCCCATGCCCCTCCGCGTCCTCATCCTCGGTGCCAACGGTTTCATCGGAAGCTCCCTCACGCACGCCATCCTGAAGCGGAAGGACTGGGAGGTCTACGGGATGGACGTCGGCGACCACAAGCTCGGCGACTGCCTCGGGAACCCCCGGTTCAGGTTCGTCGAGGGCGACATCACGATCTCGCGCGAATGGATCGAATACCACGTGAAGAAATGCGATGCGGTGCTGCCGCTCGTCGCGATCGCAAACCCGGTGCAGTACGTGAAGGACCCGCTGCGGGTGTTCGAGCTGGATTTCGAGGCCAACCTCGAGATCGTCCGCAAGTGCGCGAAATACCGGAAGCGGATCATCTTCCCCTCCACCTCCGAGGTCTACGGGATGTGCCCCGACAGCGAGCTCGACGAGGCGACGAGCACCCTGGTGTACGGCCCGATCGAGCGCCAGCGCTGGATCTACGCCTGCTCGAAGCAGCTTCTCGACCGCGTGATCTACGCCTACGGCGTGCGGGACGGCGCGGATTACACGCTCTTTAGGCCCTTCAACTGGATCGGGCCCAAGCTCGACAACGTGTTTGAGCCGAAGGAGGGCAGCTCCCGGCTTTTCACGCAGTTCATCTCAAACGTGATCTTTGAAAAGCCGCTCCAGCTGGTCGACGGCGGCAAGCAGGGCCGGTCATTCACCTTCATCGACGACGGCGTGGACGCCCTTCTGCGGATCATCGAGAACAAGGGCGGCAGGGCCTCCCGCCAGATCTTCAACATCGGCAACCCGGGAAACAACGTCAGCGTCGCCAGGCTCGCGAAGCTCATCATCGCCGCCTTCAAGGACTATCCGGAGTACCGGGCCCAGGCGGCGAAGGCGAGGACGGTCGTGGTGTCGTCGGGAAAGTATTTCGGAAAGTATTACCAGGACATCCAGCGGCGCGTGCCCTCGGTCGCCGCCATCAGGAGGCAGCTCGGATGGACGCCGAAGGTGGACCTGAGGACGGCGATCAAGCTGACGCTCGACTACCACCTGGCCCACAAGGACTATAAGCTCGACTGAGAGCCATGCCGGTCCGACTCGCGCTCAAGGTTGATGTCGACACGGACCGCGGGACGCGCATCGGGGTTCCCAGCCTCGCTGCGGACTGCAGGGAATTCGGCGCGGCGGCGTGCTTCCTGTTCTCATTGGGCCCCGACCAGACGGGCCGGGCGGTCACGCGCGTGTTCCGGCCGGGCTTCCTCGGCAAGGTCACCCGGACAAGCGTCATCGGGATATACGGCGTGCGCACGCTTCTGAACGGAACGCTCCTCCCGGCTCCGCATATCGGGCGGCGCAACGCCGGGGCGATGCGGGCTGTCCGGGACCAGGGTTACGAGGTCGGGATCCACTGCTACAACCACTACCGCTGGCAGGACTTCATGCAGGGGATGGACCTCGCCTCGGTCCGGGCCGAGTTTGCGGCAGCCCGGGCGGAATTCGCCCGGATATTCGGGGTGGAGGCGAACACGGCCGGCGCGGCGGGATGGCAGAGCAATTCCAGGAGCCGCGAGGTGTACGACGAGGCTGGGCTCCTTTATTCGAGCGACACGCGGGGGACGCATCCGTTCTTCCCCCGGATCGAGGGCAGGGTTTTCCGGACGCTCGAGATTCCAAGCACACTCCCGACGCTCGACGAACTGATGGGCCGGCCCGAGTTTCCTGATTCCGCGATCGCCCCGCACCTGCATTCGCTCCTGCGCGCCGACGGGCTCAACGTGCTCACGCTTCACGCCGAAATCGAGGGGATGGGGCGCCGCGCGGTCTTCCGCGAGTTCCTGGCGGCATGTCGGGGCTCCGGCGTTGAGTTTGTCCGCCTTGGCGATACGGCCCGGTCGCTCCTCTCCGACCGAGCTTCGATACCGGTGTGCGGGCAGATGATGGCTCCGATCGAGGGCCGGAGCGGGCTCGTCGCGAAGCAGGCCTTCGCGGACCTGCAGGCCTTCTAGGGAGCGTCGGCGAAGCGCCGCCGGAGGGGTTCCCGCCTGCCGCCTTCAGGCCCGATCCAGGCGCCTCAGCAGCCAGAGCCCCAGCGCGAAGAACAGGATGTTTGGCGCCCAGAGCAGAAGGTCCGGCCGGTACTCGGGATGCTGGTCGAGCCATCCCACCATGACGGTGAGGAAGTAGTATCCCAGGGCCAGCAGGACGGCGATCCCGAGGTTCGCGCTCGTTTCGCTCCGGGACACCTTTATCCCGAGCGGGATCCCGATGAATGCAAAGGTGAAGATGGCGAGCGCCATGCTGAACTTGTCCTGGATGGTGAGGGAGACCTTCATGAGGTCGCGGTCGTGCTGCTTCTCCATGCCCGACTGCACGGGCTCCCGCGCGAGCCTGGCCCGTTCGGACCTGAGCTCGCCATAGGTCATCCACGGCAGCTTCTGGTGGATCGTCGGGGCGCCAAAATACCGCGCAAGGGAGAGCCGGACCGGGTCAACCTGTCCAAACGAATTGACCATCAGGGACTGGGAGAAATCCTCCGGCTTCTTCCGCGGATGCTCCTCGCTCCGCGCGTTGGCGAGGGTGACGATGAAGTCGTTCGTCGCCTCGTCGTAGTCCACGCGCCCGGATTCGGCGTGGACGAACCGGACCACCCGGTGGTCGTCGTCGAGGGCCCAGAGCCAGACGTCGCGCACGTCCGTTTCCTTCATGGACCCGACATAGATCACGTAGCCGGGAAAGTCCCTGATGAACTTCTTCGGGACGATGAAGCTGAGCGGATTGGCGCGCACGGCCGCCGCAAGTTCCCTGTGGTACTGCACCCTCGCCCACGGCATCGACTCGAAGTTGACCCTGAGCCCGAGCGCGACCCCAAGGACAGCGAGGACAAGGACGGGCGCGGCTATCCTGGGAACGCTGAGCCCCGCCGCGCGCATCGCCGTGATCTCGCTGTCCGAGGACAGCCGCCCGAGAGTCAGCAGGACGCCGGTCAGCATTCCCAGGGGAAGCGCGTACGAGATGACAAACGGCAGCAGCAGGAGCACGAGCCGCCCAAACATGAGGAGCTGCAGCTGGCCCGAGAGCATGGGGCCGAGCAGGTCGCGAACAATGTTCACGGACATCAGCACGAACGCGAACAGGCACACGGCCCCGGCGCACGTGACGAGAATGCTCTTGAAGATGTGGCGGTCTAGCTGGTTCACGGAGCCGTCTTCGCCATCGCGGCGTGCACCGTGCGAATCAGGGTCTCGACGCTGAAGGGCTTCTCCAGGAAATGCCGGACACCGTTGGCGGCCGCATGCTCCCGGTCCTCGCTTGTGGGCGATCCGCTCGCCCCCACGACGGCGAGGTCCGGTCGGAGGTGGCGCAAGGCAACGATCGTCTTCCCGCCGTCCAACCCCGGCATCTGTATGTCGACCAGGGCCAGATTGAAACGTCCCGAGGGATTCCTGAACAGCGCCACCGCCTCGGCGCCGTCCGCGGCCGTCGACACGCGGAAACCGAAGTTCTCAAGCGTGGTGCGCATGATGAGCCGCACCGACACCTCGTCGTCCACGACCAGGATGTGCTCGCCCCGTCCGCGCGGAAGCGGGACGATGTCCGCCTTCGCTTGGCCGTCGCGGGCCGGCGGGGACAGGCCGGCGGACGCGGCGGGGAGGAAGACGGAGAAGGTCGTGCCGGAGCCCTCGGCTGACGTGAACGTAATGAATCCGCGGTGGGCCTTCACGATCGAGCGCGCCGTCGAGAGGCCGAGCCCGCTGCCGCGGCCCACTCCCTTTGTCGTGAAAAACGGGTCGAATATCTGGCCCTTGAGGATGTCCGGAATGCCGCAGCCCGTGTCGGCGACGTCGATCCGGATGAACTCCCCGGGAACGGCGTCCGGGTGCGGCCGGGGAGCCGAGGGCGGCAGCATCATGGGCGCCGCCGAGATCGCGAGCCTGCCGCCCGAGGGCATGGCGTCGAGCGCGTTCACGCAGAGGTTGAGCAGCACCTGGTGAAGCTGGGTGGGATCCCCGGAGATCGCGGGCAGGTCCGCCGGAACATCGATGTCGATCCGGATCGACTTCGGCATGGTGCTGTCGAGGAAGGCCCGGATCTCCGCCAGGAGCGCCGACGGGGCGACCGCCACCCTCTGGCCCTCCATCCCGCGCGCAAACAGGAGGATCTGGCGAACGAGCCCCGCGCCCCGCCGCGCGCTCGCCGAGATGACCTCGAGGAGCTGGGCCGATTCATTGTCGCTGGCCTTGTCCGACAGGAGCTCTCCGGCCATCATGATCGGCGCAAAGACGTTGTTGAGGTCGTGCGCGATCCCCCCCGCAAGGGTCCCGATGCTCTCAAGCCTCTGGTTCTGGGCCACCTGGAACTCCAGGAGCTTGCGCTCGGTGACATCGGTGATGAAGCCCTCGAAACACCGGACGCGGCCGTCCGGACCGGGAACCGGCCGGCCCCTCTCGAAGACCCATTTGACAGGGCCCTCCCGCGTGCGGATCCGGTAGGTGAGCTCAAACGCCTCGCCGCGATCCAGGGACCGCGTCTTGAGGTCGCGCACGGCCTTCCTGTCGTCGGGATCTATGATCTCATCAAGGGTTGTCAGCCGGTTGCCAATGATGGCATCGGGATCGTAACCCGTGAGGTCGCGGCAGCCGTAGCTCGCGAACTCCATCGTCCAGAACCCGTCGTTGCTGCAGCGGTACGCCATCCCGGGCAGGTTGCTGAAGAGGGTGGCCATCGATCGCTCCTGCTCGCGCAATGCGGCCTCCGCCCTTTTCCGCTCGGTGATATCGCGCATGATGAACACGATATACTCGCCCGCCGAAGAGGGGCTGGAAGTTGCCGTCGCCGCGATCTCCACCCAAAACTGCGTGGCGTCCTTCCTGTAGTTGAGCAGCTCGACCCGGACCGGCTTGCGCGCGTGCAAGGCCTCATCCAAACGCTGTTGCTCGGACTTCGACGTGTCTAGCCCCCGCAGGAATCGGGGCGAACGGCCCACCACCTCCGCGGACGTATACCCGGTCATCTTCTCAAATGCCGGGTTGACGAAGAGGATGCGAGGGCCCGGTTCATCGACCGGATGGCCCTCGGCCACGATCACGACATCGTTCAGCCTTTCGACGGCGGCACCCAACACGTCGGACGGCGGGGCAGCCCCTGGCTTGTTCTGCGCGACGGAACGCATTGCCTGTGCCATGGATTCGGGTTATAGGGGTCGCGGCAACGATGCGAAAGCGAATAGTGCATTTTTTGTCGCTTTGTCGGACCGTCAGGGGACAGATTTTCTGAACGCAACGGGCGCCCCGCTGTCCACGGGGTTTCGTCCGCACCCCATGCATCTCCGCCCAGTCCTCCTGTTAGCCGTTTGCGCCGCGGCGATTGCCGTGCCCGCGAGGGCCGTGGCGCCCGCGGCGTCGGAAACGATGCCGGAGCATCGGCTGAAGGAGATCGCCGAGCACCAGAAAGTGCTGTTTGGCGATGCGACCGCCCAGGGCAAGGACATGAAGAACGCGGCCTTCAAGACTGGCGTGGAACAGCTCACCAACGAGTACGAGTCGCTCCTGCGCGACGATACCGGGTTTGCCGCGGGCTACGCCGCGTACGGATACATGCTCTGGAAGATCGGCCTCAGAAAGGAGGCCGTCGCGATCCTCACGAAGGCGAACGATCTCGATCCTGATATCCCATTGGTGAAAAACGAGCTGGGCAACTATTTTGCGGAGGAGGGCAAGCCGCTCGACGCAATCAACTACTTCCTCGCGGCGATCAAGCTCGAGCCCGGCGAGCCGCTCTACCACTACCAGCTTGGCACGCTGCTCTGCGAGGCCCGGGATGATTTCCTAAGCAGCGGCGAATGGACCAGGGCCGCCGTCGACCACTCGATGCAGGAGGCCTTCAGGAGCGCCGCCGAACTCGCTCCGGACCGGATCGAGTTCACCTACCGGTACGCCGAGTCCTTCTACGACCTGCGGGATCCGGATTGGGCCGCTGCGCTCAAGGCCTGGCAAGGGCTCGAAGCGCACGCTCAATCCGAGGTCGAACGCCAGACGATGCGCCTTCACGAGGCAAATGTCCTCCTGAACATGGAAAAGGCCGGTGAGGCCCGCAAGGTCCTGGGAACGGTGAGCGACCCGGCCTTGGAGGCGCAGAAGCAAAAGCTGGTTGCCCGGCTGGCCCGGGACGAGGGAAAATGACCGCCCGATGGATATGGACCCCATCTTCGTCCGCAACGGGCTGATCACGTTCATCCTGCTCATCGCGAGCCTTTCGCTCCACGAATGGGGCCATGCCATCGTTGCGGACCTGCTGGGGGACGACACGCCGCGCATGGACGGACGGGTCACGCTCAATCCCCTGGTGCACCTGGACCTTCTCGGGACCGTGATCCTTCCCCTGTTCAACATTTTCGCATTGGGAAGCAGCTTCCCATTCATCGCGTGGGCAAAGCCGGTCAGGGTGAATCTCTCGAACTTCCGGCACCGGGCGCGGGACGACGTGCTCGTGACGTTCGCTGGGCCCGCGACCAACCTGGCCATAGCCCTTGTCGCGATCGTCGTCGGCTCGTTCCTCGTTGCGGCCTACCCGCGCCTGGGGGAGCTTGTCCACAGGATCGTCATGATGAACGTGGGCCTCGCCGTGTTCAACCTGGTGCCGATCCCCCCGCTCGACGGGGGCGTCCTGCTCCGCCACGCCGTCGGAATGTCGGAGGAGACCTTCATCAGCGTTTCCCGCTACAGCGGCCTCGCCATGCTGATCGCGATCAACATCTCCGTTGTCCAGCAGGCGATTGGCGCCCTGGTCGCCGTGGCCAGCATTCCGTACTTGCTTCTCTGCGGCTGGATCAGCCCGTCCGCGTTGTCCCTGATCTTCCCGTGACCCTCGGAGGATGGCTCAGGCGCGCGGAACGGCTGTACGCGAAGCATGGGGTCGCGCTCGGGCAGACCGCGGCCCTGGCGCACGACGAGGCGCTGTATCTGATCCTGCGAACGCTCGGCCTTCCGCTCGACAGCGGTCCCTCCGTCCTCGGGCGGAAGCTGTCGGCCCCGGAGTCGGCCGAGATCGGGGCCGTGTTTGACAGGCGGCTCGCGGGCCGCGTGCCCGCGGCCTACATCACCCGCGAGGCCTGGCTCGGCGGCATGCGGTTCTACGTCGATGAGCGGGTCCTGATTCCGCGCAGCTATTTTGTGGAGATCATCCCGGAGCAGGCTGGCCCCTGGCTCCCGGATCCCGCGAGGGTGACCCGGATCGCGGACGTGTGCACGGGGTCGGGCTGCCTCGCGATCCTGCTCGCGCGGCATTTCAAGAAGGCCCGGCTCGACGCCATCGACCTGTCGGCGGACGCGCTGGAGGTGGCAAAGGTCAACGTCAGGCGCCACAAGCTGTCCGGCCGCGTGCGGCTTCTGCGGGGCGACCTGCTCGATCCGGCGCCCGGGGGACGCTACGACATGATCTTGTGCAACCCGCCGTACGAGCCCACGGCGCATGTCGATGCCCTTCCCGAGGAATTCCGCAGGGAGCCGCGCCTCGCCCTCGACGGCGGCCCGGACGGGCTCGCCCTCGTCCGCAGGCTCGTCGGGCAGTCGGCGCGGCTGCTCAAGCCCCGCGGAGTCCTCATGATCGAGGTCGGGGGGGGGCGCGACGCGTTCGACCGCGAGTTCGGCCACCTTGAGCCGCACTGGTTCCAAACCATGGACGGAAGCGACTGCGTTTGCCTCATCCAGGCGGCGCGGCTGGCGCCGCGTCACGCGCGGGCGAGATCGTAGAGGGCGTAGCCCGCGAAGAGGTTCGGAAGGATAGGGCAGCGGGTCCGCCAGTCTCCCAGGAGGTGGGCGCGGCGGACGACGCGGATGGATTTTTCCCGGCAGAAATCCTCGAAATCGGCGATCGTGAGCGGATTTGCGGGCCGGCTCTCGTGCCACGCGGTGGTGTACACCGCGTTCCGAACCTTCCGGCCGCGGAGGCAGGCGTCGATCCGGTTCTTCCAGAAGCCGTGGTTGACAAATCCGACCGTCACCTTGTTCCCGATGCGCAGCGCCTCGAGGATGACGCCCGCCGGATCGTTGAGCTCATGGACGGTGCGCGAACAGATGATCCGGTCGAAATGGCGGTCGGGAAACGCGCGCATGAACACGGTCATGTCCCCCTGGTAGGCGCTCAGGCCTCGGCGAACGCACGCCGACACCCGATCGAATTCCAGGTCCACCCCGGTGGCCGACACCTGCTTGGCCTGGACCAGGTAGGCCATCAGCTCGCCGCGCCCGCATCCCAGGTCGAGCACGCGCGAGGTGGGCTCGACCCATTCGCCGATTACCTGCATGTCCACTGTGCGCTTTTCAACGAGCCTGCTCATTGTGGGGTGCCGTGCGTCAGCCGGTCAGATCGCGAAGTCAAAGGCGTAGGCCTCGTTGCGCTCCAGAAACCCGCGGACGAGGGCGTAGAGCTCGTCGCTCTCGAGGAGGAACGAGTCGTGGCCGAGGTCGGTGTCGAGCTCAGCGTAGCTGCCCCGCTTTCCCGCGCGGAGCAGGGAGAGCGCGATCGACCTGTTCTGCTCAGGGGGGAACAGCCAGTCGCTTTTGAAGCCGACGATGAGCGACTCGGCCTGGACCGGCGCGAACGCCCGCTCGAGCGTTCCGGCGGCGCGGGCGGGGTCAAACTGGTCGATGGCGCGCGTGATGTAGAGGTACGAGTTCGCGTCGAACCGGTTGATGAAGCTCTGCCCCTGGTGGCGCAGGTAGCTTTCCACCTCGAACTGGGCGTCGAACGTGTAGGCCTCCCCGCCGGCGGACTCGTGCTTGCGCCTGCCGAACTTGCGGTCCATCCCCGCGTCTGAGAGGTAGGTGATGTGCGCCATCATGCGCGCGATCGCGAGCCCGACCCGGGGACCCCCGTCGCGAGGATAGTCGCCGCTGTTCCACGCGGGATCCTGCATGATCGCCTGGCGGCCCACCTCGTTGAATGCGATCGCCTGGGCGCTTTCGTGCGCGGTCGAGGCCATGATGACCTGGCGCCTCGTGAAATGGGGGAACTCCATCGCGAACATCATCGCGGTCATCCCGCCCATCGAGCCGCCCATGACGGCGTGGAGCTCGGCGACGCCCAGGTGGTCGAGCAGGAGCTTCTGCGCGTTCACCATGTCGCGGATCGTGACAAACGGGAACCGGATCCCGTAGGGGCGCCCCGTCGCCGGGTCGGTCGAGCTGGGGCCGGTCGATCCCTGGCATCCCCCGAGGACATTGACGCAGATCACGAAAAAGCGCCTGGTGTCGACGGCCTTGCCGGGCCCGATCAGGTTGTTCCACCAGCCGGGCTTGTGGTCGGATGCCGAGTGCCAGCCGGCGCAGTGGTGGTCGCCGCTCAGCGCGTGGCACACTAGCACCGCGTTGTCCCGCGTCGCGTTCAGGGCGCCGTAGCTCTCGTACCGGAGCGTGAAGCCCTCGATCGTCTGCCCGCTCTTGAACGCGAAGGGTTGCTGATGGGTGAAGTCGCGGGGCCGGACAATGCCCACGTCGTCCCCGGCCAGGTGCCGGAACTCGGATTGGGGCGCGGGCGGCGCCTGGACGTCATCGGTCATGGGTTTGGCGGGGATTCAACCAGTCCCCCGCGGCTACGCAAGGCGCCGGAGTCCTTATGACGCCCTCGGGCGGCCGGTTCACGCGTGCGCCGAGGCGCTCACCGCATCGTCCATCTCCTCGTTCGAGAAAACTTGCTGCACGTCCTCCAGCTCCTCGAGGACGTCGTGAAACCTGACGAGCGCCCTCGCGACGGCCACGTCGGCGACCGGCACCGTGCTCGTGGGAATGTAGGCGATCTCCGCGCTCTCGGTCCTGATCCCCTTCTGCTCGAGCGCCAGCGCGACCCGGTCGAATGCCTGGACCTCGCAGCGGACCTCGAACCCCTCCGCAGTCGAGATGATGTCGTCCGCCCCGGCCTCGAGAGCGACCTCGATCAGGGCGTCCTCGCTGGCCGCGTCCCTCGAGACCAGGAACTGCCCCGCGTGGCGGAACAGGAACGAGACCGCCCCCGCCCCGGCCAGGTTGCCACCGTAGCGGACGAAGGCGCTGCGCATATCCGCGGCGGCGCGGTTCTTGTTGTCCGTCGTGACCTTGACGACCGTCGCCACGCCCCCCGGTCCGTAGCCCTCGTAGGTGAGCTCCTCATAAATGGCGCCGGATAGCTCGCCCGTACCCTTCTTTATGGCCCGTTCAACGTTGTCGGCGGGCATGTTGGCGTCGCGGGCCTTGAGCAGCAGCGTGCGCAGCCGCGGGTTCATCGCGGGGTCGCCGCCGCCGGATTTTGAGGCGATCGTGATCTCCCTCGAGAGCCGGCTGAAGATCTTGCCCCGGCGGACATCGACGACCGCCTTGATGTGCTTGACCTTAGCCCACTTGCTGTGGCCGGCCATGACGAGGGCTGGCTCCTCCGTCAGCGCTTGCGCGGCGTGACGTTCTTCACCGGCTTGCCGGGAGCTGCGTCCGCCGGATCCCCCGTGTCCTTGAAGTGGTTAATGACGAGCTGCTGGCCGATCATGAACAGGCCGTTCACGGTGGAATAGAGGGAAAGCGCGCAGGACCAGCTGTAGTAGAACAGCAGGAACATGATCGGCATGAACTTCATTATCCTCATCTGGGCGTTGTCGACGGTGGGCTGGGGCGTCAGCCGCATCTGGAAGAAGGCGACCGCGCAGAGCACGAACGGCAGGATGTTGACGTTGAGCGAGCCGATGAGCGGAACGGCCAGGGTGAGGACCGTGTCCGGGGCCGAAAGGTCGTGCGCCCACAGGAAGTGGGCGAACCGCAGCTCCGCGGTGCTCTGCAGCATCCGGAAGAACGCGAAGAAGAACGGGATCGTGATGAGCATGGGGATGCATCCGGCCACCGGATTCACCTTGTGCTTCTTGTACAGCTCCATCGTCGCAGCCTGCTGCTTCTGGGGGTTGTCCTTGTACTTCTCGCGGACCGCCTTCAGCTCGGGCGCGATCTTCTGGGTCCGCCTGGCCGTGCGCGCCTGGGAGAGCGTGATCGGCAGGAACAGGAACTTCAGGCTCAGCGTGGTCAGGATGATCGCGAGGCCCCAGTCCGCGGTCCAGCCGTGTATCCACGTCATGCCCGTGATCAGGAGCGCGGCGCAGAATCGGAACACCATGTTGCCGAAGTCCATGACGCGGTCCTGGTCCTTCTTGAACACGTCAATGTTCGAGAGCCTGGGATATTCCTTCGGCCCGACGTAAAGGTCGCCCGCGACCATCGCCTCGCCGTGCGCCGGCAGCGCGTTCACGTCGAAATCGACGTCGCCCGTGATCCCGTAGGCGCGGGGATCGGCGTCGGGGAGCGACTCAAGGAGCTTCACCCTGCGCGTCTCGAGCCCCGCCGCGGGCTCGTCCGGCGTCAGGATGGACACGAAGAACTGGTTCTTCACGGTGGCCCACACGATCGGCCCGCCGGCCGAGATTACGGACTTGGTGCCCCTTGCGCCGTATCCGAGGATTCCGTTGCTCGCCTCGAGCGACGACCGCCGGACGAGCGTCTGGTCCTTTCCGTCCGAGTACTCCGTCGTGAGCTGCAGCCCGTTGTCCAGCGCGTTGCTGGGCGCCGCGGTTCCGATCGAGAGGGCGACGCGCATCGGGGCGGCCGGCTTGTCGGACAGGTTGCGCAGCTTCGTCTCGCACCGGATGAGGTAGGCGTCCGTTGACGAGGCCTTGTCGGGCGACAGGACATAGCGGCGGGTGACCTCGAGCCGGCTCTCAAGGACCGTGCGGTAGACGATGTCCCGGTCCGACTTTGACACCAGTTCGTAGCGGGTGGCGCGGTCCAGCCCGGGGACGCGGGCGAACGCCAGCATGGGGTCGGCATGCAGCTCGTTGAAGATGAACGGGTCCGGCCGGCCAAGGGCGGCCGGATATTTCTTGAAGGCCACCTCGCGGATCGCCCCGCCAAAATCGGTGAAGCTCACCTCGACAAAGCTGTTGCCGAGCTTTGTCACGGCCGCCCCCGCATGGTCGGCCTGTGCGGTGGCGAATGCCGGCCCCTCGGGATTCGCCGGCGCGGCCTGCGCGGCCGGCGCGCTGGCTTCCGAGGCGATCTGCCTGCTCACCTCGTGCCTGATCTCCGCAGGCGAGGGCGGCTGCTGCGAGTGTTTCTGCGTGTAGACAAGCACAAGGAACGCCGCCAGGAACATCAGCGCGCCGAGGAATGTGTTCTTCTTGTCCACGGGCTAGGGAAGCTTTCGCGCGACCGCCGGCACGGGGTCATAGCCGCCCGGATGGAGCGGCGTGCACTTGACGAGGCGGCGCGCCGCGAGCCACGTGCCCCTGAGCGCCCCATGGGTGCGCACCGCATCGGCGGCGTAGTGGGAGCACGTCGGATAGAACCTGCACCCGCAGGCGGGGCCGAAGAAGACCGGAAGCAGAGGGGAAGCGGTGCGCTGGTAAACCCGGATCAGGCCGACCGCCGCGGCTGAGGGAAGGCCCGGACTCCGGGTCGTCGTCGGTGTCGGGAGGGTTGTCATGGGGTCCTGGGGCCGGAGCCCGCGCGGATCCGCTCGGACGCCTCTGAAAAAGTGCGCTCAAGCCTGGCAAACGCCCACTGGTTCACGGACGGGCGGGCCACAAACAGCAGGTCGCACGAAGGGGGGAGGAGATCCTGGTGCCGGCGGAAGGTTTCCCTCATCCTGCGCCTTGCCCGGTTGCGGAGGACCGCCGGCCCGACCGCCTGGGCCGACGCGACAAAGCACGCCCGCGGAAGGGAGGCGCCGGCGCGAGCCATCCACCAGACAGTGAACGCGCCGCAATCCACCCGGCTTCCTTGCTGGCGGACTGCCCGGATATCGTTCTGGCGGCGCAGGTGCTGCCCGGGGCGCAAGCGCATGGAATCCGCGATTCCCAAGATCAAACGACGGTCAGGCGCTTGCGGCCCTTCTTTCGGCGGGCGGCGAGCACTTTGCGGCCGCCCCGGGTGGACCTCCGGGCGCGGTATCCGATTTTTCGGGCTCGTTTCTTGCGGTGCGGGCGGAAGGTGGGTTGCATGGATGCGCGGCGTTTAAGAGTTGACTGAAGTGCCTTACGGACGGGGGGGTGTCAAGGGCGGGATTCGAGCGGGAGTGTCCTGAATTGAAATCTTGAATTCACGCTTATCGCCTGGAGCCGATGTTGCGGCAGTTGCAAACGCGGGCGTCTATTACCTTGCAATGCCTCGAACCTCGAGGTACTGTAGGTATTCGATGGCAGCGCGCGAAACCAACCCGAGTTTCATGAATGGAGTTCCGGAGCTCCTGATCCTCAGGCTTCTCCAGCAAGACGAGATGTATGGCTATGAGATTGTTCAAGCAATCCGCAGCCGAACCGACACGGTGATCTCAGTCGGAGAAGGTGTAGTCTATCCGGTGCTGCACGGGTTGGAGCGCGACGGGGCGTTAGCCTCGCGGCGCAGGACCGTCAAGGGCCGTAGCCGCATCTATTATTCCGTAACGGCCGTCGGATCGCATCGATTGGCTGATCTGTCGAAGACTTGGAGCAATATGGCGGCCGCAATCCAAAGAATGCTGATGGGAGGGCAACATGCCGAAGGCATTCAATGAACTTCGCGAACGCTTGTTGCGGGGTGGCGTTGCGCCACGGCATGTGCGGCGCTATCTGACCGAACTTGCCGATCACTTCGCGGACCTGACGGTGGAAGAGGAACGCGCGGGCCGCAGTCGGGCGGATGCGGAATCCGCGGCGCTCATCCGGCTCGGCAGGATCGACGATCTTTCCAAGGCGATGATAGAGCGGCGGCAGTTCCAATCTTGGTGCACCCGAGCGCCGTGGGCGATGTTTGGTCTCGCCCCGCTCTTGCTTCTGGCTGGGGCCTATTTCGTTGCCTGTTCAATATTGTGGTCTGGCTGGAAGATCTTTCTGCCGGGAACCGATACGCCTTTTGTCCGATTGGATGGGTTCGCGATCTTCTATTTTGGCGTCGGCAAGCTGCTCTATTTCGGCGCGCCGATTCTCATCGGTTGGGCAATCGGACTCATCGCGGCCCGTCAAAGATTGAAGGCGGCTTGGCCCGCTGTCGGTTGGGTCCTAATCGCATTGATCGGCGGCACGGCCCAAGTTCACGCGAGTCGTCCAGCGGTCCCCGGCGGAGTCGGGCATATCAGCATGGGCCTCACCCTCGGGCCTTCCGTTCAGGGTCTTCCCTCCGGCATGTATCATGCCTTGGTGATCCTATCGCTTGTGGTGCTGCCGTGCCTCATTTGGCGACTGCAAAAGTCTCGATCCGCCTCCGCATAGTCGCCCATTCGGGCATTGGTGCACGGGACCAACCGGGCCCGAGCCCAAGCTCTGTTCAGAGTCAAACGGAGAAACTGCCAGGTTAGGACACTACCATTCGAGGGCCCGGTTCCTGCGCAAGCGCAACTTCCCCGAGGTCCGCCGCAAACTCTGGGGCGTCCACTTCTGGACCCCCTCCTGCTACGCCGGCTCCTGCGGCGGCGCCAACCTCCAGACTGTCAAACGCCACATCCAGGCCCAGCGCATCCCGCCCGCCGGGCGAGGTCTGACTCGGCCTAAGCTTCGCTTTGTCCGAGTCAGACCTCGTCAATTGATCAGGCGCGACGAAGGATATCGGCCGACCTAGGAATGGGCCTGTTCGATGCTGGCGGACGGGCGCTTCGCCCTTTGGTCGCTGGCGATGAGCATGTAGACCGAGGGCACGACAAAAAGGGTGAAGAAGGTGCCGACAGTCATGCCTGTGACGATGACGATGCCCATGGCGTAACGGCTCGCTGCGCCGGCGCCGGTGGCGATCACGAGGGGCACGGTCCCGAGGACCATCGCGGCGGTCGTCATGAGGATGGGCCGAAGGCGGACGCCGGTCGCATGCTTGATCGCGGCGAGCTTCTCCATGCCCTCCTCCTGCAGCTGGTTCGCGAACTGGACGATCAGGATCCCGTGCTTGCTGATGAGGCCGACGAGGGTGATGAAGCCGACCTGGGTGTAGATGTTGATCGTCGAGAACCCGAGGAAGAGGAACGCGAGGGCGGCGGCGAGTGTCATCGGAACGCTGCCGAGGAGGATGATCAGGGGGTCGCGGAAGCTCTCGAACTGGGCGGCCAGAACCAGGAAGATGATGACGGCCCCGAATGCGAACGCGAGGACGAGCGAGCTTCCCTCCTGGACGTACTGGCGGGACTGGCCCCCGTAGTCCATCGTGTAGCCCTGGGGAAAGAGTTTTGAGGCCTGGCCGCGGAGATAGTCGAGGGCCTGGCCCTGGGAGACTCCCGCCCGCATGGCGAGGGATATCGTGGCGGAATTGAGCTGCTGAAAGTGGTTTAGGGTCTGCGGCTGCACCTCGAAGCGGATCGACGCGAATGTCGATAGCGGCACAAGGGGGCCGTTGCCCGTGCTCACGTAGTAGTCGGAGAGCTGCTGGGGATTCAGCCGGCCGACCCGCTCGATCTGCGGGATCACCTTGTAGCTGTTGCCCTGGATGTTGAAGTAGTTGACGTATCCGCCCCCGAGCAGCGAGCCGACGTCGTTGGCCACCTCCTGCATGTTGACGCCGAGCACCGCCGCCTTGTCGCGATCGATGACCAGGTCGCCCCGCGGCTGGTCGAGCTTGAGGCTGCTGTCGGCATAGGCGAAAAGCCCGCTTTGCATCGAGCTCGCGACGAGCCCGTCGGCGACCTGGGCCATGTGCTCCGGGGTGTCCGTCGAAAGGACGACGAACTGGACCGGCAGGCCGGAGCCGCCGCCCGGCAGGGAGGGGCGCAGGAACGCAGCCGTCTTGAACCCGGCGATCGTCGAAAGCTTTGCGGTCACCTGCGGCAGGACCTCGATCGTCCCCCTCGTGCGCTCGCTCCAGGGCTTGAACACCATGCCCCCGATGGCGGTGTTCGCGACCCCGCTTGACGCGCTGCTGGAGAGCGCGCCGAAGAGCTGGAAGACATTGCGGGTCTCGGGAAACGAGCGGAAGGCCTTCTCCACCTTCGAGCCGTAGATCGCCGTCTGGTCGACGTTCGCGTCGGGCGCGCCCGTCGAAAGGGCGATGATGATCCCCTGGTCCTCGTCGGGGGCGAGCTCCTGCTTCGTCATCGAGTAGAACGGCCAGAGGAGGGCCAGCGCCACCACCGGCACGACCAGCATGACCGGCCAGGTCCGCATCACCGACGCAAGCAGCGCCTCGAAGCGCGCCCGCAGGTTCTCGAAGGCGACGTCAAGGTGGTAGGCGAACCCGCGCTTCTCGGCGTCGTGCCGGAGCAGGCGGGAGCACATCATCGGCGAGAGCGTCAGGGCCACCACCCCGGATATGATGACGGCGCCGACAAGCGTGAACGCGAACTCCCGGAATAGGGTCCCCGTGAGCCCTCCTTGGAACCCGATCGGCGCATAGACGGCGGCGAGCGTGATCGTCATCGCTATCACGGGCCCGCCCAGCTCCCGCGCGCCCTTGAGGGCCGCGTCGAGCGGCCCCATGCCCTCCTCCATGTGCCGGTGGATGTTCTCCACCACGACGATCGCGTCGTCCACCACGAGCCCGATCGCGAGCACCATCGCCAGGAGCGTCAGCAGGTTGATCGTGAAGCCCATCGCCAGCATGAGGAAGCAGGCGCCGACGAGCGAGAGCGGCATGGCGACGATCGGGATGATCACCGAGCGCACGGATCCCAGGAACAGGTAGATGACCGCGATCACGATGAGGAGCGCCTCGACGAGCGTGCGCGTGACCTCGTTGATCGCATCGTGTATGTAGGCAGTCGAATCGTACGGGACCGTCACCTGAAGCCCCGCGGGCAGCTCCGCCTGGATCTGGGGGATCGCCACCTTCACCCGGTCGATGACGTCGAGGGAGTTCGCGGTCGGCAGGACAGAGATCCCGATGAAGGTGGCGCTCTCGCCGCTGAAGCGCACCACCGTGTCGTAGCTCTCCGCGCCGAGGACGACGTCGGCGACGTCGCCCAGGCGGATGATCGCGCCGTTGCGCTGCTTGACGACCATGCGCCTGAACTCGTCGGCCGTGTGCAGGTCGGTCGCGGCGTTCAGGTTGACCGAGATGAACGAGCCCTTGGTCGCGCCGACCGCCGCCAGGGCGTTGTTGGCGGCGAGGGCGGCGCTCACCTGCGCCGGGCTCAGGCCGTAGGCGGCGAGCCGGTCGGACTTCAGCCATATGCGCATGGCGAAGACACGGGCGCCGAGGATCTGCGCGCTTTGCACGCCGCTGATCGACGCGAGCTTGGGCTGGACGACGCGCGTCAGGTAGTCGGTGATCTGGTTGCTGTCGAGCTGGTCGCTCGCGAAGCTGAGGTACATCGCCGCCGTGGTCTCGCCCACCTGCACGTCGATCGTCGGGGGCAGCGCGCCCGAGGGAAGCTGGTTTCGCACCTTGTCGATCTTCGAGATGACCTGGGCGACCGCGGCGTTGGGGTCGTAGTTGAGGACCAGGTGGACCGTGATCGTGCTCGCGCCCGGAGCGCTGCTCGACTCGATGTAGTCGATGCCGTCGGCGCTCGCGATCTGCTTCTCGAGGGGGGTCGTGATGAAACCCTGGATCAGGTCGGCGCTGGCGCCCGTGTAGACCGTGCTCACCGTCACGATTGCGCTGTTGCTCACGGGGTACTGGCGCACGTTCAGAAGCGACGCCGAGCGCAGGCCCACAAAAAGGATCAGCAGGCTGACGACCGAGGCGAGGACCGGCCGCCTGATGAAGAGGTCCGTGAAGTTCATCAGGTGTTCGGCGGGACCGGCGCGGGGTTGGACGCCGGCTGCGCGGCATTGTCGACGGCGACCGGCGACCCGTTGCGCAGCTTGAGCTGGCCGGCCGTCACGACCTCGTCCCCTGCGTTGACCCCCTTCACGACGGCGACCTGGTCGCCGCGGGTCTCGCCGAGCGTCACGAAATGCTGCCGCGCGACAAGGAGCTGCCCGCCGGACTCGGTCTTCGTCCGCTCGACGACGTAGACGGCGGCGCCGTACGGATTGTACACGATGGCGGTTTCGGGAAGGGTGACAAAGCGGTCCTCGCGCGGCAGGATGAGGTCGACGCCCGCGAACATCCCCGGGACCAGGCGCTCGTCGGCGTTCCGGACCGTCGCCTGCACCTGGATGTTGCGCGTCGCCTCGTCGACCGTCGAATTGAGCGCATTGACCTTGCCCTCGAAGGCGACGCCCGGAAAGGCGTCCACGGTCATGCGGACCGTCTGGCCCGCGTGGAGGTCACCCACGTCCTGCTGGGGAAGCGAGAAATTGACGTAGATCGGGTCGAGCGTCTGCAGCGTCACGATCGGCGCGCCGGCCGGGAGGAACTGGCCGAGGTTCACCTGGCGGATCCCGAGGACGCCGGAGAACGGCGCGCGGATCGTCTTTTTCCCGATTAGCGCGCGCTCGTTCTCGACGGCGGAGGAGGACTCCCGACACAGGGCCTCGGCGCTGTCGAGGTCCGCCTGGGAATTGGTGTCCTTCGCCCGCAGCTCCCGCGCCCGATTGAGCGTCAGGAGGGCCAGGTCCGCCTGGGCCTGGAGGCCGCTCAGCTGGGCCGTGTCCGTCGATATGTCCTGCTGGAGCAGGAGATCGCCGGCCTTGACGTGCTGGCCGGACTCGAAGGCGATCCTGACGGCCGAGCCCTCGATCTGGTTGCTGACGGTCACGCCCTGGACCGCGGCAAGGCTGCCCACCGAGTGGAACTGGCGCTGCCACACGGTGGCCGGCGCGATCGCGGTCGATACCATCGCCGGAGGATACACCGCCGCGGCCGCGCGGGCCCGCAGCGTCTGGACGGTCCGGATTTTGTATGCCGCGATTGCGCCGACGACGAGGATCACCGCGGCCAACATGGCGAGGGTGCGTTTGGCCATTATTGTCATACTAGGCTAGGGTTGGAAAACGATGGAGGGGCATAGCAAGCGGATTATGGCCGGCTTTGCAAACAGATCAGGGCCCGGGCCGGCATCCGGAGCGGGACGCCGCCTCTCACGCACCTTGACTCGCCCGAAAGGCTGCGCTCACTCGATGGCCATGCGCGCCAGCGCCCCATTCCTGCTCGCCGCGGCATTGGCGGCACCGGCCCCTGCCTCGGAGGCTCCGCCGCCGTCCCCCGCCCACGCCGTCGACCCCGACGTCAGGGAGATCGTCTCGGGCATCTCCCCCGAGAGGATCCAGCGCTCGATCTACGTCCTCGCCAGCTTCAAGACGCGGCACACGCTCTCGGACCCGCTTCCGAGCGGCGACGGGATAGGCGGGGCGGCGTCCTGGATTCGCGCGGAGTTCGACCGTGCGTCGGCCCAGGCGGGGGGGCGGCTGAAGGTCGAGCTCGACAGCTTCGAGCAGCCCCCCTCGCCGCCCCGGAACCCGCAGAAGGCCCAGATCACGAACATCGTCGCGACGCTCAAGGGGACCGACCCGGATTCCGAGGGCAGGACCCTGGTCGTGAGCGGACACTACGATTCCCGGGCGACGAGCCTCCTGGATGCGGCAAGCCCCGCGCCCGGCGCCGATGACGACGCGTCCGGGGTCGCGTCGGTCCTCGAGGTCGCGCGCGTACTGTCCCATTTCAAGTTCAGGGCCACGATCGTCTTCCTGGCGGTCGCGGGCGAGGAGCAGGGCCTGTACGGCTCCACGCACTGGGCTCAGGGCGCGAAGGAGAGGCGGGCCGACATCGAGGCCATGCTGGACAACGACATCATCGGGAGCAGCCGGTCCGAGGGCGGAAAGGTCGACCGCGGGACCGTGCGGCTCTTTGCCCAGGGCATTCCGCCGGTGGCTGCCCCCGACGAGGGCCTGACGGCCCTGATCAGGGCCGGCGGAGAGAACGACACGCCGCCGCGCGAGCTCGCCCGCGCGGTAAGGGAGATCGCCGCGGCCTACGTGCCGTCGATGAATGTCCGCGTGGTCTACAGGGCCGACCGGTACCTCAGGGGCGGGGACCATCTGCCGTTCCTCGAGCGAGGCTACCCCGCGGTCAGGTTCACCGAGCCCGCCGAGGACTTCAGGCGCCAGCACCAGGACGTCCGCGAGGAGAAGGGCGTCCAGTACGGCGACACGCCCGACCACGTCGATTTCGCGTACACGGCCGACGTGGCCCGGGTGAACGCCGCCGCCCTCGCGGTCCTGGCCCGTGCGCCCGCCCCGCCGCGCGACGTGCAGATCGAGGCCGCGCGGCTGGAGAACGACACGACGCTCAGATGGGCGCCGAATCCCGAGCCGGACCTCGCCGGCTACAGGATCGTCTGGCGCGAGACGACCTCGCCCTTCTGGGAGCACGGGCTGGACCTCCCCAGGAACGTCACCCGGACAACGGTGCGGGATGTGTCCAAGGACAACGTGGTCTTCGGGGTCGAGGCGTTCGACGCGGCGGGCCACGCGAGCCCCGCGGTCTTTCCGAGGGCCCGCACGACGCTCTAGGGGCGGGTTACAGGAACGCCTCGGCCGGCAGGCGCCCGCCGCTTTGCACTCGACCCCGGCAGGGCGCCGGTCAAAAACCCCGTCCACCAAAGGATGCCGTCGTGACCCACGGGGAGCAGTATGACTGGTTCGGGCTGTTTGCGCCGGAGCATGGCGTGCACCGGGCCCCGCCCCCAAAGGCGGAGGGGCCGGGGGACGGCATCGTCTTCAGGCGGAGCGCGGGCGCGCGGACCTACAGGCTCTCCCTCGGCCCCGACGGCGTGGCCGTGGCGACGATCCCGCCGCGCGGGTCGATGCGCGAGGCCGAGCGGTTCGTTGAGCTGAACCGAAAGTGGCTTGAGCGGGCGAGGGAGCGCCAGCGGCGGCGGCCGCGCGCCGCGGACGTCTGGACGGTCGGTACGCGCGTTCTTTGGAGGGGGGATCTTGCCGAGATACGGCGGGCCGCCGCCGGCGACCGCCCGTCCGTGTGCCTAGGGGCGGACGTGTTCCGGGTGCCGCGGCTGGGGGACGATTTGCGGCCCGCACTCCATGCCCGCTTCATCCGGCTCGCCAAGGTCGAATTGCCGGCGCGGGCGTGGGAGCTGGCGGCGCAGACGGGGATGGACGTCAAGCGCGTCTCGGTGCGCGACCAGCGCACGCGCTGGGGATCCTGCACCGCGGCGGGGGCGATCTCGCTCAACTGGAGGCTGATCCTGACGCCCGAATTCGTCCGGGACTACATCATCCACCACGAGCTCATGCACCTGAGGGAGATGAACCACTCGCCGCGGTTCTGGGCGTGCGTTGGGGAGGTCTTTCCGCGCTGGCGGGAGGCGGAGGCGTGGATCAAGCGCAACGGCGGCTACGCGGGGCTTTAGGGGAACGAAAGGCGGCAGGGGCTGTCGGGCTTGTGAACGACCGCGATGCCACGGAACCCCGAAACCTCACCCTCCCCAGCGCGGGCTCACCCAAGGCGCCTGGTGGCGGCCGGGAAGAAGGGGCGACGCGTGGTGCGCAGCCTGGCGCAGGGCACCCTCCTCGCCGCGGGACTCGCGGCCGCCCAGGTCAGCTTCCCCGAGATCGACTCGAGGTTCCACCTGTTCGATCCCGCGCTCCTGGACCGGCTTCAAGCGCCGATCACCCGCCACCACGAGTAGCGGTCAGTGGAAATCGACGAGCTCGACGTCGAATACGAGCGTCGCGTGGTAGGGGACGGAAGGGGGGCGGTTGCTTCCGTCGTAGCCGAGCCAGTAGGGGATGATCAGCGTTCTCTTGGCCCCCTTCCTCATGGTGAGGAACGCCTCGTCCCAGCCCTTGATCACCTTTCCCATGCCCACCTGGAAGGTCAGCGGGTGGCCATGCGCGTACGAGCTGTCGAAGGCGGTTCCGTCGAGAAGGCGCCCGACGTAGTCTGCGGTCACGGTGCCCCCTATCCGAGGGGTCGCCGTCCCGGCGCCCGGCGCCCGGTTCAGGTACATCAGGCCCGACGGGGACGTGTACGCGTTGGGATACGCCTCCCTGATCAGGCGCGCGTCCTCCGCGGGCAGCTGCGACGTGTGTTCGGCCAGCGCGGCGCGCATCGCGGAACTGGTCGGCTCGCCGGGATTCTTGCGCGCGAACATTCCCGAGCGGACGACCAGCGCGAGCGTCAGAAGGGCGGCGCCGAGCAGAAGGACGTAGACGTAACTCCGCATGGAAGCTGCCTGAGGAGCAAGAGCACGCCGGGCCGGATGGCAACACGCCATTGAAGGAAAAGACGTATTGCCATCCCGGCCGCCGTGCCTTTCACAAGCGGCGATGCCAAACCCGCCGGCCAGGACCCCAGACGCTTCGCCGGCCGCCGTGGATGTGAGGGGCCTCGTCAAGCACTACGGAAGCGTGGAGGCGCTCCGGGGCGTCGACGTCCGGGTCGAGCAGGGGGAGATGTTCGCCCTTCTGGGGCCAAACGGGGCGGGCAAGACGACCCTATTCTCGATCCTTGCGACCCTGCGCACGCCGACATCCGGCTCGGCCCTGGTGCTCGGGCGGGACGTGGTCGCGGAGCGCGACGCGATCCGGCGCGAAATGGGGATCGTCTTCCAGGAGCCGGCGATCGAGCAGCGGCTGAGCGGCCGCGACAACCTGTTCCTGATGGGCCTGCTCTACGGCCTCACGATAGCCGGGGCCCGAAAGAGGGCTTCCGAGGTCCTGGAGCAGCTCGGCATCTCGGACCTGGCGGACAGGCGCGCGCAGCAGCTTTCCGGGGGGCAGCGCAGGAAGCTTGAACTGGCCCGCGCGCTCGTGGCCGATCCGCGGATCCTGTTTCTCGACGAGGCCACGCTCGGCCTGGACGTCGATGCGCGCCGCACGTTCTGGGGGCAGGTGCGCAGCCTCGCGGACGCGGGGCGCACGGTGTTCTTCACGACCCACTACATGGAGGAGGCCGACGTGGCCGACAGGATCGCGCTGATAGATTTCGGCGTCATCGTGGCGCTGGGGACTCCCAGGGAGCTGAAGGCCCGGCTCGGGGGAGGGATCGTGAGCCTGACGACGGACGACAACCTCCGCGCGCGCGCCTGGCTGTCGGAACACGGATTTGAGCCGGAACCGGGGGGCCAGGAGATCATGCTGCTCCATGCCGACCCCGCAGCCGTACTGCCGGAGCTGCTCCGCAACCTTCCCGTGCGGGTCGAGCGCGCGGAGGTCCACGTGCCGAGCCTGGCGGACGTGTTCCTCAAGCTTACGGGCCGCGGGCTCGAAGGGGGGAGCAAGCCATGATCCGCGGGATAGTCGCCGTCGTCATCCTCGACCTGAAGCGGTTCTGGGTGGACCGCGTGCGGCTGGTCGTGGGGCTGGCCCAGCCCCTGCTCTATCTCTTTGTGCTCGGCGCCGGAATCGGCGCGAGTTCGCGGATGGGCGGCGGCGACTACAGGCGTTTCATCTTCCCCGGGACGATGGGGCTGTCGCTCCTCTTCTCGGCGACGTTCGCCGCGATCACCATCGTCTTTGACCGCCAGATCGGGTTCTTCAAGGCGGTGCTCGTGGCCCCGATCCCCAGGCCGGCGATCGCGCTCGGAAAGATCATCGCGGGCGCCATCCAGTCGATTGTGCAGGGGATGGTCCTCCTGCCCTTCGCACCGCTCGCGGGGGCCTCCCTGGGTCCCCTCCAGACGGTCGAGATGATCGGCGCCATGGCGCTTGCCGCGCTCACGTTTTCCACGATGGGCGTGGCCATCGCGTGCCGCTTCAATTCAACCACGGTTTTCCCGGTGGCCAGCAACGCGGTGCTGATGCCCATGTTCTTCCTGTCGGGAGGCCTATACCCGCTCAAGGTCGCGCCCCACTGGATGCAGGTGGCGGCGCATTTCGACCCGGTCGCCTACGCGGTCGACCTGATGCGCGGGGTGGTGCTCGGGGAGTTCTTCTTTCCGGTCGCCCTCTCGCTGGGCGCGCTTGCGCTGACGATGGTCCTTTTGGTGTCGGCCTCCGTGAGGGTCTTCAACCGGGGGGAGGACGACTCGAGCCTGGGCGCCAGCCGGTTGGGGTGGAGGCGGTAGCCGTCAGTTCGAGTACGTGATCGTCCGGGTGCCGGCGACCCCGGCGATCGTCACGGTCGTTCCCTGGGTATAGTAGCTTGGGTACGACTCGCTCGCGACCGAGTTGAGCGCCTTGATGTAGGTGGTCGGACCAACCAGGTCGGTGAGCGACACGGTTGATACGCCCGACTCCATGAAGTATTGGTCTGCCGCGGACGAGAGTTGCCGGGCATTGTTAAGCACCGCCTTGTCTTGGGTCGCACTCGTGACGCGTTGAAAGGCGGGAATGGCCATCGTGGCCAGGAGGCCGATGATGACGACGACTATCATTATCTCAACCAAGGTGAAACCCCGGTAAGCGGCTCGGAATGATGAATGCATTGGAATGAAATGGCCGCGCTTCCGGCCATTCACAGTGTGGCCATCTTTGGGGCGAAGGCACGCCGGGAGATTGCGATTGAGCAAAGTATTGGGAAAAAATTGTAAAAAACAGTGGCTTCCGGGGGTTTTGACGGCCGGTGAAATGGTGGATTTGGCGTACCGAGGCTGATGGTTTGATGGCCCACGCAGCCAGGCGATCCTGCAACCCTTTATGGCAAAGCGAGTTTCCCTATGAGTCCATCCAGCATGGCATCGGCGGACAGTTTTATTCTGCGGCTGTCGGTTTGTAAAATATTCGGTAAAATTGCCGCCGACTGGGCCGCATATCTGGCCGCCCGCACCCGAGATTCCGCCAAAAAGGCCTTCTTTGCCTTCATGAGGGACCCGTTGGAGATGAGGTCCTGCGGGTCGCCGGGCAGTCCGGTGAACCGTCTGACGAGGGACTTCCCAACCCACAGGATCCATTCGTCCTTGTCGGCGAAATAGATCGCGAGCGCGCCGTTCCCCTCGTCCCCGAGCGCGCGGGCCAGTCCGTCGGCGAACGCGCCGGGAGTGTCGGCGCCGGGTCCCGGGGCGAACCTTGCGAAGACTCGGGCCGTGATCCGCGTGCCCGTTGCGCGCTCCACGTTGTTCAGCTTGAAGTTGAAGTTGCGCGCGCGCGGCGGATCCGATGGAAGGAGCTTGTCGGGGTCGTCAAAGTGGGCCTTCGGTCCCGGCTCCCTTTCGCTCCCGTATCCCGGCGTCCTGGCCACGCGTTCCCGAAAAGTGGCGTCATCGGCTCGGAATGCCTGCGCAGCCGCTCCTATCCGCAAGATCCGGACCCGCATGGCGTCGCCCTGGACGACCTTCGGGAGGACGTCCAGCCCGCGCACGGTGCGGCCAAAAACCGAGTGGAGGTAGTCCAGCCGGCCGGCCGGGGCCAGGGTGATGAAGAACTGCGAGCCGTTCGTGTCGGGTCCGTCGTTCGCCATCGACAGGACCCCCGCCGAATCGTGGCTCAGGCCCGGGCCGAATTCATCCGGGAACGCGTAGCCGGGTCCGCCATCGCCGGTTCCAAGCGGGTCTCCGCCCTGGATGACGAAGCCGGGGACGACGCGGTGGAACCAGAGCCCGTCGAAGAACGGCTTGCGGGGCGCGGGTCCGAGCGTCCCCTCCGCCAGCCCGACGAAACTCGTCACCGCGAGGGGGGCCTTCGCGTACTCGAGCACGCAGGTGATGGCGCCCCTGGGGGTGGAGATCTCGGCGTACATCCCATCCGGGAGGCGCCCGTCCCGCGCGGACGCCGCGAGAGGCCCCAGGAGGAGCAGGGCCGCGGTGCGTTTCAATTCAGGAAGGAGCAGATATACTGGCAAAGGCCGCTATCCACCTCGATGAGGAATCCGCTCTTGGCCGGCACCTGGAACTGGGAGCCCGCCGCATGGGCGTGCGCCTCGCCCGCGCCGTCGACCGTGACGCGGCACGCCCCGTCGACGATCTCCATGCGCTCGGGGGCGTCCGTGTTGAAGTGATAGGAGCCGGGCCGGATGAGCCCCAGCGTTTTTCTCCCCCCGTCCGGCAGCAGGATCGTGTGGCTGACCACGTTGCCGTCGAAATACACGTTGGCCCTGGTCACGACTGACACGCCATTGAATTGGAAAGCGGTCGCGTGCATAATACGGGTGCAACCATTTGTGGGGCCGGCCCGCCGGGCGGGCAATCCTCTATTTTCAGCCGGGGCGCGCAACCGGCCTGCGAGCGCCGTCCGCTCAGGGAATCTTCAGGCTGCTCCCCACCGCGAGGCTCTTCTCGTCCTTCAGGATGTCGCGGTTCGCCTTGAGGATGTCCTCCCAGCGGCCGGACGTCCCGTAATACTTCCGCGAGATCTTCGTCAGGGTGTCGCCCTCGACGACCACGTGCGTCCTGGGCGCGGGGGCGGCCGGTGGCGCCGCCGCCTCCGCCGGCGCGGCGCT
>CALAOT010000024.1 GCA_937889545.1 uncultured Opitutaceae bacterium
AGCCAAACCCGGCGCCCCCGCAGCCGGCGCCAAGCCGGCCGCGCCCGCAGCCGGCGGCAAGCCCGCCTGGCCCGCGAAGAAGTGATTTCCCCAGCCGGCGATCGGATCGCCGGCCGTTCTTTGAGTCATGTCCATCTCGCTTGTCGCCGGCCTGGGTAATCCGGGCCGCGAATACGAGCTCACCCGCCATAACCTGGGTTGGGTCGCCGTCGACGCGTATGCCTCGAAGCACGGCCTCGCCTGGAAGGGCGCGCCGGGTTTCGAGTCCGTCGCCGCCCGCCGGGACCTCGGCCCCGGCCGGACCCTCTGGTTCATCAAGCCGCAGACCTTCATGAACGGCAGCGGCCGCGCCGTCGCCGCGTTCGCCCGGTACCACAGGATCTCACCCGACGAGGTCGCCGCGGTCTACGACGACCTCACGATCGACCTCGGACTGGTGAAGGTGTCGGTTTCGGGCGGCGACGCCGGCCACAACGGCGTCGCAAGCCTGATCGAGCACCTGGGAGCCGGCTTTGCCCGGCTGCGCCTGGGGACCGGCCCCAAGCAGCCGCCGGAGATGGACATCAAGGACTTCGTGCTCGAGCGCTTTACCACAGAACAACTCAACCTAATCCAACAGAAGACAGACGCCTACCTCCAGGGCCTGGAGCTGCTGCTCGCGAGCGGCCCCGACCAGGCCATGAACCAGCTCAACCGAAGAGACATCCCATGAGTGTACCCATCAGACGCAATTACCACGCCACCTTCATCCTGGACAACCGCGGCAAGCAGGAGACCGTCGACCAGATCGTCGACGGGGTGAAGAAGGAGATCTCCGCGGTCCATGGCGATGTGACCAGCGTCGAGAACATCGGCAAGAGGGACTTCGCCCGCGTCACCGACCGCAGGTTCACCGGCGCCGCCTACGTCCACGTCAATTTCAGCGCCCCGCCGGAAGCGCCCGCGCACCTGCGCGAGCGGCTCCGGCTCAACGGCAGCGTGTACCGCACCTTTATCCAGGAGGCCTGAACCCCATGGCGAATTACAACAAAGTCTTCCTGATGGGAAACCTGACGAGGGACCCCGAGATGCGGGTCACGCCCAAGGGCACTGCGATCTGCCAGTTCGGGATGGCGATCAGCCGCTCGTGGAAGGACGAGAGCGGCCAGACCCGCGAGGAAACCGCGTTCGTCGACATCGAGGCCTGGGGCAAGCAGGGGGAGATCATTTCGAAGTACTGCACGAAGGGCCGCCCCCTCTTCATCGAAGGGCGCCTGAAGTTCGACCAGTGGGAGGACAAGACCTCCGGCCAGAAGCGCAGCAAGCTGAAGGTCGTCCTTGAGAACTTCCAGTTCATCGGGGGCCGGGGCGACGGGGCACCGGGCGCTGGTGGGGCGCAGGGTTCCGGCGGCGGCGAGGTGGCCGAACCCCCGTCCGGCGATGCTCCGCCCGCCTCCAGGGGCCCCGCCCGGGGTCCCGCAGTCCCGAAGGACGCTGCCGAAGAGGACGTGCCGTTCTAAAATTACCTATCTGGAAATGTAAAGATCGGGAGCGGGAGACGATTGCAGTTTAGATGCCTTGGCCGGCTAGGCGCCGCGGTCAGGTTTCAAAGCGGTATCCCACCCCGTGAACCGTCACGATGGCGCGGGCATGCCCGGGGCTGGCTTCGACCTTCTTGCGCAATTGCGCCACATGCTGGTCGAGCGTCCGGGTTGTCCCGAAATAGTTCAGGCCCCACACGGCGTTTAGCAGGGCGTCGCGGGAGAGCACCTCGCCCGGATGGGCGGCGAAGACCTCGGCCAGCCTGAGCTCGCGGGCCGTCAGCGCCGCCGTTCGTCCGCCCATGGTGGCCGTGAACCTGCGCCGGTCGATCTGGGCGTCGCCAAAGCGAAAGACCGGCGGCGCGTCCGGCCCTCCGGCGACGGTGGGCTGGGCGGCGGACCGCGCCCGGCGCAGCAGCGCCTCCACGCGCGCGAGCAGTTCCTGGACGCCAAAGGGCTTCGTCACGTAGTCGTCCGCGCCGAGCTTAAGCCCCACCACCTTGTCGATCACCTCGCCCTTCGCGGTCAGAAACAGCACGGGGACCCGCTTGTCCCGCTCCCGCAACTCCCGGCAAACATCAAAGCCGTTCATCTTGGGCATCATCACGTCGAGGATTACGCAGTCGAACTTGTCCTGGGGGAACAGCTTGAGCGCCTGCGCACCGTCGCTGGCGGCCGTCACCGCGTAGCCCTCGCTTTCCAGGGTGGCCAGCAGCCCGAGCCGGATGTTCGCGTCGTCTTCGGCGATGAGGATCTTCGCCTTCATGGCAGTTCAAGCACAAACGCCGCGCCGCCGCCCGGACGCGGCTCATGGCGCAGCTCGCCCCCGAGACCGCGGGCAAGCTGCCGCGCGATGCTCAGGCCGAGTCCCGCGCCGGACCTCTCGGCCGTAAGCGTCTCGTCCACCCGGTGGAATTTTTCGAAGATACGCTCGCGGTGCGCGTCCGGGACGCCGGGCCCGCGGTCGAGCACGCTCAGCGCGACGCCGCCGGCCGTGCGCGGTTTCAAGGCCACAGCCACCTCGCCGCCTGCCGCCGCGTACTTGCATACGTTGTCCAGCAGATTGAGGACGATCTGGACCACCGCGTCGCGATCGGTCGTGACGTTGACCGGCCCCGCCGGGAAATCCCGCCGGAGCGCCAGCCCCGCTTCCGTGAGATGCCGTTCGTACGTGTCCAGCAGCCGCGTGATCTCCCCGGCGATGTCAAGGGGCTCCCGCGCGTACTTCTTGCGCCCCTGCTCAAGGCGGCTGAAATCGAGGACGTTGTTGACAAGGCGCGCGAGCCGCTGCGTTTCGCGGCCGATCGTGCGCAGATACTCGCCGCCTTGCGCGGGGTCGCGCACGCGCCCCTCCTCCAGGAGCTCTGCGAAGAGCCGGATGGTCGTGAGGGGCGTCTTGAATTCATGGGAAACGTTGGCGACAAAGGAGGTCTTCTGCCGTGCGTCCGCCTCGCTTCGGCGCGCCTGCCAGAGAAGGAGCGATCCGCCGGCGACGATGGCGGCGACAAGTATCCCGACGAGGAGCGAGCCGACGAGCATGAACCCCGAGGCCAGGTTGCCTTCGCGCGGCCCTGGTTCGAGAAAGGCGGCCACTTCCCATCCGGGCAGCATGTCCAGGGAGAGGGGCACGCGCACGAGCGGGGCTTCCGGATGCGCCACCACGCCCGCCTGCTGCAGGACGCGCCCTTGGTCGTCCCGCAGCGCGTAGCCTTCGCCGACGATCGTCTCGGCGGGCAGCGCGCCGCCGAGGCGTCCGATTAGCGCGACCAGATCGAGCTCCACTCCGCGCACGTCGTCGCTTTCCACCTGGACCCAGCCGAGCAGGTGCAGGTGGCCATCGACAAGCCAGGGCGCCCATCCCTGCCGCCCCGGCGCAGCCGCCGCGTCAAGCTGGTAGTTTGCCGCGGACCCTGCGGACGATGGCCGCCCCGCGCTCAGGTCCATGGAGCGCGATTCCGATGCCGCGTCCCGCGACGACGCCCCCCCGGTCCCGGCCGGATGGACCACGGGTGGCTCTGCGACGGCGTAGTTACCGAGCTGGGAGAGCATTTGGGCCTCCTTGCGCGCGCTCTGCACCTTTGCGACATTCGAGGCCACGTCCTTGCGCGCGCCGACCTTGTCCACCTGCCGCTCGGCCTGCCGGACCCGTCCCGCAGCCTCCGTCTTGAAATCCCGTCCCCACGGGGGCGCCGCGCTGAGGCGGCGGGCGAACCGGCGCAGGAAGGAGCGGGCGTTCTCATCCGCGGCGGAAGCGACGGGTCGCAGCACCGTCCCGTCGGGCGCGCACCTGAAGGCGACGCGAACCAGGGGATTGGCCTTCTCCCACTGGTCGAGAAACGGGTCGAGCCGGTCGGCCGGGGCAGCCGCCAGGCTCTCGAGCAGGCCGGACTCCACGTCCCCCACGAGCAGCTCGGCGTTTTCCGCGATCAAGCGCGCCCGGGCCGCGATGGCCGCTCGCCGCGCCTCGTTGGTGTATGCCGCGCTTTGCGCCAGCCGCGCCTGCTCCCGCCGCAAGAGCACGATGGCGCCGACGCCCACGCCGAAGGTCGGCACCAGCAGCAGCAGCCAGTAGGCGAATGTTTGGCGCGCGACGGGGGACACGGCGGGAAGGTTAGCCAATTGGCAGGGATTGAAAAGACGTGAAAAGCCCGCGCCCGGCGGGCCGGGCGCCACCCCGGCCGGCCGGAATCAGGAGGAAGGGGCAGGACTTGCGCGGCCGGGGGCGTCACGGCCCGTGCGGGTCGGGGTCTGTGGCCTGCTGGTTCTTGACCTGGGAACTCTCGGCCCGGTAGGCCTTGCGCGTGACGTTGTCGAGGCCGCCGCTCGCGATGCGCTCCGCCTCCGGCGCGGCCCCTGTGGCATAGCCCGCCACGGCCGGATTGCCATAGGTCGCACCCATTGACTTGAGCTCCGCCGCCTTTTGGCGGATCACGGCCGCGGCTTCGTCGCGGCGGCCGGCGTCCACGAGGGCGACGGCCTCATCCTTTGCCATTGCGATCGCGTTGGCGGCGTAGTCGGCCTGCACCTTCTTGTCGGCCGAACGAATCACGGCGTCGTTGTTGCTGCTGAATTGCACCCGCCGGACGGCCGAAAGGGTCAGCGCGCGCCGGTTCAGCGCGTCCTCGCAATTCATGCGGGCCTTGGCGATCTCGCGCTCCTCGCCGTCCCTGGCCGGCGCCATCTCGACCTCGATCAGGGCGAACTTCTCCTGGCCGCCGTAGAGCTGGTTGAGCCTGAGCTCGGCCCTCTGGCCGCGGATGGTTCCGTCGCGGCCGATGAACCGGATGGGCCGCACGCCGTCCGGGAACTCGATCGAGATCACGACGCGGCGGGCCACGACGCTAAGCAGGTCGCTAAGTTCGGCGGAGAAGATGCGGGGAAGGTCGGAGCTGTACTGGGCGAAGTAGGTGTTGCCGTCGCTCTGCTGGGCGAGGCGCGTCATGAGGTCCTCGTTGAAGTCGAGGCCCAGGCCCACGGTCGTGACCGATATGCCCTCCTTGACGAGAGACGCCCCGAGCCTCCCGAGGTCCTCCGCCGAGCTGGGGCCCACATTCGCGATTCCGTCGGAAACGAGGATGATGCGGCTCACAAAGTTCGGGTCCTCGATGAACCGGCGCACCTCCTGGGCCCCCCGGGCCACTCCGCCGTACAGCGCCGTGTACCCGCCCGGCTCGATGTTGCAGATGGCGGCCTCGAGGCGGGCGCGGGCGGCGCCGACGCGCTGCGCGGGGACGAGCGTCTCGACCTGCGTATCGAAGGCTATCAGCGACATGATGTCGTCGGGCGCCAGGCGGCGGACAATCTCAAGCGCGGCCTCGCGCGCCTTCGCGATCTTCTCGCCCGCCATGGAGCCGGAGCGGTCGATGACGAGCGCGAGGTTGACGGGCGGCCGCCGTTCGGACTCCGGCGGGCGCGGGCAATCCAGGCGGATGTTGACGACGGCCCTTCCGGTGCAGTCGGCCGGCAGCACCGTGCGGTCGACGTCGACGCGCAGGCGAATTGGACCGTCTTCCGACTGGGCATGGAGCGGCTTCACGCCCAGGAGGGCGGCCGCGAGCAGGACGAGGCGAGCAATGTGTTTCATGTGTGTATTTGGTTCAGGCCCGCATTGAACCATGGTTCGCCGAGGGAGTTGTCAGGATCTGGTCAGTGGATTGTCAGGGACTTGTCATGGACGGGGGGGCGGCGCGCGCGCCGGCCGCGCCTTTCCCGCCAGCGAAGCGTTGCAACGGAGCGCCGATGTGGGAGCCTGCCGCTGCCCACGGAGTCAAACATCATGAACATGCCCATCCTCCAGGAATGCGGGCCCCGGCGCCTCCTTCGGGGGCTTGCCTGGCTGCTGCCGGCTGTCTCGGCGTCGGCGCTGCTGGGCAGCCCCCCCAAGGTCACGTTCACGCAGCCGGCCGGGGACATCGAGGCCTACGACTATGTCGAGGCCGCCGCCGAGGTGGAGCGCCCCGACGCGGCCAACCCGTTCACCGATGCCAGCCTCACGGGGACCTTCGGGAGGGCCGACGGGACGGGGCACCGCGAGGTCGAGGGGTTCTGCGACTCGGCCGACGGCGCCGTGTTCCGGATCCGCTTCATGCCCTCCTCGCCGGGGGACTACGCCTACACGCTCGTCTACCGCCAGGGCGGCTTCCAGGCGACCCAGTCGGGCGCGTTCCGTGCCGCACCGGGCCACCGCCGCGGCCCCATCCGGGTCGATCCCAAGTACCCGTGGCATTTCATCTGGGAGGGGACGGGCGAGCATTACTTCTTCAACGGCACGACAGCCTATTTCCTGGTCGGCTGGAGGGACGAGCGCGTCATCCAGTACTGCATCGACCGGCTGCACCGCCTCAAGGTGAACCGGATCCGCGTGACGATCGCCGGCAGGGAGAACGTGTTCTTCGGCGAGCCCGTGATGAACGGCGACAACTTCACCACGTTCCCGACCCCGTGGCCGGCCCAGCAGGCCGACGACATGTACCACCCGGGCTTCGACTACGCCAGGTTCGACCTCGGGTACTGGCGCAAGTTCGAGCGGGTGCTGCGCTTCGCGCGGGACCGGGACACGGTCATGTCGCTCGTCCTCGACATGAACGACAACAAGGTCCACCCCGGGGCGGGCAGCGAGGACGAGCGCCGGTTCATCCGCTACGCCATCGCCCGGTTCGGGGCCCTGTCGAACATCACCTGGGACCTGGGCGACGACCTGGAGCGCTATCGCTCGGACGAGTGGACCCACGAGACGGGAACGCTGATCAAGAAATGGGATCCGTACCGGCACCTTGCCACCAGCCACCCGGTCGAGGACGTGCACCAGGACAGGACCTCGGACTGGTTCGACTTCACCTCGTTCCAGGAATGGTCCCGCAACCAGCACGCGTACATCCTGAGGCAGCGCGCGGCGCAGGAGAGGACGGGCCGGATCATCCCCCAGACCAACGAGGAGTACGGCTACGAGGACCACTACCCCATGTGGGCGCCAGGCCCGGGATCGGACTCCGCGGACGCGCTGCGCCGCACGGCGTGGGACATCTACATGGCCGGCGGCTACCAGCTCGTCGGCGAGAGCGCTAGGCGGGGGACGAACATCTGGCCCGACACGGGAGGCGGATGGCTGAACGGGCGGGGAGACGACACCATGACCATGTTCGCCGGCTTCGGGCACATCGTCGATTTCTTCACCAGCTTCGAATGGTGGAAGGCGGACCCGCACGACGAGCTGGTCAGCGGCGGCGCCTACTGCCTCGCGAAGCCCGGGGAGATCTATGCCGTGTACCTGCCCAGGGAGGACAGCGTCACCGTCCGGCTCGAGCCCGGGACGTACACGGCGCACTGGTTCGGCGCATCCACGGGCGAGATCCTCCCGCTGCCGCCGGCCAGCGGCCCGCAGTGGGTGTCGCCTCACACGCCGGACCGGTCGGACTGGGCGCTGCTACTCCTGAAGGCGCGCTGACGGCGCCGGGCCCCGGGCGACGCCGTTCCCGGGGTCTTCCTTGGCACATGCGCCTTTGATGTTCACAACAACCGTCCATGGCACCACGCTCGATCCTCCCGCTTGCCCGCCCAATCCAC
This sequence comes from uncultured Opitutaceae bacterium, assembly GCA_937889545.1. Taxonomy (GTDB): domain Bacteria; phylum Verrucomicrobiota; class Verrucomicrobiia; order Opitutales; family Opitutaceae; genus Palsa-1447. The sequence continues at coordinate 7,584 of CALAOT010000024.1, forward strand.
CCATCCCATGTCCCGTCGCCGCCTGCTCTGCGTTTTTGTCGCAACCGCAATGCTTTCCCAAACCGCCTGGGGAGCCGAGCCGCCGATGGCCTTCCGTGACCCGGATCTGCCGGTCGACAAGCGGGTCGACGACCTGGTCTCGCGCCTCTCGGTCGAGGAGAAGGTCAGCCAGCTGATGATGACGTCGCCGGCCATCGGGCGCCTCGGCGTGGCCGCCTACGACTGGTGGAATGAGGGGCTGCACGGCGTCGCGCGCAACGGGGTGGCCACCGTCTTTCCCCAGGCGATCGCGCTCGCGGCGACGTGGAACCCGGCGCTCCACGGGCGCATCGCCACCGTCATCTCGACCGAGTTCCGCGCCAAGAACAACGCCACCGTCGCCCGCACCGGGGGCGCGACGAGGCGCTATGAGGGCCTCACGGTCTGGTCCCCGAACATCAACATCTTCCGCGATCCCCGCTGGGGCCGCGGGCAGGAGACGTACGGCGAGGATCCTTTCCTCACCTCGCGGTTCGCCGTGGCCTTTGTCCGCGGCCTGCAGGGCGACGACCCCCATTATCTCAAGGTCGTCGCCACCCTGAAGCACTTTGCCGTGCACAGCGGCCCGGAGGAGCTGCGGCACAGGTTCGACGCGGTCGTCTCCGAGCGCGACCTGCACGAGACCTACCTGGCGGCGTTCGAGGCGGGTATCCGCGAGGGCGGCGCGCGCTCCCTGATGAGCGCCTACAACGCCGTGGACGGCGTCCCGGCCCCGGCGAATTCGCGGCTGCTGACCAAGACCCTCCGCGGCGACTGGGGATTCACCGGGGCGGTGGTGGGCGACGTCGACACGGTTTCGGACATCTGGAGGCCGGGCTCCCACCATTTCGCCAAGGATGCGGCCGAGGCGAGCGCCCTGGCCGTCAAGGCGGGCACCGACCTGTGCAGCGGCGACACCTACGCCGCGCTGCCCGAGGCCCTCCGGCGCGGGCTCGCCACCGAGGCCGACCTTGACGTTGCCCTGCGCCGGCTCCTCCGGCTCCGGTTCCTCCTCGGCCAGTTCGATCCGGCCGGGCGCGTGCCGTACGCGGCCATCCCCGCCTCGGAGATTGACTCCCCCGCGCACGACGAGCTCGCGCTCGAGGCTGCGCGCCAGAGCCTGGTTCTCCTCAGCAACGACGGCATCCTCCCGCTTGATCCGCGCAGGATCCGGACCCTGGCCGTGATCGGTCCCACGGCGGACAACCTTTCGACGGTCGTCGGAAACTATGCCGGGACGCCCGCCAAGCCGAGGACCCTTCTGGCCGCTCTGCAGGCGCGGCTGGAGCCGCTCGGCGTCAGGACGCTGTACGCCCCCGGGGCGGCCCTGGCGGCCGGATTCCGCGAGACGTGCCAGCCGCTCCCGCCCGGCGTCCTGTTCGCCGACGAGGCGCGCACGCGGCCGGGCCTAGCGGGGGAGGTCTTCGCCGGTCAGGCCCTCGGGGGCGGCCCCGTGACGCGCCGCACGGACCGCCAGGTCGACCTGAAATGGAACCCCTACGAGCCGCTGCCCGACATCCCGATGCAGAACGCCTCGATCTCATGGAGCGGCTGGATCGTGCCGCCCGTCACGGGAAGCTACGTGCTCAGCCTCCGGGTGAATGGAGGCGCGCGGCTTTTCCTGGACGGCGCGCTCGTCATCGACGCATGGAAGGCCGGCGACCTGCGCACCGTGGGCGCGGACGTCCCTCTCGAGGCGGGCCGCGCGGCGCGGGTCAGGATCGAGTATTCCCAGAACAACGGGGATGCCCAGATCGGGTTCGGCTGGAAGATCCCCGGAGACACCTACGCCCTCGATGCGGCGCTCGCGGCCGCGCGGCAGGCCGACTGCGTCGTGCTCGCCTTGGGCCTCACGCCCGAACTCGAGGGCGAGGAGATGTCGCTGGATGTGCCCGGGTTCCACGGAGGCGACCGCACGTCGGTGCTCCTGCCGGCGACCCAGGCCGCGCTGCTGGAGAAGGTCTCCGCGCTCGGCAAGCCCGTGATCGTGGTCCTCACGACGGGCTCCGCGGTCTCCTTTGACGTCACGAAGGCCAACGCCGCCCTTGTCGCCTGGTATTTCGGGCAGAGGGGCGGCGACGCCATCGCGGAGGCGCTCCTCGGCGAGACCAACCCCGGCGGCCGGCTGCCGGTCACCTTCTACGCCTCCGATGCGGACCTGCCGCCGTTCACCGAGTACGCGATGGCGGGCCGCACGTACCGCTATTTTCCCGGCAGGCCCCTCTTCGCGTTCGGCCACGGGCTGAGCTACACGACGTTCAAGTACGAGAAGGCCCAGCTGAGCTCCCCAAGCGCGGGCGCGGGCGACACCATCACCGTCCGGGTGACGCTGAAGAACACCGGCACCCGCGCGGGCGACGAGGTCGTGCAGGTGTACGCTCACGCGGTGCACCCCCCGGTGCCGATGCCGCTCCAGTCGCTCGTCGGCTTCCAGAGGGTGCCGCTGAAGGCGGGCGAGCGCAGGACGGTCGAGATTTCCCTGCCCGTGCAGCGCCTGCGCCGCTGGGATGATGGCGCCCAGGGGTACGTCGTGGATCCCGGCCCGTACGAGCTTCGCGCCGGTCCCGCCTCCGACCTGGCCGAGCTCAGGGTCCCGCTGGCCGTCCGGTGACGCGCGGCGGCGCCGGGGATCCGGGCGCCCGGCGTAGCCGGCTGGCCTAGTTCTTCAACTGCGCCCGTGCCGGTATTCCCTGGGGGTGGCAGTCCAGGCAGGCGACGGTGTGGACGTTGTGCGCGCTCTTGGTAGAGAGGAACGTTGTGTCCATCTTCTGGACCTCGATGCCGCAGTGGGAATCGGCCGGGTGGCACGTGTTGCAGGAGGCCGCGGCGGAATGGGCGTGGGCCCCGTGGCAGTCCAGGCAGCTCAGGCCCTCATGGACGCCCGCGGGCGTGCGGTCGTCCGAGGTGCCGAGCTGGTGCGCCGCGCTGGGCGCGTGGCACTGCATGCAGACGCGCTGGCGCGGATCCCTGGAGACCTTGACGGCGCGCTCGCCCTGGCGGATGGACGCGAGGGGCAGCAGGTACGCGGGAATATGCGCGTGCTCGCGGTGGTCGTAGAAGCCCGCGGCCTGCATCGCGGCCGCGGGCGCGTGGATCTGATGGCAGGCAAGGCAGGGGATCACGGGCTGCGTGGCCCTGAGGGGGTCCCTGAGCATCCACGAGCCGGTGGTGTCGGGCGGCCGGGCAACGAGAAGGGAGATGTCGTCCCGCAGGAACATGCCGTGACAGCGCAGGCAGTCGTTGGTGGGCGACGCCGTGCGGTTGTGCTCGGGATCGAGGAAGATGCGGGCGTAGGTCGTCGAGTGCTGGCTGGCCTGCCAGTCGGCAAACGCCTGCGGGTGGCACCGGCTGCAGGACTCATGGAGTCCGAGCACGTGCTTTTCCAAGAGGTGGATGGGCTTGCTCGGATCCCCCGTGAAGTGCCGGACAATGCGGTCGACGTGGGACTCGAGGGCGTGGACATCGAGGGTCAGGGACCCGCCGTGGCAGGCGCGGCAGCTCACCGTGCGGTGGGCGGAGCCCGCCCAGACGGAGTAGAAGCCGGTCATCTCATGGCAGGAGGCGCACGTGTCCCGGGGGTTGGCGAAATGGAAGTAGCCCAGGCCGCCCACCGCGCACGCGACGAGAAAGGCGCCGCCGTAGAGGCCCATGCCGAGGAGAAGCCGGAACCAGCGCCTCGGGGTCATCGGAACCCTCCCGCCCTCCAGCCATCGCTGATGTGGTGGCCCACCCAGAATCCCAGGGCCATGATCGTGAGCACCGGGTTGAATCCGCCGTTGGTGACGTGCAGGCTGGCGTCGGCGAGGAACAGGTTGTCGATGTCGTGCACCTGGCCGAACCTGTTCGTGACCGAGGTTCCCGGGTCGGCGCCCATGCGGCACGTGCCGGCCTGGTGCTGGCCTCCGCTCAGGCCGGGGCCCGGTAGGCCCTGCCAGGTTGTTACAGCCCCGGCCTCCTTTAGCCACATCTCCGCCCGCGCCGCCATGACCCGCCCGATCTCAATGTCATGCGGGTGCCGGCTGCCGGAGAGGCGGACGACCGGGATTCCCCAGCTGTCCCTCACGCTTGGGTCGATCTGGATTCGCGCGTCGAACACCGGCATCTCCTGGACGGGGCCCCGGACGGAGACGCTGCGCTTGTAGAACCGGCGCTGGTAGTCCTTGTGCGCCTTGCCCCACGACGGCGCGCCGGGCGGGCGCATGCCGGAGAAGCCGTAGGGCGGCCGGATGAACTCGTTGCACAGCGCGGCGCCGCCCCGGACGCCGGGGTTGCCGTGGTTGAAATCGCTGATCGCGATCGTCGCGCCCGGGCCGACATCGTCGAAGGTCTCCTCCTCGAACAGGCCGTCCGCGCCCGAGTAGGCGTGCCCCTGCAGGTTGCGGCCCACCCAGTCGTGGCGGTTGCCCGCGCCGTCCGGGAACAGCCTCGACCTGGAGTTCAGGAGGAGCCGGGCGGTCTCGATGGCCCCGCCGGAGATGACGACTAGGTCGGCGGTCTGGTACTGCGCCCGGTCGCTCCCGTCGAAGTACCTCACGCCCCGGGCGCGGCCGCGGTCATCGACGACGACCTCGCTGGCGATCGAGCTGGTTCGCAGCTCGCAGTTGCCGGTGGCCAGCGCCCTCGGGATGACCGTGTTCTGCGTGCCGTTCTTCGCGTTGTTGGGGCAGGCGAAGCCGCAGCAGTAGCGGTTGTGGACGCACGCGTTGCGGCCGCCGTAGGGCACCGAGTTGCGCAGCATCGGGATCGGGAACGGATGGAGCCCCAGGCGCTTTGCCGCGGCCTCGAGGATGAGGCCCTCCCGGTTGTAGGGAAACGCCGGCATGGGGTAGGGCCGGCCGCGCGGCGGCGTGAAGGGGTTCGTGCTCATGTCGCCGGACACGCCAACCTCCCATTCGGCCCTTTCGTAGAAGGGCGCCAGGTCGGCGTAGCTGATCGGCCAGTCCTCCAGCGTCGATCCCTCCGGGGCGCCGTAGGTCGAGCGCATCCTGAAGTCCTTCTCCATGTAGCGCCACGCCATCGCCCCGTAGCTGACTGTGCCGGAGCCGACGCACGCCGCGTTGTTGCTGTAGCCGCCCTCGTTCGGCATCACGATGTCCCACTTGCCCGGGCCGGCCTCGACCACGCGCGGGCTGCGGTCGTCCGGCCCGTAGGCGTTGCCGAGGACCGTCGTTCGCTGGTTGATGAGCTCGTCCTGCCCGTGCGTCTCGAAGCTCACCCAGCCGCCGCGCTCCAGCAGGACGACCGAGAGGCCGGCCTCGCTGAGCTCCCTGGCCACGACCCCGCCTCCCGCGCCGGCCCCGACCACGACCGCATTCACGTGCTTGAGGCCCATGGTCACGCCTTTCCGTAGCGGTTCTGACCGACCACCTGCGGGTAATCCAGGCCGAGCATCCGGTAGCTCGCATAGCCGCGGTTGCCGCCGTGCCGCGGGCTGCCGTAGAAGCTCTGCATCGTGTGGGCGAGGACGAGGCTGAAGAACGCCTTCGCGGACGGCCCGCCCCAGAGAGCCCCGGGCGCCTTGCCCGTCTCGATCGCCCTCAGGGCCTCGATCTTCCCGGGGGCGGGCAGGTCCTGAAAGGGCTTCCCGTATTCCTGGAGGCAGGTCCGGCGGAAGGATTCGAGCCCTTCGCGATAGGCCTGCCGGTGGCGCCTGAGGGCGCCGCAAAGCTGCCGGTCGATGTACTGGATGGCGCCGGTGTCGGTGGCGCCGGGGACGTCGTCCCGGGGGATGATCTGCTCGCAGATGTCGACGAGCAGGCCGGCCTCCGCCTCGGAGAAGAAGCGGTACCTGGGCTGGGCCGTCCTGGCCAGGCGCGCGAACGCCGCCGTCGAGCCGGCGCCGACCGCGGCGCCGATGATGCCGACGACCCCAAGCTTGAGAACCGTCCGGCGCGACAGGGCGCCCCGCCCGACGGGGGCCGGGGCAACGCCCCTCACGCCGTCTGCGCCGCCGCCGTTGTGGTTGCCTGCCATGGCTCGGGTGCTGCTCGCGCGATGTTGGTGCCGGGGACTGCGCCGCGGCGCCGTTCGGCTTGGACCGGGCGAATCCCCGCTGCAGGGCGTCAGTATGCTCGAGCGCAGTCCGGCCAACTCTCTATAAATTGGCCAGAATGGCGCATAATTTGCCACGCAAGGCGGGCGTTTGCCTCGCCTCTCCGGCACCCGCGCCGGGATGGGCGCCGGCTGTCAGTCGAACGAGACAGCCTTCTGCTCGGCGAGGGGCACCACGCCGGCGCCGCTCAGCGTCAGGCTCTGCCTGTCCGCGACCTGGGAGATCGGCACGCGCCATTCATAGTGCTGCCAGCCCTGCCCGACGAACTTGGTCGCCTTGGCAAAGATGAAAAAATCCTCGCCCGCCGGCACGGTCATCGAGAACTGCCCCTCCGGGCCGGTCACGGCGGTCGCCAGCGGCTTCGGCAGCCTCAGCCTGGTGGCATTGGTCGAGAGCATGTTGAGCGCGTCGATCGGGACGGCGTACACCGTGACCCCGCTCAGCGGGATGTCGGCGCCCTCGTCCGAAGAGACGGAAACCGTGCCCTTCACCAGGTTGCTCGCGCGTTTGGGCGACAAATCGGCCTTTCCGTTCTTAATCGCGTCGTCCCTGACGGCCAGGACCGTCGTCCGGTCCGGCTCGGCGATGTAGTTGTAGTAGATGGTGTCCGCGCCTCCCGTGTGCCTGAGCGTCACCGATTCCCTCAGCCAGCGGACCACGGACACGTTGTGAAGGACCGCGCCGTTGGTCAGCTTTATATTGGGCGGCATCGTCGGCACCGGAGTCGGGGTCGGCGTCGGGGCCGACGCGGGCGCGTCGGCCAAAAGCGGCAAGCTCAGGCCCGCCATGATAAGCACCAGGCGAAGCAGCTTGGTTCTCATATGCGGCAAGTCTGACGCCGAACGGCCAATTGTAAATACCAACAAAGGGGCCC
>CALAOT010000025.1 GCA_937889545.1 uncultured Opitutaceae bacterium
GCCGCCGCCGCCGCCGCGGCGATCCGGCGGCCGATGCTGCGGCCCGGGGTCACGAGCGGCTTCAGGGCATACGCCGCAGCTAGGGCGATCCATGCGCCCCGGCTGATGGCAAGAACAAACCCGGCCGCCAGCGCGCAGAGCGCGACGGCGCACAGCGCCCGCAGCGCGGCCGGACGCCCCGGCCCAAAGGCAAGCGCGCCCACGGGCGGGATGAGAAGTGCCATGAAAACGCCGAGGCTGTTCGGTATGCCGAACGGCCCGCTCGCCCTTCCGACAAACTGCGCAGCCTGGGTCCGGCCGAGCATGAGCCAGTCCGGCTTCACAAAGTGCTGGTAGGCCGCTAGGGCCGCGGCAACGACCCCAAGCGCCACCAGGAAGGCGCACACGAAGCGCCGGCATGCCGGCGTAACCACTCCGTTGAGCACCACCCAGAACACCGCCGCCGCCTGAGCCCAGTTGAGCCAGTCGGTCCAGCCGAGCCATCGGACCGGCGTCACCCAAGCCACGTTGGCCGCGGCGTAGGCCAGGAAGGGCACGAAAAGCCAGCCAGCCGCGTGGGCGCGCGTCCCTCTTGCCGGGTCCGCAACGTGGACGGCGATGAGCGCGGCGGTGAGCGCGGCCATCAACACCCTGCTGCCCGGAAGGAACCCGCCGAGACAAAGCGTTGTCCATGAAATATTCGCCAAAAGAAGAGCGACCCGGGCGCGCGCAAAGGCGGCAGACGAACGGGCGGGGCCGCTGCTCATGGGGACGGGCCGGTGCCGGCGGTGTCCGCAAATTTCCGGACGGCGGTGAACTTCGCGCGGAACAGGTCATCGAGCATCTCGCGCACGGGCGCGGGCACGTTCTCCACAAGGGCTTCCAGGGGAGGGAGCTTTACACCGATGGTCGGAGCCGTGCCTCTGTTCGCCACGGGGGCCTGGGCCTCGCCCCGGGCCGCCGCCTCGGAGAGGAACGCGGTCTCGTCCATCTCGTCCGGCCATTCCATCACTCCGCCTGCGGCCGGGTCGGCCGCATGGCCGCCCGCCTCGAGTCTCGCCTCCAGCCGCTCAATCAGCCCTTTTTTTTTTCGTCCCCCGGGGGGGCCCCTGCGGTCTCGCTGGCAAGCGATGCGAGCTCCTTAATCAGGCTGTCGATCGCCCTCGCCCGGCTCGCCTCCACGGCCTTGAGCAGGACGACCTCAAAATTGATCTTCTCGGCGAGGCCCAGCTTGACGCTACCCTCGCCCTCGCGCAGCCCGTCGAGAAGGCGCGTGAGCTGTTCGGTTGTCATCGAGACTCCTCCAAGCCGGCTGCTCCTGCCGTCCATCGCGATTGAATCCAGAAGGGCCGACCGGACCATGGCCTGGAGATCGGTGAGGAGCCGGACGAGGTCGCGGCCCGCCGAGTCGCACTCGTCCACGATCGAGACGATCAGGCGGTGGTCGCCGGCGGCAACCGCCCCGGCCAGTTCCGCGACCTTGGCCTCCGCAACGAGCCCGTAGACGTCCAGCACATCGGCCTCCGCGATCTCCCCGCCGCAAAACGAGATCATCTGGTCCAGGATCGACTGGGCGTCGCGCATACCGCCGTCGGCGAGTCTCGCGATGCAGTCGAGCGCCGCCGCGTCCACCTTGACCTTTTCGGCTGCGGCGATGGCCCTAAGCCTCTCCGAGATCAGATCGGCGGGGATCGGCTTCAGGTCAAAGCGCTGGCAGCGCGAAAGTATCGTGGGGAGCACCTTCTGCACCTCGGTAGTCGCGAAAACGAATTTCACGTGGGGCGGAGGCTCCTCCAGGGTCTTGAGAAGCGCGTTGAACGCCGCCGTCGACAGCATGTGCACCTCGTCGATGATGTAGATCTTGTACTTCCCCTGGGCCGGGGCGTAGCGCGAGGTCTCGCGGAGATCGCGCACCTGCTCGACGCTGTTGTTGGAGGCACCGTCGATCTCGATCACATCGAGGTGGCTGCCCTCCGCGATCGCAACCACCGCGGGGTCCTTGAGATCAAAGTCGGCATTGGGGCCGCCCGTGCAATTGAGCGCCTTCGCGAAGATGCGGGCAATCGACGTCTTGCCCGTGCCCCTTGGGCCGACGAGCAGGTAGGCGTGCGCAATCCTGCCGCGAGCGACCGCGTTCCTGAGCGTTCGCACCACATGATCCTGACCGACGACGTCGCCAAACGTCTGCGGCCGCCATTTGCGCGCTAGGACCTGGTAACCTGTTGCGGACAAGGGATATATCGGAAGTAAGATGAAGTGGCCAGGCACTCCACGGCACTGGTAGATCGTCGGTACCGTTGCTGCCTTCCGGCCCTGGCGGAGTTCGCGCGCCTGCCCATGCATGGCGCCTGGCCGAGGCGCAACATGTCCCGCCCCGCTGGGCGCGCAACACCTATTTCGATGCCGGCGGCGGGGCCGGCTCGGCATCCTGCTGGGGCGGCTGCGGCGCCGCTCCCTGTTTGAACTGCTGGAGCCTTGCCCTCTGCTGCCTGACGAGATCCTCGAATTTCACGCGCTGCTCGGGCGTGAGGACATCGGCGATCTCGTCCTGCATCTTCTCGATCGCAAGCGCGGACGTCAGCTGGACCTCGCGGCGCTCGCGGGCCAGCTGCCCGGCCGTGCGCCTCACGATCGGCATGATCCTGGCGCGCTGCGCCGGCGTGAGGTCGAGCTGGTTCGCAAAGCTGCGCATGAGCTGCGGGCTGAACTGCTGCATCGCGCCGGCCCCCTGGCGCTGACCGGCTGCTGCCCCCCCCTGCCCCGCGTTCATCGCGCGGTGGCGGACCACCCAGACGACGCCCAGCGCCGTGGCCCCCCCGGTCACAAGACCCGCGAGGAAGATGGCGACAGTGGCCAGGATGACTTGCCAGGTTTTGCCCATGGTTCAGGAGCCCAGGTTAACGACCTCCGCGACTGGATCGTCGTTCGCGGCAACCGCCGACTCGCCTTCGAACGCGCCCGTGATCGCCCGGTAGTTCACGGCGACGGAAACGACCGCGAGCACGCAGGCGACGGCCGCCGCGCGAAGCGCGAGCCGGGCAAAGATGGATGGGGCCGGGCTCTCCGCGCCGAACGCCAGCGCCGCCACGCGCGTCGAGAACCCGAAGGGGGCGGACTCGTCCTCCCCGGCGGGGGCTGCCCGCCGCGCAGCCGCGACGAGCTTCTGCCATGCCTGGTCATATTTGTTCATGTGCGCTCACTCTCCGTAAGTTCGCGGTAAAACCGTTGCAACTTCCGTCTCGCGCGGAAGGCGCGCACCTTGACTAGAGTCGGGCTCCAGCCGGTGAGCGCGCTGATCTCGGCGATGCTCCTCTGCTCGAGGTCCAGGTACTGGATGACGAGCCGGTCCTCGGGCTTGAGCCGTTCGAGCATCTTGTGGACGAGCTCCCGGGCCGCGAGCGCGTCATCCGGGGCCACTTCGTTCTCATTTGTGATCGCGGAGTCCAGTATGTCGGTCTCGCGCTCGGACAGGTCCGCCCACCGCAGCTCCGGCCGACGCTTCTGGGCGCGCAGGTGGTCGATGCAGGTGGTGACCGCTATCCGGGACACCCAGTGGGTGAACGGCACGGCTCCCTGGTATTGGTCGATTCGCGTGAACATCTTCAGAAATATCTCCTGGGCAAGGTCTTCCTCCGAAACCCGGCGCGGAAGGTGAGCGCGGGCGATCCGCATGACGAGGGGATGGAGGTGCTCGACAAGGTCCCGTGCAGCAATCTGATCGCGCTGCCGAACGCGATCAAGACAGCCAGCCAGATCAAACGACTGGTCGTCAGGCATATGAGGATCGATGCATCATCGGGCATATTCTGCAAGACGCCGGTTGCACGGCCGCGGTTACCTCGGGCGCGCTCCCGATCCTTGACTTTGGGCCGCCGCGGACGATGAATCTGGCAGAGATGGCTCCCGCCTGCCAGGCCCTCCGACTTATCCGCGCGCACGACCTTTAGAGGACGCCGCGCAGCGGCGGGTCGTGCGTTGGCCTGATTTCCTTTTTCGCCGCGGTCCCATACCGACCGAACTGGCGTGTATCCCCGAGCAATCCCGATAAATTCAACCTTTCCATTCCATGCAGCCCGCACCTGTCTCCAAGTACGCCTCCTTTCCCCCCGTCTCCCTGCCCGGCCGAAAATGGCCGGAGCGGACGCTCACCCGCGCCCCGATCTGGTGCAGCGTCGACCTGCGGGACGGCAACCAGGCCCTCGCGCAGCCGATGAGCGTCGAGGAGAAGATCGAGTTCTTCGAGATGCTGGTGCGGATCGGCTTCAAGGAGATCGAGGTCGGTTTCCCGTCAGCCTCCCAGATCGAATTCGATTTCACGCGGCGCCTGATCGAGGAGAAGCTGGTGCCGGACGACGTGGCCATACAGGTCCTGTGCCAGTGCAGGGAGGACCTGATCTCCCGCACCATTGAATCCATCAAGGGCGCAAAGAACGTCATCTTTCACCTCTACAACTCCACCTCGCCCAGGCAGCGCGAGTACGTCTTCAACCTGCCGAAACCCGAGATCGTCCAGATCGCCGTCCGCGCGGTCGAGCAGGTCAGGCTGGGCCGCCGCGCCCTGACCGACTCGGGGATGCGGCTGCGCCTCGAGTACTCGCCGGAGAGCTTCACGAGCACCGAGCTCGATTTCGCGCTCGCGATCTGCGAAGCGGTGACCGACGTGTGGGGCCCGACGCCCTCGGACAGGATAATCCTGAACCTGCCCGCGACCGTCGAATACGCTACGCCCAACGTACACGCCGACCAGATCGAGTGGATGTGCACGCACCTGACCCGGCGCGACTCCACGATCGTGTCGCTGCACACGCACAACGACAGGGGAACGGGGGTCGCGGCGACCGAGCTTGCGCTCCTCGCCGGCGCCGACCGCGTCGAGGGAACGCTCTTCGGCAACGGCGAGAGGACCGGCAACCTCGACATCGTGACGGTCGCCCTGAACCTCTACACCCACGGGATCCACCCGGACCTCGACTTCAGGGACCTGAACACGATCCGCGACGTCTATGAGCGCTGCACCCGGCTCGAGGTGCCGCCGCGCCAGCCCTATGCGGGCGAGCTCGTGTTCACGGCGTTCAGCGGCTCCCACCAGGACGCCATAAAGAAGTCCCTGGCCCAACAGAAGCCGGGAAAGCCGTGGGACGTCCTTTACATACCGATCGACCCCGCCGACATCGGGCGCAGCTACCGGGCGATCATACGGATCAACTCGCAGTCGGGAAAGGGCGGAGTCGCCTACGTCCTCGAGAAGGAGTTCGGCTTCCAGCTGCCCAAGCTCATGCACAAGGAGATCGGCCGGACCATCAACAACCTGGCCGACGCGAAGGGCACCGAGCTCACGTCCGCGGAGATCCGGGATGCGTTCCAGCGGGAGTACCTGGACCGGGCGGCGCCCGTCGCTCTCGAGCATTTCAAGACCACGGAGCGCGACTCGACGGTCAAGTGCGAGGCACGGATCGTCTCGAACGGAACGCAGCGCACGCTCGCAGGGGCCGGCAACGGCCCGATCGACGCGTTCGTCCGCGCGCTGGGGTCGACGGAGCTCCCGAAGTTCGACGTCATCAGCTATGCCGAGCATTCGCTCGGCGCGGGCGCCGAGGCGAAGGCCGTGAGCTACATCCAGATCAAGATGGTGCGCGGGAGCGCCTTTTTCGGCGCGGGGATCGACACGAATATCGAGCTCGCCTCCATCAAGGCGATCGTGAGCGCTCTCAACAGGGCGATAGCCAGGTGATGAAGTTTGAACCCGCGAAGCGCGCGCTCACCGGCGAGACGCTTGAGTCCCTGTCGTCGTCCCTTGCGGGACGGGGGGAGAAGCCGTTCCGCGCGGGGCAGATCCTCGACTGGGTCTACAAGAAGAGGGCGCGCTCGTGGGATGAGATGACCAACCTTCCCAAGGGGCTGCGAGCGTGGCTCGACGCGACATTCGCGCTCATGCCCGCGTCGCTTGTCCTCAACCGCCACTCGGCCGACGTGACGGACAAGCTGCTCCTCGAGCTGGAGGACCGCTCGCTCATCGAGACGGTCATCATCCGGGCTCCGCAGGACGGAGTCGGCGTCGACCACTCGCGCAAGACGATCTGCATCTCCACCCAGGTCGGCTGCGCCATGGGGTGCGTGTTCTGCGCGAGCGGCCTCAACGGGCTCAGGCGGGACCTGGCCGCCGGGGAGATCGTCGCCCAGCTGCTCCAGGTGTGCTACGCCGAGGACGAGCGGACGCCGCGCGCGCGGGCCGAGCTCGCGTCCTTCGACAACATCGTCGTCATGGGCATGGGCGAGCCGCTCGCCAACTACGACGCGCTCATCAGCGCCCTGACGATCGTCAACGCCGACTGGGGGCTCGGTTTCGGCGCGCGCCGGATCACCGTCTCGACCAGCGGGCTCGTCCCGAAGATCATACGGCTCGCCGACGAGCCCCTGGGGTTCCGGCTGGCTGTCTCGCTCCACGGGGCGACCGACGCGGTTCGCACGAGGATCATGCCCATCAACAAGGCCTATCCGCTCGCCAAGCTTCTGCCCGCGGTCAGGACCTTCAGCGAGCGCCACGGCCGGATGGTGACGCTCGAGTTCATCCTGATCGAGGGCGTCAACGACTCGGTCGACCAGGCGCGCAGGCTCCGCGATATCGCCCTCGACCTCCACGCGCATGTGAACCTGATCCCGTACAACGCCGTCGACGGACTGCCCTGGAAACGACCCGAAGCGGCCCGCCAGGCCGCATTTGCGGCCGTCCTGGAGCGATCGGGCGTTTCGGTTACCCTGCGCCGCGAGAAGGGCCACGACATTGCCGCCGCCTGCGGGCAATTGAGGCTCAAGACGGAGCGCGAGCGGGCGGATTCGCGGCCCGCCCCCGAAGTTTCAACTTGAAATCGGGCTGGAACTAGCGGTTCTATTTTCGTTTCTCACGAACCTTCCGCTTCCCGACCCCGTCTTTCCAACCCATGATTGAAGTCAAAGGCCTCGTAAAAACCTATGGCTCATTGCGCGCGGTTGATGGCGTCAGTTTTTCCGTAAGGCGCGGCGACATCCTGGGGTTTCTCGGGCCCAACGGCGCAGGCAAATCCACGACCATGAAGATGATAACCGGTTTCGTGCGGCCGGACGCCGGGACCGCCCTGGTCGACGGGATCGATGTGTGGAAGGACCCCGTTGGCGTGAAGCGAAGGCTGGGCTATCTGCCTGAAAACGCCCCGGCGTACCCGGAGATGACGGTCGGCGAATTCCTCTCGTTCATCGCGGAGGTCCGCGGATTTCGCAATGCCGGGGCAATGCGGTCGCAGGTCGACCGCGCCGTCTCCCTCGCCCACCTCGTCACGGTCCGCGACCAGACGATCGAGACCCTTTCGAAAGGCTACAAGCAGCGCGTGGGGTTCGCGCAGGCCCTCCTCCACGACCCTCCGACCCTCATCCTGGACGAGCCGACCGACGGACTCGACCCGAACCAGAAGAACGAGGTCCGGCAGCTCATCAAGAAGATGGCCGCCGAAAAGGCCGTCATCCTTTCGACCCACATACTCGAGGAGGTCGAGGCGATCTGCACCCGGATCATCATCATCTCCCGGGGCAGGATCACGGCCGACGAGTCGCCCGCCCAGCTCCTCGCGCGGCGGCCCGGGGCCCGCATGGACGAGATCTTCCGAAGCCTGACCGACACGGACGCATGAAACAGATCACGCCCATCTTCAAACGCGAATTCCTCGGCTATTTCCGGACGCCGGTCGCCTACGTCTTCCTGGTCGCGTTCCTCCTCATTTCGGTGGGCCTCGCATTCTCGCGGTTCGGCGGCTTTTTCAAGGCCGGGATCGCTAGCCTCGACGCCTACTTCGGGTTCTACCCCTGGATCTTCCTCTTCATCGTGCCCGCCGCGGGGATGCGGCTCTGGTCGGAGGAGAAGAAGACGGGCACGGCCGAGCTCCTTTTCACCCTGCCCGTGACGACGCTCGAGGCCGTGATCGGCAAGTTCCTCGCCGGATGGGCGTTCCTCGCGCTCGCCATCGCGTTGAGTTTCCCGATGACGATCACGATAGGCTACCTGGGCAGCCCGGACTGGGGCGTCGTCGCGACGAGCTACCTCGGCGCGATCCTCATGGCCGGCGGCTTCCTCAGCGTGTGCTCGCTGACGTCGGCCTTCACCAAGAACCAGGTCATCAGCTTTGTCATCAGCCTCGCCATCTGCACGGTGCTCGTGTTCCTCGGCTACAGCGGGTTCACGGCCTTCCTTGAGGGCTTCCTTCCGGTCGGCGTGGCCGACGCCATCTCGAACTTCAGCTTCGTCACTCATTTCAACCCGATGGTCCGGGGGATCGTGGACCCGAAGGACGTCGTGTTCTTCCTCTCGCTCATGGGGTTCACCCTGTTCCTCAACGTGGTGGCGCTCGAGCGCTGACCCCCAACGACCCGCCATGAGATTCGGAAGCAAGACCCTCGCAATCGCCCTTCTCGTCGTCGGCCTCGTCCTCGTCAATTACCTGGCGACGTCCATCCCGGCGCGATACGACGCGACGTCGGAGAAGATCTACACCCTCTCGCCCGGGACGAAGGCGCTGCTGGCGAAGATCACCGAGCCGACGACCCTCGACCTCTATTTCTCGCGCAACGCGAGCGGGCAGTTCGTCGAGTACAAGAACTATGCCGAGCGCGTGCGCGAGATGCTGCGCCAGTACGTCCGCGCCTCCAACGGCAAGGTGCGGCTCAACGTAATCGACCCCGAGCCGGACACCCCCGATGAGGAAAAGGCGACCGCGGTGGGCATCCAGCCGCAGACGATCCCGGGAGGAAGCCAGTTCTACTTCGGCCTCGTCGCCACGCAGGCCGACCAGCAGAAGGTGATCGGGGCGCTCAATCCGCAGCGCGAGCAGTTCCTCGAATACGACGTGTCCGAGCTCATCTACGGGGTCGGGCAGACCGACAAGAAGAAGCTGGGGCTGATCACGAGCCTGCCCCTGCAGGGCTCGCCGGGGATGCCGATGATGGGCCAGGAGGGGACCGAGGGCCAGTTCGTCGTGACCGAATGGGAGGACACGTACCAGATCGTGCCCGTCGAGTCCGCGGCGACCGACCTCCCGGCCGGCCTGAACGTGCTTGCCGTAGTCCATCCGGAAAACCTGTCCCGCAAGCTGCAGTTCGCGATCGACCAGTTCCTTCTCTCCGGCAAGCCCGTGTTCATCGCGGTCGATCCGTCCTCGGTCTATTTCAGGCGCCAGGGCGGGCAGGCGGCCATGTTCGGGGGACCCCAGCCCAACGTGTCCAGCGACCTTCCCCAGCTGCTCGGCGGCTGGGGGATCGCCTACGATCCGCAGAAGGTCGTGGGCGACCTGGAGAATGCCGAGGTGGTCGAGCTGCGCGACGGGTCGCGGGTTCGCTATCCGGTGTGGATCAACCTGACCCAGGAGAACTTCAACGCGAAGTCCCCGCCGACCGCGCAGCTGGAATCGGCGCTCCTCATCGAGGCGGGCAGCGTGGCGCTGAAGGCGGGGGCGGACCTCACGTTCACGCCGCTCATCGAAACGTCGTCGAAGTCCGGCGAAATCCCGACGCCGGCGCTCCAATTTGCGCAGCCCGACGAAATCGCCCGCCAGATCACGCCCTCGGGCAAGAAGACGATCGCGGCGCTGGTTACGGGCCGGTTCAAGACGGCATTCCCCGACGGACCGCCAGCCGATCCCGAACCCGCGAACCCTGAGAAGAAGGATGACAAGCCTGCCGCGAAGGCACCCGCGCCGGCGTCTCCGGAGTCGCTCAAGCAGTCCAAGGCCTCCTCCATCCTGATCATCGTCGCCGACACCGACTGGCTGTTTGACGACTACAGCGTGCGCAAGTTCAGCTTCATGGGCCGGTCCGCGGCGGAGCCGATCAACGACAACCTCTCCTTCGCGGCCAACGCGCTGGATTTCCTGTCGGGCTCCCGCGACCTGATCTCCATTCGCGGGAAGGGCACGTCGCTGCGCCCGTTCACAGTCGTGAGGCGGATGGAGGCCGACGCAGCCGAGAAGTACAAGGAGAAGCTGACGGCGCTGGAGGCGCGGATCAACGAGGTCCAGGGCAAGCTGACCGAGCTCCAGGGAAAGAAGAGCGAGGGGGGGAGGCTGCTCGCCTCGCCCGAGGCGACGCGCGCCATAGAGGACTTCCAGAAGCAGTCGTCGGCCCTGCGCGCCGAGCGCCGCGGCATCCGCCTCGCCCTCCGCGAGGGGATAGACTCCCTTGAGGACGGGCTCCTCGCGATCAACCTGCTCGCCACCCCTCTGCTCGTCTGCGTCTTTGGCCTGTGGTTCTGGTTCTACCACCGGCGCCGGGCCTGAGGGAGGCGCCGCCCAGCGATGAAACTCCGAACACTCGCCATCACCATCGCCGTACTCGCGATCCTTTCGGTCGCGGCCTTTCTGAAGGACCGGCCGCAGCCCGCGCCCTCCGATGATTCCCGCGTGGGCAAGGCGCTCCTGGACCCCGACACGGCTTCCAGGGCCTTTGGCCTCGCGATCGCCGATCAGGGCAAGAAGGTCGAGCTTGCGCGCAACCCCGACGGATCGTGGCGCGTGTCGAGCTACTTCGATATGCCTGCGGATTTCGAGAAGATCTCGCGCCTGGTCCATGACCTGAACGAGGCCAAGGTCGAACGGTTCGTCACGTCCAATCCGGAGCGGCTCGCGCACCTCGAGTTCAAGGACTCCTCGATAGCGCTCAGGGACCAGGCGGGGAAGGAGATCTGGAGCCTGGTCCTCGGGAAGACTTCCGAGATGGGCAACGGGCGGTTCATCCGGTTCGGCGTCGGGCCCAAGGCGTTCTTTTCGAACCTGCACGTCTGGCTCGACACCGACGCGAAGGGATGGGCCAACGCACAGCTCGTGGGCGCCAAGCCCGACGAGATCTCACGGGTCGAGATCCCCTTCGATGGCGGAACGCAGGTTGTCGCGTCCCGCGCGAAGAAGGACGCCCCGTGGGCGGCCGAGGGCGTGCCCGCGGGCCAAAAGCTGATCGCGGATCAGGTGTCTTCGGTTCTCGCGTCGCTCACGTCGCTCAGGTTCACCGACACCGTCGACCCCAAGGACGCGGCGGCGGCCGATGCGGCCGCGCACATGCGGACCTTCAAGCTGGCGACTTTCGACGGCAGGACGCTCACGATCGCGCTGGGCCGGAAGCCCGAGGAGAAGAAGCTCAAGCCGCCGGTCCCGGACGCAAAGCAGGAAGCCGCTCCTCCCGGAAAGGCGCCCGACGTCAAGCCGGAGGCGAAGCCCGCCGCGCCTGAGTTCGAGACGATTCCCGCGGGGCCCGTGTTTGCGGTCGTGTCGAGCTCGGATGCGCATGCGCCGATCAACGACCTGATGAAGCGGCGCGCGTTCCAGGTGGACGATTACACATTCACCAGGCTGCCCCAGAAGCCCGAGGAGCTTCTAGAGGCGGAGAAGAAGGGCAAGTAGCGAGGCCTCCCGGGCGCCGGCGAGGTTCTTCGCGCCCGGACGACAACCACAGACAATGACAGCCGAGCGCACCAAGGGGCCGGCAATTCCGCCCCGGCGCCCCGCCGAGCCGTCCCCGTCCGAGATGGGCGGCGCGGCGTGAAGCGGGCGGCATCGATGCTCCTCGCGTCCGCCGCGCTCTCGTGCCTCGGGGCAATCCTCGGCGGCTGCGACTCCATCGAGAAGAGCGTGGTTTTCCCGGGCGCGGACTCGCAGGGCCGGCCCGATGCGGTCATCCCGCCGGGCGGCGACTACGAGCTTGTCCCCCTGCGGACTCGGGACGGGACGACTATCGTCGCGCAGTTCGGCCGGGCGCTCGGGCCCGCCGGCGGGCCTGCGGAGGACGTGAAGGGCGCGCCGACCGTCATCTTCTTCTACGGCAATGGAGCCTACGCCGCGCAGATGGGCGCCGAGTTCAGCCGTTTTCGGAGGCTGGGGATGAATGTCCTGCTTCCCGAGTATCCGGGCTACGGCATGAGCGGCGGCAAGCCGAGCGAGCGCGGGTGCTACGAGGCGGCAGACGCGGCCTATGACTATCTCCATCGGCGCCCCGGCATCGACCGCGGGCGCATCGTGGCGGCCGGGTGGTCGATGGGCTCCTCGGTCGCGATCGACCTGGCCGGCCGCCGCAAGGTCGCCGCCCTGGTCACGGTCAGCGCCTTCACGACGTTGCCCGATGTCGCCCGCGCGCTCCAGCCATGGCTGCCGGTGTCCCTGATCATCAGGTCGCGCTTCGATTCCATCGGCAAGATCCCCGCGGTCACTTGCCCCATTCTGATCGTGCATGGGTCGAGGGACGAAATCGTCCCTCCGGCCATGGCCGCCAAGCTGGCCGCCGCCGCACGGACCAGGGTGGTCTCCTACACGGTCGCCGGCGGCGGGCACAATGACGTGTTCGCCGTCGGGGGCGACGAGCTCTGGGAGTCGGTGCGGGGTTTCATCAGCGCCTCGAGGTGAGGGCGGGCGGCGCATGCCGACGGGATTCCGGATTTTCCTT
Organism: uncultured Opitutaceae bacterium; assembly: GCA_937889545.1. Classification (GTDB taxonomy): domain Bacteria; phylum Verrucomicrobiota; class Verrucomicrobiia; order Opitutales; family Opitutaceae; genus Palsa-1447. Next base: position 12,427 of record CALAOT010000025.1, read on the forward strand.
TACGCATATCAACATTTCGCGATGCGTTGATACGTGATTCAGGCCGATCGTCCCCTTTCCGAACTCTTTGCGCAGCGGCGCCCGCTGCGGTCCATCGAGTTTTTCCCGCCCAAGGACGACGCGGGCGTCGAGGCGCTCAGGCAGACGGCAGCCGCGCTCAGGTCCATCTCCCCCGACTTCGCCTCGGTCACCTACGGCGCCGGCGGGAGCACGCGCCAGCGCACGGCCCAGGTGAGCGCGCTTCTCAAGACCGAGTTTGGATACACGGTCATGCCGCACCTCACGTGCGTCGGGCATTCCCGGGCGGAGCTGGTCGATATCGCCGACAGGATCCACTCCGACGGCTTTCGGAACATCATGGCCCTGCGCGGCGACCCGCCCAAGGGATCCTTCGCGTTCACCCCGGCCGCGGACGGGCTGAGGTACGCGAGCGAGCTCGTGAGCCTGCTCAAGGGGCGTCATCCGGATTTCTGCCTTGGAGCCGCCGGCTATCCTGAGAAACACCCCGAGGCGCCGACGGCGGAGGTGGACCTGGCCAACCTGAAGCGAAAGGTGGATGCCGGCGCGGCCTTCGTTACGACGCAGCTCTTCTTCAACAACGAGGCGTATTACCGGTTTGTCGACCGCTGCGCGAAGGCGGGTATCGCGGTCCCGATCGTGCCTGGGCTCATGCCAGTCCTTTCGCTCCGGCAGATCCAGCGGTTCACCTCGATGTGCGGGGCATCGCTTCCGCCGACGCTTGTCCGAAGGCTGGAGGCCGCGGGCGAAGCCCCAGAGATCCTCGAGTCCGTCGGGATCGACTGGGCCCTGACGCAGATTCGCGACCTCCTCGCCCGCGGCGCCCCGGGCTACCACCTCTACATCCTCAACCGCGCAAAGAGCGCGCTCGCCCTCGCGGCGGGGCTGGCGGCGTAGGCCGCCTGTTTCCTCATCCTCCCGCGAAAACCGGGCGGAACCCCGCTTCGGCGAGAATGCGCGAGACCGCCTCGCGCTGGTCCCCCTGGATCTCGATCCGCCCGTCCTTGACCGTCCCGCCGCATCCGCAGGCTGCGCGCATCTTCTTTACCAGCCGCTCCTTCTCCGGAAGCCCGATGCCGGCGAACCCGTCGACCACGGTGACGGTCTTGCCTCCGCGCCCTCCCGTCTCGCGCGTGATGT
>CALAOT010000026.1 GCA_937889545.1 uncultured Opitutaceae bacterium
TCCCGTAAAGGCGACCATATCTGATGGCTACACATTCGGGAATGGGGTTTTACCCTCGCCGAAGATTCCTTGTCACCTTTCCATCCCCCGGAGGGCAATAGACCCAGCAGACCCTCGCTAGACTCGTTCTCCCGCGATCTGCGCTTGGTGTTTCGCCACCCCATTTGCGACCAAGGTTTCATCGGCACCGCTCTCCTGGCATTCGCGCTCTGGCCCGACGCCGATGTCGCCAGGATCGCTGTGGCCAATTCAGTGCTGATTTGGCCACTGCCCATCGCGCGCCAAGCAGCAAGCAGACGGCCCGCTGGCTGGACTTCGAAGCCGTCGCGGCTTTCCCATCGAATAGCCACTTGGGCCCTATCAGCTTCGGCTTCATACAATTTGCTGCGGTGCATAACTCGCTCGCCCGTGCCTTTTGAAGACAAGCTTCAACTGAAGACGGTGTACGCCGAATCTCTGAAGTCGCCGTATGAATTCGCCACGCAAGTGGGATGCATTGCCCCGGAATGTGAACAGGGGTCAATCCCACACCCTCACACACGGAGGGATACCACTACGGATCGACTAGTGCGGGGAGAAGGCCTGTCTTGTCCGGCGATTCCAACGCACTTTCCGGGGATTTTATGGGGATCTTTGGCGACCACTTGAGCCATTCCTTGTCAGGTTCAGATGCGAGATTAAACTGGGCGCTATCCGCGGCGGGGGGCGCGAGTGGGCTGGCGTCAGGGGTAGCAAATGCCACGCCGCCGGTAACCAGCGATTCGAGCGAGGTGTCCTTTAGCTCGGCCCCGAACAAGCTTACCTTAAAGGAGAAGCCTCCGGTGTTCCAGAACCTGGAATTGGTTCGCACCAAATCCGCATAGGGAGCCTCAACGTGTACGCGGACGAGCACTGCGGTTGAATCCCCGGAGAGCCGGCTGGCCTCCACCGCGCCCACCTTTAGTTCGCGATAGAAGACGGGGGCGCCGGATGTAAGCGAGCCGAGCTTGTCGCACTGCAGGATGAAGGACCGGCCCTGGTCGGTGACGTTTGGAGGCGGCGTCTTGTCAAGGCCCCTGAACTGCTTCGCGGGAGGCCCGCTGCCGGGCAGTACGTTTAGGTGCACGCCGCTGACGAGAGTTTCGAGTCCATGAACGCCGGAGAAGCCGATCTCCGGGCGCACGATCCAGAACTGCGCTCCGGTACGGGCGAGCGCCGCCGCGTTCCTATCGAGGCGCAGTCGCAGGCTGACGCCGTCCAGGCCCGGTTTCAGCTCGACCTTCTCGACCTTGCCTGCCGAAACCCCCTTATACTCGAGCGTGGTCTTTCGGGCCTCGACGCCCGAGCCATCGGCAAAATCGATCGTTATCTCGGGGCCGCGATTGTACAATTCGCGATAGCCCATCCATGCGCCAATCACCAATGCCACCAAGGGAACAACCCAGATAAGCGGAAACGTCGGCGCACGGGAGACTTTTGGAGCGGGTAGGGAGTTCACGGTCGGGATGTGTTGGGGGAGACCTTCGCGGGCGTGGGCCAGAGAACGCGGGGGTCGAACGCATGTGTGGCAAGCACGGTGAGCACCACAGCGGCCGCGAACGCGACAATTCCGCTGCGGGCCTGCACGGACGAGAATTCGCCGAATTGCACCAGTCCCGTGAGGAAGGCTGCGAGGAAAACGTCGAGCATCGACCAGCGCCCCACAAAATCGACGACGGCAAAAGTCCGCGTCAGCCGGCGCGAATCGTGGGGGCAGCCATGGCGCACGCTCAGCAGCAGCCAGCCGAGGCCCGCAAGCTTGAACAAAGGAATGCAGATGCTGGCAGTAAACACGATAGTCGCGATCACCCACAGGCCTTGGCGCCACAACTCGACGGTCCCGGAAAAGATCGTGTCGCTACGGTTGTAGCCGGAAGTCTCGGTGCTCAATACGGGAAGCAGGTTGGCGGGCACGAGCATCACGGCGGCGGCCACAGCCAGCGCGGCGGCGGTGGAATTGCTCTTAAACCTGACTGGCGAAAAACGAAGGTTCATGGCGCTGCATCAGTCCTGCAAGGAACAGGGGCTGGGTCACACAATTCGGAATTGAAGCTGCGCTGCGCGAGCACGAGGGAGACGGCCATCGCACAATAGCACCAGAAGCCGGGTCCGACCGTGAGATCGACCAGGCCTCCCAGCTTTATCAGGGCGATAAGCACCGCCAGCACCTGCACCTCGGGAAACGCCCAATGCTCTAGGATGTGGACGATGCGAGGCAGAGACGGGATGTTGACCGTGTGCCATTTCAAGCATGCCGGAACGTGCAGAACCGCCATGGCGCCAAGGAGGGCCACTGGCAGGAGCGCGCCACAGAGGAAGACAAGAACGGCCAGCGTACGCATGCCATTGTCCCACAGGGCGCCGACGCCCGTGAATAGACGGCAGACCCGCTCGTCGCCCAGCTTGCCCGCGATCACGAACGGCAGTAGGGCTGCGGGGAGCGCGAGAATCAGGCCCGTGATCGAGAAGACGAGCGCAGCTTCCGGCCCGAATCGCCCTTCCGTGGCCATCACCGTGCTGCAGCGCGCGCACAGCGCCCTTTCTCCCGGCGCGAGGCGGATCGGCCGATGTTTGTGGCCGCACAAACGGCATGTAAGATTCACATCGCTGCCCATAGTGGGATCGGGTTGTCCCAGATTATGACCCCTGGACCGCTGCGGCGGTAGTAGGTGTAACCCCCTCCCGGGCCTGTCCGATGTCGCCTTGGGAGCCGGATTCGCGGCCGCCGTTGGTTCACAATCCCATCGACTGCATCCGCCCGGTGGTCCGCCGCAGGGACTTGGAACTCAGAAGTTGCGTCTCAATCTTGGAGGCGCCGGTTGACCCTCCAGGCGAAAACCTGGCGAGCCTTGATTCAAAGGGGAGTCCAGACTCGGATGGGGTTCCCCAACAAATGAATAGTTCGCTCTTTGAGGGCCACAATAGACTGCCTTGCCATTCAAGTGGCTGTGGAAGTCTGGGCGGGTTTGGACGCTATTTCCGGTCCATGTGGACGCGAAAGTGATCCATTACCAGAAGGATGCCGGCGATCAATGCGAGCAGTCCGGTGACCCAGATTGGGATGGACAGCCCGAAAAGGAGATTGAGGCCGAAAACGATGAGGAATAGCGCGAGAAAGAGGTGGGCCATGAGCGATGTGGTTGGGAATTCCATTCAGATCCGGTTTGTGATCACCAGGACGAGGAGAATAAGCAGCAGGAGGCCGAGGCCGCCGCTGGGGTAATAGCCCCAACTGCGGCTGTGCGGCCACGTTGGCAGAGCGCCGAGCACGAGAACGAAGAACACTATCAAGAGGATGAATCCGAGACTCATGGCTTTCCTTGTGAGGGCGGGGGGGCGAGGGCGCCAGCCGCCGCCGTACGCAGTCGGACTTCCGGGATGGAAGTCGTTGCTTCTTTCGCGGCTAACGTAGCAGATGCGGCGATGCGGCGCTATGGGGTGTTGGCCTGACGGCGCACGTTGGTTTCGTGAGCTTGAACGGATCGCTCTGGTCGAACCACCCCAGAGTCGGGTTGGACGATGAGGGGCGAGCGAGAGAGATCGGCGTCGTCGGCTTCCAGGCAGCGGTAGGCCTTGACCGGGGGTGGCGTCGCCGACCGGCAGCCTCGATTGTTTGGGAATCTGGCTCCGGCATTTTGCGGCGTTCGCGCTCGGAGCATGAGGGTTGGTTAGTGCCCCATTTCCGTGAGAACACCCGCGATATAGGCTTCATGCATGGCGCATATGCTCGTCAACCGCGCTTCCATCGCCCCGCCTGCGGCGACGGTTTCAACCCCAGCCCCCCCATGAACCGTTCGCCAATCTCTTCGCGCCACGTTTCCCCAATTCACGCTGGTATTTCTCGCCCTGGCGATCGCCAGCAGCCGGAGGCGGTGACGGCTGCGCAAATAGACGGGCTGTGCCGGGACCGCTCTTCCCCGTCCCCGCTCTCGACAATTCGCCCGTCTCTGGGGTAGATTCGGCGTCCGGTGTCCACGAGTCAGCGTTTATCCTTTCGCTTTATAGCCTTTGGCCGAAGGCGGATATCCTTGCAGGGAATGTGGCAAAATCGTGGCAATCGTTCGGCTGCAGAAGGGAGCTTGCCTTGAAGATAGTTCACGCGGCGAGTGAACTGTACCCCTATATGAAGACGGGGGGCCTTGCGGACGCCGTCGGGGCGCTAACCGGAACCTTCGCGGACATGGGCCACGAAGTATCGGCCTTCCTGCCCGGGTACCGTGATGCGCTTGCTCACCCGGCCGCGGCGGGCGCGGAGCGTAAGTATCGGCTGAAGATCGAGATGGGTGGGCAGTACCTCTCGGGGGACGTGCTGGCGTTCTCCCCGAGGAGGAACCTGACCGTGTATCTGGTCTGCCGGGACGAATTCTTCGACCGGAGCAACCCCTATGGCAACGGGGACCGGGACTACGAGGACAACGCGGACCGGTTCATCTTCTTCTGCAAGGCCGTCGTCGAGACCATCCGCCTCGGCGAGCTTGGGGCGGACATCGTCCACATGCACGACTGGCAGGCGGCGCTGCTGCCGCTCCTGCTGAGGGAGGCCGAGCGGCGTTTCGGGACGACGCTGGCGATGAAGACCGTCTTCACCGTCCACAACATCTCCTACCAGGGGCTGTTCCCAGAGGCCTCCTTCCAGAGAACCAACCTCCCCGAGGAGATGTTCAGCAAGGACGGTCTGGAATACTACGGGCAGGTGAACTTCCTGAAGGGCGGGATCATGTTCGCGGACCGGGTGACGACCGTCAGCCCCCGGTACGCGAAGGAGATCCAGACCCCGGAGTTCGGCTGCGGGCTCGAGGGCGTCGTCCAGACGCGCGCCGACGACCTTTCCGGGCTGATCAACGGCGTGGACACGGCGGTCTGGAACCCCTCGACCGACGCGATGATTCCCGCGAATTATTCGGCGGCGAGCCTGGCCGGGAAGCGCGACTGCCGCAACGCGCTCCTCAAGCAGTGCGGATTCGACCCCAATTCCAACACCCCCATATTCGGGATGGTCTGCCGCCTTTTCGAGCAGAAGGGCATCGACCTGGTGCTCGAGAACTCCGCCTTCTTCACCGGCAGGGACTGCCGGCTGGTGGTCCTGGGGACGGGCGACAAGCGGATGGAGCGGGATTTTCGCCGCCTGGCGACGGAGTTTCCCAGGAGGATCTTCATGTGCGCGAAGCTCGACGAGCCGATGAGCCATCTCATCGAGGCGGGGAGCGACTTTTTTGTCATGCCGTCCCTCTTCGAGCCGTGCGGGCTGAACCAGATGTATTCGCAGGTGTACGGGACCGTCCCGATCGTGAGCCGGGTGGGGGGGCTCGTGGACACGGTCCGTGACGCCGACGAGGACCCGGCGGGCGGCACGGGCATCATGTGCGAGCCCAATGCGGCGGCGCTCCGCGACGCGCTCGAGCGGGCGTTAAAGCTTTTTGGCAACAAGCCGCGGTACGCTGCGATCCAGCAGCGGTGCATGGCCCGCGACTTCAGCTGGAAGACTGCGGCGCTTGCCTACGAGGCGTTGTACCGCGACTCGCTGTGACGCCACCGCGCGCCCGGACCCGGCGGGATTCCGCTTCATGGAGGGGCGCAGCACCCGGGAAGTGCGGGGGAGGCTCGCGGGCCTCAGCGCCCATGCGCCTGCGTGCCACTGGTATACGGTCCCAGTTCGGGATGTCTTGCCCTTTCGCGGCACATAATTGGGATTTCGCGATGAGCCACGAGAGGCTGGCCAGAAACCAATGAAGATACTCATCGCCGGAGCATCGGGATTGGTCGGCCGCGCCACGGCGGCGGTGCTCAGGGATGACGGCCACGAGGTGCTTCGCCTTGTCCGGCGCGCCGCCTCCTCCCCAGACGAGGTGACCTGGGATCCCGCGGCGGGCGAGCTGCCAGTCGAGGCGTGCAGGTCCGCGGAGGCGATCATCAATCTTTGCGGCGCAAGCCTCGCGGCGGGGCGCTGGACGCAGAGGAGGCGCGGGGAGATCCGGGCCAGCCGCATCGACCCGACGCGCGCCATCGCCAAGGCGTTTGGCGGGACGGTTTCCGACGGCCCCCGGCCGCGCGTGCTCGTGAACGCGTCGGCCATCGGCTTCTACGGGGACCGCGGTAATCTGGAGGTGGATGAGTCGAGCGCGCCGGGAAAAGGGTTTCTGGCTGAGCTCTGCCGCGATTGGGAGGGCGCCGCGATGGAGGCGGCTGGCCTTGGGGCGCGCGTGGTCTGCGTCCGGTTCGGGGTCGTCCTGTCGCGCGAGGGCGGGCTCTTGCCGCGGATCGTGCCCTTCTACCGGGCGGGCCTGGGGTGTCCCCTCGGCACGGGCCGCCAGTGGATGAGCTGGATCGCGCTTGAAGACGCCGTCGGAGTCATCCGGTTTGCGATAGGAGAGGACTGGCTTTCGGGGCCGGTGAACGCGGTCTCGCCGATGGCGGTCATGAATTCGGGCTTCACAAGGGCGCTCGGCCGCATTTTTGGGCGTCAGTTGTCCGCGCCGATTCCACCGTTCATCCTCCGGCTCGCGATGGGGCCGATGGCTGACGAGACGGTCTTGTCCAGCACCCATGCGCTCCCCACCAAGCTCCTGAGCTCGGGCTATCCGTTCCGATACAGGAGTCTGGAGGATGCTCTTTATCAAGCGCTTGCCATGGAGAAGGGCGAGGCCTGAGAGCCAAAATCATGCTTTCCATCAGAAGGGGCATCCGTATGTTCATCCTTTCTGATGGAGAAAACCCTCATTATTTTTAAGCCGGACTGTATGGACAATCGGCATGTTGGAAACGTGCTCGACCGCTTTGAGAAGGCGGGTTTCTCGATTGTCGGATGCAAGATGGTGCGGCTCGGCCCCAAGGTCCTCCACGAGCACTACGCCCACGTGGCGAGCCTGCCGTTCTATCCCGAGATCGAGAAGTTCATGAGCTCGCGGCCCGTGATCGTCATGGCGCTGGAGGGACAGTCGGCGGTCCGGAAAGTGCGCGACCTGCTGGGCCCCACGGATTCGCGCAAGGCGCCCAAGGGGACCATCCGCGGCGACTTCGGGGCCGACATGATGCGCAACGTTGTGCACGCGTCCGACAGCGTCGAGAACGCAGAGATCGAGGTCGCGCGCTTCTTTGGGCCGGGGGAGACATTCGGCGCCTAGTTTGAAGGGCTGTTTGGCCTGCTGCCCGGGGGCATGGTCCGCCCAGTCCATGGGAGCCTACCGGGGGCGCCCGGGGGGAGGCGAGCGCGGCCGCGCCCCCATGCCATTAGCATTGTTGAGGGACGGCTTGCGGGCATAACTCTTCCGACCGATATGCAAATAGCCATCACAGGCGGGTGCGGGTTCCTTGGGCACCGGCTCGCCCGAGCGCTGCTTGCGGATCCCCGCGTCGAGCGCCTTGTCCTGGCGGACGTGGCCCCGGCCCGGCCCTTCCCAGAGGATGCCCGGGTCGCGCTCCTCAGGGCGGATCTCTCCCAGGCAGGAATGGCGGAGTCAGTCGCGGAGGGAGCCGACGTCATCTTCCATCTCGCCGCGGTCCTGAGCGGCCAGGCCGAGGCGGATTTCGACCTCGGCATGAGCGTCAACGTGGACGCCACCCGGCGGCTGCTCGAGGCAGCCCGGGCCGGGGGCCGGCGGCCGCGGTTTGTATTCGCGAGCTCCCTCGCCGTGTTCGGGCCGCCATTGCCGCCGGTGATCACCGACGATACGGCCGTGCACCCGCATTCATCCTACGGGGCCGGAAAGGCCGTTGGGGAGCTGCTGGTCGCCGACTACAGCCGCCGGGGCTACGTCGACGGCCGGGTCGTACGGCTGCCGACCATCTGCGTGCGGCCCGGCAGGCCCAACGCCGCTGCGTCGTCGTTCGTGAGCGGGATCATCCGAGAGCCCCTCCATGGCGAGAGCGCCGTCTGCCCAGCGGGCCCGGACCTCGAGCTCTGGCTCTCGTCGCCGCGCGCGGCGATTCGGAACCTGGAGCATGCCGCGTCCCTGTCTGGGGAGGCGCTTGGGCCGAACCGTATCATCAATCTTCCGGGCATCACGGTGACGGTGGCTGAGATAGTGGCCTCGCTTGGGCGCGTGGCCGGGCCGGAGGTCGCCGCGCGGGTTGTCTTCAGGGAGGATCCGGTCGCGCGCCGGATTGTCTCGAGCTGGCCCGCCCGCTTCGACGTTAAACGGGCGCTGGAGCTCGGCTTCAGCCAGGACCGGGAGTTCGAGGCCCTGATCCGCGAATTCCTGGAGGACGAAGCGGCTGAGAAGGCCGGCAGGGCATCGTAGCGATCATGTCGCGCAGGGGCTCCCCGAATCGAGTTGAGTCCCCAATACGCTTTGGACAGATACGGCACATCGCATGGAGATCGATCGCCGCCAGTTTCTCGTGATGTCCGGAGCGGTGGTGCAGGGCAGCGTCCTGGCCAGCCTGGGGGCGCGGACCCTGCTGGGAGGCATCGCCGACTCGTCAGGCCGCGCGGAGCCACCCTGGCACCAGCAGATCCGGCGGATCGGCCAGCTCAATTTCAACGAGCGCGACCCGGTGGAACTCGATATAGAGGCATGGGCCGACTACTGGGCCGGCCTCTCGGTCGATGCGGTGCTGGTGAGCGTCACGGGCATCCTTGCGTTCTATCCCACGCAGGTGCCCTTCCACCGGCGAAGCAAGTTCCTCGGCGACCGGGACCTCTTCGGCGCCTGCGCGGCGGCGGCGAAGAAGCGGGGCATGAAAGTGATCGCCCGCATGAGCCCCGACCTCAACTGGGAGGAGGCCCTGAAGCCCCATCCGGAATGGTTCATGCGCGACGCCAGCGGGGGCTTTCTCCCCCACGCCGAGGAGCCGCGCCTCTACCGCACCTGCACGTTTTCAAGCTATTTCACCGAATACGTGCCCGCGATCATGCGCGAGGTCCAGGCCCGCTACGACGTCGACGGGCTCTTCACGAATGCCTGGCCGCCGCTCGACGGCCTGCCGGTCTGCTACTGCGACGAGTGCCGCAAGCTGGCCACGCCCAAGTCGCCGGAATACTGGGGCCAATTCAACGAGCGCGTCGCCTACCTGTGGAGGTTCTACGACAAGATAGCCAAGGAGAAGAAGCCGGAGAACCTCTTCTTCGCCAACCTCGGCGGCGGCATCCGCGCCACTCCGAACCTGAGGCGGCTCGCGGAAGTCTGCGAGTGGTTCAACTGCGACAACCAGGGTCGCGGCGGCGAAGGGGCGCCGATCTGGGGCGCGGCGCAGCAGGGGAGGGTGGCGACCGCGGTCATGAAGGGGCGCACGGTCACCAACGTCACGGGGGCCTGGTCGACCTGCGGCGCCGTGCGCTGGCGGAACGTGGCCAAGTCCAGGGCCGAGGCCGAGATCTGGATGGACCAGACGGCCGCCAGCGGCATGACCATCTGGTACCACTGGGTCGGCGCGCAGAGTGGACTCGGCGAGGACCGGCGCTGGCAGCAGATCGGCCGCCGGTACATGGACTGGCTGAAGCGCCATGACCTCCATTTTGAGCGGCGGCGCACCGTGGCGAACGTGGGGGTGGTCATGGGGCAGCGCTCCCATTTGTTCTACACCCCGCCGGGCGAGGGAGGGATGCAGCAGTTCACGGACGGGCTTTACTACGCGCTCCTCGAGGGCCGATTCCTGTTCGACTTCGTGCATGAGGACGACCTGGGCCCCGAGACGGTCGGCCGGTATTCCGCGCTCCTGCTGCCCAATATCGCCTGGCTGAGCGACGCCCAGTGCCGGCAGCTTCGCGATTACGTGGCCGCGGGCGGCTCGCTCATGGCCTCGTTCGAGACGGCGATGTTCGACGAGAACGGCCGCCGCAGGGAGAATCCGGGGCTGGCCGACATCTTCGGCATCGAGTCGGCCGGGCCGGTGGCCGGCCCCAACGGCAACGGCTTCTACGCCCGCATCGAGCGCCCGCACGAAATCCTGGCGGGCTTCGACGACACGGGCTGGATTCCCGGCGGCGCCTATCGCCTCCCGGTGAGGGCGGCGGGCCAGCCGGTGCTGTCGGTCGTCCCCGCCTACACGGCATATCCGCCGGAGCTCTCCTACGCCCCCGTTTCCAGGACCGACGAGCCGGCGGTCATCGTCCGCGAGAGCGGCGGCAGCCGGTTGGTCTACTTTCCCGGCGACCTCGAGCGCTCGGCCTGGCGCTCGGGGCACACGGACCTGAGCCGCCTGATCCAGAACTCGGTGGCCTGGCTGATTCGCGGGAAGCAGCCGGTCACTGTCGAAGGCGAGGGCGTCATCGAATGCTTCGCCTGGGAGACATGGTCGGGGTTTGCCGTGCACCTGCTCAACTATACGAACCCCAACATGCACCGCGGCTGGCTTCGGCGCCATTACCCGATCGGCGAGCAGAAGGTAAGGATGGCCATCCCGCCGGACCGCCGGGTGGCGCGGGTCGAACTCCTGCGCGCGGAGCGCGACATCCCGTTTCGCCAGGACGGGGGCACCGTTGAGTTCACCATCCCCCGGATCGCGGACTACGAGGTGGCTGCGCTCTACGCGTGACCGTCTTTCGCTGCCTCCAGCGCCGAGCTGGCACTCAGAAGAGCCCGAGCAGTTGCGCGGGATCCAGCCCGAACCAGACGATCAGGCCGGCGGCCGCCACCAGCGTGAGCGCGGTCGTGCGCGGTACCCTGATCGGGCGCGCGTCCGCAGCGGGGGCGGCGATCAGCGCCTGCTTCAGGACGATCAAATAATAATACAGCGCCACCGTGCTGAGCGCGATCGCCAGAATCGCGAGCCAGCCGGCCGGCCCCGCGACGCCTCCCAGGCGCAGCGCCGCCGCAAAGACCGTGAACTTGCCGAAGAATCCGGCGAGGGGCGGAATGCCGGCGAGCGACAGGATGAACACGGCAAGGCAGCCGGCGAGCAGCGGCGATCGGCGGTGGAGCCCGGCGAGATCGGTGATGTATTCGCAGCGGCCCCCCCGCTCCATCGCGGAGATCACGCCGAACGCGCCCACCGCGGCGAGGCCGTAGGTCGATGCATAATAGAACAAGGGCGCCGGCCCGGAGCGTCCCGCGGCCATGACGCCGAGCAGCAGGGCGCCTGCGTGTGCGATCGCGGAATACGCGAGCAGGCGGCGGAGGCTGGACTGAGCCAGCGCGGCAAGGTTCCCGAGAAGCAGGGACGCGGCCGAAACGACGGCCACAGTGGGGAGCCAGCCCGGCCCGAACGTCGGCGCGGCGACATTCCCTACCGCGGCGTGGAATCCCGGCCAGAGCAGGCGGGTGAAAAGCGTGAAGCCGGCGAGCTTGGAGGCGGATGCGATCAGTGCGGCGGAGGGGGTCGGCGCGCCCTGGTAGACGTCCGGCGCCCACAGGTGAAACGGAGCCGCCGCGACCTTGAAGCCGAAGGCGACCAGGACCATCACGAGCGCCACCATGAGGAGGGGGTCGGCGCCCTGCAGGGAGACCTGCGCCGCGATCCGGGGAAGCTCGATCGATCCGGTCACCCCGTAGATGAGGCTGAAGCCGAAGAGAAGAAACGCCGAGGCCATGCCGCCAAAGAGGAAATACTTAAGGGCCGCCTCCGCCGACTCGGGCCGCGCGCGGTCGAAGCCGGCAAGCACATAGAGCGAGAGGCTGGCGAGCTCCAGCGAGAGGAACACGAGGAGCAGCTGCTGCGCGGCGGCCATCAGCATGAGCCCGGTTGCCGCAAAGAGGACAACGGCGACGTACTCCGCAGGCTGGTGGGGCACGGCCGCTCCCCGCGCCACTCCGAGGGTCAGCAGCGTGAGCACGAGAACGCCGAGGCGGGTGGCGACTGCGAGATGGTCGAGCATCAAGACGCCTCCGAAGGCCGGGCCGCGCGGCCCCAGCCACACGTTCACGCCGGCCGTGAGAACCGCGAGGCTGGCGACCCAGAGGGCGAGGCGCAGGCGCTCGGCGGCGGCGTGGCGCCGGAAGACTGAGAGATCCAGGCCGAGCACGGCCACGGCGCCCACAACCAGCGCCGTCTCGGGCTTCAGGGCAAGAAAGAGTCCCGCGTAGTCCGGGTTCATGGCGTTCCGGCCTTCAGCGCCGCCTGCAGCAGCGGCGACTGGAGCGCCGGGTTGATCCAGTTGAGCAGCAGGTCCGGATTCAATCCGATCAGTACGGTTGCGGCTACAAGCAGCAGCGCACCCGCCTTTTCGGCCACAGTGATGGGCGCAAAGTGCAGCGCGTGGTCAGCCGGGCGGTCGCTGCCGGGCGGCTGCGGCTGCTCCACCGACCCGAAGAAACTGAGCTGGATAGCGCGGAGCGTGAATGCCGCGGCCACCAGCACGCCCAATGCGGCCACCGCCGCCCACGCTGGAGCCCTCTTCCACGCGCCAATCAGGATGGTCAGCTCGGCCGGAAATCCGCTGAAGCCTGGCAGGCCCATCGACGCGACGCCGGCCACGACGAAGACCGCGGCGGCAAAGGGCAGCAGCCGGTGCAGCGGCATGGCCCGCAGGTCGGCGAGCTTCCGGGTGTGCGTACGGTCGTAGACCATCCGGCCGACGACGGCGAAGAGCAGGCCGGCAATGACGCCGTGCGAGAACATCTGAAGCACGGCCCCGCTGACCGCTTGGGCGTTGGCGACGGCTATGCCGAGAAGGACGAAGCCCATGTGGCTCACGCTCGAATAGCCTATGACGAACTTAAGGTCCTCCTGCATCAGCGCCACGAGGCCGGCATAGACAATGCCGATCACGGCGAGCCAAGCGATGGGGGCCTGCCAATAGGCAAAACCCACCGGCGAGAGGGGCAGCGCCACGCGCAGGCAGCCGTAGGCGCCCAGCTTCATCACGACTCCGGCGAGCAGCATTGAGGCCGCGGTCGGGGCGGCCACATGGCCTGTCGGCGCCCAGGTGTGCAGCGGAAAGATGCCGGCGAGCGTGGCGAAGCCGAAGAAGACGAGCGCGAAGATGGCGATCTGCTGGTGCCGCGACAGGGCGGCGGTTGCCTGCGCAAGGTCCTCAAAGCCGAAGCCGTGGCCGCCGCCGGCCGCATAGGCCCACAGCAGCCCGGCCAGCACCATGCTGCTGCCCGCGAACGAATACAGCGCCAGCTTCATCGCGCCGTACTCCCGGTTCGTCGAGCCCCAGCCCGCGATCAGGAAGTACTTCGGGACGATGGCGACCTCATAGAAGACGAACAGCACGAGCGCATCCGCGCTCAGGAAGACGCCGTAGACCCCGGCCACCAGGGTGAGGAACAATGCGAAGAACTCGCCCGTGCGCTCCTCGATGTTCCACGAGAAAAGGACTCCCGCCGTCGCTGCGAGCCCGGTGAGAACGAGAAGCGTGAGGCTGATTCCATCGGCCGCGAGGTGGTAGCGCACGCCCATGGCGGGGATCCAAGGCGCGTCGACGAGCGTCTGCAGCCTCGGGCCGGGCACAAAACGAGTCGCTGCCAGCAGCGTGAGAACCCACGCCCCGGCGGCGGTAACGAGCGCGATCCACCGCGCGGTCCGGGCGGAGCGCATTCCGCCCGCCAGGGCGAGCAGCGCGCCGGCCGCCGAGAGGTAGAGGGTCCAGGGCAGCAAGCTCATGGCAGGTTCAAGTGATTGGCCCACATGGTTATAAGTGGGTTGAAGAGCATGGTCTGAAGCTGCGGCAGCACGCCGAGGATGACCATCAGGGCGATCAGCGGGCTGAGCACGGCAAGATCGAGGCGCCCAAGGTCGGCAAACTCCGCCGAAGCGGCCCCCGCGCGCGGCCCGTGAAACACCCGCTGCCAGAAGGTGATGAGGAAAAAGGCGGTGGCGAAGAGCCCGAGGCAGGCCACCGCCGCCGCCCACGGCACGAGGCCCCACACGCCGCGGAAGATCAGGAACTCGCCGACGAAGCCGTTGAGGCCCGGAAGCCCGAGGGACGAGAACATCGCGATGCCGCACAATCCGGCGAACACCGGCGCCGCGGTCTGCACGCCGCCGAAGCCACCAAGGTCGCGGCGGCCGCCGGCCCGGGTCTCTAGCACGCCGACGCAGTAGAACAGCGCGGCGGCCGAGAGGCCGTGATTGAACATTTGGAGCAGGGTGCCGCTCAGCGCGGCCGCCGCGGCCTCGCTTGTGAGCCCCGAGCGCCCGGTCGCCGAGGAAACGGCAAAGAGCGCGAGCAGGCAGTAGCTGACGTGGTTGACCGAGGAGTACGCGATCATCCGCTTCAGGTCGGTCTGGCGCATCGCGGCGAACGCACCCAGCACGGCGCCGCCGAGGGCAAGCCACACGAGCGGCACGGACGCGGCGTGCAACGGCCCAGGGAAGAGCGGCCAGAGCAGGCGGAGAAAGCCGTAGACACCCATCTTCGACATCACGCCCGTGAGGAACATCGACACGCCCGTCGGCGCCTCGGCGTAGGCCGGCGGCAGCCAAGTGTGGAAGGGGAAGAGCGGCACCTTGACAGCGAAGCCCAGGAACACACCGAGGAACACTGCGTGCGGCCAGAAACTGCCGAGCGTCGCCAGCTTGGCCCCGAGCGCACCGTTGGCGCCCAGCGATGCCAGCCGGACGAAGTCAAGGGTGCCCGTGGCGGCAAAGATCGCCACGAAGCCGAGCAGGAGGAACGCGCTCCCGCCGATGGTGTAGATCACGAACTGGTAGGCCGCGTGCGCGGCTCGCGGGCCGCCCCACAGCTTGATCAGGAAGTACGCCGGGATCAGGCTAAGCTCCCAAAAGATGAACCAGTGGAAGAAATCGAGCGCGAGGAAGACCCCGAGGGCGGCGCCCTGCAGGAGCAGGAAGAGCAGCCCGAAGAACCGCGGGTCGGGGATGTTGCGCCACGAAGCAAGCATGCAGGCGGGCGCCAGCAGCCCTGTGAGGAGAACGAGCAGCAGGCTCAGACCGTCAAGCCCGAGGTGGTAGTCGGAATTCAGGGCTCCGATCCAGCCGTGCCGCTCCACGAATTGATAGCCGGTGGACGCGCAGTCGAAGGAGCCCAGGGCAGCCAGCGCGAGAACGAGGGTGGAAAGGCTGAACGCCAGGGCCAGTACGCGGCTGGCAGGCGCGCCCAGCCGCGGGAGCGACGCAAGTAGGAGCGCCCCGGCCCACGGGACGAAGATGATGAGGGAGAGCAGGGGAACCGAGCTCATTGGCCGCCTCCCAGAAGGGCGAGGAGCGCGAGAACCACGAAGGCGACCGCCAGGGCTCGCAGGTAGCCGTGCGTCTCGCCGGTTTGCGCGCGCGAATAGGCGCGCCCGGCGCCGCGGATCCTCTCGCTTATCGAGTCAAAGCCGGCGTTAAGGCCGCCCTCGTCGACCCCGCGGTTCACGGATCCTGTGAACTCGCCGAAGCGCGCAAGGAATCCGACCGCGCCGCCCCAAACCCAGCGATCGAGGATGACCGCCAGCGCCGCGGCAAAGGTGTTGAGGCGCCCGACCGTGGCCGCGTAGAGCTCGTCGAGCTTCATCCGGGCGCCCAGGAAGGCGAAAAGCCGTGGGGCGGCCGCCGCGAGCGGGTCGTCAGCACCGGCGGTTGCGCGCAGCCGGCGCCCATAGAGGGCCCAGCCGGCTCCCAGGCCCGTGGCGACCAGGACGATGGAGAGCGCCATCAGTCCGCCGCCTTCGAGGAGCGAGTGGGCTGGGACCGCTTCCCCGGTGAGCTGCGACTGGAGCCACGGCCATGCGGGCGTTCCAAGAAAACCGAGGGCGACCGCGCCGACCGCAAGCACGACCAGCGGGACCGTCATCACAGCCGGGCTCTCGTGCGCATGGGCTGCCGCCGGGGAGCGCGGCGCGCCCCAGAAGACCTCGCACAGGAGGCGCGTCATGTAGAAGGCGGTGAGCACGACGCCGGCGAGCCCCGCGTAGAGCGGCAGGTGCGAGACGTTCCACTCCGATGCGGCATGCAGGATGGCCTCCTTGCTCCAGAAGCCGGAGAAGACGAACGGCACTCCGGTCAGGGCCATCATGCCCACGGAAAAGGTCGCGTACGTCGCCCGCATCGGCGAGCGCAGCCCGCCGAGATTGCGGATGTCCTGCTCGTGGTGCGCGGCGTGGATCACGGAGCCGGCCCCGAGGAAGAGGAGGGCCTTGAAGAAGGCATGCGTGAGCAGGTGGAAGATCGCCGCTACCCACGAGCCGACCCCGAGCGCGAGCATCATGTATCCGAGCTGCGATACGGTGGAGAAGGCAAGGATGCGTTTGAGGTCGTGCTGGGCGACCGCGATCGCCGCCCCCATGAGTGCGGTGACGGCGCCGATCCCCGCCACCACGGTGAGCACGTGGACGGGCGCCGCAGCCAGGCCTTGGTCGGCCGCCGCTAGCGGGAAGATCCGGGCCATGAGGAACACGCCGGCCGCCACCATGGTTGCCGCATGGATCAGCGCGCTGACGGGGGTCGGGCCCTCCATCGCGTCGGGGAGCCAGACATGGAGCGGGAATTGGCCGGACTTGCCTACGGCACCGCAGAAGATCAGCAGGCCGATCGCGGTGGAGGCGGCCAGCCCGCCCGCGAGCACCTGCGTGGCAAGGTCGCCGAGGACGTGGCTCTCGAGGACGCCATTGCCCCCGTCGTAGAGGAGAAGGGAGCCGGTGGTATCATAGAGCCAGACAAGCCCGAGCAGGAAGCCGAGGTCGCCGATCCGGGTCGTGATGAACGCCTTCTTGGCTGCCGCCGCTGCGGCCGGCCTGTGAAACCAGAACCCGATGAGCAGATACGATGCCAGTCCGACCAGCTCCCAGCCGATGAAGAGCAGCAGCAGGCTGTTGGCGACGACGACGCACAGCATCGCCGCGGCGAATAGGCTCAGAAAGCAGAAGAACCGCGTGAAGTTCTCGTCGGCATCCATGTAGCCCAGGCTGAAGATGAAGATCAGGAGCCCGACGAGGCTCACCATGACGCACATGAGCCCGTTGAGCGGGTCGAGCAGCAAGCCGAGCCGGACAGCGCCGTTGCCAAGGTCGAACCAGCGAAAGTTGTAGACGAGGTGAGCGGAGGGGTCTGCGAGGGCCAGGTGCAGTGCGAAGCACGAAAGGACGAGCGCGCCGAGCATCGCCGCTATCGCCGCGCCGGCGGCAAGACGCCGCCCGTTCCGGGGAGCCACGCACCCAACGCCGGCCGCGAGGAGCGGGAGCGCGGGGATGAGCCAGAGATATGCGACCCGAGGTTCCATGGCTCAGCCCTTGAGGCGGGTCGCCTCCTGGAGGCGGATGTTCCGCTGGTGGCGGTAGATGGATATCACGAGCGCGAGGCCGACCGCGGTCTCGGCGGCGGCGACCGCTATGGCGAAGATCACGAAGATGACGCCGGTCGCGGGGGAGGGGGCGGGGCTGTAGCGCCAGAACGCGATGAAGTTCAGGTTGGCCGCGTTGAGCATCAGCTCTATGCCCAGCAAAACCAGGATGCTGTTGCTGCGCGCGAGCGCGCCGGTCAGCCCGACGGCGAACAGCACGCTCGAAAAGGCCACGCAGAGCTGCAGCGGGCTCATGGCGCGTCCCCCGGCTTCCCGGGCCCTGTGCCGGCGGCCAGAACGACGGCGCCGATGAGGGCGACGGTGAGCAGAACGCCCACCACGAGCAGGCTCGCCGCGTGCGGCCCCATGAGCTGGCCGCCAAGCTGGCGCACGGTGACGGTCGGAACGGGCGACGGCGCCACGGCGAGCGAGCCGCGGGCGATCGCCGCCAGGAGCACGCCGGCGAGGGCGGCGCCGGCCAGTATGGCGTAGAGTGCGCGGCCCCGCGAGGCGGGCCCGGGGGCGAAATCCTCGCGTGAGCGGCGGGTGAGGAGCACCGCGAACAGCAGGGCCATCGAGATGGCGCCGACGTAGATGAGCACCTGCGCGAAGGCCGCGAATTCGGCGCCCGCCCACAGGTAAAAGGCGGCCACGCCAACCCAGCTGCCGGTTAGCAGAAGGACGCTGTGCAGCAGGCTGCGCCTGGTCATCGCCGCGGCGGCGGTGCCGATGGTCGCGAGGGCAATTAGGGCGAGGACGGCGGTCATGCGTAGCGGTAGGTGCGGGGTCCGAGGCCTGCGCTCAGACCGCGCCCCAGGATGAGGAACGGCCCGGCCACCAGGCCGAGGGCGACCGCCCACCGGAGCAGTTGGAGCGGGCCGGACCACTGGAACGTGAGCGACCAGAAGGCGACCGTTCCGAGATTCACGAGGGCAAGCGGCACGAGGAACTTCCATGCGAGGCGGGTGAGCTGGTCGATGCGCAGGCGCGGCATCGTGGCGCGGATCCAGATGAAGCCGAGCAGCAGGGCGAGGAACTTCACCGTGAACCAGGCGTAGGAGGGGATGAACTCGAGCGCGGGCAGCGGGGCGTGCCAGCCGCCGAGGAAGAGCGTCACGGCCATCCCGCTCGACGCGCACATCGCAAAATACTCGGCCATGAAAAAGAGCGCGTACTTGAAGCCGGAATACTCCGTGAGGTGCCCGGCGATCAGCTCGCTCTCCGCCTCCGGCAGGTCGAACGGCGACCGGTTGGACTCGGCGAGCGCGGAGACCATGAAGGTCGCGAAACCCGCCGCGCCCCACGGGGTGAAAACGAGCCAATGGGGGATGACGCCCCACTTAAAGCCGGACTGCGCCGCGACGATGCCCGAGGTCGAGAGGCTCCCCGTGGCCACGACGACCGGAACAACCGAGAGCAACAGGGGCACCTCGTAGCTGATCAGCTGGGCCAGCGCGCGCATCGCCGCGAGGAGCGCGTATTTGTTGTGGCTCGCCCATCCGGCCGTGAAGACAGCGAGCTCCGTCGCCGCGCCGGCCGCGAAGAAGTAGAGGACCCCGGCGTCAAGATCGACCGGCAGCAGGTGGCGGCCGTACGGAATGACGGCGAACGTGAGAATCGAGGCCGCCAGGATCACGACCGGCGCGAGGAAGTGCAGCACCGGGTTGGCGGCGCGCGGGACGAGATCCTCCTTGATCAGCATCTTGACGCCGTCGGCAAACGGCTGCAGCAGGCCGAACCATCCGACGCGGTTGGGGCCGGGACGGTTCTGCACGCGCCCCAGGATCTTCCGCTCGGCCAGCGTGAGGAACGCGAACACCAGGCCGAACACGGCGAGGATGGCGACGATGATCAGGAGGCAGCTCGCCAGCCAGCGGGCCGGCTCCGGCAGGAACGACGTGAGCCAGTCGCGCAGGACGACCGGGGCGCGCTCGAGGAGGGGATCGTTCGTGGCCGAGGCTGCGCTCATGTGGCGGGCGGTGTGGGCCCCGGGGCAGCCGCGCTCGGCGCTGCGGGCGGCGGGGCGGACGGGGC
>CALAOT010000027.1 GCA_937889545.1 uncultured Opitutaceae bacterium
ATCGTTCGGATTCACCGAACTCTGCCCTAATTCCGCGCTGCCTGCTCAAACACAAAAGACGGGAAAAAAGGCGGGGAAATTCGAACGTGGGCCGCTCCCTGGACAGTAGGCACCGGAATTGCTCTGAGCGATTACGCTGATCTGTCCTCCAATCTGATCTCGGACGGGGAAATTCATTCATAACCGCTGACAACGAGCGCGAAAGAGTCTCAGAACTTCGCGATCATCGGGAGGATGTCGGCACAAGATGGCCGACGCAGCACGAGGGCTTCCATCGCTACGATGTCTGATCTGCGCCAAGCGTGGCGAGTAGTGTGTCTATGGAAGAGAAGCTGAGCGCCTTTCTCAAGAATCAGATGCCGGTGGCCGCCGATCTCGCGATTCGAGGCTTGCAGCGCCGCCCCGGCGGAGCGTCGCGGGAGAGCTGGGCGTTCGAGGTTGCGTGGCGCGAGAACGGAAAAGAATTCAACCGTAGTTGCATTCTCCGAAGGGATCCCACGGGGAGCGTGATGGAAGGGGAGCAGACGAATCGCTCCCTCGAGTTCCGCGTTCTCAAGGCGCTCGAGTCCACACCCGTCCCCGCCCCCAAGGCGTACTGGCTCGATAGCGCCGGAAAATGGCTCGAGCGCCCCTCGCTGATCATGGAACTGGTTGGCGGCCAGCCTACGCCGGGCCCCACCTTCCCCGTCGGCGAAAGTCCGGAGCTGCGGGCAAAGATCGGCGCCCGGTTCGTGACGATTCTGGCAGAACTTCACCGCGCCGACTGGCAGGCTTTGGACCTCGCCTTCCTCGGAGCGCCGAGCGTGGGGACAGAGCCCGCCGCACGACAGGTGGATCTCTGGGAGATGGCCTATCGGAATCGCCTCGAGGTCCATCCGATCCTCGAAGAGACGTTCTGCTGGCTCCGGCGAAACCTGCCTGCCACGGATCGGATCGCCCTCGTACACGGCGATTACCGCTCCGGAAACTACCTGTACGACGAGACGGGACGCATCACCGCCATGCTCGACTGGGAGACCGCCCACCTGGGAGATCCGATGGAGGACCTTGGCTGGGCGAGCATGAAATTCTGGAACGGCGCCGGGCTCGCTGTAGGTCTCATGCCTCGCGCGGAGCTCCTTCGCCGCTATGAGAATGAAAGCGGGAAACCCGTCGATGAGAAGAGCGTGTTCTTCTACGAGGTCCTTGGCAACGCGAAGATGGCGGCCATCGCTCTCACGGGCGCGCGTGCCTTCAGCGAAGGCACTACCTCCCACATGCTTCACGGCATCATGGGTCTCCTGGTGCCAAGGCTCCTGGAGGACCTGGTTGACCAGCTGAGACTCTGATCTCCCTGAGGAAAAGTCCTATGCGACCAGATATCGGTGACTTTCTCCGCGGCGTAAAGAAAAGCCTTGCCGAGATCGTCTTTCCAACCCTGACCGATCCCTTCGCGCTCGAGCAGTCCGCGTTCATCATGCTGGCTCTCGATCACGTCCTGGCGCGATGGGACAAGGCGTCGCACTTCTGCCGCGAGGAGAACCGCGAGCTGCGCGCCGTCCTTGCCGAGGCTGCCGTCCGCCTGAGCGGCGGAGCCGGCTTGCCGAAGAACGCCGGAGGCCTCGGCGAAAGAATCCAGGACCGCCTCCGCAAGGAGGAGGCCGAAGACGGTGGCGATCGGCCTTACGAATCGCTGCGCGACGGAAACGCCTGCTTGCGCGAGCTCCTTGCGGAGCTGGTCGGCGCCGCGAGTGGCGAGGAGCAGAAGCGCGGCGCGCGAGCCTTCATGAAGAAGCAGCTCGAACGGGAACGGGAATGGGTCCGCGTCGGCGAATTAGTTTGGTAAGAGCACGCGCCGCGCGCGTTTGCGCGGATCGCGATGCCGCAGAACATCGGGAGACACATAGCGATGCTGACTGAGAAGGACGAACTACGACACGCCCACGACAACGACCCTCGCTGGCGGGAGAGCCTGTACTGGGGCTTCGTCCTGCCCGACGCCTCTCTCGGCGGGGTCGTGTATCTGCGGCTGGATCCCAACGCCAAGACGGTCAGCCCAATGATCCTTGTTTATCGGCGTTTCGGAGATGTCGCCTACCTCTTCAACAAGGCGGACGCCATGCCCGCCAGGCTCGAGCTCGACGACGTGACGGTGCAAGGCTTTCGCCTGAAGGGTCTGCAGCCGCTCTCGACATGCGCCGTCGCCTTTGACGACGGCGCCGGCGCCAGCCTCGAATTCACTTTCACCGGGATCCATCCCCCCTTCGACTATGCGCGTAACCGCTCCGGATGCCCAAGTCCACTGGCGACGAATCGATTTGAACAGGCGGGCCGCTTCGAGGGGGTGCTGCGCCTGAAGGATGAGACCTACCCGTTGTCCGGGTTTGGCCAACGCGACCATTCCTGGGGAACGCGCGATTGGACTGCGATCCAGCACTACAAGTGGATCTCCGCCCAGAGCCACGATGGCCTTGCGGTGAACCTGACCTGCTCCGTGATCCGCGGCGAGACAGCGTTCAACGGCTATGTGTACGACGGGAGAGAAGTCAGCGGCATAGTTCGGGCGGATATCGAAACCGCCTACGCGCCGGACGGCGCCACCCAGCGGACGATCGCGGCAGCAATCCTTGACGAGAAAGGCAGGACGACCCGCCTCGAGGGAACCGTCTTTGCGCTCACCGAGATCCCGACGGAGCAGAGCGTGCTGGCCGAAGCCGTCGCGCGCTTCAAGATCGACGCAGCGCCCGGAACCGGCATCATCGAGTACCTCTGGCCCGGCTATTACTTTGAACATCTGAAAAAGTGGAAAATGGGCGGCGCGAGACCCTAAGGCCAGCTATTCCGTTTCGCAATCCTTCGATTCACCGCCGCGAGGTTGCCCGGGATGCCGAATGAACGTCCGTACTGGAACATGGAGATGGAATCGATTCTCGGCT
>CALAOT010000028.1 GCA_937889545.1 uncultured Opitutaceae bacterium
GGTCGCTCACGCCCGAGGGCGCGGCGGGCGCCCAGGCGATCCTCGGGGCAATCCCCGCGAGTCTGCGCGCCGCGGCGCGCTCCCCCCATGACGCCCCGGTCCTCGTCTGCGGCCTGCTCCTGGACGACAACGAGGGTGTGCGCCAGAGGCAGCTGGCTTCGGTCGCCAGCAGCGAGGGAAGCGACGCGCTCCACACGCTCGAGCGCCTCGACCCGGAGCTGAGGCAGCTCAAGGAGGCCCACAAGCTGCCGCTCCTGCAGCTGTGCCTTCCGGCGCTCAAGGCGCTCCCTCCGACGGCGCTGGGAACGTTCGCGGGCACCCTCGACGACCTCGTGCAGGCGGAGGGCGCGGTGTCCACCTTCGCGTTCGCCCTTCAGCGCATCCTGCTCCGCGCGCTCGCCCTGAACAGGGACCCGTCGTCGGCGGTCACCCAGATCTACTCGTTCCAGGCCGTGACGGCGGAGATCTCCGTGGTTCTCTCGGCCCTGGCCCACGCGTCGAGCGACGACGCGGCCGCGGCCGCGCGGGCGTTCGCCGAGGGCGCGTCCCAGCTGAAGCTCGTCGAGGGGAGGATCGGCTTCCTGCCCGAGGCCGAATCCGGTCTGGTCCAGCTCGACGCGGCCCTCGACAAGCTGGCTACCTCGAGCGGCCCCATCAAGCAGCGCCTGCTCATGGCCGCCGCGCATGTCGTCAGCGCGGATGGAGTCCTCCTCACGGCGGAGGCCGAGCTGCTCCGTGCGATAGCGGCCTCGCTCGACGTTCCCGTGCCGCCCATGGCCTCGCTTGGCGACGCCCCAGGCTCATTTGCGCCCCTGTCGTGACCTTTCGTTGGGATTTGCGTCTGTGCAGGCTGAAGCCCTCTATGGGCGGGTCCAGTCCCCGCTGCGGGCGGGCCTTTGCATGACGTCAGCCCAACCTACAAGATGAGCCAATCCCCTACCGAAACGGAGCCTCCCAAGGAGGGCCCGAAACCGTTTCCGCTGTACCCGGCGGCCCCGGCGAAGAAGCGCCATCGGCGCGCCGTCCTCTGGACGCTGCTGGCCGTGTTCATCCTGGCGACAGCCGCGATGCTCGCCCACCGCTCCCAGACGGCCCAGCGCACCGGTTCAGGATTCGGAGGCGGTGGGGGCGGACCCGGAGGAGGGGGCCGTCCCGGCGGGCGGGGGGGGTTTGGGATGTCGGGGCCGCTTCCCGTGGTCGTTTCCCCCGCGGAAAGCGGCAGCATCAACATCATCCTGAAGGGGCTGGGAACGGTGGCGCCGCTCGCGACGATCTCGATGCGCACCCAGATCAGCGGCTATCTGTCCGAGGTGAAGTTCACCGAGGGCCAGTGGGTGAACAAGGGCGACGAGCTCGCTGTGATCGACCCTCGCCCGTACGAGGCCGCCCTCGAACAGGCCCAGGGGCAGCTCCTCCAGGCGCAGGCGCAGTACAAGGAGGCGCAGATCGACCTCGACCGCTACGTCACGCTTTCGGCGCAGGACTCCATATCAAAGCAGCAGGTCGACGCCCAGCGGGCGCTCCTCGCGCAATACGAGGGGCTCACAAAGACGTACCAGGGCTCCGTCGACAACGCCCAGCTGAACCTGACCTACTGCCACGTCACGGCCCCGGTTTCCGGACGCGTGGGCCTCCGGCAGGTCGACCAGGGCAACTACGTGACGGCGGGCGATGCGAACGGGCTCGTCATCCTGACCCAAGTCAAGCCGATCACGGTCCTCTTCACGCTGCCGGAGGACAACATTCCCGCGGTCGTCAAGCAGCAGCGCGCCGGGTCGGAGATCCCCGTCGATGCCTGGAACCGGGACAGCACGGTGAAGCTCGCCAAGGGCCACCTCTCGACGATCGACAACACCGTCGACCCGACGACCGGCACCTTCAAGCTTAGGGCCGTCTTCAAGAACGACGACGAGGCGCTTTTCCCGAACCAGTTCGTCAACGTCTCGATGCTCCTCGACGTCGAGCGCGGGGCGACCGTCATCCCCACGTCCGCGATCGAGCGCGGCCAGCAGGGATCGTTCGTCTACGTGGTCGGGGACGACAACAAGGTGGCGGCAAGGGATGTGCAGCTCGGCGCCACCGAGGGCGAGCGCGTGGCCGTGACCAAGGGGATCCACGTGGGGGAAAAGGTCGTGGTCGACGGCGCCGACCGGCTCAAGGACGGCATGGAGGTGGCGGCCCAGCTTGCCGCGGCCCCGGGCGCGAGCCCGGCCGCCAAGCCCGGGGCGCAGGCGGGCAGGTCCTGGTCGCAGGATGGCAAGCCCTTGTCAAAGGACGGCAAGGCCGGGGCGCCAGACGGCGAACGCAAGCGCTGGAAGCCCAGCGGCGGCAACTGACGGCGCGGCGATGAGCCGGCCCAAGCCGGGGTTCCCCCGATGAGTCCCTCCCGCATCTTCATCCTACGGCCGGTCGCGACGACGCTGCTCATGGCGGCGATCATGATCGTCGGTATCGTCGCGTACCGGTTCCTGCCCCTGTCGGCGCTTCCCGAGGTCGCCTATCCGACCATCCAGGTCCAGACGTTTTATCCCGGGGCGAGCCCGGACGTGATGACGTCGTCGGTCACGGCCCCGCTCGAGCGCCAGCTCGGCCAGATGCCGGGCCTGAAGCAGATGTCGTCCTCGAGCTCCGCGGGCGCCTCGGTGATCACGCTCCAGTTCACCCTGGACCTCAGCCTCGACATAGCCGAGCAGGAGGTCCAGGCCGCGATCAATGCGGCGGGCAACCTCCTGCCCTCGGACCTGCCCGCGCCCCCGATCTACGCCAAGGTCAACCCGGCCGATGCCCCGGTGCTGTCGCTTGCGCTGACCTCGAAGACCCTGCCGCTGACCACCGTCGAGGACCTCGCGGACACGCGCCTCGCCCAGAACATCTCCCAGCTGCCCGGCGTGGGGCTCGTGAGCATAGGCGGCGGCCAGAGGCAGTCGGTGCGGATCCGGGCCAACCCGACGGCGCTCGCCGCGTACGGGCTCAACATCGACGACATGCGCACGACCGTCAGCAACGGCAACGTGAACACGGCGAAGGGCAACTTCGACGGCCCGTCGAGGTCCTTCTCGATCAACGCCAACGACCAGCTCAAGTCGGCCGCCGACTACGAGAAGCTGGTCGTCGCGTTCAAAAACGGCGCGCCGGTCCGGCTGTCGGACGTCGCGAAGGTCGAGTTTGCCCCGGAGAACAACAAGCTGGCGGCCTGGTACAACACGACGCCCGCGGTCATCCTCAACATCCAGCGCCAGCCCGGCGCAAACGTGATCAAGGTCGTCGAGGGCGTCTACGCCCTGCTTCCCGCTCTCAAGGCCTCGCTGCCCCCCGCGATCGACGTGAGCGTCCTCACCGACAGGACGGTGACGATCCGGGCTTCGATACGGGACGTCGAGTTCGAGCTCACGCTGGCGGTCATACTCGTCGTGCTCGTCATCTTCGTCTTCCTGCGGAACATTCCGGCCACGATCATCCCCAGCCTCTCGGTGCCGCTGTCGCTCATCGGGACGTTCGCGGTCATGTACCTGCTGGGGTTCAGCCTGAACAACCTGTCGCTCATGTCGCTGACGATCGCGTCCGGGTTTGTCGTGGATGACGCGATCGTGATGATCGAGAACATCGCGCGCTACGTGGAGAAGGGGGAGAAGCCCCTCGCGGCGG
The DNA here is from genome assembly GCA_937889545.1 of uncultured Opitutaceae bacterium. Taxonomy (GTDB): domain Bacteria; phylum Verrucomicrobiota; class Verrucomicrobiia; order Opitutales; family Opitutaceae; genus Palsa-1447. Next base: position 3,646 of record CALAOT010000028.1, read on the forward strand.
CCCTCAAGGGATCCGAGCAGATCGGCTTCACGATCATCTCGCTAACGATCTCCCTGATCGCGGTCCTGATCCCGCTCCTGTTCATGGGGGACGTCGTCGGCCGGCTCTTCCGCGAGTTCGCGATCACGCTTGCGGTGACGATCCTGATCTCCGCGGTGGTCTCGCTGACGCTCGTGCCCATGATGTGCGCCAAGCTCGTCAGGCACCACGAACCCGAGGAGGTTCCGGCCTGGAACAGGAGGGCGGGCGAGATCTTCGACGGGATCATCGCCAGGTACGGCAAGATGCTCAACTGGGTGCTGGACCGCCAGGCGCTCACGCTGGGGGTGGCCATCGCGACGCTCGCGCTGACCGTGCTCCTCTACGTCCTCATCCCGAAGGGGTTCTTCCCCGTCCAGGACACGGGCCTGATCCAGGTGATCACGGAGGGGTCCCAATCGGCGTCCTACGAGGCGATGGTAAACCGGCAGCAGGCCCTGGCCGGCGAGATCCTGAAGGACCCCGCCGTCGTGAGCCTGTCGTCGTTCGTCGGGGTCGACGGTTCCAACACGACGCTCAACACCGGCCGGATGCTGGTGAACCTGAAGCCCAAGGAGCAGCGCTCCGATTCGGCCGCAGGCGTGATACGCCGGCTCAATGCAGGGGTGGCGGGCGTGCCCGGCATCTCGGCGTACATGCAGCCAATCCAGGACCTGACGATCGACGACCGCGTCAGCCGGACCCAGTACCAGTTTGTCCTGGAGAGCGCGAACCCGGCCGACCTCACCAAGTGGGTCCCCAGGCTGGCGGACCGGCTCCGCCTGCGCCCCCAGGTGAGCGACGTGGTGTCGGACGTGTCCGACAGGGGCCTCGGCGCCTACATCAAGATCGACCGCGACACCGCCGCGAGGTTCGGGATAACGGCGGCGACGATCGACAACGCGCTGTATGACGCGTTCGGCCAGCGGATCATCTCGACCATATTCACGGAGTCCAACCAGTACCGCGTGATCATGGAGGCCGACCCCGCGCTCCAGCGCTCGCCCGACTCGCTCTCCCAGATCTACGTGCCGTCGGCCACCGGGGGCCAGGTGCCGCTCTCCTCCATCGCGAGGTTCGAGGAGCGGCCGGAACCCCTCCTCGTCAACCACATGGGCCAGTTCCCCGCGAACACGATATCCTTCAACGTGCCGCGGGGCGGCTCGCTCGGAAGCGCGGTCAAGGCGATCCGCGCGGCCGAGGCCGAGCTCGGCATGCCCGCGAGCATCGCGACGACCTTCCAGGGGGCGGCGGACGCATTCGAGAGCTCTCTGTCCAACGAGCTGTTCCTTCTCGGCGCCGCGGTCCTGACGATGTACATCATCCTCGGGATCCTCTACGAGAGCTTCATCCATCCCATCACGATCCTTTCGACTCTGCCGTCGGCCGGGATCGGCGCACTCCTCGCACTGATCATGGTGGGCAGCGACCTGGGCGTCATCGGGATCATCGGCATCATCCTGCTGATCGGAATCGTCAAGAAGAACGCCATCATGATGATCGACTTCGCGCTCGACGCCCAGAGGAACGAGGGGCTCCCGCCGCGCGAGGCGATCTACCAGGCCTGCCTGCTCAGGTTCCGCCCCATACTGATGACCACGATGGCCGCCCTTCTCTCCGCGGTTCCGCTCATGCTGGGCACGGGCATGGGCTCCGAGCTCCGCCATCCGCTCGGCGTGACGATCGTCGGCGGGCTCATCGTGAGCCAGGTGCTGACCCTCTTCACGACGCCCGTCATCTACCTCGCGTTTGACAGGATCGCCCTGCGATTCCGCGAGAAGGGCCCCGCCGTGGCCAAGGCGAGGGAGGCAGTCACGTGACTCTCTCCGAGGTGTTCGTCCGCAGGCCCGTGGCGACGACGCTGTTCACGGCCGGGATCGCGCTCGCGGGCGCGACAGCCTACACGAAGCTCGCGGTTTCGCCGTTCCCGCAGGTCGACTCGGCCACGATCTCGGTTTCGGCGAACATGGCGGGTGCGAGCCCGGAGACGATGGCCACCAGCGTCGCGACGCCCCTCGAGCGCCACCTGGGCACGATCGCCGACGTCACGGAGATGACGTCCACGAGCTCCGTCGGGAGCACGAACATCACGCTCCAGTTCGGGCTGAACCGCGACATCGACGGCGCCGCCCGTGATGTCCAGGCGGCGATCAATGGAGCGCACGCCGACCTTCCCACCGCGCTCCGGAGCAACCCGACTTATCGGAAGCAGAACCCGGCCGACGCTCCGATCATGATCCTGGCCCTCACCTCGAAGACGCTGCCCCCGGGGGACCTCTACGACGCGGCGTCCACCATCCTGGCCCAGAAGCTCTCGCAGGTGCCGGGCGTGGGCAACGTCGGCGTCTGGGGAAGCTCGCTCCCGGCCGTCCGCGTCGAGTTGAACCCGTCGGCCCTCTTCAAGCACGGGCTGGGCCTCGAGGACGTCCGCGCCGCGCTCGCAGCTGCGAACGCCAACAGCCCCAAGGGCGCGATCGAGAACTCGGTCCTTCACTGGCAGATCTACGACAACGACCAGTCGCGCAAGGCGAAGGACTACCGCGACCTTGTCGTGGCCTACAGGAACGGCGCGCCCATCCGCCTCACCGACGTGGCCGAGGTCACCGACTCCGTCGAGGACATCCGCAACCTGGGGATGTCCAAGGGAAGCCCGGCCGTCCTCATCGCGATCTCAAGGCAGCCCCAGGCCAACATCATCGAGACCGTCGACCTGATCCGCGCGATGCTCCCCCGGCTGCGGGCGAACGTCCCGCCGGCGACCCAGCTCGACATCGCCATGGACCGGAGCACGACGATCCGGGCCTCCCTGCGCGACGTCGAGCGCTCGCTCGTGATGGCGATCGTGCTTGTCGTGCTCGTCGTGTACGCCTTCCTGCGCGACGGCCGCGCCACGCTGATCCCGACCGTCGCCGTGCCCGTGTCGCTGGTCGGGACATTCGGCGCGATGTACCTGCTCGGCTACAGCCTGGACAACCTCTCGCTGATGGCGCTCACGATCGCGACCGGGTTCGTCGTCGACGACGCGATCGTCGTGCTGGAGAACATCACCCGCCACATGGAGTCCGGGGTTCCGAGGTTCGAGGCCGCGCTGATCGGCGTGCGGCAGGTGGCGTTCACCGTCCTCTCGATGAGCCTTTCGCTGATCGCGGTCTTCATCCCCATCCTCCTGATGGGCGGCCAGGTGGGGCGCTCGTTCCGCGAGTTCGCGGTGACGCTCTCGGTTGCGATCCTCATCTCGATGGTGATCTCGCTCACGACGACGCCGATGATGTGCTCGCTCCTTCTCAGCGCCCGCCGCGAGGGCAAGGCCCGGTGGCGGTTCCACCGGTGGACCGAGGCGGCCTATGAGGAGGTGCTCGACCTGTACCGGGACACGCTCGGCTGGGTGCTCCGCCATTCGCTGACGATGATCATCGTCCTGGCCTGCACGGTCGGGCTCAACATCTGGCTTTTCACGATCATTCCAAAGGGCTTCTTCCCCGAGGAGGACACGGGCCGGCTGAGCGGGTTCATCCAGGCCGACCAGAGCATCTCGTTTCAACGGATGTCCAAGAAGCTGAGGCAGTACATCCAGATCGTACAGGACGACCCGGACGTGGACGACGTCGTCGGGTTCACCGGCGGCGGGCGCGGCGCGAACACCGGCTTCATGTTCATCTCCGCGAAGCCGCTCAGGGAGCGCAAGGCCTCGGCCGAGCAGATCATCGCCCGCCTCAGGCCGAAGCTCGCCAGGGTGCCCGGGTCCTCGCTCTTCATGTTCCCGCAGCAGGAAACGCCGAGGACGGGCGGACGCGTGAGCAACTCGGCGTGGCAGTACACGCTCCAGGCCGACAATCTCCAGGACCTGCGCACATGGACGCCCAAGCTGATGGAGGCTCTCAAGAGCGAGCCGGCCCTGGTGGACCTCAACTCGGACCAGCAGGACAAGGGGCTGGAGACCGACCTCCTGATCGACCGCGACACCGCCTCGCGGCTCGGGCTGACGGCGGCCCAGATCGACAACACCCTCTACGACGCCTTCGGCCAGCGGCAGGTCTCGACGATCTACGAGTCGCTCAACCAGTACCACGTGGTCATGGTGGTTGCGCAGCGCTTCTGGCAGGATCCGTCCGCGCTGCGGGACATCTACGTGAGCTCCACCGGCGGCATCGTGCGCGGGACCCAGCTGACCAACGCCGTGGCCGGCACGGTTTCGGGCCACTCGGGGTACGCGAACGGCGGCACGGCCTCGACGGGCTCGGTCAGCGCAAGCTCCGTCGCGGCGGACACGGCGCGCAACGCGAGCATCAACGCGATCGCCACGACGGGTCACGGCTCGGCGTCGACCGGGCAGGCCGTCAGCACGATCAACGAGACGATGGTTCCCCTTTCGACGTTCGCCCATTACGGGCTGGGGACAACCCCACTCTCCGTGAATCACCAGGGGCCGTTTGTCGCCGGGACGATCTCATTCAACCTGGTGCCGGACGCCTCGCTCTCGGACGCGGTGGAGGCTGTGGAGCGGCAGGCCGCCGCGATCCACATGCCGGGCACGATCCACGGGGGTTTCCAGGGCACCGCAAGGACCTACCAGCAGTCGATCGGCAACGAGCCGATCCTGATTCTCGCGGCGATCGTAGCTATCTACCTGGTCCTCGGAATCCTCTATGAGAGCTACGCCCACCCGTTCACCATCCTGTCGACGCTGCCCTCGGCCGGCGTGGGCGCGGTCCTCGCCCTCATGATGTTCCGCCTGGAGTTCAGCCTGATCGCGCTGATCGGCGTCCTTCTGCTGATCGGAATCGTCAAGAAGAACGCGATCATGATGATCGATTTCGCGATCGACGCGGAGCGCAGGGAGGGGCTGAGCCCGCGCGATGCGATCTTCAAGGCGTGCCAGCTGCGCTTCCGGCCGATCCTCATGACGACGATGGCGGCCATCCTGGGCGCCGTCCCCCTGGCCGTCGGGTATGGCGACGGCGCCGAGCTGCGGCAGCCGCTCGGGATATCGATCGTCGGAGGCCTGGTCGTAAGCCAGTTGCTCACGCTCTACACGACTCCCGTCGTGTACCTCTACGTTGATCGCGCGCGCCTCTGGTTCCACCGGACATGGGTGAGGCTGGGAGTTCTGGCCCCTGAAAAGGCTCCGGAGCCGGCACCGATCTGATGCCCAACGCCATTTGATATGACGGACTTCAAGCCCAGACATCCCACACTGGAAAACCGATGCGCTGCCCGCCTCGCAATCGGCGCGGCATCCCTCCTCCTCGCGGCCGGATGCACGGTCGGACCCGACTACAAGCGGCCTGACGTCGCCACGCCCGCGGCGTTCAAGGAGGACCCGGGTTGGAAGGCGGCGGCGCCGGGCGACAACGCGGCGAGGGGCCCGTGGTGGGAGGTCTTCGAAGATCCGGTCCTGAACGAGCTCGAGGCCCGGGTGGAGACGTCGAATCTCACCGTCGCCCAGGCGGTCGCAAATTACGAGGAGGCAAGGCAGGTCGCCCGCGCCGACAGGACGGCGTACCTTCCGACTGTAGGCGCGACGGGGGCCGCCCAGCGCTCGCAGTCGCCGCTGGCGCAAAGCGTTCCGGGACGCGGCCTCACGTCGTCCAATTACACCGCCGAGCTGCAGGCCTCCTGGGAGCCCGACTTCTGGGGCAGGCTCCGGCGGACGGTCGAGGCCGACATCGCCGCGGCCCAGGCGAACGCGGCCGACCTGGCGTCCGCCCGGCTCTCGACGCAGGGGGCGCTCGCCGTGGACTACATCGAGCTCAGGTCGGCGGACGACCAGGTCAGGCTGCTCGAGAACGCGGTCGAGGCCTACAGGCACACCGTGAAGATCTCCCAGAACAAGTACTCGGTCGGCGTGGCGGCGAGGAGCGACGTCATCACGGCGCAAACCCAGCTCGACAGCACGAGGGCCCAGCTGATCGGCGTGGGCGTCCAGCGCGCACAGTACGAGCATGCGATCGCGGTCCTTCTGGGAAAGGCGCCGGCCGACTTCTCCATCGCAAGAAGGCCGGACCTCGGGATCACCATCCCTGATGTCCCGCCGCAGATGCCGTCGAGCCTCCTCGAGCGCAGGCCCGACGTGGCGGCCGCGGAGCGCGCGGCCGCGGCCGCGAACGCGAAGATCGGGATCCAGACCGCGGCCTATTTCCCGGCGATCAGCATTTCCGGAGCCGCCGGCTACGAAGGCTCGCCGCTCAACCAGCTCATCACCACTCCGTTCAGGTTCTGGACGCTCGGCGCCCAGGCCACCGAAGCCCTTCTCGACTGGGGGCAGCGCGGCGACCTGGTGAAGTCGGCAAAGGCCGCCTACGACGCCTCCGCCGCCAACTACCGCCAGACGGTGCTCACCGCCTTCCAGCAGGTGGAGGACAATCTCGCCGAGATTCGGATCCTGTCCGATGAGGCCAAGGTCGAGAGGGAGGCGGTCGCCGAGGCCGAGCAGGCGACCCAGATCTCGCTCAACGAGTACAATGCGGGAACCGTCGATTTTGCGACGGTTGTCACCGCGCAGGTTATCGAGCTCACCAACCGCGAGACCGCGCTCACGATAAACGAATCGCGGCTGGCATCGAGCGTCGCGCTCATCCAGGCGTTGGGCGGGGGCTGGACGTCGGCGGACCTGCCTACGCCGCACCAGGTTGTTTCTCGGTAATAAGTGATTTCAGCTCCGTATCTTATGCGATACTGGCTGATTTGTTTTTTTGGCACTTGGCATGTCAAATGCTGAACAGTACCTCAATACCAATGAACCAAAGCAATCGTATGTGGCTCCTCGCCAGCCTGACCCTGGCGACATTCGCGACAGTCGCAATGGCCCAGACTGCAACTCCGCCGGTCCCAACGGACCAGGCGACGGCAACGGCCCCGACGCCGACCACGGCCCAGGCGCAAGCCCCGGCGGCGAACGAGCCGACCGTCAAGATGGAGAAATACCAGGTCAACGACGTGCCGATCGAGGACGTGATCCTGCCGAACGCCCGCCCGTTCACCTCCGTGTTCGGAACGGAGGACAACATCCTCGATGTGCCGCGCAACGTGACGATCATCTCGCGCCAGCAGATGGACGTCATCGACATCCAGGACACCACGCAATTCAGCAAGCTGACCTCGAGCTCCTACACGGACTCCAACTTCGGGTCGCCTTCGAACCCCAGCATCCGCGGCCAGTCCTCGGATGTGTTCATGAATGGGATGCGCCAGAGGATCGGCGAGAGCGGCGACGGCATGCCGATCGACTTCAATATCGTCGAGTCGGTCAATATCATCCCCGGTCCCGCGACCGCGGTGCAGGGCGCCTCGGCCTACGTCGGCGGTTTCGTGGACATGATTTCCAAGCAGCCCTTCTTTGACGGGGCCAAGACCACCCTCAGCTTCACGGTGGGATCTTACAACACGGACCGCTGGACCATTGACACCGGCGGACCCATCAGCCCCACGCTTGCCTACCGTTTCAGCTACTCGGGCGAGGACAGCGACGGTTTCTGGTACAACTGGATCAAGCAGACGACCTCGATCTACGGTGCAGTCACGTGGCGCCCGACCAAGAACTACGAAGTATTCGTGATGTCGAAGGCCTTCTGGGCGGACTACCGGGAGAACTTCGGCATCAACCGGCCGACCCAGGCCCTCATCTCAAATGGCCTGTACATTCCCGGGACCAACGTGAACAACGGGACGTCCGCGGGGCCTGGAAACCTTCAAAACGCGCTCAACGTGAACGGGAGCGACACGATCGATTACGGCGCGCCCGTCCCGGTCGACTATCACGAAACCGCCCAGGGCCCCGCCAGCCACGCCCATGGCATGGAGTACAATACGCAGGTCATCCAGACCATCACGATCTCCACTGACACCAAGATCGTGAACGACACGATGTACAGCTACACCAAGCGCGACACCTTCAACTCCGACGGCTACAGCGAGATCGTCGATCCCTCATGGTTCATCGACAACCGCACCGAGGTCATCATCACGAAGCCGTACGTGACGATAAACACCGGGCTGGAGGAAAAATACCAGAGCACGCGGGCCTATGACGATTACTTCTTCGAGCCCGTGAACGTCTGGGACCTCTCGAATGCCTCCCTCCGCTCCGACATCAACTCCTACCTCGCCTTGATCGGTCCGGCCGGATTCCTGGGCGCGCCCGTCCCGGGCTTCCAGAACCGTTATGCGACGCCCGCGCTCGGCACGTTCGGCCCCGGGTCGGGCAACGGCGGCGGGATGTACTTCAACCTGAACAACGACACGAACGACTCGGACCAGGAGGCCATCTCCCCCTTTTTCCAGGCAACGTGGAAGCTCGCCGAGACATGGAACCTGGTGACCGGCGCCCGCATGGACATCATGCGCGTGCAGACGAGGGACCCGTTCAACAAGGGCGCCTCGGCATCGATCGAGGTCGGGGAGCCCAACGTGAATATCAGCCTCGTGGACAAGGTGAATCCCAATTGCAGCGCCTACTTGACCTACAACTACAGCGAGAACTACACGGGGGACCTGGCGGATGGCGGAGGATTCGGACTGTATGCGGACGCGCTCGGCAATCCCGCGATTCCGAGGTCCCTGTTCTCGGAGCAGAGCCAGCTGATCGAATTGGGCGCGAAGTTCCAGCTGGAGGATAACAAGCTGTTCATCAGCAACGACATCTTTGAGCAGACGAGGCAGAACAAGCCGCAGGGCTCGCCGGTCATCCAGTACACGTACTACGGGTATGAGCTCTCGCTCAACTACCAGCCGAACAAGGCGTTCTTCGCAACACTGGGTTACTCATGGATCAACGGAAGCTCGCCCGTCACCGCTGCGACATTCCCGTTCCAGGGTTATGACGGAAACCAGCTTCCGGGCGGTCCGCCGGCCCCCTACGCCCCCACCACAACCCTCCAGGCGAGCGGACGCCTGCGGGCCCCGGGGCAGCCCCTGAACACGTTCAACGCGCTCGCCTCCTATACGTTTCCGTGTGGCTTCGGGATTGAGTCGAACATCCTCGTGACGAGTCCGATGAACAACGATTACCAGGGCTATCTCGTCATACCGACGCAGTACTCACTCGACGCCGAGGTGTTCTACAAGACCAAGCACTGGGAGTTCCGGATCTCGGGCACCAACGTGACGAACCAGCACAACTGGGAGCCCTCTGTCGCGACCTACGCGCTCGAAGGCATTGTTCCGCTGCCGGGCGCCGAGATGTTCGGGACGGTGAAGTACAAGTTCTGACCCGAACCCGCAGTTTTCGACTGCCGATCGCCGCCCAGAGAGACGTCGGGCGGCGATTCTCTTTTTCCCCGGGCCGCGGTCAGAACGAGTCCGAATTGCTGACGAATGCGATCATCCTGCTGTCGGGCGACCAGGAATTGACATTGATCGAGCCCTGCCCCCCGTAGAGGTAGGCTATGACCGCGGGCGTTCCGCCCTCGACCGGCATCCTGCGCAGGTACACCCGCCTGTAGAAGGGATGGTCGTCGGACCGGGTCTCGGGGGGAAAGCTGATGAAGACGATCGTCTTGCCGTCGGGCGACACGTGCGGGAACCAGTTGTTGAATTCGTCGTCCGTCACCTGGGTCTGCTCCGATCCGTCCGCGTTCATCCGCCAGACCTGCATCTTCCCGGTCCGGTTGGAATTGAAGAATATCGTCTTTGCGTCCGGCGTGTACTCCGACCCGTCGTCGAGCCCCTTCGCGGTGGTCAGGCGCTCCTCGCGGCCTCCCGCGGACGGGACGCGGTAGATGTCGAAGTTCCCATTGCGCATTCCGGTGAAGACGAGAAACTTCCCGTCCGGCGACCAGCCGTGCAGGTAGGAGGGGCCGGTCGGCGTGATCCGCTTGGGGGCGCCCCCGCCGACGGGGAGGGTGTACACCATCGACGTGGTGCCGCTGCTGATCCCGAGCATCCGGCCGTCAAACGAGAGCGCGTGGTCGTTGTTGCAGTGGATCTGATCGCCCGTGTCGACGGGCGCGGCCTCGCGCTTTGCGAGGTCAAAGCTGAATATCCGGCCGTTTTGGTTGTAGATGAGGCGCTTGCCGTCCGGCGTCCAGTTGGGGGCCTGCAGCGAGTCATCCGCGTGCCAGACCGTCTTGCGTACGCCCGCATTGATGTCCAGCAGCTCGATGTCGCTCCCTATATAGTCCCTGTAGGGCACGAAGGCCGGGTGCGCCGGCCGGATCAGCCGGACATTCCGGAAGATGCCCCGCTCCACAACCAAGTTGCTGTGCGCGCAGATGTAGATGCCGACGTACACCTCGTCGGGCAGGTCGATCGCGTCGAAATCCTGCGAGGTGTACGTCTCGCCGAATTGCGCAGCGGACATGGTGAATTTCTTGCCCGACCGCTCAAGCTGCAGGACGTCAGGACCCGTGATCTTGAACCGGATCTCCTCCGTAATCGCGCCGTCGGCCCTGCGGTACTGCATCGATGTCAGCCCGCTGCCATGCCTGCACGCATTCACGTGGGGCGAACGGGGATCGAGGCTTGCGCGGACAATGAGCCCCATCTTGCGGTGCGGATCGATGCCGCTCCCGAGGAATTCCGTGAAGGCCTGCAGGATGAAATCTCCCTTCACCTGCTTCCACGCAAACTGGCACTCGTCGTGGTCGCCCCACATGTTGGTGCCCGACGCCGCCAGGAGATACTCCCGGGTGTTGGCGTCGAACGCGGCGCTTCCGGGGATGCCCACGCCTCCGACGTCGGCGTGGTGATCGAAGACCCCGATCCTTGCGGGCTGGTCGGCTCCGAGGGCCGGCACGATCATTCCGACCGCAAGCGCGCAGCACACGGCCGGGATAAGGGACAGGTTGGACGAAGCGAGCTCGAGAATATGGGAGGACATGGGAGCTGGGGGTTTCGGCAGGCCGCACGCGGGCCGCCTTGGTCCATGGGATTGACTCGGCGTCTTTATGCTATGCGCCATTCGCCGCACGGCAAGCCTCGACGTGGTTCGCCATAAGCGTTGAAGGACGCTCGATTGCAGGACGCGCGCGCCGGAAGAAAGTTGCGTCCGGCAGAATCGGCAAGCATCCATTTCTGCCGAGTATCATGCTGTTTCAAGCCGCACGCCCCCAGCCCCTGCCCCGGCCCGCATTGTCACGAGGCCCCATGCTGATCCGGCCGCTCACCGCGCTCCTTCTATCCGGCATGGCAGCAAGCGCCTTCGCGGGCCGCGCGTCCGACCAGCTGGCCAGCGAGCCTTCCGCGTTCCTGCGGGCCAATGCGGGGAGCCCAGTCGACTGGATGCCGTGGGGAGAAGCGGCCTTTGCCCGTGCCAAGATCGAGCAAAAGCCAGTCCTCCTTTTCATGGGCTACTTCACCAGCGAGCTCGCTCGCGCGATGCGCCGGCAGACTTTTTCGAACCCCGAAACGGCGCAATGGCTCAATCATGAGTTCGTCTGTGTCATTGTCGACCGGGACGAGCGCCCCGACCTGGCTTCGCTCTACCAGGCCTACGTGGAAGACGTGAAGCAGCTCAGCGGCTGGCCGCTGAATGTGTGGCTCACGCCCGAACTCCTGCCGTTCGACGGCGCCACCTACCTGTCCCCGTCCGAGGATTGGGGCAGGCCCGGATTCCTGAAGCAGGCAAAGCTGGCCCAGGACGCGTGGGCGGCCGGCCCAGCGATCTGCCGCAAGCGGGCCGCCGAGGCAGCCGCACAGCTCACGCCGGCCGCCCGATCCGCGCCGCCGGCCGCCTGGAGCATGGAAAGGTCGAGGGCCAGGATCTCCGCGTCCGCCAAGGCATGGTTGGACAGCTTCGATTCGGAGAGGGGTGGCTTCGGGGACCTGCCCAAGGACCCGGACCCCGAGCTGCTCCGCTTCCTCCTGCTCCGGCCGGCGCCGGAACACGAGGCCGCGCTGAAGACCCTTCGCGCGCTGTCGGCCAGCGCCGTGCGCGATCCGCTCGACGGCGGGTTCTTCCGATATGCGACCGATGCCGCGTGGAGCCTGCCATGCCCCCAGAAGACCCTTTCCGACCAGGCGCGCCTCGCTCTCGCATTTCTCGACGCGGCGCAGGGCCCCGACGCGCGGAACTTTGAACGGTGCGCGCGCGGCGCGCTCGACTTTGCGCTCAGCCGGCTCGCGCATCCCGACGGCACCTTTGCCGCGGCCCTCGATGCCACGTCCGACGAATTCGTGGGCTACTACGCGTGGACGGCGGCGGAGATCGACGGCGCCCTTGGGCCGGACTCGGGCCCATTCAAGCGGGCCCATGGCGTCGAGCCGGGCGGAAACGTTCCGTCCGCAGACGATCCCTCCGGCCAATACGCCTCCCGGAACCTGCTGCGCTCGAGCTCCGACGCGGATGACAGGACGGCCGCGGCCCGCCTGCTCGCCCTGCGCGACCGCCGGCCTGCGCCTCCGCGCGACGACCGCGCCACCGCCAGCGCGCACGGGCTGA
>CALAOT010000029.1 GCA_937889545.1 uncultured Opitutaceae bacterium
CTCCCAGCGCGCCATGCGGCCGTTGTGCACCGCGCCGCAGTTGCGCCGGCGCACGAGACAGGACGGCCGCTGATCGACGTCGACTCATACCAAGAGATCATGACTGAGGACGGCCTGAAGAAAGTGCTTCTAAAGATCTCGACGGCAAAGAATGCGGATTCGGTCCTTTTGAAGATTGTAGCGGCGTAATGGGCCATTCGCAGTCGCCCGGTGGCGGGCAGCTACAGCCGGCCTGTCGCGCATGCCCAAGGAACGCGGTATCGCGCGCGTCCGCACAGGAATCAACCTGAAAATGAAAGGAAGAATATCCTTGAAGGCGCCTGTTTCTCGCCGGTCGCAATCAAGGCCCTTCGGACCGTATCTCTTGATAATGCGGCAAAGCTTTGTGCGGCGCATGGGGGCTGCGAGGGCCTTCCTGCTGGCCATGCTAGGGGCTGCGACATTCCTGGCCTCAGCTTGTGCGGCTTCGTCGACGTCAGCCGCAGGGACAGACGCGCGCAATGAGATATTCTACCTCATCTTCGTCCGGAGCTTTCGCGACAGCAACGGCGGCTAGATACGAGCTTCCACATCGAGCCGCTGTCGAGGCCTCCTTCGCGGACCTGTTGACGAGAGCTAGACGCGGCAGATTTCGCGCAGGGCGGCGACATGTTCGTTGAAGCGCGCCCGGCCCTTGGCCGTGGCGGCCACGTGCGTGCGCGGCTTGCGGTCGATAAAGCTCTTTTCAGCTCTTATGTAGCCGGCCTCCTCAAGTGTCTGCAGGTGGGCGCCGAGGTTGCCGTCGGTCAGGTCGAGCGACTTTCCCAGGGTGCTGAAATCAATCTGCACGCGCGGTGGCAGCGCGCTGAGGGCGGACATGATGCGCAGGCGGGCAGGCGTGTGGATGATAAGGTCGATCTCGGCCATGGCATTATCTCCAGAACTTGCGGATGAAGACACCGGCTGCGATCAGCGAACCGCCGCCGGTCAGCGCCATCCAAAGGAAGAAATAGTCGGAGACAAAGTAATAGCCAACGAGCGTGGTGGCCGTCACCAGGAGTCCCAACCATAGGAAGAAGCGGCCCAGCCACAGTCCCATGACCAGGTAGCCGAACATACAGACGGTGGAGGAGAAGGCCGCTATCTTACGGCCAATGAGAGGTGCATAGGCTGCCCATTCGGCCCGGTGCGACAGTTCCCAGGGGCAGAGCAGGGCGGCCCAGAGCGTCCCGTAACCGAGCAAGGCCAGCCAGGCCACGCTGATGCGCCCAAGCCCCAGGTTGATTCCTTTGATGGGCGACCGGCGGACGGGGCTGAGCAACAGGACCGAGCCCACTACCCCGGCGATATCAAGCCACGTCCAAAGCCGGAATCCCCAGGGGGGGAAGTACTGGGCTGCGGCAAAGCCAATGACCCAGATGACGCCCCAGAGGATCAGCAGGGGCGTCGTTCGGCTCCAGGCGATGGTCTGGCGTATTTGGGTGGCGATACGATCGACCTCCGCGAGCGAGGCGCGGGCGGCTTCCGGGGTGATGGTGCTGAGCGGTTCTTTATCCATAGAGTACTCTGCATTGCAGAGTATATTGACGATGTCAATGGTTATTTTGCTTTTCCCGGCCGCAACCTTCTGGGCGTCGCGCGGTCTTTGGCCGGCGGCGCAAGGCAAGGTGCCGTATCAAGGCACGGCCGCCTACAACAGAAAGCCCGCGAGTGTTGCCCGCGGGCTAGAGAGCTCAACTCTAGTAAAATCGGGAATGGACTTTGATTCCGGTGACTCGGCCTCAATTCACGGTCTCATGGCACTCAGCGGTACTCCTCCCCGGTCGTGGCGTTGATGATCTTGAAGTTCTCGATGTGGTAGTTCGGGTCGGCGCGGAAGGCGAGCTGGACGCCGAAGCTCTTCTCCATGCGGACAAGCAGGTCGGCGTCCTCGCTGCGCAGGCGCTCGAGGACCGACGGATGGACCAGCACCCGCAGCGAGTACACTTTCCCGTCCTTGCGCGCATGGAGGCGCCGGATTACGGATGAGAGGCGCCGTTGGAGCTCGACCGACATGGTCGTGTCGGACTTCACGATGCCGCGGCCCCTGCAGTACGGGCAGTCGGTGTAGAGGTTGGACGAGAGCGACTCCTGCTGGCGCTGGCGCGTCATCTGCATGATGCCGAGTTGCGATATGGGCAGGATGTGGTTCTTCGCCTTGTCGCTCGACATGAGCTCAACCATCTTCTCGTAGACCGCGTTCCTGTGGCGCCGCTCCTTCATGTCGATGAAATCGAGGATGATGAGGCCGCCGAGGTTGCGCAGCCGGATCTGGCGCGCGGCCTCCTGCGCCGCCTCCAGGTTGACGGCATAGAGCGTGTTCTTCTCGTCGCCCGAGCGGTTCTTGTGCGAGCCCGTGTTGACGTCGATCGCGATCAGGGCCTCGGTCTCGTCGATGACGATTTCCCCGCCGCTCGGCAGCGGGACCTTGCGCTGCCCGGTCAGCTCGATCTGGCGCTCGATGTTGAAGCGCTCGAAGATGGGGATGCTGTCCGTGTAGTGGGCGATCTTCGAGCGCGAGCGCTTGGAGATGAGGCCGACCAGGTCCTGCGTTCGATCGTAATCGGCCTTGTTGTCGATCAGGACGCGTTCGACGTCCTCCGTCAGGAAGTCGCGCACGGTGCGCTCGACGAGGTCGGGTTCCATGTACAGGTTGCAGGGCGCCCGGTCGGACTGCATCTTGCGGGCAATCTCCTCCCACTTCTTGAGGAGCAGATGCAGGTCGCGCACGAAGAAGCGCGGCTTCTTCCCCTCGCCGGCGGTGCGGACGATGACGCCCATCCCCTCGGGGATCGTAAGCTCGTTGATGAGCTGCTTCAGGCGCTTGCGCTCCTGCGGGTCCTCGATCTTCCGCGAGATGCCGCAGCCGTCGCTGTAGGGCGTCAGGATGAGGTACCGGCCCGGGATGGACAGGTTGGTGGTCGTGCGCGGCCCCTTCGTCCCAATGGGGCCCTTGGTGACCTGGATGACGATGTCTGATCCCGGGGGGTAGAGGCCGGGGATGTCCTTCACCGTCACCTCGCCCTTGGGCAGCGAATCGCGCTTCTTGTTTATGCGGACGACCTCGACCGAGGAATCGGCGGCGGCCGGGAGCATGTCCCAGTAGTGCAGGAACGCGTTCTTCGCGTAGCCGATGTCGACGAACGCGGCCTTCAGGCCCGGATCGAGGTTCTTGATCCTTCCCTTGTAGATGCCGCCGACCATCCGGTCGTCGGACTCGCGCTCGATCTCGAATTTCTCAAGCCGGCCGTCGACGAGCAGCGCCACGCGCTTCTCAAGAGGCTCGGAATTGATGATGAGCTCGCGGTAGGAACCCTTCTCCTTCTTGAATACCGCTACGATCTTCTGGAGAAGCGGCCGCTGCTGGGCCCGTTCTGTGGCGCCCGCCTTTAGCTCCGCGGCGCTGACGGATGCGACCTCGCGCTGGATCGGGGGGCTCGCGAGTTCGGAATCATATTTCTGAGCGACGTCCTGCGTGACGTCGGGGTTGGGGTGCGATGGTTCGCTCATGGGGGCCTATCTTTTGGTTGGATGCGGGGCCCCTCCGGGCGCGGGTTGCGGCGCAGGAGATTCCGGCAGGGCGGTCGATATCGCGGGTCGGACGCAGGGTCATGCGAAGTCCTTCCGGAAGCGATAGACGCTCTGGACCAGTCCTTGCAACAAGCAGCAACTGAGCACGAAGGAGCCACCGTAGCTTATAAAGGGAAGCGGTATGCCCGTTATGGGCACGAGCCCGATGGTCATGGCGATATTCACGAAGACATGCACCATGAAGAGCACGGTGACGCCTAGCGCCAGCAGCGTGCCGAATCGGTCCCTTGCGAGACCGGCGATGCGAATGCCGTTGAACAGCATCAGACCAAACAGGCTGAGAACCGTAATGCTTCCCAGAAATCCTTTTTCTTCGGCGATTACCGAAAATATGAAATCGTTGTGCGCCACCGACCTGGGCAGGTAGCCGAGCCGGGCCTGCGTGCCCTCCTTCCATCCCTTGCCCGCGAGCCCCCCGCTGCCGACCGATATGAGCGACTGGCGCTGGTTCCAGCCAATGCCCATCGGGTCGATCTTGTCGGGGTCCACGAATGACAGGATGCGGTTGCGCTGGTAGTCGTGGAGGGGCACCCAGCTGTGCTTCTCATAGAGCCCCCGGTCGTTCTGGAACGAATACCCATTCGATTCCATGAAGTCCATGTAGCGCAGGGTGTCCCATGCCACCAGGCCCGTAACGAGGAGAAACGCCGCCAACGCGCCGGCGAAGAATCGCCCGGAGAGTCGGGACACGTAGAGCATGGAAAACACCATCGGGGGAAGAACGATTGCGGACTTGAGGTCCGGTTGTAGCAGAATAAGGAGCATGGGTGTACCCACCGCAAGGGCCAATTTCCCGAGGACCCCGAGCGACTGACTGACCGTGCCTATCTCGCTGCGCACCAGCAGGCTGGCCGTGATCAGGAGCACCGCAACCATTGCCGTCTCCGAGGGCTGGAACGAGAGGATCCCGATGTGGATCCAGCGCTGCGAACCGTAGACCTCCGTGCCTATTCCCGGCACCAGGACCAGGACCAGAGGAACGAGGCAGAGGGCGTAAAACCAGTGCGCGACGCCCAGCCAGAACTGGTAGTCGATGAGGGACACGGTGACATAGACGGCTGCCCCGATTAGGAGCCAGAGCGACTGGACAATCCAGCCGCGGCCCAGGACGGGCAGCTGCGCGGAATAGATGAAAGCGATCCCGAACGCCCCCAGGCCCGCCATGGCGATCGGTGTCCACGGATCCCACCTTTCGCGGGTGGTGGTGTTGAATACGCTGGTGCTGTCGACGGGCAGGCGGAGGTTCACCGGATGCCCGATTCAGTATCCAACGCCCCGGCCTTTGCAACCGGCCATTCCTGGGGATGATTCACCGCAGGCGTGCCTTGGGGCGGCCTTGCGGCGGCGGCTGGGAGGGGCTGGGCGCCTGAATTGGCGAGCCCGAGCACCGTCCAGAAGATGACGGCCCCCATGGGCGACTCGAGCACGACCCCGACGCACGAGCTAAACCAGATAACGCAGGCTACGCTGGCCAGCCCGAGGTCGTCAGGGTCCCCGCGCCGGAATAGGCGCCAGACGACCCGCGCCATGCCCGTCGACACCCCGAGCCAGATCGCAAGCCCGAGGAAGCCCATCCGGCCGAACGTGGTCACGATCATGCTGTGCGGGCTGCGGGCCGAGAATGTCTCGTCAGACAGTAGGTCGTAGTCGGCCAGGAAGCGCGCCGCCAGATCGCTGCCAAAACCCAGCCCGAATACGGGGTTCGTGTGGAACGTCTCGTCGCAGACGTCGATCCACCAGACCACGCGGAAGCGGTTGTTGCTGCCCGGGTCCCCGCTTTCGGCGTTTATGTAGGAGCCCGTCCCCTCCGGATCGAAGATGGATATGGCGTGCTCGTATGCGGAATAAGGGGCCGATGTCCGAAGGTCCCTGCCCGCGAGGCCGAAGACAGCCAGCGCCACGGCCGAGCCGCCGAGGACGATCGCGAGCTGCGCCGCCGCAATCCGCCAGCGGCCGGCCAGGACCCAGAACAGCGTCGTGATGATGGCGGCAGCCATCGCGGCGCGAGGCGATGCCATGACGCCGATCAGCAGGAGGCTCACCGCGGCAAGCAGCGGCCAAACGTACTTGCCGCCGGGGTTCCGCCGCGTCCACAGCCAGAAAAAACCCGCCGCCAGAGACATGGCGATCAGGTCGCTCTTCTGAAAGATGACCGGGATCCCCCGCCAGGTGAAATGCTCGATCAGGAAGTCCGGGAAGAGCTGGATGCTCACGACGACGGGCAGGAGGGCGACGAACGCGATCGTGATCGCCCGCTTGAGCACCTTTGCGGACGGTGCGTGCGCGCCGAATGCCTGGGCGATGTAGAAGAAGGCGGCATAGTAGATCATCGCGTAGTCGCGCACGGCCAGGATCCCGAACCGTCCCAGGTCCAGCGGCAGCCGGGCCGACCCGCAGAGAATCCAGACCAGGATCAGGCAGTTGAGGCCGTCCCTCCTGAATCCCGCGGCCCGCTTCATGGCCATTCGGGCGATGAGCGCCGGGACGGCCACGAGCAGCACCGCCTCCGCGGGCAGGAGCGGGATCTTCCCTGAGGGCTGGAGCTGCGCGAATCCCCGGTTCCCCACGGCGTAGCCGACCAGCGCGAAGCCAAGAAGCCAGGCGTCGGGGGGCGCATCGCTGGTCCTTTCCACGATCACCCAGCAGGCGGCCAGCGCGACGACAACTGCGAATCCGTAGTCCTCGCTGGAGATGCCCGCCCCAATCGCGATCCCGAGCGCGGCGCCGAGGAGAAGGAAGAGGAAGAGCCGCAGCCTCGGATTCATGGCGCGCGGCCTCCCGCCCGGCCGAGCTGCAGCCTGCAGGCGGCCTCGACCTTCTGCTCGGTCCAGTAGTCCAGGCAGGCCATCGGGCTCGCGTGGTTCGCGCAGCCGGTCAGCTCCCGGGTGAGTTTCTCGCAGGGCGCGCAGTACAGGTCCGGATGGCGCAGGGCCACCCACCGGTCGCGGTGCCAGTACGGGTCCCATCCGATCGCGGTGGGGCCGGTCACGGCCACGCCCGGGCACCCGAGTGCGTTCGCCAGGTGCATGGGTCCGGAGTTGTTGCCGAGAAAGAGATCGGCGCCCTCGAGGCATCCAGCCAGCGCCGCCAGGGAGTCTGCCGGGGCGGCCACCGTGCCGGCGGGGGCGCGGCCGGCCGTGGCGCCATGCTCGATCCAGACCACCTCGCAGTCGCGGGAAAGCGACGACGCCACCGAGGCGAAGCGCTGCGTCGGCCACCGGTTCATCTCGCGGCTTGCTCCCGCGTGGACGACC
>CALAOT010000030.1 GCA_937889545.1 uncultured Opitutaceae bacterium
TCATCCATGCCGTGGCTCCCGTCCCCGTAGGTCGCCGCGGAGGAGGCGTAGATGAACCGGGCGCCCGAGGACAGGGCCCACGCGGCCAGCTCCCGGGAGAACGCGGTGTTGTTGTCGATCAGGTACGAGGCGTTGCGCTCCGTCGTCGAGGAGCACGCGCCCAGGTGGAACACGGCCGAGAACGTCCCCAGGGCCGCCGGGCTCTGCGCGAGCCTCGAGCGGAGCTCCGGCCCCTCGACGTAGTCCGCGTACTTCAAGGGGACCAGGTTCCGCCACTTCTCGTCCGAGTGGAGGATGTCGCAGACGACGATGTCGTCGATCCCGCGCGCGTTCAAGGCCCAGACGAGCGCGCTGCCGATGAAGCCGGCCCCGCCGGTCACGAGAATTCGTCCGCCGAGGGCGTCCGCAGGCTTCACGCCGAGAGCTCCTCCGAGCGGGCCTTCGCCGCCAGGACGCACTCGCGGACCATGCCCCGGAAGCCGCGCTCGGACATTTTCCGCAGCCCGGCCGCCGTGACGCCGTTCGGCGAGGTGACCTGGTCGCGGAGGGTCTCGGGGTCGATGTCCCGGTGGGCGAGGAGGCGCGAGGCCCCAAGGAGCGTCTCGACGGAGAGGGTCGTCGCCGTCGCCGGCTCGAGGCCGGCGGCCACGGCCGCGTCGCGCAGGGCTGCGGCGAACTCGAACACGTAGGCCGGGCCGGACCCGCTGACCGCCGTGAACGCGTCGAGCTGCGGCTCCGGGAGCTCGATCGAGCGGCCGAGCGCGCCGAAAACCTCCTCAAGGGTGGCGCGGTCCGCGGGCCCGAGCGGGTCCCGCGCGCACCAGCCGGTCATGCCGGCGCCGATCTGGCCCGGCGTGTTGGGCATGCTCCGGACGATGTTTCGCGCCCGGGAAAACGCCCGGGAAAGGCCCTCGATCCGCTTGCCGGCGAGGACCGAGATGACGAGGAGGCCGGCGGAAAGCGGGTCCAGGCGGGGATCGGCGGAGGCCAGGTGCTGCGGCTTGAAGGCGACGACAAGCGTTCCCGCGCCGGCGACCAGCTCGTCAAGCGATCGGGCCAGGCGGATGCCCGTCCGCGAGGCGAGGGCGGACGCCGTCGCGCCCGAGCCCCCCATGCAGGCGATCCTGCCGGGAGGCCAGGCCTTTTCCCTGATGAGGCCCTCCACCATGGCGGCGGCCATGTTGCCGGCGCCCAGGAATGCGATCGTGTCCATGGCGGATTTCCCGGCCCTGGCGGCCTAGTCGTCGTCGTCCTGGCTGCGGTCCTTCCGGCGGGGATCCCGAACCGGGTGGATGAGAATCGCGCTTGCCCCGCCCTCCGGCCGCGGGGCCAGGGTGACCTCGCCTCCGAGGCTGCGCAGCGAATGCCGGGCGATCGTGAGGCCCATCCCGACGCCGACCGTCCGCTTGGAGCTCACGAAGGGCTCGAACATCCGGTCGCGGATCTCCTCGGCGATCCCGGAGCCATTGTCGTCGACCCGCATCTCGACCACCTTCTCGCCGCGCGGCCTCTCCACCAGGCGCGCGTGAAGAAAGATGGGCCGCGCGTGGGGGAGCGGATCGCTCCGGTACGCCTCCCAGGCGTTCATGAGCACCTTGGAGAGCACCTCCTCGAACGTCTCGATGTTGGTGTCGATCTCGAGGTCGCCCACGGGGTTGTCGACCTCGACCGGGGCGGAAAGCTTGTAGTCGGAGCGGAAGCGCCGGATGCCGCCGTCGATCAGCCGGGTGAGCCCCACGCGGGTGAGCTCGGGCCGGGACTTGACGACGAGCGTGCTCAGCTGGCGGACGATCCCGACGATCCTCTGGACCGCGTCGTCCAGGTTCTGCGCGTTCTTCTTCACGCCCGCCGGCTTGTCGAAGCCGGTCTTGATCAGGTCCAGGTAGCCGATGACGACGCCGAGGAGGTTGTTCAGGTTGTGGGCGATCCCCTGGGCGACGGCGCCGATCGTCGCGGCGCGGCGCGACTCGTCGAGCCTGCGCTGGAGATCCAGGTTCTCGCGGTTGATGGCGGCGAAGCGCAGCTGCGTCTGCACGCGGGCGACCGTCTCGTCCAGGTCGATCGGCTTGGTGATGTAGTCGACCGCGCCGACGTTCAGGCCCTCCAGCTTGCTCTCCTTCGTCGAGCGCGCCGAGACGAAGATGATCGGGATCGATCGCGTCTCGCTGCTCGTCTGGAGCCGCTGGGCCACCTCCATCCCGTCCATGTCGGGCATCATGAGGTCGAGCAGGATCAGGTCGGGCTTGCGCGCCTTGACCTGCTCGAGCGCCTCGAGCCCGTTGTTGGCCGTCAGGACCTCAAGCTTCTCGCGCTCCAGCTTGCGCTTGAGCAGCTGGACGTTGATCGGCTGGTCGTCGACAACCAGTATCGTTGCGTTGGCCATGGTCTCTCCTGTGGGGGATATGAGGATGGGGCCGGGGGGCCCGGGGGTGCAAGCCAACGCGCGCCCGGTCAGCAGCCCCCGCGCCGCCGGAAGGCCTTTACGGTATTCTTCATGAGCATGGCGACCGTCATCGGCCCGACGCCGCCCGGCACCGGCGTGATCTTCGAGACCAGCGGCGCGACGGACTCGAAATGGACGTCGCCGACGAGCCGGTAGCCCGCCTTCCTCGAGGGGTCGGAGACCCGGTTGATCCCGACGTCGATCACGACGGCGCCGGGCTTCACCATGTCGGCCGTCACGAACTCGGCCCTGCCGATCGCCGCGATCAGGACGTCGGCCTGCCTCGCGATCGAGGGCAGGTCGACCGTCTTGGAATGGCAGACGGTCACGGTCGCGTTGGCGCCCGCCCGGCGCTGGAGGGCGAGGAGCGCGACCGGCCTGCCGACGATGAGCGAGCGGCCGAGGACGACGACGTGCCTGCCCTCGAGCTCGACCGAGCTGCGCGCGAGGAGCTCCATGATCCCCGCGGGCGTGCAGGGAGCGAATCCCGCCTCGTCCCCCTGGACGACCTTCCCCAGGTTGTACGGGTGGAACCCGTCGACGTCCTTCTCCGGCGAGATCCTGGCGAACACGGCCGCCTCGTCGAGGTGGTCCGGAAGGGGGGACTGGACGAGGATCCCGTCGACCCCGGGATCCCGGTTCAGGCCGTCGACCAGGGCCTCGAGCTCCGCCTGGGCGATCCCCACCGGCGGCAGGAGGACGCGGCTCTCGATCCCGATCTCCGCGGCCGTCCGTCCCTTCTTCTTCACGTAGGACACGGACGCGGGGTCCTCGCCTACGCGCACGAGCGTGATGCAGGGTTTTCGGCCCCGGATCGCGGAGACCTCCGCCTTCAGCTCGGCGACAAGGGCGGCCGCAATCTGGTTTCCATCGATGACCTCCATCTACTTGAGGTGGAAGCCCACGACCTCGATCACGAGGTCATTGCTCTCCTTGACGGGGCTGATCGAGCCCAGCACGACGACGGCGTGGCCGGCGTAATTCGCGATCTGTTCCGTGAGCAGGAGTTTTGAGAGATCGACGTAGGCGATGCGCTTCCCCGAGGCGTCGAGAAGCTGCCAATGGTAGGGACGCCGGGGCTCAAGCATGGCCCGCGTGGACGCCAGCGTGCCCTCGAAAAGCTGCGACAGCGCGACTTCACTTCCCTGCGCGGGGGCGGCGGGCGCGGCGGAAACCGGGACGGCGGACACCGGGGCGGCGGACACCGGGGCGGCGGACACGGGCGCCGCGGGGGCCGTCGGCGCCACGGGGACTGCGGCCGGCTCGGCGGGGCCTGTGCGGATGTAGCCGACAAGGGTCTTCTCGAGGCGCACCTGGGTCCAGATGCCGTGGAGCCCGGTGATTGCGGCCTTGTCGCCCTTCTCGAACACCGCGAGGACGCCCGCGTCCTCCTTCGGCGCCATGTAGATGTTGGCGCCGGGCAGCACGTCCAGCTGCTTCGTGAGGTCCTTGTTCTTCACGTAGCCCTCGAAGGGGCCCTGGACCTCGACCGCGCTCCACCCGGAGGGTGGGGGGCCGGCCTTATCCGACGGCGCAGGCTGCTCCGAGCCCGCCTTGAGCACCGCGATGACGGGCGATGCAGGGTCGGGCTGGGTCTGGACTGCCGTCGAGACGCTGAGCGGCGCGGCGTCGAGGGCCGGGCACAGTGCGAAGCCGGCGGCTGTGAGGATGATTTTAATCTTCATTGGTGGATGATTCCGTGGGGGCGGTCGCCTGCAACTCGGCGTTCGGAGTCCTGGGCGACCGGAAAAGCTGTTCGATCTCCTTTGAAGCAAGATGTCGGGCTCCGCGCAACGGGATTCCCTTCAGGCGCACCGCGCCGATCTGGTAGCGGCGCAGGCGCTGGACCACGAATCCGAGCGCCGAGAAGAGCAGCCGGATCTCGCGCTTCTTCCCGTGGTGCATGTGGACGTCGAGGTCGTGGCCGGTGCCGTCGGGCCTGGGGTTCACGAGCGCCGCCCGCTCCACCTTGAGGCGCTCCCCCTCGAACGTGAGGCCCTTGACGAGCCTCGGCAGGCGGGAGGCGGGGAAGGGCTGCTTCACCGACACGAAGTAGCGCTTCACCACCTCGCTCGAGGGGTGCATCAGCCGGTGCGCCAGGTCCCCGTCCGTCGTCAGGATGATGAGGCCCTCGCTGTCCTTGTCCAGCCGGCCGGCGCAGAAGAACCGGAACCTGGAGTATTCCCTGGGAAGGAGCGCGAACACGGTGTCGGGGTTGTGGGGGTCCTCATTCGAGCAGACGAGGCCCCTTGGCTTGTTGACGGCCAGGGTGATCCTGGGCTGCGGCAGGGTGCGCACGATCTTGCCGCCCACCGTCACCTTGTCGCTCCCGGGCGACACCTTGAGGCCGATGGTCGCCCGCGCCCCGTTGACCCACACCTCGCCCTGCGCGATCAGCGCCTCCGCCGCCCGCCGGGAGCAGATGCCCGCATCGGCTATGAATTTCTGCAGGCGAACACCGTCATCGCCCGGCTTCTGCTGGAAGGAGGTGTCCCTCAATTTGACCGGTCAGGCTTGCGCGGGCCGCAGGGCATGGCAAACGCAAAGGCCGGACTGCCGGCACGCGCTCACAGCGGCTTGAGGCCGGCCTCGATTTCCCTGCGCCGGGGCTCGAGGAAGGGCGGCAGCGCCAGGCGCTCGCCGAGGCTCCCAAGGGGCTCGTCGGTGGCAAAGCCCGGTCCATCCGTGGCGATCTCGAAGAGGATCCCGCCTGGCTCGCGAAAATAGAGGCTTTTGAAGTAATAGCGGTCCACCGGCCCGCTCGTGGGCATCCCCATCCTCTCAAGCCGCTCGGCCCACTTGAAGTAATCGCCCTCGTTCGGGGTCCGGAACGCCACGTGGTGGACCCCGCCCGCGCCCTGGCGCGCCGGGGGCAGGTCCGGCTCCACGGCGACATGGAGCTCCGCGGCCGGGCCGCTCGCGCCCATGCCGTAGACATGCACCGTCGATTTGCTGGCGCCGCCGGACGCGTAGGTTCGCAACGGCCGCATCGCGAGGACGCCGGTCAGCACGCGCTCGGTCTCCCTGATGTCGGGCACGCTCATCCGGATTGGGCCAAGGCCGCGGATCTGGTGCTGGGCGGGAACGGGGCTCCTGTCCCATGGATGGGCCTCGCCTATGCCGCCGTCGTCGACGAGGCTCAGGCGCTGCCCCTCCGGGTCCTCGAAATCGAGCGCGCCCCGGCCGTCGCGGCTGAGGAGCCCGCCGTGCCGGACGCCGTGCTGCGCAAGGCGCGCTTCCCACCACGCGAGGGACGCGCGGCTGCCGACCCTGAGGCCCGTCTGCACGAGGCTGCGGGTGCCGCGCCGCTCGGGCGCAGCCGGCCAGTCGAAGAACGTCATGTCGGTTCCGGGCGCCGCGTTCCCGTCGGCATAGAAGAGATGATAGGCCGAGACATCGTCCTGGTTGACCGTCTTCTTGACGAGGCGCATCCCGAGGGCCTGGGTGTAGAAGGCGAGATTCTGGGAGGCGTTGGCCGTCACCGCCGTCAGGTGGTGAATGCCCGTGAGCTCTAGGGTGGGTTCCATGTTGGGTTGGCCGGAGCGGCCGAGCGCAGCATACACACAACGGGCGAGAAATCGCAAATCGGCGGCGTTTCCCAGGGGACCGCGCCGGCTCGCCCGCCGTGCCGGCACGAGCCTCCGAAGGCCGGGGCGGCGAACAGAGCCGGTCCTCCTGAAGCGGCTTGCAAGGGCTGCCGGGCTGCCTTTGTGTGGCCGGCCCCATTTCCATGACCGTTCCCGTCGCCAGCCCGGCCCACACGAAGGACAATCCATTCGCAGCCCGCATCACCGAGAACCACCTCCTCAACAAGCCGGGCTCGGCGAAGGAGACCCGCCATATCGTGGTAAGCATCGCGGGCAGCGGCCTGCACTATGAGCCGGGGGACTCGCTGGGGGTCTTCCCGACGAACCGCCCGCAGGAGGTGGATGCAATCCTCTCGCAGTTGGGGGCGAGCGGCGACGAGCCGGTGATGCTCCCCAGGGCCGCGGGGGGGCCCGTCTCCCTTCGGGAGGCCCTGTCCTCGAGGCTCGCGCTCGCGGGGCCGACCCGGCGGATCATGGAGACATTGTTGGCGAAGGCCACCGACCCGGCGGAAAAGGCGATGCTCGGGAAGCTGCTGGACTCCGAATCAAAGGAGTCCCTGGCCGAGTGGCTGCGCCAGCGCGAGTTCATCGACCTCCTCGCCGAGTTTCCAAGCGCCGGGCTCCGGCCGCAGGTGCTCGTGGACCACATGCGCAGGCTGGTGCCCCGCCTCTATTCGATCGCGTCGTCGCAGCGGGTGCACCCCCTCGAGGTCCACCTGGCGGTCGCCGCCATCCGCTACACGACCAACAGCCGCGACCGGGTGGGGGTATGCTCGACCTATCTCGGCGACCGGGTGCTGCTCGGGCTGAGTCTGCTCCCCGTCTTCGTGGCCCACCCCCATTTCGGGCTCCCCGAGGACGGCTCGAAGGACGTGATCATGGTCGGCCCGGGCACGGGGGTGGCGCCGTTCCGCGCCTTCGTCCAGGACCGCGCGGCCTCGGGGGCCAAGGGGCGCAACTGGCTGTTCTTCGGCGACCAGAGGCGGGCGACGGACTTCCTGTACGAGGAGGACTGGGAGCGGTGGCGCGCGCAGGGGGTCCTCACGCGGCTCAGCACGGCCTTCTCCCGTGACCAGCCGGAGAAGATCTACGTCCAGGACCGGATCCGCGAGAGCGCCGCGGAACTGTGGCCCTGGATCAGGGGGGGCGCCCATTTCTACGTGTGCGGCGACGTGAAGCGGATGGCGAAGGACGTCGAAGCGGCGCTCCAGGGCCTCATCGCGGGCCAGGGCGCACTGTCGCCTGCCGAGGCTGTTGACTACGTTGCGCTTATGAAGAAGGATGGGCGCTACCAGCGGGACGTCTACTGACAAACTATCAACACGATGCTCACATTCAACAACCGGACGGCATTGGTGACCGGCGCGGGCCGCGGGATCGGAAGGGCGATCGCGGAGACCCTGGCGCGCCAGGGGGTGTCCGTGATCTGCGTGTCAAAGTCGTCCGATTCGTGCGGCGCGGCCGCGGCCGCGATCACGCAGGCGGGGGGCAAGGCGAGGGCGCTCGCCGTCGACGTGTCCGACGGGGCCGCGGTCGCGCGGGCGGCGGAGGCCCTCCTCGGCGAGATCCCCGTCATAGACATCCTGGTCAACAACGCCGGGATCACGAGGGACGGCCTGCTCTTCCGGATGAGCGACGCCGACTGGAACGACGTCATCGCGACCAACCTGAGCAGCTGCTTCCACTGGACGAAGCACCTCGCGCGCCCCATGACTCGCGCCCGGTGGGGCCGGATCGTCAACATCACGTCGGTGAGCGGCATCCTAGGCAACCCCGGGCAGGCCAACTATTCGGCGGCCAAGGCGGGGATGATCGGGCTCACGAAGGCGCTCGCCCGCGAGTTCGCGTCGCGGGGCGTGACGGTGAACGCGGTCGCCCCCGGCTTCATCAAGACCGACATGACGAGCGAGTTCGTCGCCAAGCTCGAGCTGGCGGCCAGGATCCTGGAGGCCGTGCCGCTGAAGCGCTTCGGCGAGCCGGCCGACATCGCGGGCATGTGCGCCTTCCTCTGCTCCGAGGAATCCGGCTATATCACGGGTCAAGTTTTTACCGTTGACGGCGGCATGGCAATGTGAAGCCTGCGGTGAGCGGATTATCCCCAAATGGCCGACCAAAAAACCATAGACCAACGCGTTAAAGAGATCATCGTGAACCAGCTCAACGTGAACGAGGAGCAGATCACGCCGACCGCGTCGTTTCTTGATGATCTCGGCGCCGACTCGCTCGACACAGTCGAGCTGATCATGGCTTTTGAGGAAGAGTTCAAGGACGAGATCAAGGGAGAGATTCCGGAATCCGACGCGGAGAAGCTGCAGACCGTCGGCCAGGTCATCGACTACATCAAAGCCAAGGCCGGCCCAAGTTGACCCGTCGTTGACGGCATGCCGGCGTTGCGCGCGTTTCCCAGGCTGGAAATGGGCCGGACCCTGCGCTTCGACTCATGAAACACGGGATTTCATCGAGGCGCGTTGTCGTGACCGGCCTGGGGGCCGTCACCTCCATCGGCCATGACGTGGGCTCGTTCTGGTCCGGGCTCGTCGCCGGCAAGATCGGCATCCACCGCGTCACCCACTTCGACACGTCGCTCTTCGCCTGCCAGATCGGCGCGGAGGTGCGCCACTGGGACGTCAACCTCCTGATGGACCCCAAGGAGGCCCGGCGCAACGACCGGTACACGCATTTCGGGTTCGTGGCCGCGAAACAGGCCGTCGCGGATTCCGGGATAGACATGGCGAAGGAGGACGGCGACCGGGTGGGCGTCGTCATCGGATCCGGTATCGGTGGAATGCATACGTATGAGACGCAGATGCGCGTCCTCTTCGAGCGGGGCCCGCGCAAGGTGTCCCCCTTCACGATCCCCTCGCTGATCGGCAACATGTGCTCGGGCCTGGTCGCGATCGAGATGGGGGCCCGCGGCCCGAACTTCGGGACGGTCTCCGCCTGCGCGTCGGGCACGCATTCGCTGGGCGAGGCCGCGCACATGATCCGCCGGGGAGACGCCGACGTCATGGTTGCCGGCGGGAGCGAGGCGGCGATCACGCCATTCTCCTACGCGTCGTTCTGCTCGATGAAGGCCATGAGCACCCGCAACGACGAGCCGCAGCGCGCCAGCAGGCCGTTCGACAGGAACCGCGACGGATTCATCATGGGGGAGGGCTCCGGGATCCTCGTCCTGGAGTCGCTCGAGCACGCGCGGGCGCGGGGCGCGCGGATCTACTGCGAGCTCGCGGGCTACGCGGCGACGTGCGACGCCTTCCACATCACGCAACCCGACCCCGACGGCAAGGGCCTGTCGATGGCGATGCTCCGCGCGCTGGCGAGCGCGGGCGTCCATCCCGAGACCGTCGACTACATCAACGCGCACGGGACCTCGACCCCGTACAACGACAAGTTCGAGACCCTCGCGATCAAGCACGTGTTCGGGCACCACGCGCACAAGGTGCCCGTGAGCTCGACCAAGTCGATGACCGGCCACCTGCTCGGGGCCGCGGGAGGGATAGAGTCCGTGATCTGCGCGAAGACGATCGAGCAGGGCGTCATCCCGCCGACCATGAACCTCGAGGACCCGGATCCGGACTGCGACCTCGACTACGTCCCGAACGCCGCGCGCGCGTCCAGGGTCCGGACGGTCCTGAGCAACAATCTCGGCTTTGGCGGGCAGAACGCATCCGTGATCTTCCGCGCGATGTGAGGCGCGCCCCGATCGCCGCCCTCCTGATCCTCGCCGGGTGCTCCCCGCGGCCGGGAGACGCGCCGGTTGACCTGCCGAGCACGCAGGAGGCCAGGCGCCAGGTCTGGGAGACTATCCAGCCGATTGCCGCCATGCGGGGGATCGACCCGCAGTTCGTGTACGCGCTCGTTGCAATGGAGTCGCATTTCGACCCGCACACCAAGAGGGGCGACGCGCGCGGCCTCCTGCAGATCAAGCCGCGGGCCTGGGGGGTGGTGTCGGACATCCCCTACGAGACCGCCGTATGGGACTGGCGCACCAACCTGGCGGTGGGCATCGACGGGCTGGCCTCAACCAAGGCCGCCCTCGAGGCCAAGGGGGCGTTCTCGTATCCGCTCCTTTGGGCCGCGCACCTCTACGGCCTGGACTATGTCGCGGCGCGGGGCTTCGACATGGGCCGGATCCCCCCGCCGTCCAACCCCATCGCGCTCCGCCTCTGGTCGGGCGACATCCACCCGGTGCCGACGCCGAAGTAGCTCGGGGGCAAGCGCCAGGGAAAGTCAGGCCTTCTGGACCAGGCCGGCCTTCAGGGCCTTGACCGAGACCCAGACGCGCTTCGTTCCGCCATTGGGCATCTTTATCCGCACCCGCTGGAGATTCGGGCGGAATTTGCGCTTCGTGATGCTCGTCACGTGCATGCCGATCCCGCCGCTCTTCTTCGACTGGCCCTTGCGGTTGATGATGTTCCCCACGTGGGGATGGCGACCTGTGATAACGCAGACTTTGGACATGGTGGGATGCGACGGGTTAAAGGGAAGACGTTAGGTGGCCGCGCAATCGCCACGCAAGGCCAATTTAGCCTGCCGGCGGCGCGGGCGCGCCCTGCCGCACGGCCCAGAGGGCCTGGAACCTCTGGCCCATGTTGGCCGGATGGAGCAACTGGAGAAGCGAGAGCTTCTCGCGGCTCATCCTGCCGGCCTCGGCGGCGGCTACGGAGGCGATGAGCTCCCCGGAGTGAAGGGTGAAGAAGGCCTCCTGGGACTCGACGCAGGGATCGCCGAAGCCGAGGGGCCGCAGGGCGTCGGCGAGCCAGTCCCAGCAGACATGGCAGGTGAGGTCCTGCCTGCCGGGGGAATCCAGGAGGTCGTTTCCCTGGACATGGCCCCGGTACGCCCGAGCCGTGCCCTCCGGGGTCGCGTACGCGATCTCCTGCCAGGATTTCCCGTAGTCGAAAGCGAGAAAGAGGCCCCACCAGGGCTGCTCGGCCAGCTGCCGTGCCAGCGCCGCAGCCGCAAGCGGCGCGTCGATCACGTAGCCCTCCGGGGCGGAATCCGGGAGCGGGGCCGCGGGCGGCCCCCCGGCGTCGATCTCCACCTCCGAGAGGGCGTTGTCGCCGATCGAGACGCCGAGCTCGCGCCACCTGCCGGCGCGGAAGCGGAACCGGCGGAACGGCTGCGCGTCGAAGAGCTCGTTTGAGAAGACGACCGCGGGCCCCGCGATCCGGAGCGGCTCGCCGATCGCCACCTCCCGCGCCGACCGGAAGGGGTGGGCGATGCCGCGCAGGATCCCGGCGCCGCCCTCGGCTCCGACCTCGACAAACTCGGATTCGGCCGCGGCGGTCCCGAGAAGCCGGGTGCAGGCCGCGACGACAAGCCTGCCAAAGAGCGGTGCGGATGCGCTTGCAGTCAGGAAATCCGTCCCGGGCCCGTACCCGATCCTCGGGCCGCCCCTCCGGTAGTAGCCGGCGCCGGGGTCGTAGAGCGCCACGTCCATGAAGTCCGCGAAGCCGAGGGCGGCCTGCCCGCGCGCCCGCAGGCGAAGCGCCTCAAGGATCGCCGGGTCGGCTGGTGGGGCGGTCGAAGGCTTCATTTACAACCGTGAGCGGATGGACACACTTGCATCCATGTTCAAACGGATTCTCGTCCTCCTCGGGGCCGCGCTCCTGGGATTCGCCGCATGCCTGGGGGCGATCAGGCTGGCGGGCGCGTGGAGCCTTTTCCCGAACCGCGACCTGGACCGCTCGTCGGCCTACGTGCGCGAGGTGTTGAAGATCGTCAACGAGAACTACGTCGACCCGGGCGCGTCGGGCTACGATGCGCTCGCCCGCCTCTCGATCCACGGCATGGTCGATTCCCTGGATCCCCATTCGGAGTACCTCGAGTCCAAGGACAACCAGGAGCTTGAGGAGGACCTCGACGGCGAGTACGGGGGGATCGGGATCGAGGTGGAGATGCGCAACGGGGCGTTCACCGTCGTGTCCCCGATCCCGGGCTCGCCCGCAGACAAGGCCGGCGTCCGCGTCGGCGACGAGATCGTCAGCATCGACGGGAAGGCGCTGGAGCACGGCGCCCCCATGGAAACGGTCGTCAACCGGCTCCGCGGGAAGCCCCGCACCCACGTGAAGATCGGGTTCGTGCGCCCAAGCGGCGGCACGCGCATGGACCTGGATCTTGTCCGCCAGGTCATCAAGGTCGTGAGCGTGCGCGGGGCGCGCGTGATCGACGGGACGATCGGCTACATCCAGGTCAGGGACTTCTCCGAGCACACGGGCGAGCAGTTTGAGGACGCGCTGAACCAGCTCTTCAAGAAGGGGGCCGACAGCCTGGTGATCGACCTGCGCAACAACCCCGGCGGGCTCCTCGACGCGGCCGTGGAGGTCGCCGAGCCCTTCTTCAAGAAGGGCGAGCTCATCGTCTACACCCAGGGCCGCCGGCCCGCCGACCGGGAGAGCTACCTCTCGGAGACGGAGGGGGACCCGCTGACGATTCCCGTCGCCATCCTCATCAACGCCCAGACGGCGAGCGCCGCGGAGATCGTCGCCGGCGCGCTCAAGGACGCCGGCCGCGCGGTCATCGTCGGCGAGCGCTCCTTCGGCAAGGGATCGGTCCAGTCGATCTTCAAGCTGAAGAACGGCGAGGGGCTGCGGCTGACGACCGCCCACTACTTCACGCCGAGCGGGGTCAAGATCAACGCGCGGGGAATCTCCCCCCACGTGGAGGTCGTCATGAGCCCGGACGAGGATGTGAAGCTCGAGCGGCAGACCTTGCGGCCCGAGATCACCGACCCCGCGGACTTCAAGGAGCGGTTCGGGTTCGCCCCGGTCGAGGACAGGCAGCTCGACGCGGCGATCGATGTCCTGCGGGCCGCCCGCCTCGGCGACAAGTGATCCTCGCGTTCGAGAGCTCCTGCGACGAGACGGCCCTGGCGATCTTCGACCCGGGTTCGGGCATCGCCGGCGAATGGATCCACAGCCAGATCGAGCTCCACTCGGAGCATGGCGGCGTCGTCCCCGACATCGCGACCCGGGAGCACCTGCGAAACTTTGGCCCGCTCCTCGAGCGGGCGCGAGCGAGCGGCCACTGGGAAAAGATAACCCGGATCGCCGTCACCCGCGGGCCTGGTCTCGCCGCGTGCCTCGCCCTGGGCGCCGCCGCCGCGAAGGCCGCCGCGTGCGCCCTCCGGCTTCCCGTCGTGGGCGTGAACCACCTGCGGGCGCACGCCTGGTCGCCGTTCATCCCCGTCCACTCGGAGTGCCGGCAGGGCTTCGACGAGCGGCTCTCGGGGCTCCTGCCGCACCTCGGCCTCCTCGCCTCGGGAGGCAACACGCTGCTCTTCTCGATATCGGCAGATCGCGGGATCCGGCAGATCTCCTCGACGCGCGACGATGCCGCAGGCGAGGCGCTGGACAAGGGGGCGAAGCTCCTCGGGCTCGGCTATCCGGGCGGCCCGGCGATCGAGAGGCTTGCGCTCGG
Source organism: uncultured Opitutaceae bacterium (assembly GCA_937889545.1). Lineage (GTDB taxonomy): Bacteria > Verrucomicrobiota > Verrucomicrobiia > Opitutales > Opitutaceae > Palsa-1447. Next base: position 13,453 of record CALAOT010000030.1, read on the forward strand.
CGCCCGCGCGGACGCGTTCGACTTCCCGCGCGGCATCGGCGGGCGAGGCGACCTGGACTTCAGCTTCTCGGGGCTCAAGACGAGCCTGCGCTACCGCGTCCAGGCGATGACGGAGGACTCCGTCCGCGCTCGCCTTGGCGACCTGTGCGCGAGCTACCAGGCGGCCGTCATCGGCTCGCTCGCGTACAAGGCGGCGGCGGCCGCGGAGCAGGGCGGCTACCGGAGCATCGGGCTTTCGGGGGGGGTTGCCAACAACCGGGGGCTCCGGTCCGCGATCGAGGCGGTGGCGCGCCGCCGGGGAGCCCGGTTCCTTCCCGCGGAGCCGCGGCACACGGGCGACAACGCAGCGATGGTCGGGTTCGCCGCGTGGATCGACGCCGCCGACGCCGAGCGCTTCGCGGGCAGCGCGCTCAGGGCCGACCCCGGGGCCTACTTGTAGTCGCGGCGCAGGTTGCTGGGGAGGATCCCCAGCTCCTCGCGGTATTTCGCGACCGTGCGCCGCGCGATGCTGATCCCCTTTTCCTGGAGCTTGCTCACGAGCTCCTGGTCGCTGCTCGGGGACGCCTTGTCCTCGGCCGCGACGAGGGCCGCGATCATCTCCTTCACGCTCGTGTTGGAGACCGACGCGCCGCTGTCGTTCTGGTAGCCGGGCGTGAAGAAGTACTTGAATTCTAAGATGCCGTGGGGCGTGCGGATGTACTTGTTCGCGATGGCCCGGCTGACGGTGGTCTCGTGCACGCCCACGACGTCGGCGATCTGCGTCATCGTCAGCGGCTTGAGCAGGGAGACGCCGTGCTCGAAGAACGGCATCTGCGCCTTCAGGATCTCGCGCGTGATCCTCTCGATCGTGCGCTGGCGCTGCTCGATCGAATCGATCAGGAACTTGCCCGCGCGCATCCGCTCCCTGAGGTAGTCGCGCTCGCCCTTCGAGAGCGCGCCCTTTGCGATCAGGTCCCGGTAGGTGCTCGAGATCCTCAGCCTCGGGATATAGTCGCTGTTGAGGTGGATCTTCCAGCCGTTGCCGTCGTGCTCGACCGTGACATCGGGCACGACCACGCGGTTGTGGTCCTCGGCGAAGCGCCGCCCCGGCGCCGGGTCGAGTTTGCCGATCTCCTCGATCGCGCCCTGGACGTCGTCCGAGGCTGCCCCAAGCTTGCGCGACAGCTCGGGGATCCGGCGGCGCGCCAAAAGCTCGAAATGGTCCCGGATGATGCGGGAGGCGAGGGACTCGCTCCGGCCCTTGGCCGCTAGCTGCACGAGGAGGCACTCCGCGAGGTTCTGCGCGCCTATGCCCGGTGGGTCGAACGACTTCAGGGCGGCCACCGCCTCCTGGACCGACTCCAGGGAGAGGCCCGTCTGGAGCGCCGCGTCGGGCGCCGAGACCGTCAGGAATCCGCGGTCGTCAAGACTGCCGACGAGGTGCTGCATCGCCGTCAGCGCGTCGGGGGAGAGGTCGCCCATCTCGGCCTGCCTCATCAGGTGCTCCTGGAGGGAGGGCTCGGTCGCAACCGAGTCGAAGAAATGCTGGCGGCGCTCGGCGTCCGCCGAGGTGTAGGACTGGCTGCCCCCGGCGCTCGCCATATCGTCGCGCCAGTCGTCGTCAATCTTCCCGAGTATTTCGAATTCCTTCGAGAAATCCATTTCGTCGCGCTTCGTCTCGGCGCCCGCCTCGGCGGGGGTCCCCTCGGCGCCCGCCGCCGCGTCGTCGCCCGCCGCATCCGCCTCGCCGGCGTCGGGACCGTCCTTCTCGGGGCTCATCCCCTCCATGGGCAGCTCCTCGAGCGTCGGGTTCGCCTGGAGCTCCTCCTGGATGACCGAGCGCAGGTCGAGCGCGGCGACCTGCAGGATCTTGAGCGACTGGCGCAGCTGCGGCGCAAGGACGAGGGACTGCGTCTGGCGCTGGCGAAGCTCCTGACTGTAACCTCCTGCGCTCATAGGAGCTGAGGCGTTGGGAGCCTCATTGATCTGGCGGGTGGGAGACGGAGGCGGGAGCCACGCTCGGCTGGCGGTCGCGGACGCCGAAAAGGTCGCGAAGGTAGGTTCCCAGCTTCTCGTTCGTCGGGCCGTAGCCGTGGCTGTAAAGGTAGATCTCCAGGTCGTTGAGCACCTCGGCCGCCGACTGGTAGCGCAGGTCGCGGTCCCGCTGGAGCGTCTTCTGGATGATCGCCTCGAGCCTTTCGTCGATGTCGGGCCTGAGGGTGGAGAAGCGCGGGATCGGCATCGCCAGGATGTTCCGGCGGGACTGGGCGCGGTCCGGGTTCCTGAATATGTTGCGGCCGAGGAGAATCTCCGTGAGCACGATCCCGAGCGGGAAGAGGTCGGCGCGGGCGTCGGTCACGGCGTAGTTCGCCTGTTCGGGCGAGAGGTACTCGTCCTTGCCGGCGATCACCTTGCCCTCCTCGTTGTACATCAGGTTGAAGGCCTTCGCTATCCCGAAGTCCGTCAGCTTCACGTCGCCCTCGTAGGCAATGAGGACGTTCTTCGGGCCGATGTCGCGGTGGACGATGTTGAGGGGATGCCCCTCGGGGTCGCTCTTCTGGTGGGCGTAGGTCAGCCCGCGAGCGACCCGGGAGACGATGAACGCGGCGAGGTCGACCGGCACCAGGCGTTCGAGACGGCGGTGCTTCTCGATGAACTGCTCGACGTTCTGGCCGCCGACATACTCCATGACCATGAAGTACTGCCCGCCGATCCGCCCGAGGTGGTAGGTCTGGACGATGTTGGTGTGGATCAGGTCCGCCACGAGCCTCGCCTCACCGATGAAATTCTTCTGGAACTCGGGTATCGCGGAGTACTCCTCGCGGATCAGCTTCACGGCGACGGTCTTCCTGAACTGTCCCGCGCCATGCTGATGCGCCTCATACACGACGCCCATCCCGCCTTCCGCTATCTGGCGGACCATCTCGTACTTGAGCTCGTTGACTATTTGGGTGATCGCGGGCACCGCACCGATGGAAATGCCGGGCTCCGCGGCTTGCAAGTGAACATTCGGCGGTCGGCGTGAATTCTGCTGCACCGGCGGCACAGGAAAACCGCGCGGCCCGTTTGACAGCGGATTTACCAAACCTAGACTGCGGGGATGATCCTACTCACGCCGAGGGCTGCGAACCAGGTGCGCTCGATGCGGGCGGCCACGGCGTCACCGGCCGGGCGCCTGCGGCTCTCTGTCGAGCAGGGCGGATGCTCCGGGCTCCAGTATGGGATGTCGTTTGACGAGCCGAAAGCGGAAGACGCCTCGTTCGAGAGCGAGGGCGTCGGGATCGTCGTCGACCCCAAGAGCCTCGAGCATCTCGACGGCACGACGATCGATTTCGACGACGGGCTCCAGGGGAAGGGGTTCGAGATCCGCAACCCCAACGCGCACACGACTTGCGGTTGCGGGAAGTCGTTCAGCTGACGGCTGGTTGGCGCAGGGCTTCGTGGATGGCGACGATTCCCATCGTCATCGGCGACGAGGAGACGTCGCCAAATCCCGCCATGCGAAGCTCCTCCGAAAGGGCCTCGCGCCTCGGAAACCCGCCTATCGTGTAGCCGAGGTACTCGTAGGCGCGGCGGTCCCCCGTGAGGATCCCGGCCAGCGTCGGCACCAGGCGCCGGAGGTAGAGGTAATACGCGGGCCGGACCCAGCGCCGGGGCTGCGAGAACTCCAGGATGAAGAGGCGTCCCTCGGGCTTGAGGACGCGCCGGATCTCGGACAGGCAGCGCGCGCGGTCGGCCATGTTGCGCAGGCCGAAGGCGATCGTCACGGCGTCGAAAGTCGCCTCCCCAACGGGAATTTCCAGGGCGTCGCCGAGGAGGAAATCCACGCCCGAGTAGAGCCAGAGCCTGCGGGCCTTCCTCCTCTCGGCCCTCTCGAGCATCGGCTCGCAGAAATCCAGCCCGAAGACGCGGATCGAGGGGTGCAGCCCGCGCGCCATGGCAAAGGCGACGTCCCCGCTTCCGGTCGCCAAATCCAGGACATTGCGGGGGCGCGAGCGCCCCACGGCGGCCACCAGGCGGGACCGCCAGTAGATGTCGATTCCGCAGCTCAGGACCTTGTTGGCAAGGTCGTAGCGGTGGGCGATGCGCCCGAACATCGAATTGACGGCCTTTGGATCAGGCATGCGCCACCCCCGATATGTGCTGAAAGGTATTGACGCAATTCATGTCAGACGAGTAATTTACCACGCTTCAGTAAAGCTCTCACCAAAAGGATCAATTCATGTCCACGAACCTCACCAAACGCGAGATCGTGTTAGAGATATACCGGAAGGCCGGATTCCCGCAGAAACAGATCGTCGACACGGTCCAGCAGACCCTCGACATCGTCCAAAAAGCGCTATCAGAGGGACGCAACGTCGAGTTGCGAAACTTTGGTGTTCTGGAAGTCCAGGTGCGCAAGCAGAGGGTAGGCAGGAATCCCAACAAGCCCGAAGCGGAAGTCATTATTCCGCAGCGGGCCGTCGTCAAGTTCAAGGCAGGCAAGATACTCAAGCAGCAGCTGAAGAAGCTCGACCTGACCACCCTGCTCTGACGGAGGGCGGCGCCGGGACGACATAAGGTTCGCCCTGTGACGGACGTACCGCAACGTGTCCGTCGCTAATGGCCACGTTTCAGACTCTGCCCGGGTTTCGCGACTTTTACCCCGAGGACCTCGCGAAGCGCACCCAGATCTTCCGCCTGTGGCGGCAGACTGCGGCGTCGTTCGGGTTCGTCGAGTACGACACCCCCGTCCTCGAGCCGCTCGACCTCTACCGGGCGAAGTCCGGCGACGAGATCGAGGGGCAGCTCTTCAGCTTCACCGACAAGGGCGGGCGCGAGGTCGCGCTCCGGCCCGAGATGACGCCGTCCGTGTGCCGCCTGGTGGGAGCCCGGGCGAACGCTCTCAAGCGGCCGATCAAGTGGTTCAGCATCGCCGAGTTTTACCGCTATGAGCGGATGCAGAAGGGCAGGGGCCGCTGCTTCTACCAGTTCAACGCCGACGTGTTCGGCGAACCGGGCCCCGAGGCGGAAATCGAGCTGATCGCCCTCCTGATCCAGTGCATGCGGGCGTTCGGGCTCACGGAGAAGGACTTCTGCGTGAGGCTGAGCGACCGGGACCTCTGGTTCCACTACCTTGCTGCGCTGGGGCAGGACGAGCCCAGGATCCGCTCCGTCCTGGGGGCCGTCGACAAGTACGAGAGGAACGGGCACGACGCCTTCAAGGGCTACGAGGAGTCCTTCGGGCCGATGGCGCCCGGGCTCAAGCAGGGCGTCCTCGACTTCCTTGGGATCCGCTCGTTCGGCGCGCTCGAGAAGGCGCTCGAATCCTCGGGGGCGTCGGCCGGGATGGCCGGCCGGCTGGCGCAATGGCGGAAGCTCCTTGGGGGGCTCGGCGCCATGGGCCTTTCCGACTTCGTCCAGGTCGACCTCGGCGTCGTGCGCGGGCTCGCCTACTACACGGGATTCGTCTTCGAGGCCTACGACCGCAGGGGCGAGCTTCGGGCGCTCGCCGGCGGCGGGCGCTACGACGACCTCGTGGGCAGGCTGGGCGGCTCGGAGCTCCCCGCCGTCGGCTTCGCCATCGGCGACATGACCCTCGCCCTCCTGCTCGACGAGCGGGGGCTGTCGGCCGCGATCTCCCAGGCGCCCGACGTCTACTGCATCGTGGGAGGCGAACCGGAGCGCAAGGCGGCGTTCGCCGACATCAGCCGCCTGCGCGCAAACGGCTACCGCGTGGACTATCCCATGAAGGAGATGGCGTTCGGCAAGCAGTTCAAGGCGGCGGCGGACTCCGGGGCCAGGATCGCGCTGATCTACGGCACCGACGAGCTTGCGAGGGGCGTCGTCAAGATGCGCGACCTCGGCGGCCGGACTGAGCGCGACTTCCCGACATCCGAGGTCGAGGCGGCCGTGCGGGAGTTCTTCGAGGCCCGCTAGGCTAGATATCCAGAGGAAGGCATCGCATATCTTGCTGCGCTCCCGGGAAACGCGGATGCGCAGAATAGGGCAGGCACGACCTTCAGATGGAGAAACGAACATCAGTACGGATGCTATGAGGCCACCGAGCTCCTTGCTCGCTGGGGGCAATTGTCTGGCCCCAATCGGATGCGGGCTTTCTGCTTACGGCCTTGGCAATTGGAGCTTTGAACCGCTGCTTTGGTGAACCTCGGATGAATCGTCCAGCGCTTATCCGGAAAACCGCGTTTTGGGCGCTCCTGATCGCAATTGGACTGACTTACTCCCAGTCGGTTCTGACTCAAGACGCTCCATTCACAACCAATGAGCCGCAGGGGTATTACGGCGCATTGACCGACGCCTTCATGTCGGGGCAGTTGAACCTGAAGGAGAGGTTCGATCCGCGCCTGCTGAAGGCGAAGAACCCGTACGTGGCGCAGCTCGATGTTCTGCGACCCCACGATGCCAGTTTTTACAAGGGGAAATTCTACCTCTACTTTGGGGCAATCCCGGTGATTCTTGTGTACCTCCCGTGGAGAATGGTCACGGGAACGTGGCTTTCCGAGCATATCGGAACTGTCGTTTTCTGCTTCTCGGGCTTCATCATGGGCGCAGCCCTGTTGAGGCGGATTAGGGACAGGTATCTTCCGGATTGCGGCGATCATTGGCTTTGGCTCGGCATCGCAGTCATCGGTTGGGGAAACCCCGTTTTCTACCTCGCGCAAAATCAATCTTTTTATGTCGTGGCCGCTAGCGCCGCTTTCTTTTGCATCATGTTGGTCGCCGTCTGCACCGAACGGGCGCTGGCTTCCGCGAGGGGTTGGACCCGATGCGCGTGGATTGCCACGGCGAGTCTTGCATACGGACTCGCGATTGGCTCCCGTCCCAACTTTGTTTTCGGCCTGCCGGTATTCATTTTGCCGTGCCTTTATCTGTATGTGCGCATGCGCCGGAACGGCGGCGGCGGGTGGGGGCCGTGTTGGGCCTTTCTCGCTGCGGCAATCCTGCCGGCGGCCACCGTCGGTGCGGCTATCGCCACCTATAATTTCCTTCGGTTCGAAAGCCCCTTTGAATTTGGGGCACGTTACGCCTTTCAGGGATCTGCGGGGGACATGCGGCACGCGAAACTCTTCGGAACGGCGTTCCTGAGGGGAAATCTTTTCAACTACCTCTTCAGTACCGCTCCCTACGTCCGGTATTTCCCCTTTTTCGCGATCAACCGGGCCTACGGTATGGCGCTCTATCTGCCGTCCGTTCTCCTGGGGCCTCTGTATCTCCTGACCGTTCCATTTTGGCGGGCGCTCCGGGTCCCTGGGGCCCTCCTGGTGCTTTGCGTGATGCTCCTTGGCGTATTCGCATGCAATCTCCTGTCGCTGGGATTGTTCTTCTTGTTTGGCGAGCTTCGCTACATGGCGGACTTTGCCCCAACCGGGCTGCTGCTGGGCGCAATCGCGGGTCTGATTGTCATAAGCGGCGTGTCTAGGAGCAGCCTCCCGGTTCGATGTTCTGCCGCGCTCGTCGTGGGCGGCTTGTCCGCATTCTCCATTGTCAATGGATCCCTCGTGGCCCTGCAGGCGTCGACATCCCCATGGATCGCCAATGGCGTGGCCCGTTGCCTAGACCTTCCTGCATACTGGATCGAGCACGCCGTGGGAACCACGCAAGGCGCTTTGGAGATGAAACTGCAGTTTCCGCCGGGAAAGGCCGGTCGCCGCGAGCCTTTACTGAGCACCGGCCTGCCCGGCCAAGGCGACATCGTGTATATCGAGTATCTCGGGGCCAGCCACGCCCGAATCGGTTTTTTCCATTTGGGCGCAGGGGGCCCAACGAGTAGCGAGTTTACACTTAGCCCCGGCCTGCATCGTGTGTGCCTATCATTGGGGTCGCTCTATCCCCCGAAGGAATCGCCACAATTCACCGGGTACGCCGCAGGTGCCGTTGCGGCCCTCAAGCGCCACTTCGAGGTGAGCGTGGACGGCGCTTCGGTCTTGAACACCGCCGCAAGCTTCTATTTTGCCACTCCGGGTCTGGTCTTTGTGGGCGCCAATCCGCTCGCAGGTGACGTGAGCGACTCAGCATTCACCGGTCGAATCGCCAGCATTAGGCGACTTGGGCTGCCACCCATCCAGGGAAATTCGGGGAAGCGTGGGGAAAGCGGCCCGCTGCGCCTGCACGTTCGATTTCCGAAGGGCCAATCAGGGCCTGGAGAGCCGCTCGTCAGCACCGGCAAGCAGGGGGCGGGGGACATCTTCTTTGTCACATACCTTGGCGGGAATCGCATCCGCTTCGGACACGAAGATATGGGAAGCGTTGTGACGACCGAGCCCGTTGCCATCGATTTCGACAAGGAACATGTGGTCGATTTGGAAATGGGATCGTTGTTTCCTCCGAAGGCCGACTTCGCCGGCCTGTCGGGCGATGAGATTGGCAGAATCAAGAATCGCTACTGCGTAAGGCTCGATGGAAAACTTCTGATCGACGTGCCCCGGAGCTTTCAACCGAGCGAATCGAGCGAGGTTGTATGCGCGTTCAACACGATTGGTGCGACCACGGCAGTCGAAATGTTTTCAGGCACGATCGACGCGATAGAGCGAATCAAGCCGACGCCTCCCCAAGAGGGAGTCCGCTGGGGGCCATTGGACGCCGTGGTCATCTTCCCAAATGACATGACCGGCCTTGCGGAGCCGTTGCTCGTGACCGGTACCGCCGGGAGGGGGGATTTCCTCTTCGTGCAATACGCCGACCAGGGCCACGTGCGCATCGGCTTTGATCACTGGTCCGTCGGGGGGGCCCTCGGCAGGAGCGTAGCGGTCGACTTGACCACGGCGCATCACCTGGAGGCAACGATGGGATCATGCTACCCGCCAGCGGGCGACCGCGAGTGGCCCGCGCATCGGGCCGCCCGGAAGGATTGGCTAAAGGCGAACATCCAGATGAAGCTGGACGGCGCCGTTGTCTTCGATGCGAAGCTGCCGACATACGACGCACGACCCGATCAAATCACCCTTTGGGCGAACCCGATCGGTGGATCATCCTGCAGGGAAAGGTTCACCGGGACGGTGCTGAAGGCCGAGAGGCCCAGTTGGTAGGCGCCGACGTCGTACGGCCTCGAGGCGCGGCCCCAACAGGCCGCGCAGACAAGCAAATTAGAGAAGGTCGCCGGGTCCGAACGCGCCGGGCAGAAGCGCGGAGAGCTCCGTCTCGATCCGCCCCTTCGCGTCGCAGACGCTGATGACGAGCGCGTCCGGGCCGAACTCGTGGATCACCTGCCGGCAGGCCCCGCAGGGGGCCGTCGGCAGGCGCGTGGGCGTGTACACCGCCACCGCCCGGATGGAGCGCTCGCCGGCGGCGACCGCCGAGAAGATGGCCGTTCGCTCGCCGCAGTTGCACAGCCCGTAGGAGGCATTCTCGACGTTGCAGCCGGAGTAGACCTTGCCCGAGCCGCCCAGGACCGCCGCTCCCACCGGGAAGCGGGAGTACGGGGCGTAGGCTCGCGCGGCCGCGGACCGGGCGGCCTTCTCCAGGCGGATGCGGGCGGATTCCGATATCTTTTGCATGGCGGTTTGGTGGACGGGCGCCGCTGGCGGCCTAGCCGATGAGCTCCTTTTTCGTCTCGGCGAACGCGTTGATCGCCGTCTCAAGGTCCTTTTCGTCGTGCGCGGCGCTCACCTGGGCCCGTATCCGCGCAGCGCCGTGGGGGACAACCGGGTGGAAGAAGCCGATCACGTAGACGCCCTTCTCCAGCATCCGCGCCGCGAAGCGCTGCGCGAGGGAGGCGTCGCCGAGCATGACGGGCACGATCGGGTGCGAGCCTGCCTTGATCGTGAGGCCCGCGCGGGAGAGGCCGTCGCGGAACACCCGCGTGTTGCGGTGGAGCCTGTCCCGGAGCTCCGGGGAGCTGCTGATCAAGTCGAGGGAGGCGATCGAGGCCGCGGCGATCACGGGGGCCAGCGTGTTCGAGAAGAGGTAGGGCCTCGAGCGCTGGCGCAGGAGGTCGACGATCTCCCGGCGGCCGCTCACGTAGCCTCCCGAGGCGCCCCCGAGCGCCTTTCCGAGGGTGCCGGTCAGGATGTCCACCCGGCCCATTACGCCGGAGTGCTCGTGCGACCCGCGCCCGTTCGGGCCCATGAACCCGACGCCGTGGCTGTCGTCCACCATGACGATGGCGCCGTGCCGGGCCGCCGCGTTGCAGATCTCCCTGAGGGGGGCGATGGAGCCGTCCATCGAGAACACCCCGTCGGTGGCGATGAGCTTGAAGCGGGCGCCGGCCGCCTCGGCCTCGAGCAGCCTCGCCTCGAGCTCGGACATGTCGCAGTTGCGGTAGCGGTACCTCCTGGCCTTGCACAGGCGTATGCCGTCGATGATCGAGGCGTGGTTGAGCTCGTCGCTGATGACGGCGTCCTCCTCCCCAAGGAGCGTCTCGAAGACGCCTCCGTTCGCGTCGAAGCAGGAGGAGTACAGGATCGTCTCGTCGGTCCCGAGGAACGAGCTTAGGCGCGACTCCAGCTCCCGGTGGATCTCCTGCGTCCCGCAGATGAACCTCACGGAAGCGAGCCCGTAGCCCCAGCGGTCGAGCGCCTCGTGCGCTGCCTCGACGACGTCCGGGTGGTCGGCCAGGCCGAGGTAGTTGTTCGCGCAGAAATTGAGGACGCGCGCGCCCCCGGCGACCGCGATGTGCGAACCCTGGGGCGTCGAGATGACGCGCTCGCGCTTGGTGAGGCCCTGCGAGTCTATCTCGGAAAGCGTCTTTAGGATGTGCTCCCTGTAGGTCGGAGGCATGGGCGTCGGGGTGCGGGGTCTAGTCCCAGTTTAGGATGATCTTGCCGCTCTTTCCCGAGCGCATGAGCTCGAAGCCCTCGCGGAATTCGGAATAGGGCATCCGGTGCGTGATCACCGGGGAGATGTCCAGACCGCTCTGGATCATCGCGGTCATCTTGTACCAGGTCTCGTACATCTCGCGCCCGTAGATCCCGCGGATCGTGAGCATGTTGAACACCACCTTGTTCCAGTCCACCGCGGCGGCCGACGGCATGATGCCGAGGAGCGCGATGCGCCCGCCGTGGGCCATGTTGTCGATCATGTCGTTGAGCGCGCGCGGATTGCCGGACATCTCCAGACCCACGTCGAAGCCCTCCCGCATCCCGAGCTCCGCCTGGATGTCGGGCAGGCGCTCGCGGGACACGTCGACCGCCCGGGTCGCGCCCATCTTGAGCCCGAGCGCGAGCCGGGCCGGGTTGACGTCGGTGATGACGACCTTGCGCGCGCCGCAGTGCCGGGCGATCGCGACGGCCATGCACCCGATCGGGCCCGCCCCGGTGACGAGCACGTCCTCGCCCACCAGGTCGAACTGGAGCGCCGTGTGCGTCGCGTTGCCGAGCGGGTCGAAGCACGAAAGGACGTCGAGCGGGATGGAGGGGTCGACCGGCACGGCGTTCGACGCCGGGATGCACAGGTACTGCGCGAACGCCCCGTTCCGGTTGACGCCCACCCCCTTGGTGTCCTTGCACAGGTGCCTGCGCCCGGCCAGGCAGTTGCGGCAGACCCCGCAGACGATGTGCCCCTCGCCGTCGACCAGGTCGCCCTTGTGGAAGCGCTGCACGGCGGCGCCGACCTTCTCGACCACGCCCACGAACTCGTGGCCGATGACCATCGGGGTCTTGATCGTCTTCTGCGCCCATTCGTCCCAGTTGTAGATGTGCACGTCGGTGCCGCAGATCGACGTCTTCTTGATCCGGATGAGCACGTCGTTCGGGCCGGGCTCGGGCACGGGGACCTCCGTGAGGTCGAGGCCCGGGCCGGGCTTCAGCTTGGAAAGGGCAGGCATCGTGTTCGCGCTCATTTGGGTGTGCCCAATTCTTGCGCCTCGCCCCTTGCAAAACAATCCCGAACCGACGCTGCGCCGCGTCCGCTCCGGTGTTGCGTCCCCGGGCGCGGGGCTGTGCTCTGGGTGCGGCGCACGATGACCAACCGATTCTACGGGACCTTCGACAGCGAGACCTACGGCGGCGGCCGAAAGACCGACTACCGCAACGCGTTCCAGATCGACCGCGACAGGATCATCCACGCGCACGCGTTCCGGAAGCTCCAGTCGAAGACACAGGTCTTTCTCTCGGGGGAGTACGACTTCTACCGGACGAGGCTCACCCACACGATGGAGGTCGCGCAGATCGGGCGCTCGATCTGCCATTTCCTGCGGACGCGCAAGGGGCCCCTGCGGGACGACTTCTATATCGACGCCGACCTGGTCGAGGCGATCTGCCTCGCGCACGACCTGGGCCACCCCCCCTTCGGGCACTCGGGCGAGCGAACGCTCCAGGAGCTGATGCGGGGCCGGGGAGGATTCGAGGGGAACGCCCAGACGGTGCACCTGCTGACGGCGACCATGTACGAGGACCGCTCGGGGGTTCGCGGGATGCAGCCGACGAGGGCCCTCCTGGACGGCGTCCTAAAGTACAAGACCCTGTTCGGCGAATTCCGGAGGCCCCCGGCCAACCACTTCCTCTACGACTCGCAGAGGGACGTGCGCCGGTTCGTCTTCGGGGGATCCCCGGTCCCCAGGAGCCTCGCCCCCGGGGAGAAGCTGAACGGGTTCAAGAGCATCGAGTGCCAGATCATGGACTGGGCCGACGACGCGGCCTACTCGCTCAACGACATCGTGGACGGGGTCAAGGCGGGCTTCCTCACGATCGAGAGGATCGAGGCGTGGGGGGACGCGAATGTCGGGGACGCGCTCGGGATGCGGCTGCTGGACGAGCTGCTGGACGCCGTGCGGGCCGACCGCCTCGCGGGCGTTGTGTCGGACCGGATCGGGGCGTTCATCACCGGGTGCCGCCTGCGGGAGTGGGACAATTTCATGGCTGCGAGGACCCACCGGTACAGCTTCGAGCTGGTCGTCGCGCCCGAGGCGCAGAGCCAGGCCCTCTTCTACAAGCGGCTGGCGAACGACATCATATTCGAGAGTCCGCAGCTTCAGCAGATGGAGCACAAGGCCCGCAAGGTGCTGTTCGACCTCTGGGATTCATGCTGGCGCAACTACGTCGAGCCCGGGCGGCGGGTCGTGCGCATCCTCCCACCGGCGATCGGCGCCCTCGTCGACGCCGCCAGGGGCAGGCGCGCGAAGGCGCGCCAGATCTGCGACTGGCTCGCCGGCCTGACCGACGGGATGATCGTCCGCACGTACAAGAGGCTCTTCAACCCCGACTTCGGCTCGATCAGGGACCTGAGCTGAAGGCGGCGCGGGGCGGCTGCCGGCTCACGGCGCCGGGCGGGGAAGGCAGGGCTCGAAGGCCTTGGCGATCATCCGGGAGGTCTCCTCCCAGAGCGCCGCCGAGCCCTCGGCAATGTGCGAGTTGCGCGCGACCACGCGGTCCTGCGTGACCCCATGGCGCCTCCATGCGGCGCCCTCGGTGTTGCAGTTCAGGAGGCACGGTTGAAACCGGTCGATTGCCGCCGCGTACCTGGACTCGGGCGTCCGCCTGTCCTCGAACTCGTCCCAGAGCGCCCGGAACTCGGCGGCCTGGGCGCCGGGCAGCAACCCGAATATCCGGTCCGCGGCGAGGGCCTCGCGCTCGTGCTGGCCCGCCATCCTGGCCGTGTCGTACGCAAACGTGTCGCCCGCGTCGATCTCGACGAGGTCATGGAGGATGAGCATCTTCAAGACCCGCAGCATGTCCAGTCGGGGCTCGTTCGCGTGCTCGGCCAGCACGATTGCGGCGAGGCAGAGGTGCCAGGAATGCTCGGCGTCGTTCTCCGGGCGGCGGCTCTGGGTGCAGAGCGTCTGCCGGAATATCTCCTTAAGCTTGTCGACCTCCAGGATGAAACGCACCTGCTCCCCGATCCGCGTATGGCTCATCTGGTCGGACTAAGCCCCCATCCATCGGCTTGCGAGACCGGATTGGCGATGGAGGGGAGGGCCGGGGCGGGGAGCCGCGACAATCGCAGCCTCGCCGCGGCGGCGGCGAAGAGGAGGGCGACGCTCGCAAGGGCGACTAGCGTCCGGCCGGCCGCGGTCGCGAAAAGCGCGGGGAACTGCAGGAGCTCCGTGATCGCCACGCTCTGGGTCGCAACCGCGAGGAGCGAGTTCCTGCCGAGGAAGGCCAGTGGGCGCGCCGACAGCGCCCAGGGGAACCGCGCGCCGAGGACCGCGACGAGGTAGGCGACGCAGCCAAAGTCGGCCATGCGCAGGAGCCCCAGCGCGGGTTTGTTGAGCAGCACGCCGAAGACGGCGTCGGGCCAGAGCGAGGGCCAGTTCGCGTGCCGGATGCCAATCCCGTACGCGGCGACGGTCGCCGCCGCGGTGAGCGCCCACGGGCTCGGCCGGGAAACCTGGGCGATCCCAGAGGCGCGCGCGTGGCCGATCGCCACCCCGGCCACGAAGATGAACTGCCAGGCGAGGAGGTTGAACGAGCCCAGGTTCACCGGGTAGATCCGCGCGGCGTCAAGCGCGGGCGCCCATTGCGCCGCGAGCCAGACGGCGGCGCTGGCGGACAGGACGATCCAGCGGCGGCCCGACTCGAGGCCGCCGATCACGGCAGGAAGCAGGATGACGAAGCCGCAGTACATCGGCAGGAGGTCGAGGAGTCCCGGCTGGTAGAGGAGCGTGAGCCCCAGGCCCAGGGCCGCCGCCGGGTGCTCGAAGAAGAGCCTGGGGACGTCCATCGAGCAGAAGCCGCATGCGTACTCCGTCGCCTTGACGCAGAGGAAGGCCGCGGCGAAAGCCGCGGCGTGCCAGGCGTAGATGAGCCTGGCCCGGCCGACGGCGGCCGACCAGAGGGCCCCGGGCCCCCCGGCCCTGCGTTTGCGGGTGTAGACCCAGCCCGCCATGAGCCCGGACAGGAACACGAATCCCTCGGCCGCCGTGAACACCCCGAGCGGCTGGTCGGTCACCCCGCGCAGCTCCGTCGGAAGGTGGTTGACCGTCATGCAGACGAGGAACAGTCCCCGCAGCGTGTCAAACCGCAGGTCCCTCGCCGCCGGATTGGTTTCTTGCTTGGCCTCCACAGGGGATCGCGGACACCCTGTACCATGAATCGTTCCACATTGGTGGATTTGTTGCGAATGTGCGCAATTATCTGTGCCTCTAGCGGGTGCCTGCTCCCGGCCGCCGAATACCCGGCGGCGAGGCGGGGCCCGCAGGTCGACGATTACTTCGGGCAGAAGGTGGCCGATCCCTACCGCTGGATGGAGGACATCGACTCGCCCGAGACCGCGGCCTGGATCGGTGCGGAGCGCGCGTACACCCAAGCGGCGTTCGCCGGGATGCCCGAGAGGGCCGCGATACGGTCACGGCTCAGGGAGCTCTGGAATTTCCCCAGGTTCGGCCTGCCGCAGAGGGCGGAGGGGCGCCTGTTCTACACGAGCAACGACGGGCTCCAGAACCAGGCCGTCGTCTGCGTGGTCGACCACGCCGGGGCCACCCCGAGGGTCCTGATCGACCCCAACCTCCTGTCGGCCGAGGGCACCGTCGCGGTGACGGAGGTCTCGCCGTCGGAGGACGGCAGCCTCCTAGGCTACGGGCTCGCGGTCGCGGGCTCGGACTGGAACGAGTTCCACGTGCGCGACGTTGGCACGGGAAGGGACCGCGACGACGTGGTCCGCTGGGTGAAATTCTCGAGGCTGTCGTGGACCCGGGACGGCGGCGGGTTCTTCTACAGCCGCTTTCCCGAGGTCCCGAGGGGCGACAAGCTCTTCGGCAGGCTCTCCGGCAGGCAGCTCTTCCACCACAGGCTCGGCACGGCGCAATCCGAGGACCGGCTCGTCTTCGAGATCCGGGAGCATCCGGACTGGCAGTTCAGCGCGCGAGTGACGGACGACGGGCGGTACGTCGCGATTTCGGTGGAACAGAACAGCCAGACGCACAACGCGCTCTACTACATCGACCTCGCCGACCCGATGGCGCCGCGCGTCGACGCGGCCGTGGTGAGGCTGCTCGACCGGTTCGACGCGCACTACCGCTTCGTGGGAAACACGGGCGCGGTCTTCCACGTCTTCACGAGCCTTGGCGCGCCGCGGGGCCGGGTGGTGTCGATCGACCTCGGGTCCCCCGCTGCCGAGGCATGGAGGACGGCCGTCCCCGAGACCGCCGACAGCATCGAGGCGGGCGCGGTGCGTTTCGCGGGCGGAAAATTCGTCGTCGCGACCCTGCACGACGCCGTCGGCAGGCTCTCGGTCTATTCGTCCGCCGGCGCGCCGCTCGGCCAGATCCCGCTCCCGGGAATCGGCTCGGTCGGCGAGGGCGACTTGAGCGGCAGGGAGCGGGACCCCGAGGTCTTCTTCCGCTTCTCCTCGTTCCTCGCGCCGCCGTCGATCATGAGTTACAACCTCGATTCCGGGGCGCAGGCGGTGTTCCAGCAGCCGCGGACCCCGTTCGACCCGTCCCGGTTCGAGACCCGGCAGGTCTTCTGCACGTCCCGCGACGGGACCCGCTTTCCGATCTTCATCACGGCGCGGCGGGGCCTGCGGGCGGACGGCTCGGCTCCCGCGTGGCTCTACGGCTACGGCGGGTTCAACATCTCGATCCCGCCGGCCTACGCGGTGCCGCCCGCCGTCTGGATCGAGATGGGCGGGGTCTACGCCCAGGCCAACATCCGGGGCGGCGGGGAGTATGGGGAGGAGTGGCACCTGGCCGGCACGAAGGAGCGCAAGCAGAACGTATTCGACGACTTCATCGCCGCCGCGGACTTCCTGGTCGCGGACGGCTTCACGGCGAGGGACCGCCTGGTGGTCGAGGGCCGGTCCAACGGCGGCCTCCTCGTCGGCGCGGTGCTCAACCAGCGCCCCGACCTCTGCGCCGTGGCGCTTCCCGGCGTGGGGGTGATGGACATGCTCCGCTTCCACAAGTACACGGTCGGCGCCCCGTGGGCGGCGGACTACGGATCGAGCGATGATCCCGAGGGCTTCAGGTACCTGCGCGCCTATTCCCCGGTGCACACCGTCAGGACGGGGGTCCGGTATCCGGCGGTGCTCATCACGACCGGCGACCATGACGACCGGGTGTTCCCCGCGCATTCGTTCAAGTACGCCGCCGAGATGCAGCGCGCCGCCGCGGACAAGCCGGGCTCGGGCCCCGTGCTGATCCGGATCGACTCGAACGCGGGCCACGGCGGCTCGAGCGGGACCTCGCCGGTCTCGAAGGCAATCGACGAATGGGCGGACAAGATGGGGTTCGCCGCCCATTTCCTTCCGGCCGGCGCCCTGAGCCTGCCGAAGCAGCCGTAGGACGGGGTTTCCCCCGATGCGGGCGGGAGGGGGCGAAGTGCATGCGCACCTGCGTAATACGGGCCCGCGCCGCCGCTTTTCCTTGCTAGGCGCGGCGCCGGGGATTTCGATCACACGCATTTTGCGCACATGAAAGTACTCGTCGCAGACAAGATCTCATCGAAGGGTGTCGCCTGGCTTCGCACGCAGCCGGGGATCGAAGTCATTGAGGCATACGGGTCCTCGCCGGAGAAGCTCCTCGAACTCGTGAAGGACGTGCACGCGATCGCGGTGCGCTCGGAGACCCGGGTCACCGCCGAAGTCATTGCGGCCGCCCCGCTTCTAAAAGTCGTGGGGAGGGCGGGCGTCGGCGTGGACAACGTCGACGTCGATGCGGCGACCGAGCGCGGCGTCATCGTCATGAACACGCCGTCGGGCAACACGATCGCGACGGCCGAGCTCACCTTCACGCACCTTCTCTGCGGTGCACGTCCCGTGCCCCAGGCCGCCGCCTCCATGCGCGACGGAAAGTGGGACCGGAAGGCGTTCGCGGGCATCGAGCTCTTCAGGAAGACCCTCGGGGTGATCGGGCTCGGCCGGATAGGCGGCGAGGTCGCCCGCCGGGCCCAGGCCTTCGGGATGCGGGTCGTGGCGTTCGACCCCTACCTGGCGCCGAGCCGCGCCAAGGGGATGCAGATCGACTCGGTGTCCTTGGACGAGCTCTTCGCGCAGTCCGACTACATCACGGTCCACATGCCGCTCACGGACGACACCCGCTACATGATCGACGGGGCCGCCCTGGCGAAGTGCAAGAGCGGGGTGCGTATCTTCAATTGCGCGCGGGGCGGGATCATCAAGGAGTCGGCGCTCATCGACGCCCTCAAGGGCGGGCGGGTGGCAGCGGCCGGGCTCGACGTATACGAGGACGAGCCCCTCCCCGCGGCGAGCGAGCTGAGGAAGCTGCCGAACGTGACGCTCACGCCGCACCTCGGGGCGTCCACGGCCGAGGCCCAGGACGCGGTCGGAGTCGAGGTGGCCGAGCAGATCGCCGACGTCCTGAACGGGGGCGTCATCCGCAACGCCGTCAACATGCCGAGCCTCGACGCCGCGGCGCTCAAGGTGCTGAAGCCCTACCTCGACCTCGGGAGCAAGCTGGGGACGCTGCTGCAGCAGATCTGCCCGGAACAGGTCGGATCGCTCAAGATCACCTACCTGGGGAAGATCGTCGACCTCGACGCGAACGCGATCACCCGCGCGATCCTGCGCGGATGGCTGCGGCGGATCAGCGGCGAGAACGTCAACTTCGTCAATGCCCCGTTCCTCCTGGAGCGCCTGGGGGTGCGGTGCGAGGTGGTGAAGTCGACGGGGGAGTCCGACTACAACGAGCTGATCCAGCTCGAGGCCCTGGGGGCGGACGGCGCCGTGCGCAGCGCGGCCGGGACGCTCATCGGCAAGGCGAGCAGCCCGCGGATCGTCTCGATCAACGGGCGCGAGGTCGAGGTCGTGGCGACCGGCAAGCTGCTGATCATCGAGAATCGCGACGAGCCCGGCATGATCGGCTACGTGGGAACCCTCCTCGGCAAGGACAAGGTCAACATCGCCAACATGTCCTTAAGCCGCCAGGAGGCGGGGCAGACCGCGCTCATGGTGATCAACCTGGACAGCGAGCCGAGCGAGGCGGCGCGCCGCGAGCTCAAGGGCCACAAGGCCATCAAGCTCGCGAAGTTCATCCAACTGTAACGGCCCATGGCAATCCCCGCCGACCTCGGTGACATGCTCGCGGCCGCGGCCGTCGCGGGCTATCTGCTCGGGTCGCTGCCGTTCGGCTTCCTGGTGGCCCGCTCGCGGGGCGTGGACATCTTCCAAGTCGGCAGCAGGAGTCCCGGGGCCACGAACGTGCGCAGGGTGCTTGGCAGGGGGCCGGGGAACGCCGTGTTCGTCCTCGACCTGCTCAAGGGGGCGGTGGCCGCAGGCTGGCCGCTTGCGTGGGCGTACCTTGTCCTCGCCCACGAGTCCGGGGCCGGCCATGCCGGCGTCCTTGCGCAGGACGCGGCCAGCCGCGAACACATGCTCGGCTACGTGGGCCTCGCATCCGCCCTCGCAGGCCATTCGTTCTCCTGCTTCACGGGGTTCCGGGGCGGCAAGGGGGTCGCGACCGCCGCGGGGGGCCTCCTGGTCCTCATGCCCCTTGTCGCGATCGGCTCGGCGGCCGTCTGGCTGGTTGTCTTTCTCGCGGCGCGCTATGTGTCGCTTGCATCGATCCTCGCGGCGGTGAGCCTGCCCGTCCTGACGCTGGCCCTTGCCCGCGGCGCTGTCGCCCTTTGCGTCACGGGACTGATCGCGGCGTTCGTCGTCTTCCGCCACCGCGCCAACGTGCGGCGGCTGCTCAACGGGACCGAAAAGAAATTCGAGCGGAGGAAGCCCGGCGGGGCGCCGCCGGAAGGCAAGCCATGAGCGCCGTGCGCACGATCAACATCGGCCTGTGCGGCCTCGGAACCGTCGGCCAGGGCGTCTGGAAGCACTTCGGCCGCATGCGCCCCGAGCTCGAGTCGCGCCTCGGCGCGAGGATCGTCCTGCGCCGGGCCGCGGTGCGCAGCCTGTCGAAGGCCCGGGGCGTCAGGGTTGCGGCCTCGAAGCTGACGGGCGACGCGATGGCTGTCGCGACCGATCCCGAGATCCACATCGTGTGCGAGCTGATCGGCGGCACCGGGATCGCCAGGGAGGTCACCCTCGCCGCGCTTTCCCGGGGCAAGATAGTCGTCTCTGCCAACAAGGCCCTGATCTGCGCGCACGGCGCCGAGATCTTCGCCGCCGCGCGGCGCAACGGCGGCCATTTCCTGTTCGAGGCGAGCGTGGCGGGTGGCATTCCCCTCATCAAGGCCGTGCGCGAGGGGCTGGTCGCCAACCGGTTTCCGCGCATCTACGGGATCCTGAACGGCACGTGCAACTACATCCTCACGAAGATGGAGGAACTCGACGCCCCGTACCCGGTCGTCCTTAGGGAGGCGAAGCGGCTGGGCTACGCGGAGCGGGAGGAGTCGCTGGATGTCGAGGGATGGGACACCGCGCACAAGGCCTCGATCCTCGCGTGGCTTGCGCACGGGGTCTGGATCCGCCCGGAGCAGATGATCGTCGAGGGGATCGAGCGCATCACGCCGGCCGACTTTCGGAACGCGGCGGCGCTCGGCTACGGCGTCAAGCTTCTCGCCATCATCACGCGCGATTTTTCCACGGACCAGATCAGCGTGCGGGTCCACCCGACGCTCCTGCGCCGGGACAGCGTGCTCGCCCGGGTGAGCGGGGTCTTCAACGCGATCTCGGTCACCGGCGACGTCGTCGGGACGACCCTCTACATCGGGCGCGGCGCCGGCCAGGACGCCACGGCGAGCGCCGTCATAAGCGACATCGCGGACGCGGTCGCCCTGCTCCTTCACGGGAAGGGGGCCCACTTCATGGGGGAGGAGGAGCCGCCCGCGCTCGGAGGGGCCGTGATGGTGCCCCCGGAGCGGATACGCGGCCGCCACTACGTCCGGCTGACGGTCGCGGACCGCCCCGGCGTGCTCGCCCGGGTGGCAACCGTCATGGCGAAGAACCGCATAAGCATCGCAAGCGTGATCCAGAGCCCGTCCGAGCTAGCCGGCGCGGCCTCGCTCGTCCTCACCACCCACGAGAGCGACGAGCGCTCGATGCGCGCGGCGCTGCGCGCGCTCGCCCGCCTGGGAAGCGTGCGCGAGGCGCCGCTGCACCTGCGGATCGGCGACCTGGGGGACTGACGCCGCGCGAGGAATCTCCACACCATGCCCCGGATCGTACAGAAATACGGCGGAACCTCGGTAGGCGACGTCGAGCGGATCAAGAAGGTCGCCGAGCGGATAAAGGCCGCGCGGGAGGAGGGCCACGAGACCGTCGTGGTGCTCTCCGCGCGGGCCGGCGTGACCAACGAGCTCATCGCCCGCGCCAAGGGGCTCTGCCCCAACCCCAGCGAGCGGGAGCTCGACCAGCTACTCGCGATCGGGGAGCAGGAGTCGATCGCGCTCATGGCGATGGCGCTCCACGGGATCTCCGTGCCCGCGGTGAGCTACACGGGGGCCCAGGCCGGCATCCTGACGGACAAGGTCCACACGATGGCGAAGATCAAGATGGTCGAGCCCAGGCTCATCGAGAGGGACCTAGCCGAGGGCCGCGTCGTCATCGTCGCGGGCTTCCAGGGGATCGATGACGACGGCCAGGTGACGACCCTAGGGCGCGGGGGCTCGGACCTGACCGCGGTCGCGCTCGCCGCCGCACTCAGGGCCGACCGCTGCGAGATCTACACCGACGTCGACGGCGTCTACACGGCCGATCCGCGCGTCGTCAAGACGGCGCGCAAGCTGGCCGAGATCTCCTACGACGAGATGCTCGAGCTCGCCTCGTCGGGCTCGAAGGTGATGCAGTCCCGCTCGGTCGAATTCGCCAAGAAGTACGGCGTCGTCTTTGAAGTCCGCTCCTCGTTCAACCACAATCCAGGAACCCTCGTGAAAGAAGAAGTCGCCTACATGGAACGGGTCGTCGTCCGCGGCATCGCCGCCGACAAGGACCAGGCCAAGGTCATCGTGAGCAACATCCGCGACCAGCCCGGCTCCGCAGCGGCGGTGTTCCGCGGCCTGTCGAACGCGAACGTCAACGTGGACATGATCGTCCAGAACGTCGGCCGCCACGGCGTCGCCAACCTCACCTTCACGGTCCCCCAGGCCGACACCGAACGCGCCGTCAAGGCCCTTGAGCCCGTCCTCGCCGCGGTCGGCGGGGGCGAGGTGGCCGTGCACGGGCGCATTGCGAAGCTCTCGGTCGTCGGCGTCGGCATGAAGACGCACAGCGGGGTGGCGGCGACCCTCTTCCAGGCGCTGGCCGACGTGGGGATCAACATCGACCTCATCAGCACCTCGGAGATCAAGATTTCCGTCGTCATCGCCCTGGACCGCGCCGACGAGGCCGTCCGCGCGGCCCATGCCGCGTTCGGCCTCGACAAGGGCTAGGCCGGGGCAGGGCATGCGCTACGTCTCGACACGCGGCGGGGCCGCCCCGCTCGGGTTCTCGGACGCCGTGGCGGCGGGGCTTGCTGCCGACGGCGGGCTCCTCGTGCCGGAGAACCTGCCGGACCTCGCCCCGGAGCTCGAGGGCTTCCGGGGGCTGGCGTACGCGGAGCTGTGCTTCCGCTTCCTGCGCAGGTTTGCGACCGACATACCCCCGGACGAGCTGAGGGACTTGGTCGCGCGCTCCTACGCCGGCTTCGACCGCCCCGAGGTGGCGCCGCTCCTCGAGCTCGGGCCCGGGCTGCGCGTCCTGGAGCTCTTCCACGGGCCGACCCTCTCGTTCAAGGACATCGCGCTCCAGCTCCTCGGCAGCCTGTACGCGAGGCAGTGCGCGGTCCGGGGCGAG
The DNA here is from genome assembly GCA_937889545.1 of uncultured Opitutaceae bacterium. Taxonomy (GTDB): domain Bacteria; phylum Verrucomicrobiota; class Verrucomicrobiia; order Opitutales; family Opitutaceae; genus Palsa-1447. Next base: position 35,983 of record CALAOT010000030.1, read on the forward strand.
GCGATCAACGTCCTCGGGGCCACGTCCGGGGACACGGGCGCCGCGGCCATCGCCGGCCTCACGGGGCGTCCCGGAGCAGCGATCTTCATCCTATACCCCGACGGGCGGGTCTCGCCGCTCCAGGAGCGGCAGATGGCCTGCACGGGCGCCCCCAACGTGCACGCCCTCGCCGTGGAGGGGTCGTTCGACGGGGCGCAGGCGGTGCTGAAGGAGGTGTTCGGCGACGGAGCGTTCCGCGCGCGCTACCGTCTGTCCGCGGTCAACTCGATCAACATCGCCCGCGTGCTCGCCCAGTGCGTCTACTACCTCCACGCGTGGCTGCGCCTCCCGACGGAGCTCCAGGCCGCGGCCGAGTTCGCCGTCCCGACGGGCAACTTCGGCAACGTCCTCGCGGGCTGGATGCTCCAGAGGATGGGGGTCCCCATGCGCGGCTTCCGGATCGCCACAAACCAGAACGACATCCTCCACCGCCTCTTCACGACGGGCGTGTACGCCGTGGGCGAGGTCAGGCCGAGCCTCGCCCCGTCGATGGACATCCAGGTCGCATCCAACTTCGAGCGGTTCCTCTATTACAGCTCGGGCTGCGACGCAGAGCGGGTGGGGGCGGTCATGCGCGAGATGAAGGAGAAGGGTGTCTACCGCTTCGCGGATTTCGACCGGGACACGTTCACCTCGTCGCGGTGCACGGATGCGGAGATCCCCGGGATCATCCGGCGGGTCCACAGGGACTTCGGCTACACCGCCGACCCCCACACGGCCTGCGCCTTCAAGGGCCTCGACCCGTCCCGGCCGAGCGTCGTCCTGGCGACGGCGCACCCGGCGAAGTTCCCGGACACGATCCGGGCCTCTACCGGGGCCGAGCCCACGCACCCATCGCTCGAGGCGCTCAAGGCCCGGCCCCTCGTGCGCCACAAGATTGTGGCTGACGCCGCGGCGATTCGTGGCTTCATCGAGGCCCACGCCGTGTGAAAGCCAGAGCCCCCAAGCCACCCCCGGTGATCCGGGTCTACGACACCACCCTGCGCGACGGAACCCAGGGGGAGGGGATCAGCTTTTCGGTCGCCGACAAGCTGATGATCGTGGAGCGCCTGGACCAGTTCGGCGTGGACTACATCGAGGGGGGCTACCCCGGCTCCAACCCGCGCGACATCGCGTTCTTCGCGGAGGCCAAGGAGCTGAAGCCCAAGCACGCCCGGCTCGCCGCCTTCGGGTCGACCCGCAGGGCCGGCTCGAAGGCCGTCACGGATCCGCAGCTGCGCGTGCTTCTCGAGAGCGGGATGCCCGTCCTCACCCTGGTCGGCAAGACCTCGCTCCTCCACGTGAGGGAGATCCTCCGGACGACCCCGGAGGAGAACCTCGCGATGATCGAGGACTCCGTCCGCTACCTGACGGCGCAGGGGCGCGAGGTGATCTACGACGCGGAGCACTTCTTCGACGGCTACGTGGACAACCCGGACTACGCGCTGCGCACCCTCGAGGCGGCGGCCCGCGGCGGGGCGGCAAACCTGTCCCTGTGCGAGACCAACGGCGGCAAGCTCGTCCCCGAGGTGCAGCGGATCACGGCCGCCGTCGTGAAGCGCTTCGGCGGCGAGCGGATCGGCATCCACTGCCACAACGACAGCGGCCTCGGCGTCGCGGTCTCCCTCGCCGGCATCGATGCCGGGGCGACCCTGGTCCAGGGCACGATGAACGGGTACGGCGAGCGGGTCGGCAACGCGAACCTGGTGACCATCATCCCCAATCTCGCCCTCAAGATGAGGCGCCGGCTCTACTGCGCCCCGAACCTGGACGAGCTGCGGGACCTGTCCCTGTTCTTCGACGAGCTCGCCAACCTCCGCCACGACCCAAAGGCGCCCTTCGTGGGCCGCTCGGCGTTCGCGCACAAGGGCGGCCTGCACGCGAACGCGGCCCAGAAGGTGGCGCGCAGCTACGAGCACATCGACCCCGCCCTGGTGGGCAACAGGACCCGCGTGCTCGTCTCGGACATGGCCGGGCGGAGCAGCCTGGTGCTCAAGGCGAGGGAGTTCGGGATGGAGCTGGACGAGAAGAGCCCCGAGCTGAAAAGCCTCGTGGAGGAGCTCAAGGACCGGGAGTTCCGCGGTTACGAGTACGAGGCGGCGGACGCGTCCTTCAAGCTGCTCGTGGCCAAGATGCTGGGGCACCGCAAGGAGTTCTTCGCCGTCGAGGGCTACCGCGTGAGCGTCGAGCGCCACGGCGGCGAGATCTGGTCCGAGGCCACGGTGCGGGTTAAGGTCGGCGGCGAGTCGATCCACACCGTCGCCGAGTCCTCCGGGCCGGTGGGGGCCCTGGACAAGGCCCTGCGCCTCGGCCTGGAGAAGATCTACCCGCAGCTTCGCGACATGAAGCTGCGCGACTACAAGGTTCGCATCGTGGAGGGCAACGAGGGGACCGGCTCGAAGACCCGCGTCTTAGTCGAGAGCGGCGACGGCCACTCGGTCTGGGGGACGGTGGGGGTGAGCGACAACATCATCGACGCCAGCTGGGAGGCCCTCCGCGAGGCGGTCGAGTACCGGCTCTCGTCCACCGCGCCTTCCCCCTAGAGGAGCGGAGCGAGGAGCCGGCAGAGGTCCTCCGCGACGCTAGTGAGGAAATGCCGCCTCTGCTCGGGGGGCGGGGTGCATTCGCCGATCAGGCCCGCGACCCACGCCTTGATCGCGGCGACCTCGGGCGCCGTGTAGACCAGAACGCCGATCTCGAAGTTCACGAAGAGGCTCCTCAGGTCGAAGTTCGGCGAGCCGACCAGCGCCACGCGGTCGTCGATCACCATCGCCTTCCCATGGAGCATCCCGTCGTTGTAGACGACCATGTGCCCTCCGGCGTTGATCAGTTCCCTCGTGTAGGTGCGGCGCGCGAAGTCGGTCACCGGGTGGTTCGACTTGGCCGGGACGACCAGGGTCACGGTGCAGCCGGCGCGGGCCTTCACGATCAGCGAGCGCAGGATAACCTCGTCCGGGATGAAGTACGGCGTGACGATCGAGATGCTGTGCTCGGCCTGCTGGATCATCGAGACGATCCCCTCGTAGAGGGGGTCGCCCGGCACGTCGGGGCCGCTGGCCACGACCTGGACCTCGCAGGCGCCGCGGATCGGGGCGCCGCCAAACTGGGCGTCGGCGCGGGCCGCGTCCGGAGGCTGGCGCGAGACGAAGCTCCAGTCCGCGATGAACACCTCGCCCAGCACGAGCGCGCCCGGCCCCTCGATGACGGCGCCGAAATCCCGCCAGCGCCTCGCGTACCGGGCGGGCCCCATGTACTCGCGCGCGATGTTGCGGCCGCCGACCATCGCCGCCGTCCCGTCAAAGATCGCGATCTTGCGGTGGTTCCTCAGGTTGGCGGAGCCGCGCGAGGTGAACGGCAGGACGGGCATGAACCGCCCCACCTCGCCGCCGGCCTTCCGGATCGGCTCGACGAAGCCCCGGGACGAGGGGAAGCAGCCCACGGCGTCGAGGAGCAGGCGCACCTTGACGCCCTCGCGCGCGCGCCGGGCGAGCAGGTTGACGATCCGCCGGCCCGTCGCGTCGCGGCTGAGGATGAAGGTGGTGATGTGGATGGAGTGCCGGGCCGCCAGGATCCGGCGCTCAAGTTCGGCAAACTCCTCCTCGCCCGTGAACAGGAGGGTGATCCGGTTGCCTCCCACGGGCGCGAACCCGCCCGCCGCCGCCACCGTGTTGGCGACCGGGGCGTAGACCTCCTTCGTCTCGGTGACGCATAGGGACGGGACGATCGGGAGCAGGGCGGACTTGTTCCGGGCCAGGCGGCGCAGCTTGCGGCCGCCGAACAGGAGGTAGAGGGGCACCCCCAGCCAGGGGATGAAGACGATCACGAGGAGCCACGCGAACGTGTTCGCGGGCGCCCGCCGCTCGCTCATCAGCCTCGCCACCAGGAAGAGCGCGAGGAGGAAGCCGGCGACCGCCGCGAGGTGGGCCAGGATGCCACCCGGAACGAAACGGTACACGAACTGGCTGAAGGCGGTCATTGCGGGTTCGGCAGAAAGGTCTTGAATTCGGCGGCGGTAGACGAGATTTTTTCCGTTCCGCTTCTGGTAGGATACTCAAGTGGCCAACGAGGGCAGACTGTAAATCTGCTGGCTAACGCCTTCCCTGGTTCGAATCCAGGTCCTACCACCACTTCTCTCGTTGAAGAATGCAGGGCAAGGTGCGAGCCACGGCGGGCAAGCGTCGGCATCGTCACGCTGACGGGCACGGCAGCCATGATCGCGAAGGTCCTCTTCGTGATCTCCCTGATTCTCCTTATAGGCTCATTTTTCGCTGGCCGGAGGGCGTGGGCCAACGCGCAGTCGGGCCGGCGCTGGCGGAAATGGAGGCATCCTTGGCCCCAAAATGGGGGGAGATGTGGGCGCGCCTCGCCAAAAAGTTTGCCCAAAAAAGCCCTCGGCAGGTTCCAAGGTTTATGTCGCGCTCGGCCACCTGCGGGCCGACACCATCGGGATCCAGCTCCTGGTCACCAACCCGAGCCGGAGCGCCGTGGCGGCGGTGCACTACGGCGGGAGGATCCAGGTGAGGGAGCTGGAGTACGCCCAGGCGGCCGAGACCCTGTGCGGTTGCTTTCAAAACGGGCTGAAGGTGGACTGGGGACCAAGATTGTCCCATGGCGTTCAAAAACCTCGTTTAACGCACACCGTTTGCACACGCCGCGGCCGCCATCTCGTCGAGACGGAGACGGTCACCTTCCAAGTGACGGACGACGGCTACACCCGCCGCTCGGCGACCGGGCCGTTCAAGGCAAGGGCCGCCATCCGCTGGAGGAACATGGACGGCTTCGAGGCGCAGGTAGCAGGGCGCCTACTGGCCCGCTGACCCGCTGCGGGGGCCGCGGCGGGGCTGGGGACGGGCACCCGGTTTCTCGCAGGGGGCCTGAAGATCCGACCGGAGGGAAACACCCCATCGCATTGTGCGTGTCCAAGGAGTAGGCTCCGTCGACGTTCCGATCCAAAATCATACATGCAAAAGACAACCATTTCCCAAAAGGCCCCGTTTCTCGCCGCTGTCGCCTTGCTGTCGCTCGGGCTGGCGGCTTCCGTCCAAGCTGCCCCCTTCCCCCCGCTCACATCGCCGGCTACGACGGAGCATCGTCCCGGCAAGCTCGTGTGGGTCGATCTCTTCACCTCCAATCCCGACGCCGCGACGAAGTTCTACTGCGGCCTCCTCGGATGGACGGCCACCGCGATCGACCAGAAGGGCAAGTCCTACATCGTTTTCAAAAACGATGAAGAACCTGTCGCGGGTCTTGTCCCGCGTTCGGCCGCCAAGGGGAACCAGCCGTCGCGCTGGATCGGCTACGATTCGGTTGCGGACCTGCAGCCAACGCTTGCGGCAGTCAAGGATAGCGGCGGCTCGGTGCGCGCGCCGGCGAAGAACTTCCCAGACCGCGGCCAGCAAGCCATCATCTGGGACAACGAGCAGAACCCGATCGGCCTCCTCCAATCGGCCTCCGGCGACCCTGCGGACGACAAGATAGTGCCCGGCGAATGGAACTGGTTCGAGGTCTATTCCAAGGACCCACAGGCCACGTCGGCATTCTACCACAAGGCCCTCGGCTACGATGTCGCGCCGGAGACACGCTCCGGCCGCAAGAGCGAGTTCGTGCTTTCAAGCAGCGGGAGCTCCCGCGGCGGAATTGCGGGGCTTCCCGAAGGCGGGGATTTCAGGCCCAGCTGGTTGGGCGTCATCCTCGTGGCCGACATGGACAAGACGTTAGAAAAGGTCCCCGCGCTCGGCGGCAAGGTCTTGGTCGAGCCCCGCCCGGCCGAATTCGGCAGCCGCTTCGCGATCATATCGGATCCCACGGGCGGCACCGTTGGCCTCGTGCAGTATGTCGAAAGCGCGAATCCCGAGAAAACCCCATGAAAAATACCTCAAAATCAATTTTCGGACTCATTGTCGTTGCCGGCCTCGGGCTGGGCCCGATGACCGGCTGCGTCGGCGGCTATGTTGAGGCGGGTGCGCCTGCTGTCTACTACGGCGGGGAACCGTGGGTTCAGACCGATGTCGTAATTGGCGGAGGGGGCGGATGGTACGGGGAACACCGTGACAACGCGTATGTCCATCCGGACGCACGTCGCAACGACAACAGGCAAGCGGTGCGCCACGACAGCCAGCCCGCCCGCCGCGAATCTGGTCCCGCCAAGAAGCCCGACGACCATCGAAAGTAGGCGACCGCCGAGCGCCGCAATGAGGCTCAGTCGACCTCGGGAGTCCCGGCGGACGGGTCTTCCTTCGACCTCGAAACGTCGCCGCGAGCAATTCGCCCGCACGGTCGATCCCGTGGACAAGACCGGCCGCAAAACTTGTGCATAGGACTCGGCCGCGGACTCGGACTTGAACACACGACGCTGCCGGCGTGGCAGCTTGCGGAGCGTGTGCAGGTGCCACTTGTTTTTCCGAATGATGCGCGGCCAGTGCATGGACGGGGACCCCTAGCAATCGCGTGGCAGGACGCCAAGCTTCGCTCTAAAGCCAGTCCACTGTAAATCTGCTGGCTAACGCCTTCCCTGGTTCGAATCCAGGTCCTACCACCACTCCCGCCGCCGAAGGTCCATGGCTAGAAGAGCCGCGAGCGCGGCACCGAAGAGGGCCCCCGAGGCGGCGGCGACGGCCCCCGCACGGCGAAGCAGCCAATGGTCCATCCGCGATCCGCGGCCGAGCTCCACGGGCTCCGCGAACGCGAACCAATGGTCCCCCGGCGGGATGTCGACCACCACGCGCACGGCGGAGTCCTGCGGGACGGCCATGTCCGAGGCGTGCCAGCGGCCGCCCTGCAGCGGGAAAGACTCGTCGGGCTCGATGTCGTTGGCCGACTCGAGGCGCAGAACCGCCGCGTTCAGGTCGGGACTTCCGCACACAGCGACGTGGAGGAAGGGCAGGGTGTCCGCCGCGAGAGGCCGGCTGACAAACCGCGCCGGGCCCCTGCGCGCGATCCAGACCCTGCCCGCGGGCCCGGGCGGAGGCTCCGGGGCGGACGCGGGCTCGAATCCCGCCGAGCCGTCCTCCGGCGAAAGCGCCACGGCCGGGCGGATTCCCATCGCCAGCATTGCGCGGACGCCCGGGGCCGCGAGCATCCGGGCGAGCGGGTCCGCGGCCGGGAACGGCAGCTCGGCCGCCGGGGCCGAGCGGAGGGCCTCGGGATCGCCCGTGTCCAGGAATGCGCGGATGTGCAGGCGCTCCTGGGACTTCACCCTGGGAAGGTCGGCGAGGACCTGCGCGTGCGCCCGGCGGCTCTCGCCCCACAGCCCGATCGAGACGAGGGCGACCCAGACGAACGCGAGCGAACCCCACGCGCGGCCGCGCGATTCCCGGGTCCAGAGGAGCGCGAGGGCGAGCGCGTTGACGGCCAGCCCGAAGGCGTACAGGTCCGTGTATCGCGAGCTGCCCGGAATCCCCATCCCGGCCCGACCGTAGGCGATCGCGGCGACCTGCATCCACGTCCAGGCCGCGAGCGCGATCAGCACGGCCTCGTCGCCGGCAACGCGGCGGGTGCGCAGGCGCCTGGCCGCCAGGACGGCGACCGGCAGCTGCAGGACGAGGAACGCGACCGGCCACCCGCGGACCGGCCATGACAGGGCGGTGGCCGCGGCGCGCAGCCACGCCCAGGGGGAGCCGGACCTGAGGACGTCATGGCCGGGCACATGGCTCGCCGCCAGGAGGCCGAGGGTCTTGAAGACCTCGCGCATTCCGGGCGTGCGCCCCACGATGTTGTCGACCTG
>CALAOT010000031.1 GCA_937889545.1 uncultured Opitutaceae bacterium
ATAGGTGCGCGCGAAGCGCACGGCGAGCATCCCGCCAGTCGAATGTCCGACGACGGCGGCCTGCTTCACACCGAGGCTGTCGAGGAGGCGGGCCGTGTTCGCCGCGAGGAGATCGAAGCTGTAGTGGATGTCCGGCTTCGAGGACTTCCCAAAGCCGATCTGATCGGGCACGACGACGCGAAAGCCCTCGCGTAAGAGCTCGCGGATCGTCCCCTCCCACGAGTTGCCGTAGAAGTTCTTCCCGTGGAGGAGGACGACTGTCTGTCCGTTTCCGGCAGCGGTGGGATGCACGTCCATGTAGGCCATGCGCACCATCTGTCCTTCGATCTCCAGCGGGAAGAACTCGACGGGAAAAGGATAGGGATAGGACTCGAGTCCGATCCCGAGCGCCTCGGCGTTGACAGGCAGAGACTCGGCCCTGCCCACGCCGGACATCCCGATCGCGACGAGGACGGCGGTACGCATCATTCGCATCGCGCTCAGTCTACCATTTGTTGCCATTCCGCGCCGTGACGAGTGTGCTCGTTCCGCTGCCCGTCGAGTCACCTCCCCACCCTGCCGCGTTGTTCAGCGATTGGCTCCCCAGTCGGTCCGCCGCACGAACCACGTTCTCAGGTTTCGGAGCCGAGATTCAACCCGTTCTCGGCCCGGAGGCCTTGCGCTTCATCGCCGCCTCAACGCGGCGTGGCGACCGTGGCGATCGTCTCCACAAAACGCACGTCCTCCTCGGACAGCTCGAACCTGTTTGCTTCGAGGTCCTCGCGCATATGCTCGACGTCCGTCGTTCCGGTCAGCGGAAGCATGCCCACCTGGTGCGCGAAGCGGAAGACGACCTGCGCGGGGGTCTTCCCGACGCGGGCGGCGAGGCGGAGAAAAGCGGGATGCTGGAGCTCCCTGCCGTTGGCGGTGAGCAGGGAAAAGCCTTGGTACACGACCCGCTTCGCGCGGCAGAAGGCACGAACTGCGCTGTCCCACCCGAGGCTCGCGAAGCAGCGGTTCTGGACGAATGCAGGCGGGACGATCGCGTGCGCCCACAGCTCCTCGAGCTGGTCCAAAGCAACGTTGCTGATTCCGAGGAATCGCGTTCGTCCGGCCGCCTGCAGCTCCTCCATCGTCCGCCACACTTCACGGTCGCTCGCGGTGAGACCGCGACGGCTCGAGGGTCCGTGAAGAACGTACGAATCGATCGAATCGACCTGCAGATGTTCGAGCGAGCTCGCGAAGGACTGGCGAACCTGACGGGCCGGATCCGCGTTCGGATCGTACGGCAGGCGGTGGTCCTGTCCGCCGGAGTAGGTGAACTTGGTTTGAAGGAACACCTCGTCGCGCCGTACGACTCCTTCGGCTATGGCCTTCTTCACCGCGGCGCCGACTCCGGCCTCGAAGTAGTGGCGCCTTTGGTTCGCCGTGTCGACGCCCCTGAAGCCCGCTTCGAGAGCGAGGCGGGTCAGCCGCTCGGTCTCCTGCTCCTTCCACGCTGTACCGTAGAGGAAGCCGGGAAATTCACTGTCCCCGAGAGCGGTTGGCTGAAGTGTCCGGAGACCGGGCTCAGATCGCCTCGGCAATGGCCTTTCCAACGTCTTCGGTCCGGGCGGCTCCCCCCATGTCCGGTGTACGGGGCCCGGAGGCCAGGACCTTTTCGATGGCGGCCAAGACCGCCTCGCTCGCCTCCGGGTGCCCTAGATGATCGAGCATCAGGGCCCCGGCCCAGATCTGGCCGACCGGATTGGCGATCCCCTTCCCGTAGATGTCCGGGGCCGAGCCGTGCACCGGCTCGAACATGGAGGGAAACTCCCGTTCGGGATTCAGGTTGGCGCTCGGCGCGATCGCAATCGTGCCGGTGCAACCGGGACCCAGGTCGGAGAGGATGTCGCCGAAAAGGTTAGAGCCCACCACCACGTCGAACCAGTCGGGGTGCATGACGAACTGGGCGCAAAGGATGTCGATGTGGTACTGGTCGGTCCGGACCTCGGGGTACTGCGCGGCCATGGCCTGGAAGCGTTCGTCCCAGTAGGGCATCGTCACGGAAATCCCGTTCGATTTGGTGGCCGAGGTGAGGTGCTTCTTCGGGCGGCTTCTCGCCATCTCGAAGGCGTACCTCAGGATCCGGTCGACCCCCCGGCGCGTGAACGTGCTCTGCTGCACGGCGAACTCGAACTCGGTCCCCTCGTACATCCGGCCGCCGATGGAGGAATACTCTCCTTCGTTGTTCTCCCGTACGACGACGAAGTCGATGTCGCCGGGTTTACGGCCCGCCAGCGGACAGCGGACACCCGGCATGAGGCGCACAGGCCGAACGTTCGCGTACTGCTGGAAGGCGCGCCGGATGGGAATCAGCAGACCCCAGAGGGAGACGTGGTCTGGAACGCCCGGGAAGCCAACGGCCCCGAGGAAGATCGCGTCGTGGTTCCGGATCCGCGTCAGCCCGTCCTCGGGCATCATCCGCCCCTCCGCGAGGTAGTGCTCGCAGCTCCAGGGGAAGTGGTCCCAGCGGAAAGACAGCTCGAACTTTCTCCCAACGGCCTCCAGGACCCGGATGCCCTCGGGCATGACTTCCTTGCCTATTCCGTCCCCGGGGATAACGGCGATCCGGTGTGTTGCCATCGTCCTCACCAGAGGCCGAGCGCCTTCCACCAGAGTCCGCCGAGCCCGACCCAGATGACGATGTTGACGACGCTAATGAGGAGGCCCATGCGCCACCAGGTGCCAACCTCCACGTAGCCCGTGCCGAAAAGAACCGGCGCGGGACCTGTCCCATAGTGCGTCATCCCCGCGAAGAGGTTGCTGAAAAAGGCGAGGACGAGGGCCGCGAGGACCGGCGGCGCCCCCGCCGCGATGGATACGCCGAGGAAGGCGGCGTACATGGATGCCACGTGCGCCGTGTTGCTGGCGAAGAAGTAGTGACTGTAGAAGTAGGTAAGGGCGAGCACCAGGAACGCCGCGATCCAGCCCTTTCCCTGGACCATCCCGCCCATGCTCTTGCTGAACCAGGGGATCATGCCCAGCTTGTTCAGGAAGCTGGCCATCATCACGAGGGCCGCGAACCAGACCAACGTGTCCCAGGCGCCGGTCTCGGCCTTCACATCGTCCCAGGTCAGCACGCCGGAGAGGAGGAGGACGGCCAGACCGACGAGGGCGGCGGTTGTGGCGTTCAGATCGCCCAACTGTTTGGCGAAAATCCAGAGGATCAGCAGCAGGGCGAAGACGCCGAGCATCATCCGCTCCTGGCGGTTCACAGGACCGAGGGTGGCTAGATTCGCCTTCGCGATTTCGACTGCTTCCGGGGTTTCGGTGATCTCGGGCCGATAAAGCTTGTAAATGATGAGGGGCACGACGAGGAGGGAAACCAGGCCCGGGACGAGGGCTGCCAGGGCCCAGCTGCTCCAGGTGATAGTCACCTTCAGGTCGCCGGCCAGTTTCTGGGCCAGGGGGTTGGCCGCCATGGCAGTGAGGAACATCGCGCTGGTGATGCAGTCCACCTGGTAGGAGGTGAGCGTGAGGAACGACCCGATCTTCCGGGCCGTGCCGTCGCCTGGGTTGCTGCCGTAGGCGCGGGCGAGGCTCGTCATCACCGGCATGATGATTCCCCCGGCCCGCGCGGTGTTGCTGGGAATCGCGGGGGAAAGGACGAGGTCGGTCGCGGCCAGGCCGTAACTCAGGCCGATCGTGCGTCTGCCCAGGAGAGCCATGAAGTTGTATGCGATACGGGCCCCGAGTCCCGTCTTGACGAAGCCCCGCGAGATGAAGAATGCGAGGACAATCAGCCAGATTACGACGTCGGAGAACCCGCTCAGCGAATCGGCGATGCTCAGCGTACCGCTGACGGCCGTGACGCCCATCGCGATCATCGCCACCGCTCCCATGGGGAGCGGCTTGAGGATGATCCCGACGATCGTCGTCACGAAAATGGCGAAGAGATGCAGTCCCGTGACCCAGTCGGCGCGGCGCTTCTCCTCCGCCGCGGCCTTGGCCTTGGCTTCCGCTTCGGACTTGGATCTGATATCTGCCTCGGCCTTCGCTTTCGATTCCGCTTCCGACAATGCCGCAGGGGGCGCGGCCGGATTCAGTGCCGGCTTGGACTCCTTCGCGGGAGCCGCCGGGGCGGGCTTCGCCGGGGCGGGTTGCCCGGCGAACGCCTTGGCGTCCGGCACGGGCGCCACTTTCGGAAGCCCGAAGTAGAGGAGCAGGCCCAGGGCAAGTGTGCCGACGGCCCGCCCGACCTTCGCTCCCTGCCAGTTAGCAGTCGACATGGATTCCCCGGCCGCCACTTTCATCTGGACCTCCGGTTGGCCACCGAGACTGCTCGGGCGCGCCTATCTTTTCCATGAAGCCCTTGCATCAGGGCGTGCGGTTGCACTGCCCGTGTAAGGAGTCCCTCCACCTGCCACGGCCGTTCCAATAGGCTCGAGGCACGCCGATCTTCCTTCGAAGCGACACGGGCTCGTGGGCTCTCTCGCCTTCGTCTAGACTCCGATGAGGAGCGCACCGTGAATACCCGCCTCCTCGGTTCCACCGGCCTCCGCGTCTCCGCGATCGGCCTCGGCTGTATGGGTATGTCCGATCTCTATGGTCCGGCCGATAGGAGCGAGAGCATCGCCACCGTCCACGCTGCGCTCGACGCAGGCATCACTCTCCTGGACACCGGCGACTTCTACGGCATGGGGAGCAACGAGCTGCTTCTCAACGAAGCGCTGCGGGGCCGCGCCCGCGATCAATTCGTGGTGAGCGTCAAGTTCGGGGCGCTGCGGACCCCCGAAGGCGGCTGGAGCGGCGTCGACGGGCGGCCGGCCGCCGTGAGAAATTTTCTCGCCTACACCCTGCGACGCCTCGGCACGGAGTACATCGACATCTATCGCCTCACGCGGGTCGATCCGGCGGTGCCGATCGAAGACACGGTCGGCGCGATCGCGGACATGGTGAAGGCCGGCTACGTCCGCCACGTTGGCATGTCGGAAGCGGGCGCGGCCACGCTGCGCCGCGCGCACGCGGTCCATCCGATCTCCGATCTGCAGATCGAGTACTCGCTCCTCTCGCGCGGGATCGAGGCCGAAATCCTGCCGGCGTGCCGCGAGCTTGGAGTCGGCGTCACGGCATACGGCGTCCTGTCGCGTGGCCTCCTGAGCGGCCACTGGTCGAGCACGCGCGCCCTGCCGAAGAACGATTTCCGCAGCCGCAGCCCCCGCTTCGACGGCGAGAACCTCGACCACAACCTCTCGCTCGTTGAGGCGCTGCGTGCCGTCGCATCCGCGAAGGGCGCGACGGTGGCCCGGATCGCGATCGCATGGGTGCTGTCGCGCGGTCCGGACATCGTGCCGCTTGTGGGGGCTCGCCGGCGCGACCGGCTCGCCGAGGCCCTGGGAGCGCTCGAGCTCGACCTGACCCCGAGCGACCTCGCGGAAATCGATCGTGCGGTGCCGCCGGGCGCCGCTGCGGGCGATCGCTACGACGCCCACTCGATGAAACTGCTCGACAGCGAACGCGCCTCGTGACCCTCCGTCCGGGAATGGTCGCGTGAAGCCACCCGCCCCGCTGGCCGCCGGGTGGAGGCCGCCGCCCGAGCCCGTTGACACACCCGCCGATGGCTTCCGTCTGCGTGAACGTCTGGCTAAGGGGCGTGTTCGCGGTGCCGTTCGTCGTTGACGGGTTCGTCAGGGACCCGGGCCGAGCGTGAGGAGGTATGCGGCGTAGGCGTGGGTGCAGTCGCAGCCGTGGACGGCGCGACCCGCCGAGAGGAGGACGTGACTCTTCTCGCCGAGGTCGAGGATCAACCCGGCGTTGAAGTGGACCTCTGAGCCCCCGATCTCGGTCGACGGTGACTGGTAGTAGACCTCGACGCCAGGCGAGAGAAAGCGTGTGGCGTGGACCTGGGCCTGCCAGCCCGCGAACCAGTAGTTGCGGTTTCCTGGGCCCGGGTTGATCCAGTAGCCGCCGCCGCCATACGTGGTCCACGCCCCGGAGTTCTTCTGGACCCACACAGGCAGGAAGGCCCGCACGTGGCCGCTCCCGAGCCCGCGGCTCGCGTCGCCGGACGGGAGCTCGACGAGGGGAAACGTGCCGACCTGCGGGCGCCCCTCGGTCTCCTCCACGAACCTGTATTTGGCGCCCAGCTCCACGTCGCCGAGGCCCCACGTCGTCGTACCATTTTCTGGGTTTGCGTAGCCGAGCGGGACGATGAGGTGCAATTGGAGGCCCGGGGCCGCGCCGTAGTTGCTCTCGAAGTGCGGCGCGTCGCCGGAGCGATCGCCACCCTCGGTCGTGCGCGTGCCAGAAAGGTAGAGCTCCCAGTGGTGGAGCGGGACCGGCTCAGGGTCGTCCGTCGTATAGGGCGGCCCGGCCCTTACGGCGAGCGCGAGGAGGAGGGAAGAGAGGGAAAGGAGCGGCCGCGCACGGAACGTCATCAGGTCACAAAGCGTTGGCCTGAAGCCACCTTCAGCTCGCCGATTGAACCGCAATGACTTGCGTTGCTGTCGCGGGCACCGTTTCGTTACTCAGGGAGTCCATAGCCGCCTGCACGCCGCCCGCATTATGAGGCACGCCGGCCGCACGCAGTCCCATTTCCACGCCCGCCAGTGAGCCGATCAACATGAGGTCGTTGAAATCGCCAAGATGGCCGATCCGGAACACGTTGCCCTTCACTTTTCCGAGGCCAGATCCGAGCGAAATATCGTATTTTTTGAGCGCGACATCGCGGAAATGGTCGGCATCATGACCTTGCGGCATGACGACCGCAGTCAAAGAATTCGAGTATTCCCGCGGATCCAGGGAAAGAAGGTCAAGTCCCCAATGCCGAACGGCGGCTCGCGTGGCCTCGCCATGACGACGATGTCTGGCAAACACGGTCTGCAGACCTTCCTCCAATAACATAGCGATGGCCTCACGGAGGCCATACAGCAGATTCGTGGCCGGCGTGTAGGGGAAGAAACCGCTCGCATTCGCCTTCAGCATCTCCTGCCAATCCCAGTAGGAACGAGGTGTGCGGCTAGACTTGCTAGCGGCTATGGCTTTCTTCGAAACAGCGTTAAAGCCGAGCCCGGGCGGCAACATCAATCCCTTTTGCGAGCCGGTTACGGTAACATCAACGCCCCATTCGGCGTGCTTGTACTCGCTCGAGCCCAGGGAAGAAACGGCGTCAACCATCAGAAGCGCGGGATGGCGGGCGTCGTTCATGGCCTTGCGGATTTCAGGGATCCGGCTGGTGACTCCCGTGGACGTCTCGTTATGTACGACCATGACCGCCCGGATTGCATGCATTCGGTCTTCGACGAGGCGTGCCTCCACTTGTACCGGATCCACGCCATGACGCCAGTCGCCGGGTACGAACTCCACGTCCAAACCCCAGCGCCGCCCCATGGCCTGCCACAAAGTAGCAAAGTGCCCGGTCTCGAACGCCAGGACTTTGTCCCCTGGCGAGAGCGTATTGACGATGCACGCTTCCCAGGCCCCAGTGCCGGAACCAGGAAACACCAGCACGGAATCGGAGGTCTGAAAGATTGCGCGACAGCCGTCCAGAACGTCCTTTCCGAGTTGAGAGAACTCGGGACCACGGTGATCAATGATCGGCCGATCCATGGCGCGCAGAACGCGATCCGGAACATTGGTGGGACCTGGGATTTGCAGGAAATGTCGGCCGGGGCGGTGTTCCACGATGTCCTCCCGGGGAGTTAATTCGATGGCATCAAATCCTATATCACGGCGGCTACGGGGCGTACACCCGAGTGGATCAAGGGCGGGGAGCGGACTACAGGTTTCCGCTTGATTGCATTCAAAATCTATTAGAGGATAGAGCCTACACGATAGCTTTCCGGTTCCGTTTGCGGAGGGTAAACTCATGCGTCCTCGCATCTTACGGGCCACGAACATCGTTCTCGGGCTGCTTTGCCTGATGTACTTCCTTACGTACATTGACCGCGTGAACATCAGTACCGTAGCTGCGTCCAACGAGTTTCTGCAGGAAATTCCGCTGAGTAAGGTGCAGGTGGGGTTCGTGTTCTCCGCCTTCGCGTACCCGTACCTGTTGTTCCAGGTGATCGGCGGATGGGTGGCTGACAAATTCGGCCCACGCAAGGCCCTCGCAGTGTGCGGCGTTATCTGGGCGGGTGCGACCATCGCCACCGGCCTCGTGCATGGTATGGTCAGCCTCTTCGTGGCCCGTGTCATCCTCGGCTTTGGCGAGGGCGCGACCTTCCCGACGGCAACCCGGGCGATGTCGTACTGGACGCCAAAAGAGAAACGAGGCTTTGCGCAAGGCATTACGCATGCGTTCTCGCGCCTCGGCAACTCGCTGACGCCGTGGCTCGTCGCGTTCCTCATACTTAACTTCTCCTGGCGCGCCTCGTTCATCATCATCGGTATCGTTAGTATCATCTGGGCACTGGCTTGGGGGCTCTACTTCCGTGATGATCCGACCAAACACAGTGCCGTTACGTCCGAGGAGATTGCCTCGTTACCTCCATACGGCTCTCGGAAGGCCACTGACGTAAAGGTGCCATGGAGCCGCTTGATTCGGCGTATGGCGCCCGTGACGGTGGTGTACTTTTGCTATGGTTGGATCCTGTGGCTGTTCCTTAGTTGGATCCCATCGTTCTTTAAGGGGGAGTATCACCTTGACCTGAAGAAGTCGGCGCTCTTCGCGTCCGGCGTCTTCATTTCGGGCGTTCTCGGAGACACCTTGGGCGGCATCGTCAGCGACAAACTATACGCGAAAACGCACAATCCGAAGATCGCCCGCTGCAATATGGTCGCGCTGATGATGCTCCTGTGCGCGATCTCGCTCATTCCCATTATCTACACCCGCAACGTGAACCTGGTTGCGTTGGCACTCAGCGGCGGGTTCTTCTTCGCGGAGATGACGATTGGACCAATGTGGGCAATTCCTATGGACATTGCGCCGAAGTTCTCCGGTACGGCGAGCGGCCTGATGAATACTGGTTCAGCTCTGGCCGCCATCATCTCACCGGTGATCGGCGGCTACCTGATCCAGAGGACGGGCAACTGGATGCTGCCCTTCATTGTTTCCATGGGCGTCATCCTGCTCGGGGCAGCACTGTCGTTCACCATGCATCCGGAACGGCCACTCTCTGATGCTGACGTGGGCCCTGGGCCGACACCAGCTATCGCCGGCTAGGGGTAAATGCGACGTGATGGCTTCGCCTTCAAACGTTCATGGTGTCGTTCAAAGGATCGCATCATGGCCGACAGTCGACGCAAGTCACCCGGTGACTGGTCCGCGGACTGGAATCTTCGCAATGTTGTCTTCGGCGCCGCAGTTGCTGCGGCCGGGATAGGGCCGTTGATTGCAAATGGAACAACGGGAGCGGCAACGCTGAGAGAGACTGCCGTGAAGACTGGCGATGAGAGGTCCGCTGGAAGCGCTGGTGCGCACACGCTCTCCTACGAAGGCGCCACTACCATTGGGATGAACATCATGCCGAAAGCCACCGAGCTGTTTGCGGCTCAGACGGGCGTGACGTTCAGCTACATTGGCGGTGCTGGTGCGGATGCAGGCTTTAAGGCTGCCATAGAGGGGCGGGCCACATTTGGCGGCGTGGCTCGCGAGCTGACGGTCGACGAACGGGCGTGCGTCGGGGGCTATGAAGTGATCGGTTATGACGTTATGGGTGTGTTCGTCAACGCCGAGAATTCGGTGAAGAGTTTCACGCGCGCTCAATTGAAGGAGATTTTCACCGGCCGGGTGACGAACTGGAACCAATTTGAAGGTCCGACCCGGGTTATGACCGTATATAGCGAGAAACTCTCGGGCGGACGGGCGACGGTCAAAGCGTTTAAAGACATGGTGCTCGGCGGCGAGAAATACGGTCCCCTAAAGGAACTGGAGGACGCCACCGATTGTATTCGGGACGTTGCCACTGATGCGGGGGGCATCACGGCTTCATCCATGTCGTTCGCAATCCCGGGGGTCACGGCGCTGTCAGTCGACGGCGCCTTGCCGACGCGTGACGCGGTCCAGAGCGGCGCCTATCCGCTCAAGCGCCCGTTGATTCTCGTCACTAAAGATGTGCCCGCCGGAGACACGAAGGCTTTTCTCGATTTCATGCTGACATCCGAGGCACAGGCGATCATCGGAAAGAAATTCGTGCCCGTGAAGTAGCGCATGCATTTGGCGGCGGTGGACGTACGAAGGGGTCTGTAAATGCTATTCGTCATGAGATTCACTGATAACCAGCAGCGGTTGGCCACTCGCAAGCAGTTTCTGCCAGCTCATCTTGAGTGGCTCGAGGCGCACAACAAACACGTCCTCGTCGCTGGCTCACTCCGTCCAGAACCCGACGCGGCTCCCATCGGAGCCTGCTGGATCGTTGAGGCACAAAACAAGAACGAAGTGGAAAGCCTGCTTCAGTCAGACCCGTTCTGGGTTCAAGGACTTCGCCAAAGCTATGAGATCATGCATTGGTCTAAGGCTTTTCCAGAGCGGCAGGTGCTCGTCTGAGTTTAAGGGCATTCGTGGCTTTGCCCCCTAGCAGGGTGCTGAAAAACCATGATTTCGCGACGCCTTCGTCTGTTGGTTGAATGCCA
>CALAOT010000032.1 GCA_937889545.1 uncultured Opitutaceae bacterium
CGATCATTGCGCTCGACGTTTGGTTCCATCGCTTTTGAAAACACGCCCTAGATGAAAAAGCACGGGCGTTTCAAAATGGTTAGGAGTGTATCGATCATGGCCTCTCAGCTCGGATCTATTCCCGCATCATTGGTCTCGGCCATGACCGATACACTCCTAACCATTTTCGAACACTCGGCGCTCTCGCATCAGCTGAACAGCGTCATCCCAGCCGGCAGCATGCCGATCAGCTGCACTACAACTGATTGTCGTATTGAAGCGTATCGTCCTTCTTGGTCTTGGCGGGACTGCCAAAATTGTAGATGAAGCCGGCATAGATGATCCGCGAGGTGCGGCGGCGCATGAGGTAGTCGTGGAGCACGGGTGTGTCGATCACCGTTCGCTCTTTTAGCGAGTCGAACAGGTCCGACACCGTGAGCACAAACGTGATGTTCTTCGCCTTGAATTCATGCCGAAATCCTAAGTTAGCGACGTCGTTGGGAAGCCTGTAGCCCTGCGCAGTCAGCCGCCTGCCGGAGTAGTTCAGGTTCAACTGGACGTCGTCTGCCTTTGACACTCGCCATTCGACTCTGAGCTTTGCATCCCACGCCATTGTCGAGCGGTTGCCAGAGTAACCGAGGTTACTCGCGTCGACCTCGTTGTCGTAGGCGTTGGCGCTCACGTTGAGTGTCGCACTTTGGCCGAGAGGCGTGGTCAAGATCAGCTCAACCCCGCCCGAACGACTAGAGGCAAGATTTTCCTCGGTAGTGAGTAACGTAACGCTGTCAATGTAACGGGTGACAGTCGTAAAGGCGTGGTACGTGTCGCGAAGGTAGACCGCGGCCAGAAGAGTTGTCTCGTCTTTCCGGTACTGGTATCCGCTCTCAATCGAATGCGTTTCCTCAGGACCGAGCATTGGATTCCCGGCGCGCAAGTTGAAGGGATCCTGATATTCTGGAAACGGGTTCAAGTCCTCGCCCTCCGGTCGATGGATGCGGTGGCTATAGTTGAGCACAAGCTGACCGGTTTCCGTCAGATCATAGTTCAGGTGCAAGGTCGGATATAGCCTGAGATAGTCGTTCTTGTCCCGCACCTGGGTCGTAACCTGGTTCGTGTCGATGAACGTCTTCTCCAGCCTCAGGCCTCCTAGGAAGGCGAACCTGCCAAGGGGCCTGCCGTAGGTGGCATAGATCGCCTGTATCGAATCGCGATAGATGAACCGGTTTGTCTGGGTCGCATCCACGAGCCAGGTCCCGGATGCCGGGTCGAAATACCCTCCCAGGAAATTCATGTCATCCTTGTCGACCTCGCCCGCGTAGCCGGCTTCGAGCTTCGCGTCGCCGCTCATGGGCCTGGAATAGTCGGCGGACAGGTCGGTGCCGGTTTCGGTCGGCCTGATAAGGGTGTAGTCAAAGGAGGTTGGCGCCGGCGGCGTAGGGTACACGTTGGTGTACTGGTTGTCCTCCTGCTCCCAATGGCGTTCGCGCTTAATCTCAGCGCTCAGCTCGTGTCCCTTCTCCGAAAAGCTGTGCCGGTACGTCGTCCCGAGGCCCAATGTCTTCTGCCACTCCGGATCCGATCGCATCCGGTCGTAGTCGCTGGTTTCCGTGCCGTCGGCCGCCTGGGTCACGTTGGTGATCGTGCTGGTGCGGTGGAATGTCCGGTAGTTGTAGTCGACCGTCGCGCCGAGCTGGTCGTCGTCGTCGATATTGTAATCGGCGCCGATCTCCGCGATGCGCGTCAGCGGTCGCATGCGCTCTGTAGTACTCTGTTTGGTGGAGATGAAGGTGTTGCTCGCCGTGTCCAGATGGCTTCGGCTCTCCTGGCTGTACCTCGGTCGAAAGTCTTTCCGGACGCTGAGATTCCCGGTGATGTTGTACTTTCCCGGGTTGTAGTTTCCGGAGAGACCGTAGTTCGAGCGACTGTCGTTTCCAACATTGGCGCGAAACGTGCCTGAGTAGCCAGCGTCGTGCTTGCGCTTCAATACGATGTTGATGATCCCTGCGGTGCCGTCAGGCTTGAATTTCGCGGACGGGTTTGTGATCACCTCGATTCTCTCGATTGAGTCGGCCGCCATTTGCGCGAGCGCGTCGGGCCGGTTTGCCGCCGACATGAGCGCAGACGGCTTCCCATCTATAAGAACCAGGACGTTCTGATCTCCGCGCAGGCTCACGTTTCCGTCGATGTCGATCTGCACCGACGGTACATTCTGCAGCAGGTCACTCGCCGAGCCCGCTGAGCTCTGTACGTCTTTGCCAACGTTGTAGACCCTGCGGTCGATCGAGTTGTAAGACTCCTCTCGGCGGGCAGTCACTACGACCCTTCCCATCTTCAGCTTTTCGTCCGAGACAAGGGTCAACCTCCCGAGGTCAACTGCCGGCCGCTGCGCCGTCACGCCGAAGACTGGCGTCTCCGTGACATCACCGCCCACCAGCGCGTAGCTGGCGACGTAAATGCCAAAAGGCACGCTATCAAAGTCGAACGACCCGCGCGCGTCGGTCGCGGTTCTTCGGACAATCCTCCCGTCGGCCTTCTCTATCAGCGCCAAAGCAGCGTATTGGATGGGCTGCCCCGTCGACCCGTCAAAAACGGTGCCGCGGACGGCTCCGGACTCGGCCGACAGGGCGGGGGCAGCACAAAGGGAAGAAAGAGTGATTGTGCATAGGGCGGATGCTAGTCTGATGGCAATAGCTGACGGCATGCAGGGACGATTAACGCAAAGAAGAAATGGCATTGCGGGCAAAGGGCGAAAGAAATTCATGATTTCGGAAGTCTTTCGGCGCTGTTCGAGAACCGAGCCCTTTCGGGACAATCCTATACTTCCGCTAGACGTCAATTGAAGCTCCGTACACCCTCGCGCGCATGAGGAATGAAAATCGTGGCCATCGTAAGGCCGTCACAAAAGGGAGCGGCACCCCGAAAACCATTGATGAATACCTCGCGCGCGTCCCCGAACCGGCCCGCAGCACATTGAGAAAGGTTCGCGCGGCGGTTAGGTCCGCTGTCCCGCCCCAAGCCACCGAGACGATTAGCTACCGGATTCCCGCGTTCAGATACAAAGGCGTGCTGGTGTGGTTTGCCGCATTTTCAGGACATTGCAGCTTCTTCCCCACTGCCTCGGTGATCAGAATGTTTAACGAGGAGCTTAAGGGCTTCTCGACGTCCAAAGGGACCATTCGCTTCCCAATAGACAAACCGCCGCCGATCGGCCTCATCAAGAAGTTGGTAAAGGCGCGGGTCGCACAAAACGAAGACAAGAAACGACGCTGACCGGGATTTGAAGACCTCCTGCGGCGTTCCAAGGGAGGAGCGCCGTTGATGGAGATACTCAGACGACGACGAGCCTGATTCGGGAATTCATTCATGGACTGGCGGGCGTTTCAAAATCGGCCAGTTTGGGGACCGCTCGATGGTATCTGGTTGCGATAGATTCCCATCCTACCCAAGAATGACGGCCCCTCCCAAAAATCATGACCAAAGTAGCTTCATGGCTCCGCACCTTTCTGCCGTTCGCGATCTGTGGCCTTGCTGTTTCGCAAGTCCGCGTTTCCGGCTTGTCGCTTCCCACAGCCATGAGCTATGGCGTGTCCGAGACCCTGCATGTCGGGGGCCCAGGTGGGTGGGATTACCTCACGGTCGACCCCGACCATAAGCTGCTGTTCGTTCCTCGCTCAACGCACACGATGGTTCTCGATGCGGCAAATGGGAATGTTGTGGCCGACATCACGGGCCAGAAGCGCAACCACGGCGTCGCCCTCGCCCCCAACGCCCAACGGGGCTTCATCTCCGATGGCGAGGATGCGTCGGTCGTGATATTCGACCTTAAGACCTACGCGGTGCTGGGTAAGGTCAAGGTCGAGCCCGACGCCGACGGTATAATATTCGACGCCTCATGCAACAGGGTCCTTCTTGTGTGTGGAGACGCAGGAGTCCTGATACCGATTCCCGCCGACACCGACGCCACGACCGCCCGGGCAGATGCCGCGGTCGACCTTGGAGGCAAGCCGGAGTTTCTCGTGGCCGATGGGCACGGAAGGGTGTTCATCAACCTAGTCGACAAGAACCAGGTCGCAGTGGTGGATACGAAGACGATGAAGGTGCTCGCCCATTGGTCGACGTCTCCGGGCGGGTCCCCCGTGGGAATGTCAATGGACCGCGAGCACCGGCGACTCTTCATCGGCTGCCGCAATCCGCGGACGCTTGTCGTTATGAACGCCGATGACGGCCAGGTCCTTGCCGATCTTCCTATTGGAGCGGGCGTCGACGCCACCCAGTTCGATGGCGATGCATTCGCGAGTTGCCGCGATGGCACCCTTGCGGTCGCGCGCGAAACGTCACCGGGCAAGTTTGAGATAGTCCAGACGGTCAAGACCCCAATGGGGGCGAGGACGATGGGTATCGATCCGAAGACACATACGCTCTACCTCCCTACGGCGGAGTTCATGCCAACCGCGAACGCGAATTCCCGACCGGCTCCCAAGCCGGACTCCTTCATGATTGTGGTCGTGAAGCCTAACGGTCCGGGCTGAAGGACAGCCGGGACGGCGCCGCTTGCGAACGGTGCGTCAAATGCCTTTGGCGCAACGCGATGTCCCCAAGGGGACCCGTTTCGAAACGGGTCCCTTTTCAAACACCCATTCGATCGCCCGCAACAATTGGAATTATTCAATCAGCGGTTTGGCCCATCCGCCCCAACCTTATGGCAATGCCCGGCTCCTGGTGGCATAAAGGGACCGATATTCGAACAACGGGAGTGTCCAATGGATGGCCGATCCCCGGTTTCCCCAGAAGAACTTCAAACCGTCGCCGTCCAAGGCCCAACGTTCTCCCTGATCCAAACGCGAAGAAACCTTTCCCACTGCATATGAATAAAATCGGCATCTATTACGCCTACTGGACGCACAACTGGGATGCAGACTTCGTGCCCTATGTTGCGAAAGTAAAGCGCCTCGGCTTCGACATTCTTGAAGTCAACTCCGGCACAGTCACCAACATGCCCGACAGCGAACGAGACCGCCTTAAACGGGCCGCAGAGAAAGCTGGCATCGAGCTGACCTATTGCATCGGCCTTCCGTCGCGCTACGACATCGCATCGCCCGATGCGGGCGTGCGCCGCGAGGGCATGGCGTTCCTTAAGCGCAGCGCCGAAATGCTGCGCTACATGGGCAACAAGCAGCTTGGCGGCATCATCTACAGCTCGTGGCCGGGCAAGCTGCCCTTCGGCGGGGAAAAACGTCGCTACCTCGACCGCAGCATCCGAAGCATGCGCGAGATCATGAAGGTCGCCGAGGACTGCGATGTCTTCTTCAACGTCGAGGTCGTCAACCGCTTCGAACAGTTCCTGCTCAACACCGCCGCCGAGGCCGTAAACTACGTGCGCCGCGTCGGCAGCCCACACTGCCGCGTGCTGCTCGACACGTTTCACCTTAATATTGAGGAAGACAGTATTCGCGACGCCATCGTCACCACCGGAGCAAAGCTCGGCCACTTTCACATCGGCGAGACGAACCGCCGTCCCCCCGGTCGAGGGCGGATGCCGTGGGATGAGATATTTGGCGCGCTGCGAACAATCGGTTACGCTGGCGCCGTAACGATGGAGCCGTTCCTCATGCCCGGCGGCGAGGTCGGCCGCGACATCAGCCTGAATCGCGACCTGCGCGACGGCCTGAACCTCGACCGCGAGGCCGGTCGGGCGCTGAAGTTCGTCCGCCGCAGGCTCGCCAGTTAATCTGCCCGCTCTGCGCGGGAGCGCGAACCCTCGGCCTGTCTGCAGCTTCGAATTGATTCTCGCCCGATTAACTTGGCCGCACCGGCCAGCGTCCCCTTCAGGGAGCAACGTGCAACTCGCTTCACGAGAGTGATTTGAAAAATAGCCGGTCCCTCTTAAGCCGCCTTGGATGTACCGTACCCTTAACGACCAGCTTCGGATAGTCGAAGGCTCAAAGAAACGTTGGCCGCAACATGATCTACCGCAATCCGAAGAGCTGGGCATCTCCAAGGCCTCGGCCAACGGTTCGATGGATATGGATCAGCCGCAACGGGCTATGGCGAGCAGGTGTCCGCCCCGCCGGAATACACTCGATCGGCGGCGCGATACGGGCAGACCATGGGGAACAGGGTTTTCCACGATGCTCCGACTGCTGGTCCTATCCGTCCTAGCCTTTGCGACTGCTGCGCGGGCTGCGCCTTCGCCGCCCTCCGAGCCGCTCTCGGCGGAGGAGCTCTTCCGGGCGGCGACGCTCGGCGAGGCCCGGCTCTCGCCCGACGGGCAGCACATGGGGGTCGTGGTGGCGGACCAGGGCGACTCGAGGAGCCTAGTCATCTACGACCTGAAGGACTACAAGCCCACCGGGCTTCGCGGGGCGGGCTCGCTTGACGTCTCCACGTTTCAATGGATGGGCAACGACAAGCTGGTGTTCAGTGTCACCCAGGACAAACTGTACGCATGGGGCCTCTATTCGGCGCGGCTTGGCCGGATCTCGGATTACACTCCGATCGACACCTATGACGTGACGCAGATCATCGGCTTTCCCGAGGCGCGACCCGGGAGAGTACTTGTATGGTGCCGCAGCACAGTCGGGGGCCAGATTGAGCCGGGTGATGTCGTCGAGATGGACGCGGATTACAAGCCGTTCGGATCTGAATTGCCGCGGCGCGGCGACGCGATCGTCCGCCGGCTCAACCCGCCCAAGGAGGGCCGCGTCGTCTTCTGGGCGTCGGACCACCGGGGAGAGCTCGCCCTGTGCGAGACGTGGTCCAGGGGCCGTTACCACTTCTATCGGTACGCTCCCGGCCCGAAGACATGGGGCGAAGTGCCGATCCATGCCGATGCCAGGCCCATGGGAATGGATTATGACGACCGGTATGCATGGGTCGTAACGGTCTCGCCCGACGTGGGCTACGCCCTGCGCCGCTGCAACCTCGGCTCAGGGGCGCTTGAGGAGCCGGTCCTCACCGATCCCTCCTACGACATCGGCACGGGCGGCCTGCACTACTCCGACGCGGCCCGCCGGCTGGCCGGCGTGACCTACGTCCAGCGCAAGCCCGTGTCGGCATGGTTCCTGAGGGACTACGCCGTCGCCCAGGCCACCATGAACAAGCTCAGGCCAAGCACGGACAATGTGCTCGTCGACCATGACAGCGCGGACAAGAAGTTCCTCTTCGAACTCACGGGCCCACAGCACCCCGGCGCGCACGAGCTCCTCGACATGGAGGCGAAGACGGTCCGCAGCCTGGGCGACGCCGCGCCCTGGCTGAAGGGCCGCCCGCTGCACCCGGTCGTGCCGATAACCTTCCATACGCGCGACGGCGCGAGGCTCGAGGGGTACGAGGCTCTCCCCGACGGCGCGAGCACCGCCCATCCGGTGCCGCTCGTGATCCTTGCCCACGGCGGCCCCTGGGCCCGGGACACGGCCCTGTTCAATCCCGTGGTCCAGTTCCTGGTCAGCCGGGGCTATGCCGTCCTCCAGCCGAATTACCGCGGGTCATCCGGATACGTTCCCGCGGTGAGCCTCGAGGGGAAGTTCAAATTCCGGAGGATGCACGATGATGTGACCGACGCCGCGAGGGCGATCGTGCGGACGGGCCTCGTCGATCCCAAGAAGGTTGCCATCATGGGGGCGAGCTTCGGGGGCTACCTCGCGGTCGCGGGCGTCGCCTTTGAGGACGGCCTCTACTGCTGCGCGGTCACCGAGTGCGGCGTCTTCGACTGGAAGAAGCAGATCGACGGGTACAGGGACGCCATCAACCGCGGAGAATCCATGGAAATACTCGACGAGGCCGCAAGGCCGGGCGGGGACCTCGCCAACCTTGACCAGATCTCGCCGATCGGGCACGCGGACCAGATCCACGTGCCGGTGCTCATCGCTCATGGCACCGAGGACAATGTCGTCGACGTCGAGCAGTCCCGCAAGCTCGCGAAGGAGCTCAGGCGCAGGGGGGTGCCCACCGAGACGTTCTATCGCGCCTTCGAGGGCCACGGGTTCTACAGCTACCAGGACCGGGTCGAGTTCTACCACAGGGTCGAGGCGTTTCTCGCCGCCAACCTGGGCGGGGCGACGCTGACGCCCGTCAGGTGACGCAGCGGGCACCGTTCCGGCCGCGTGTTCACGAGTGCGGCCGCACTCTGCCCAGGAAGGGGGCCAGCGATCGACCAATGGGCTGCCCTCCCCTTTCCCGACGGTCACCTGAGATCCGGCCGAACGCTGATGAGAGGCGCAAGACAGCTTCACGCTCGTCTCGCTGTTGGGGCCCTGCGTTACCGGACACCTGCGCTTGACGGGCGCGTTGGCGAGGTTCTCGCGGAAGAGGCCGCCGTCTCGGAAGAGCCGACCTGTCGACCAGACGGCCTAGGGATTATCGGGTGGATGAAGCAGGCGGTGCACGGCGCGCAGCAGATCCACGGCCCTGAAAGGCTTCTGGAGAAACGCGTGCGTCGCCTTCTTGGCCGCCGAGACGACAGAACCGTCGGCCTCGTCGGGGGACAATCCGCTTATGCCGAGAAGACGGATGTCGGGGCGAATCTGCGATAGCGTATGGGCCAGCTCTGTGCCACCGAGACGGGGCATGTCGACATCGGTAATGACGAGGGAGATATCACCGGCACGGGTGATAAACATGACAATCGCCTCCACCCCGTCGGCGCAGCTCACGACGTGATAGCCGAATTTCTCGAGGATGGCGGAGACGTTGTCGCGGATGGGGGCATCGTCGTCCACCAGGAGGATCAGCTCGCCGTGGCCGTCGGGTATGTGTATGTCAAACGACGAGGTGCTGGTTGTCTTGGGCGCCTCGCCTTCCACGGCGGGCAGAAACACGCGGAAAGTGGTGCCGCGACCAACCTCCGTGTGCAATTCGACAAAGCCGTGGTGGTTTAGGACTATGCCACGAACCGTGGAGAGCCCCAGGCCCGTTCCCTTGCCTACGCCCTTGGTGGTGAAGAACGGCGTCCAGATGCGCTCCAACACGTCGGGGGGAATGCCAGTGCCCGTGTCGGAAACCTCGAGCATGAGCCAGGTGCCCTGGCTGCCCCCGGGAATCGCGCCGGCCGCCGCCGCATCGAGCTGGCGGTTGGCCGCGGTGACGGACATCGTGCCGCCTTTTGGCATGGCGTCGCGGGCGTTCACGCAAAG
Source organism: uncultured Opitutaceae bacterium (assembly GCA_937889545.1). GTDB lineage: Bacteria > Verrucomicrobiota > Verrucomicrobiia > Opitutales > Opitutaceae > Palsa-1447. Next base: position 9,111 of record CALAOT010000032.1, read on the forward strand.
ATTGAGGAGAATCTGGTGAATCTGCGTGGCGTTTCCCAGTACCGGCCAGAGGTCGGAGGGAATGGATTGCTGAAGCTCAATGGACTTGGGGAAGGTTCCCTCAATGACATCGATGACGTCGCGCATGATGTGCTTCACCTGTGTGGGCTGGAATTCGCCGGTTGTGCCACGCGCAAATCCGAGGATTTGCCTCACCAGTCCCACGCCGCGCGCCGCGCATTTCTTCAGCGTGTCGAGGATCTTGAGGTCGCGCGGAGTTGACAGGCTCTCGCGCAGCAGCGGCTCCGCAAACATGATCGGGGCGAGCACATTGTTGAGGTCGTGAGCGATGCCCGCGGCGAGCATGCCGATGGACTCAAGCCGCTGCGCGTGGAGGAACTTCTCCTCGAGAAGTCTCTTCTCCGTGATGTCGGCGAGGAAAGCGAGGCGGGCCCGGGGCCGTCCATCCTCGTCCTGGACGAGCGTGATCCGGTTGTCCACGACAAGGGTGCGGCCTTCGCGGTTCCTCATCCGAAGCTCGCCGTTCCAAAAGCCCTCGCGTTCGACGGACGCGCGCAGTGTGGACACGGCCTTTAGGTCTTCGACTTGCAGCAGTTCGTCGGGCGATCGGCCAAGCGCCTCGGCGGCGGTCCAGCCAAACATCTCCTCGGCCCCGCGGTTCCAGAGCGTTATCTCGTTGGCGAGATTCACAATCATCACGCCTTCGTGCGATTTGGACAGGATTTCGTTTTGTTCGCGGAGCTTGGCGTCGGCGAGCTTATGCTCGGTGATGTCGCGCGAGACGCCGACCATCCCGGTGACGCGGCCCTGCGCGTCCCGCCGGGGGACCTTGGTCGTGGAGACCCAGGTGACGTGGCCGTCGGGCCACGTTTCCTTCTCCTCGACGCCGATCATCGATTCGCCGGTCTCCATGAGCCGCTGCTCGTCGGCGTAAGCCTGTCGGGCGTGCTCGTCGCTGAAGATGTCGAAGTCGGTCTTGCCGACCGCCTCGGCGGCATCGCGCAGTTCAAAGCTTCGCGCCATGGCATCGTTGATTCGGATGAAGCGACTCTGCCGATCCTTGAAGTAGATGTGGTCCGGGATTGTGCTCGTGAGACTGCTGAACAGGGCCTGCTCGTGCAGTAGCGCATCCTCGGCCCTCCGACGCTCGGTGATGTCAAAGCCCACGCTCAGGATCTCCTTCGTCTGGCCCTGCTCATCGAGCACCGGCTTATTGGTCCAGGCGACCCAGACTCTTTCGCCGTTCCGGCGCGTGTGCTCGTAGACGGTCTGCGCGAACATCTTCGGGTGCGTGCCAATCTGGTCCATCAGCTGGCGAAGCTCCCGGCTCGCGGTTTCGCTCTCCGGGGACGTAATGGTGCCGACGATGTGGCGGCCGAGGATTTCCGCCTCCGTGTAGCCGAAGAATTCCTGCCCGAACTCGTTCAGAAACGTGATCACGCCGCCGCGGGTCCAGCGCAGGATGATGCTATTGGCGTGTTCAACAAGTTCCCGATATTTCCTTTCGCTTTCCGCCAGCGCCTCTTGCGCCCGCTTGCGCTCGGTGACGTCCTCCATCGTTCCTTCGAGGTGCTGCTCGCCCTGCTTGTCTCGCACAAGCTGAATGTTGAGCAGGACCCAGATCCGCGCGCCGTCCTTGCGGCGCATTTGGACCTCGAAGCCCACGACCTTGCCGGATTCCTGCAGCAGGCTCAGCATTTCGGAGCGTTTCGTTATGTCAGCGTAGCAGCTCCTTATGCTAGGCACCTCGCTCATCAAACTATCAGCCGAATCATAGCCCAGGATTCGCGCAACCGCGGGATTGGCGGCCATGATCTTTCCATCGGGCGTCGTCAGGAAAATGCCCTCCCCGGCATTCTCGAATATGCCGCGATATCTGGACTCGATCTCGTGGCGCTTCGTCACTTCGACGATGACTCCCGCGAGGTTCCATTCATTCGGGCCTGCTGGCCTGATGACAACCTCCTCGCTGAGCCAGTGAATGCCGTCGGGCCCGATGATAGGAAACTCCTGCTGGTATCCGTCCGCTCCCTCGGCGAGGGCTCTCCTGGAAGCTTGATCCATCCGCTCGTGCTCGGGAGACTGTTTGTCGTCCCAGAGCCAGTCCTTCTCGACCAGGGAAGCCAGCTGGAATATGGGATTAGTGCTGAGATGCGGCGGAGTCTTGATCTTCCAATTGTATGTCGAGCCCTCGCGCGTCACCCGGGCCCACCAAAGAAGAACGTTGGACTGCTCGAGCGTATCCAGGATCAGCTGATAGTTCTCGAGCATGGCGGCGGCGGTGCCGTGCCGATCTGCGGGTGCGCGCGCCCGCCTCCTAGAGAAAAGGTAAATCAGGCAGACCGCAAAAAGACCGGCAACGCCGGCCGCGATGAGTGCAATGCTTGGGATGGTAAGAGCTGCAAAAGGCACCGAGAAAATGGGGTTCTCTTTGGCGATCGCCCAAAGTGAAATGTGAGGTGTGCCCCTTTATAATCAGCTTATACTCCTAATAGCGATATCTCGGTCTCAAAACACTGTCAATTGCAGGCCCTCGTTGGCGTACGCGTGCAACTGTCGGCGGCTGGCTGCTGGCGGGCCCAGATGAGGAGGGCCCGCGGCGTTTGCCCCTCGATCGTGGCGACGGGGTGGCGGGGGGGCCGCGGAACCGACTCCGCGATTGCCCACTCAACATCTGCTGGGTTCGTGGATTCGACTATGTATTAACATAAAGGATACGTGACAAGTGCCTTGCCGGCGGGCCGACCGGCGACGCGATCGGCGTTGCCGAGCCCAAAGCTTCAGCCCCTGGCCCGGGTCCGCCAGCGTCAACCGCCTTCTCATTCCGGCAGGGCTCAATAGGTCCCCAGCTGGACGCGCAGGACCTGCGGCGCCGACCCGAAGTTAAGCCCCCAGTCGGTCTCGTCGCCATTCCAGATCCGCGCGGGATGAAAGACGCCGCCCTCGTAGGCGCCCTCCTCCACCCTTAAGAAGTCCCTCTGGGCGCCGGAAACCGGGTCCGCGGCCCTGAAGTCCACGCGGCACAGATACCCCGTGACCATGAACTCGTCCTCGCCCAGCTGCGCGACCAGCACGCGCCCCACCGGCTCGGGGTTTCCCTTCGGGCTCCTGCCGAAGCCGAAGGTCGCAGGGCCGAAGGCCACGGCCGCCTGCCACCGCCCCAGGGCGAGCGTCTGCTGGCGGCCGTCGCTCTCCTCCACGGCCGCATGCAGTCGGCCCTCAAAGGCCCACTGGGCGACCTCGCGCATCATCGGGTTGAGCACCCGGCAGTTGATCGCGATCGGATCCAGGGCATCGCCCGCCGCATTGGCATTCCGGTTCGGGCTGTCGATTCCGAAGGGCGACCAGCCGATCGCCCCGCGGGCGAGCGCAGCGTAGCAGAAGCGGGTTCCGGCCGCGGAACCGATCGTCTCCGGGATGAAGAGCGCATTGTCCGGCCGGCTGTAGAGATCCACCACCTTCAGGTAGTGCTCGCTGTCGTTCATGTAGATGTCCGGGGCCAGCACATCGACCGCCGGCGCGGCGGCCTTCCATATGTCGAGCACGTTGTCCGTCGCCCCGCCGCTCTCGTAGGTGCTGGCCGCCGGCTGGGTGAGCGGGTCGCGCAGCGCCGCATTGACGTAGAGCGGCAGCGGGTACTCCGCCTTGCCCGCGGCGGCCACCTGCCCGATGAAGCGCGCCACCGACCAGGCCTGGAAGAACTCATCCGCATCCCTCCCGAAGACCGCCGCCCAGTCTCCCCCGGCGCGGCCCTCCCTGCCGAGCGCCTTCAGCAGTTCCGCAGGGACCGGGGAGGTGAAGAGCTTCTGCGCGGCGGGGGAATAGTCGCGCACCGTGTTCCATGAGCCGGGCTCGTTCTCGACCTGCACCATGATCACGGTGTGCCGGGGGTCGGCCTCCCTCAGGTGGCGCATGAGCGCGCTGAAGGCCCGGGTGTCGGCCTCCAGCAGGGCCGGCGAGTGGGGCGACGGCGAGTCGACGCGGCGGCCGTCCCTACCGATGATGCGCGGGCAGAGCTCGGGCTGGCGCTTCAGCCACATCGGCAGGTAGTGCGAGCTGCCGTTCTTCCAGGTGCCAAACCAGAGGAGCACGAGCCGCACCCTGTGCTCGCGGGCGCCCGAGAGGAGCTGATCGACGACCGAGTAGTCGAACTTGCCCCGCTCCGGCTCGAGCTGCTCCCAATAGACGGGGACCTCGAGCGTGTTGGCCTGGGCCCTCTCGATGGCGGACCAGACCCGCGGCAGCGTCGCCGGCCATGCGCTTGAGTTGTTGCTCTGCGCGCCGAGGATCAGGAAGGGCGCGCCGTCCACGATCAGCGCGTGGCGCCCGTCCTTGCGCACGAGGTGCGGAAGCCCGGGCTCATCGGCCTGAGCGCACAGGCAGCCGGCGAACACGGCCGCCGCGGCGAACGCGGCGCCTCTCCGGGCGAAACGGGAACGTATTCTCATGGTGCCCGCCATTCTAATATGCCGCAGGCCGCGGATGGCCATAGGAAATGGCGCGCAGCCGTCCCGAAGGAACCCGGGTTGCGGGGGCAACGCAGACCCTTCATGGTTATAGTCGTGCGTTTTCGAAGACATCTTGGGATCATGGGGGGAATTTGACCCCGAAAACGAAAGCCCCATTGGGCCTGCGGCTCATAGCGGCCGCGAAGCTCGCAAAGGGCGTTGCCCTCTCCTGCCTGTCGCTGGGGATATTCGACCTGATCCACAAGGATCTCGCCGCCGTCGCGCTCCACTTTGTCCAGATCGCGCGCATTTCGCCCGAGAACCGGTACGTGGAGATCATGCTGGACAGGCTCGGGCTGGTCGAGCCCGCCACGCTCGTGCGCCTAGGCATCGCCTCGGCGCTCTACGCGTCAATCCTCCTGGTGGAGGGTCTGGGCCTGTGGTTCGGGGCAGCCTGGGCGGAGTACGTCGTCGTCGTCTCCTCCGGGATATTCGTGCCGGAGGAGTGCCTCGCCATCCTCCGCCATTTCACGTGGCTCAGGCTCGCGATCCTCATCCTCAACGGGATCATATTCGCCTATGTGGCCGTCCTCGTGTGGGAGCGGTACCGCGTCAGGAGATCAGCCCGGGCCGCGAAGGGCCGTTAGCGCGGGGACTGCGGGGCTCCGGGTCGGCGGGGCATGATCCCGGGGCTGCGCGCCCCTCTCCCCCCGGGGCATTGCGGCCTGGATTCTCCTTCGCTTTGCAGTGGCAAGGACCGCCCGGCCCCATAGCCTCCTGGGGCCATGAGACATCTCCCGTCCGCCTGGATTCGCGCAATCGCGCCGTTCGCAGGGATCGCCGCCGTCGCCTTAGGCATGCAGCCCGCGCGCGAGCAGGAGCCCGACCCGGCCGACCGGCCGTACCCCGGCACGCTCACGCTCAGCGTCGACGTCTCGAACACCTCGCAGAGGGTGTTCCGCGTCCACGAGGTCATCCCCGCCGGCCCAGGGCCGCTGGCGCTGCATTATCCGAAGTGGATCCCCGGCACGCATTCGCCCGGCGGCCAGATCGCCAGCGTGGCGGGCGTCGTCATCACCGCGGGCGGCGAGCGCGTCGCCTGGCGCCGCGACCTGGACGACATGTTCACCCTGCACCTCGACGTCCCGCCCGGCGCGAAGGAGATCGGGGTCGACTTCCAGTTCTTCTCGCCGGCCGCAGCCGGGGCAGCGTCCGAGACCAACAGGCACGTCATCCTCCAGTGGTACAACGTGATGTTCTACCCGGCAGGATATTATGTCAGGCGGATCCCGGTTGCGCCGAGCGTTGCGCTGCCCGCGGGCTGGGGCTACGCCACCGCGCTCGAGCCGGCGGGCGAGGCCGGCGGCAAGGTGAGCTTCAGGACGGTGAGCGTCGAGGAACTGGTGGACTCGCCCCTCATCGCAGGGGTGAACTTCAAGCGCGTCGACCTTGCCCCGAATGCCACGCCGCCGGTGCACCTGGACATCGTCGCGGACCGTCCCGGGAACCTCGCGATCACGGCCCCGCAGCTCGCGGCCCATTCCGCGCTCGTCGCGCAGGCCTACGCGTTGTTCGGGTCGCGGCACTACGGGCACTACGACTTCCTCCTGACCCTGTCCGACGGCACGACCCACGGGGGCCTCGAGAACCACCAGTCAAGCGACGACCGGCTCTTCCCGGAGTACTTCACGGATCCGGACTCGTATCTGCGAAGCGCAAGCCTGATGCCCCACGAGTACGTCCACTCATGGAACGGCAAGTACCGCCGCCCCGCCGACCTCTGGACGCCCGACTACAACCATGTGCCGATGAGGGACGACCTGCTGTGGGTCTACGAGGGCCTGACCGAGTATTTCGGCGAGGTGCTCACGGCGCGCTCCGGGCTTTGGACGCCGGAGCAATACCGCAACAACCTCGCCAGCATCGCCGCGGGCATGTCGCTGGTGCCCGGCCGCGCGTGGCGCCCCCTCCAGGACACCGCTGACGGAGCGCAGGTCAATGCCGGCTCCGGCATCGGTTGGCGAAACTACCGCCGCTCATACGACTACTACGACGAGGGGGTGCTGGTCTGGCTCGACGTCGACACGACGATCCGCGAGCGCAGCGGCGGCGCGCGCTCGATGGACGACTTCGCGCGCGCGTTCTACGGCGCGAACGACGGCAGCCGCGAGGTCGCCACCTACACGTTCGACGATGTCGTCGCGGCGCTCGGCAGGGTGCAGCCGCTCGACTGGGCCGCGTTCCTCCGCCAGCGCCTCGACTCGACCGATCCGGCCGCCCCGCTCGGCGGCATCACGCGAGGAGGCTGGAAACTCGCCTTCTCCGACGAGCCGACGGACGTCTTCAAGGCGGGTGAAAAAGTCGGGAAGCGCGTGGACTTGATGGGCTCGATCGGCTTCTCGGTCGACGCGGGCGACAATGCCGGCGCGATCACCGACGTGCTGTGGCAGAGCGAGGCCTTCAGCGCCGGCCTTGCGCCCGGAATGAAGGTCATCGCCGTCAACGGCGACAAGTACTCCGGCGTGTTCCTGAAGGACGCCATCAAGTCGGCGAAATCGGGCGCCGCGCCCATCGAGCTGATCGTGCAGAACGGGGACGCGTTCACCACGGTGAAGGTGGACTACCACGGCGGCCTGAAGTACCCGCGCCTCGAGCGGCTCGGGAATGCGCCCGACCGGCTCGCCGACATCGCGAGGCCGCGGACCTGAGCGGCGCGGGGGCGCCAGGGTTCCTCAGAACAGCGGCGCCCGGTTCTTCGGGTCGCTTAGCAGCGCCCCGAAGCGGGGGTCGCCGCGCAGCGGGGTCAGCATGGGGTCATGGCGCATGATTTCGACCTCGGCCCTGCCGGGAATGTGCATCAGGCGGGCAAGTTCCGCCAGCGCCCGATCCTTGTCGCCCGTCCACGCGTAGATGCTTGCGAGATAATAGCTTATGGCCGGACCGACGATCGTGTCGCGCGTCTCCGGCAGAAGTTCCGCCGCCCGGCGGCCCAGGCGCACCGCCTCCTCCTTGTGGCCGAGCACCGCCTCCATCTGCGCCAGGTAGCCGTACAGCAGCGGGTTGGCCGGCTCGCGCTCGATCCGGGCCCGCACCTCCGCGGGAAAATCCGCGATCCGCGCCCGCGCCTCCTGCAGGTCGCCGTGGGCGGCATAGACCGTGGCCGCATTCGCTGCCTGGATCGAGTGCTCGGCGCCGTCCTCGTCAAAGAACGGAAGCTGGGCGTCAAGCCCCTTGAACTCGGCATAGTCGCCCTTCCACTGCGCAAGCACCCTGCGGAACCTGATGACGCGGTGCGAGCTCAACTGCTCCGGGGTCAGCCGGGCGAGCAGATCCTCGGCCTCCTTGGTCGAGCCGGTGGAGTAAGCAAACTGCCAGGAAAGCGAAATCTCCTCCCTGAGGCGATCCTCCGGAAGCATGGTGATCAGCCGCCGCTGCAGGCCGACCGCCTCGTCCCAGCGCCGGGCATACTCCAGGGACTGCATCAGGTTGCGCACGTAGCTCACGTTGCCCGGATCGAGCTCGACGGCCCTCCGCAGTTGGGCCAGCGATTCCGCCCATTGGCCCTGGCGGCGCAGGATGAGGCCCAGCGAGGAGAACACCGTCGGGTCGTTCGGCTGGAGCCGGGCGATCTTCTCGTACTGCGCGATGGCGCGCGGGTAGTCGCGGTAGGCGTAGTAGGCGTAGGTGCCGACCGCGCGGACGACGTCCGGCGCCTCGGGCGCCAGACGGACGGCGTTTCCGATGGCGGCGTCGGCCTTGGCAAGTCGCGCCGGTGTGTGGTCGATCTCCCAGAAGACGAACAACGAATGCACCTGCGAAAGCGAGCCCCAGGCCGTCGCAAAACTGGGATCGGCGTCGACCGCCTGCTGGAGATAGCCCTCGGCCTCCTTCAGCCGGGCGGGGCTTCCGCTCGGGGAGCGGTTGAGCACGTCGCGGCCCTTCAGGAAGAGCTCATATGCGGCAAGGTTCTCCGTCGGGCGGCGCTGCAGGAGAGTCTTCTCCTGTGGCGACAGCGCTGCCGCCAGCGCTCCGGCGATCTCCTGCGACAGCTCGGCCTGGATGCCGAAGATGTCGGTGATGTCCCGGTCGTACGCCTTGGCCCAGACATGCTCGTCCGTGCGCGCGTTGATGAGCTGGCCGGTCACGCGGACCTTGCCGCCGGCGCGGCGCACGCTCCCCTCGAGCACGTAGGCCACGCGCAGCTCCTCGCCAATCTGGCGGATGGTCTTGGTCGTCCCTCGGTACTGCATGACCGACGTGCGCGAGACGACGTGCAGATCGCGGACCAGGGCGAGGTTGGTCAGGATGTCCTCGTGGATCCCGTCCGTGAAAAACAGGCTGTCCTTTTCCTCGCTCATGTTCTCGAACGGGAGGACGGCGATCGACTTGTCATTGACCGGAGCGGCGGCCGGCGCGGCGGGCTTTGCCTCCGCGGCCACATTCGGGTGCGCGGGGCTTCGGAGAAACCAGCCCACGGCCGCGACGGCCACGATGAGGCCCGCGACGAGCCCCCCGATGAGCCACGATGTCCCCACCCAACGGCCGGCCTTTGGCGCCGGGGCCGCCGAAGCCGGCTGCACGGCCTCGGCTCGGCCCGCCCCCGCCGACGCCGCCCGCGGCCCCTCCAGCAGCTGTTTCACATGCTCGACGAACTGCGGCGACGGCAGCGCTCCCGGCATGCGCGTCCACTGCACGCGGCGAAACTCCGCGGGCACGGCGGCCGAGTCCGTGGTGTCGTCCACCACGACGGGCACCAGGAAGGGCACGCCCTCCATGAGGAGGTGCGTCTGCTCGACCGCCAGCTTCCACTCGAGCCGGAAATAGCCCTTGCCCCTCCCCTCCGTGGTCCGGGAGATGATCGGCATGAAGAGCGTGCAGGCGTCGATCTGCCTGCGGATCTTCTGGTCCCAGGCGTCCCCGCCCCGTAGCTCGCTCTGGTCGAACCACACCTCCACGCCGTGGCTTCGCAGCGCCTCTGCGATGCGGTTGGCGGCGGCAGTGTCCTCGCGCGCGTAGCTGAGAAAGACGGCGCGGTTGGCGGTCGATGGGGAACTGGCCGGCATGAATCTTGGGCGCGGTAGAATGGCGGCCGCATCGCTGCGGCGGCGAGCACAATTCCATCACCGCCGCACGCCGGAGGGACCCCGGGAATTGCAATGCCTCCCCCGTCGCCCCGTCCCGCCTGCGGCCGGCTTTCAGCCGTTGACCCCCCGCCTGCCGGCTCCGAGGTTGGATGGGGCCGCTGCGGGCTCATCCGCAACCCGGCAATCCAACGCCATGACCCTCACCTTCCTGATCGACCGGACGTACTGGGCCGTCCTGATCCTGAGCCCCCTCGCCTACGCGGTGCTCAACCTTGAGACGTACAAGAGGACGGGCAAGAGCTACATGCTGTACCTGTTCCTTCTCTCCGTCTCCATTTTCCTCACGACCTCGCTCGCGTTCCTGATGCGGTACTCCGGCATGATCCACGGCAACCTCCCCGCCATCAGGATCGCATTGCTCGTCATACCGATCGTGCGCGTACCGCTGGACGTGTACTTCTATTTCAGGATGGTGAGGGACCTGCCCGCGCCTCCTCCCGCGGAGCAGGAATCGTTCGAACTCTAGCGGCGCATCCCAGGATCCGGCAGGACCACCACCATGACGGGCCCCGGCACCCAATGGCGCTTGGCGGCATGGACCCTGATCGGCCTCGTGTTCGTGATGCGCATCTGTTTCGACGTGTGGATCGTGCGGCGGGGCGAGCGGGTCATGCCCGACGCGGCCGCGGTGAAGCGGGAGGGCCGGGCCTCCGTCGCCGCCCGGGCCGCCGCCGGCCTCCTCTTTTTCGCAATCATCGCACTCTACGGCATAGAGCCACCCTGGCTGCGTTTCGCCTACATCGGGTTGCCCGATGCGGTCCGGTGGGCCGGACTGCTGGCCGGCCTGGGCGGCGTGGCATTCTGGACCTGGACGCACGTTGCCCTGGGCCGGCAGTGGTCGCCGCAGCTCATGCTGCGCGAAAGGCACCGGCTGGTCACGACCGGGCCCTATCTCCGGGTGCGCCATCCCATGTACGCGTCCATCATCCTCTGGACCGCGGGCCTTGCGGCTGTCTCGGCGAACTGGATGTTCGTGATCCTGGCCGCGGCGACCCTAGGCATCGTCGCAAACCGGGTTCCCAAGGAGGAGCGGATGATGCTCGGCGCCTTTGGCGAGGAGTACGATGCGTACATGAAGAGGACCGGCAGGTTCTTCCCTCGGGTGCGGCTGGGAGGCCGCTCGGGCCAGCAGCCCTGACCCGTTTCTATTTCCCCGCGGCCGCCGGCACCAGGGTGCCGTGAAGCCCAAGGCCGCCGTCGGGACGCGCCAGGGCGGCGCCGATGCCGGGATGGGCCCCGCAGAAGGCGGCGACCTCCGCGTCGCTCATGACAAAGAACGCGGTGGACAGGGCGTCGGCGAGGGCTGCGCCCGGCGCGAGGGCCCAGGCGCGAAGGGTCCGGGCCGCCGGCAGGCCCGTCCGCGGGTCGACCAGGTGCGAGCCCTTGACCGCGAGCCCCGATCCGCTGAGCGCCGCGCGGGCCAGCGGCAGCCTTGGTGGGCCG
>CALAOT010000033.1 GCA_937889545.1 uncultured Opitutaceae bacterium
GAAACGCCCTTGACTCTCCCGCCATCGCCATCGGGGGACGTGTGCTATTTGGTGCTCGGGACAGGACTTGAACCTGCACGCCTTTCGGCAACGGCTTCTAGGGCCATCGCATCTCCCTCTGATGCTTTATGTTACCTCTGACGCGCAGGGCGGGGCTGAGAACGGCAGCGCAGCGCAAGCAAGCTGTATCTGTCAATGGGTTGTCAATGAATCAGTATGCGGGACTCTCATTTGAACTTCCAGAGATTGGCGTGGGCCTCAGGATTTATGCCTTGAAAAACGGCGGATGAGTCGCCATTTTGCGTCTCATAATGGCATTTATACCACGAATTTTTCGCCCGGGCCCTGAGCATTTTTTCCTGCTGGGCCCTCGCGGCACCGGCAAGACTCTCTGGTCGACCCATCAGTACCCCAAAGCACTTCGGATCGACCTCCTAGAGCCTGAGACCCTCCGCCAGTTATCAGCACGCCCCGAGCGGTTGATCGAACTGGTCGAAGGAAATGCAGCAAAACCCCAGGTCATCATCGACGAGGTTCAAAAGCTTCCCGCTCTGTTGGAAGTCGTTCACTTGTTGATAGAACGCAAGACCGGTCAACAGTTCATTTTAACCGGCTCCAGCGCCCGAACCCTGAGGCGCCATGGAGTCAATCTGCTGGGCGGGCGAGCAGCTCAAAAGCACCTCTATCCCTATCTGGCGGTTGAGTTGGGCAAGCGATTCAACCTCGGTGCCGCGCTGCGCCATGGAATGCTTCCGCTGGTGTGGGCTGCAGCCGAACCAGACTCCATTCTCAAAGCCTATAACGGGCTCTATCTGCGAGAGGAAGTTCAGATGGAAGGACTGGTTCGCAACGTAGGCTCATTTGCGCGCTTCATGGAGGCCATGAGCTTTTCCCACGCAAGCGTGCTCAACCTCAGCAATGTTTCTCGGGACTGTCAGGTGAGCAGGAAAACCGTGGAAGGTTACCTCGAAATCCTGGAGGATTTGCTGCTCGGATTCCGCCTTCGGGTGTTCTCCAAACGGGCAAAGCGGGAATTGGCCACCCATCCCAAGTTCTATTTCTTTGATGCCGGGGTGTTTCGCGCCAACCGTCCCAGCGGGCCGCTCGACGCACCGCAGGAGATCGACGGATTGGCGCTTGAGGGTTTGGTGGCCCAGCATCTCCGCGCTTGGTGTGACTACTCGGCGGGCAATCATAGCCTATATTATTGGCAGACGAGGTCGCAAGTGGAGGTCGATTTCGTCGTCTACGGCGAGACCGGGGTCTTCGCCGTTGAGGTCAAGAATTCGAGGCAAGTGCGGCCGGACGACCTGCGCTCACTCAAGCATTTCGCGGAAGACTACCCGCAAAGCCATCGCTTCCTTTTGCATCGCGGGGAAGATCGCTTCAAGCGAGACGGTGTTAGCTGCGTGCCCTGCGAAGACTTCCTCCTGGGGCTTCGCCCGAACCGCTTTCAGACCTGAGAAAGAATGGTGCTCGGGACAGGACTTGAACCTGCACGCCTTTCGGCAACGGCTTCTAAGACCGTCGTGTATGCCATTCCACCACCCGAGCAGATTATCACTTGCGCAACCTAGACGCATGCGCAATTCCGGAGCCGTTTCAAGTTTGGACCGCGTCCAGGATGGGCGTGCTGGCCGTCAGCAGGGCTGGTGGCCCCAATCCTTCTCTTTCAGGTCCTTTTCGAAGAGGGCCATCTGTTCCTCCGGCGTCAGTTTCTGCGTCGCCGCCGGTACTGCTGCGGCGGATGGGCCCGCGCCGGCAGCCGGAGTCGGCACAGAAGCCGGGGCCCTTGGCTTCGACGGGGCAGCCTTGGGCATGGTAGGCGGAGGCGAGGGCGAGGCTGGCCCGAAACACTTGTCCGGCGGCAATAAAAGGCTGTGATTGGCCGCTACCTGCATTCCCTCCCGAAATGTCTTGCGCTTAATAGCCATGGGAAAGAGCCGAGGCCGGGTGGTTATGCGAGTCAATGGGATTGGAGCCGGCCGGGTGCGAAGCCGTTCGATGAGCCCGCCGCCAAAGCTGGCCCGGCTCTTGCTCGGCTTGGTTTCCGCGGACGAGCGGAGGGCTTCTTTGGAAATTGTTAGCCACCTTTACATCCACTCCTTCATGCTGGCGCCATCAACCCGTGAAGAGGTTCCTGATCGCCGTGCTCATCGTGTTTGGCCTTTTCGAAGTCCTCAAGGGATTCAGGCTGGCGCCCAGGTTCGGCAGGGCCGAGAACACGCTTCAGGTCGAGCGCCTGGGAGGCGACGGGACCGTGGTCCGCGAGGAGTTCCAACCCCGCCTCGCGCCCTATCTTGCGGTCTACCACGGCGCCGGCTGGTGCCCGCCCTGCCAGCAGTTTTCGCCGCGCCTCGCCGAGTTCTACCACGGCGCGGACAAGACGAAACTCCGGTTCCAGCTCGTCATGGTCAGCTATGACCCCACCGACGCAGAAATGATCGCCTACATGCGCCAGCACAGGATGGAGTTCCCGGCCGTGAGCCGCAGGGAGGCTGGCGCATGGGGTGCCGCGACGGGCGGGGGGATACCCAACCTGATCATCATCGACACCGCCACGGGCAAGGTCGTGTGCTCCTCGTACGACGGCTCCACCTATGAGGGCTGCGACAAGCCGCTCAGGGTCCTGCTGACAATAATCGGCCAGGGGCACCCCTGAGCCCGTTCACCCGGATCACCTTGTCGCCAGCCCCATCCGGTCGCCCATCCGGGCGTAGGTCTCGGTGCACGAGGCGCTCTGCCCGACAATGTCCGCGTCGAACACGATGCGGCTCCTCCCGAACAGCGTGATCACGCAGGACCCCCCGAAGGCGAACATGCCCTTCTCCTCCCCCTTGAGGACCGGCCGCCCCGGGACGAAGCTCTGCACGATGCTTCCGACCGCGGTCGCCCCCACCTCGACCATCGCCACCGTCCCGAAGATCGTCGATTCGACGAGCGTCACGAAGCGCTTGTTGCGGACGAGGTAGAGGATGTTCCTGCGGAGCGCGATCGGGTTCACCGAGTAGAGCTTGCCCTTTACGAGCCTCGGGTTGGCCGGGATGGCCGCCACGGGGAAGTGGAAGCGGTGGTAGTCGCTCGGGCAGAGCCGCGAGATGAGCATCGATCCGCCCGAAAACCGAGCGGCTAGGTCGGCGTCCCCGAGGAGCCCCTCGAGCGTGAACTTGGCCCCCTTCACGTAGAACCCGTCCGCCCTGTCGATGTCGGGGAAGGCGAGGTGCCGGCCGTCCGCGGGGAAGACCGCGATCCCGGCCCCCGGCTCGACCGGCCTCGCCTCGGGCTTGAGCGCCCGGTGGAAGAACTCGTTGAAGGTCTTGAAGTCGAAGGGCGACTTGGCGAATTCGGAGACCTTGATGTCGTAGTCCCCGATGAACTTGATGATCAGCAGGTCGCTCTCCCTGGCGTTCATCCTCCTCCCGTAGTACCAGGAAAAGAAGGCGCGCCGGAAAAGGAGCCAGACCGCGAGGCGGCCGACCGGGTTCTCATAGGCAAGACGCAGCCAGCGCTCGCCAAAGACCTTCTCGATCTTGGTCGTCCCGTCGTAGCGGTCAAAATAGCGGATGGGCTCCTGGGGCACGGCAGCGGTTGCGGTTTTCCATATTTTCCGCAGATTCTTGGCCTTCGCCATGGAAAACTTCACGTATTTCAACCCGACGCGCATCCACTTCGGCCGGGGCCAGATAGCCGCCATCGACCGCGAGCTTCCCGCCCAATGCAGGGTCCTTCTCCTCGCCGGCGGCGGGAGCATCCGCGCAAACGGCGTACACGACCAGGTGCGCAGGGCGCTCGGAAGCCGCGCCGTCCTCGAGTTCTTCGGAGTCGAGGCCAACCCCGACTACGACACCCTCATGAGGGCGGTCGAGCTCGCCCGGCGCGAGAAGACCGAATGGATCCTCGCCGCGGGGGGAGGGTCCGTGCTCGACGGGGCGAAGTTTGTCGCGGCCGCCGTCCCGTACGAGGGCGACCCCTGGGAGATCCTCGTGACGCGCGGCGCCAGGCTCCGGTCGGCCCTCCCCGTCGGCGCCGTCCTCACGCTTCCCGGAACGGGCTCGGAGGCCAACGGCGCGGCGGTCATCAGCCGGCGCTCGATCAGGCAAAAGCTTGCATTCATACACCCGGTGGCCTTCCCGCGGTTCTCGGTCCTGGACCCCGAGACCACCTTCACGCTGCCGCAGCGGCAGATCGCGAACGGCGTCGCCGACGCCTTCACGCATGTCATCGAGCAGTACCTCACCTACCCCGCCAGGGCGGCCATCCAGGACCGCTTTGCGGAGTCGGTGATGCGTGTGCTGATCGAGGAGGGCCCGAGGACGGTGAGGAACCCGACGGACTACGACTTTCGCGCGAATGTCGTCTGGGCGGCCACCTGGGCCCTCAACGGCGCGATCGGGGCCGGCGTCCCGCAGGACTGGGCCAGCCACATGATCGGGCACGAGCTAACCGCGCTGCACGGGATCGACCACGCGAGGACGCTCGCGGTCGTGATCCCGAGCCTGCTCAGCGTCCAGCGCGCCAGGAAGAAGGCCAAGCTCGTGCAGTACGCCGAGCGCGTCTGGGATATCGACAAGGGCACCGACGGTGCCCGCGCCGAGGCGGCCGTCGCGAAGACGCGCGCCTTCTACGAGTCGCTGGGGCTGCGCACGCGCCTCAGGGACTACGGCGTCCCAGCCGAGACCGCATCCGAGGTCGCCGGCCGGCTTAAGGCCCGCGGCCTGGTGAAGTTCGGGGAGCGTGGCGACATCACGCCCGAGGTCGTCGAGAAGATCCTCAGGCAGGCCGCGTAGCCGCCAAGACCCGGATTACCCATGAATATCGCCGACGAACTGCAGAAGCTGGCCAATCTTCGGAAGGAAGGGAACCTGACCGACGGGGAGTTTGCGGATGCGAAGCGCAGGCTTCTCGCCCGGGAAGGGGAAGAGGGAGAGGGCCCGCCTCCGGAAAACGAGGGTGACAGGGCCGCTACCGCGGGCCCGATCGATGAAGAAAGATACCAGTCGAGCCGCTGGTCGACCGGCAACACGTTCTTCCCCGATTCGCTGACTCTGGCCAGCGACGGGATCCTGTTTCGAAAGGGGCGGTTCTTCGGATCGAGCGAGGAGCGCATCAGCTACAAGGCCATTGCATCGCTGCGCGTGAGGAACGGCATCTTCCTCTCGAGCATCTCGGTTGAGACTTCCGGCGGAAGCCAGCCGATATTCATCAACGGCCTGTGGAAATCCGACGCGAGGAAGATCCAGGACGCGATCCGCTCATTCCAAAGGGGCGCCTGAGCCGGTCCGGACTCAGGGACGACCCCCGCCGCCGGAATCAGGCGACCACCCACTCTCCGTTCTTGACGGAGAAGGTGACGGTCGATCCCTGCGCGACCTTGCCCGAGATCAGCGCGCGGGCGAGCCGCGTCTCGATCTGGCGCTGGAGGTAGCGCTTGAGGGGCCGGGCGCCAAAGACCGGGTCGTAGCCCTTCTCGGCCGCCCATTCCCGCGCCTTCTTGTCGAGGGCGACGGTCACGCGCTGGTCGGCCAGCCTGTGGTTCAGGTCGGCGAGCAGCAGGTCCACGATCGAGCCGATCTCCTCAAGCGTGAGCGGCTTGAAGAGGATCGTCTCGTCGATCCGGTTCAGGAATTCCGGGCGGAACGAGGCGCGGAGATCGGCCATGACGCTTTCGCGGACGCTCTCCGGGATCGCGTCCCCGGTGACGCCCTCGAGCAGGAATCGCGAGCCGATGTTGGACGTCATGATGATGATCGTGTTCTTGAAATCCACCGTGCGGCCCTGCGCGTCGGTGATCCGGCCGTCGTCCATCACCTGCAGCAGCACGTTGAACACGTCCGGGTGGGCCTTCTCGACCTCGTCGAAGAGGACCACGGCGTACGGCTTGCGGCGGACGGCTTCCGTCAGCTGGCCTCCCTCGTCGTAGCCCACGTAGCCCGGGGGGGCGCCGAGCAGCCGTGAAACCGTGTGCTTCTCCATGTACTCCGACATGTCGATGCGCACGATCGCGGACTCGGTGTCGAAGAGGGTCTCGGCGAGCGCCTTCGCCAGCTCCGTCTTGCCCACGCCGGTCGGACCAAGGAAGAGGAAGCTGCCGACGGGCCGGCGCGGGTCCTTGATCCCGCTGCGCGCGCGAAGGATCGCCTCCGTGACCAGGGTCACGGCCTCGTCCTGGCCGATGACGCGCCTGTGGAGCGTCTCCTCAAGCCGCAGGAGCTTCTCCTTGTCGCCCTCCAGGAGCCGGGTGACCGGGACCCCCGTCCACTTGGCGACGATCTCGGCGATCTCCTCGCCGGAGACCTCCTCCTTGAAGAGGGTCGTCGTCTTCCCCGCCTTCTCGAGCTTCTTCAGCTCGCCCTCGAGCTGCGGGATCCTCCCGTGGCGCAGCTCCGCGACCTTGTTCAGGTCGTAGGCGCGCTCGGCCTTCTCCATGTCGAGCCGGGCGGCCTCGATCTCCTCCCTCAGCTTGCGGAGCCGGCCGACCGAGGCCTTCTCCCTGTCCCACTGGAGCTTGAGCCCCTTGGCCTTCTCGCGCGCCTCTGCCAGCTCCCTTCGCAGGACGGTGAGCCTCTCCCTGCTGGCGTCGTCCTTCTCCTTGGCGAGCGCGGTTTCCTCGATCTCGAGCTGGAGGGAGCGCCGGGTGAGCTCGTCCAGCTCCTGCGGCATGGAGTCCATGTCGGTCCGGATCATCGCGCACGCCTCGTCGACCAGGTCTATCGCCTTGTCGGGGAGGAAGCGGTCGGAGATGTAGCGGTTCGAAAGGACGACCGCGTTCACGAGCGCGTTGTCCTGGATCCTGACTCCGTGGTGGAGCTCGAAGCGCTCCTTCAGCCCGCGCAGGATCGAGATCGCGTCCTCGACGCTCGGCTGCTCCACGAGGACGGGCTGGAAGCGCCGCTCCAGCGCCGCGTCCTTCTCGATGTGCTTCCTGTACTCGTCCAGGGTCGTCGCGCCGATGCAGTGGAGCTCGCCTCTCGCGAGCATGGGCTTTAGCAGGTTGCCCGCGTCCATCGCGCCCTCAACCTTGCCTGCGCCCACGATCAGGTGCAGCTCGTCGATGAAGAGGATGACGCGGCCATCCGACTGCTTGACCTCGTTCAGGACGGCCTTCAGGCGCTCCTCGAACTCGCCGCGGTACTTGGCGCCCGCGACCAGGGCGCCCATGTCGAGGGCAAAGACCGTGCTCTCCTTGAGGCCCTCAGGCACGTCGCCGCGCAGTATCCGCTGGGCGAGCCCCTCGACGATCGCCGTCTTGCCGACGCCGGGCTCGCCGATCAGGACCGGGTTGTTCTTGGTCCTTCGCGAAAGGATCCGGATCGTGCGGCGGATCTCGTCGTCGCGGCCGATGACCGGGTCGAGCTTCCCCTTCTTCGCCCGGTCCACGAGGTCCACGCCGTACTTCTCGAGCGCCTGGTAGGTCGCCTCGGGGTTGTCCGTCGTGACGCGCTGGCTGCCGCGGACCGTCTTCAGGGCGCCCATCACCTTGGCGCGGTCGAGGCCGAAGCTCTTGAAGAGCTTCTTCAGGGCGTCGGGACGGCCGACCTCGATCAGGCCGAGGAACACGTGCTCGACGCTGACGAACTCGTCCTTGAGCGCCTTCGCGTCCTGCTCGGCCTTCGTGAGCACGTCGTTCACGGCCTGCGTCACGTAGACCTTCGACGTGTCGACGCTGCCCGTCACCTTGGGCAGGCGCTCGAGCTCCCGGTCCACGGCCAGCTGCAGCGCGCCCGCGGACAGGCCCATCTTGTCGACCAGGCCCGGGATGATCCCGTTCTCCTGGCCCAGGAGAGCGGAGAGCAGGTGCCACGTCTCGACCTCGTTGTGGTTGAGGCGCCGTGCGATGGCCTGGGCGTCCGCGACGGCCTGGCGCGACATCTGGGTGAATTTGTTCAGGTCCATTTCGTCCCTGCAGTGCATGGGGTGCGCCATCGGCGCAACCGCTTGATACAGAAGGGGCAGCCTTCTGGGCCGCACCCCCGGGCGCAGCCATTTAGGCACAGTGGACAGGATGGCGGCGCCCAGAATGGCGCAGGCGGGATTCCAGCGGTGAAACCATGCGCGGACCGATTGCGCCTTGAAAGGCCGGATGCCCGGCGTTCCAGTCGTGATCCCCAGCCGCGGCGGGCGGAAGTGCATCCCGGAGTCCCGCCAGGCAACCACCCCAACCATGAAGGCACTCCCGTCATCCATCCTGTCCGCCCTGCTTCTCGTCGCGCCGCCCATCGGGGCCTTCAGCCAGGAGGACAGCTATGTCCCCGGGCCCGACTCCGCGCCCCAGCCCGGCGTGCCGCAGGGCGAGCTGGTCAAGTTCGAGTTCGCCCGGTCGAAGGTATTCCCCGGCACCACGCGCCAGGTCACGGTCTACGTGCCGCGCCAGTACGATCCGGCGAGGCCGGCCTGCGTCTACGTCGACCAGGACGGCGTGCAGTGGAACGCCCCGGTCGTCCTGGACAACCTGATCGCGCGGCGCGAGCTGCCGGTGATGATCGGCGTCTTCGTGACCCCCGGCGTCGTCGCTGCGGACAATGCCGCGAGGGCGCTCAGCCGGTTCAACCGCAGCTTTGAATACGACGGCCTCGGGGACGCCTACGCGCGCCTCATCCTCGACGAGGTCCTGCCCGAGGTGGAGACGAAGGCGACCGCGGACGGACGGCAGGTCCGCCTCTCGCATTCCGCGAACGACCGCGCCATCGCGGGCTCAAGCAGCGGGGCAATCGCGGCCTTCACGGCCGCCTGGGAGCGGCCCGACGCCTTCAGCCGCGTGCTCAGCTCCATCGGGACCTACGTGGGCCTGCGCGGCGGCGACGGGTACCCGACGCTGATCCGGAAGTCCGAGCCCAAGCCGATCCGGGTGTTCCTGCAGGACGGCTCACGCGACCTCAACATCTACGGCGGCGACTGGTGGATGGCCAACCAGACGATGGAGCGGGCGCTGGCGTTCTCCGGCTATGAGGTGAACCACGTCTGGGGGGACGGCGGGCACAACGGCAAGCACATGGGCGCCATCCTGCCGGACGCCCTGCGCTGGCTCTGGAAGGACTGGCCGAAGCCCGTTGCCAAGGGGGTGTCGCAGAACGCCGCGCTGGCCGCGCTCCTCATCCCGGGCGAGGACTGGAACGTCGCGGCCCGCGGATTCGCATCCGCAGGAAGCCCGGCGGCAGACGCGAAGGGGGAGGTGTTCTTCAACGACCCTCCGGCGGGCAGATCCTACAGGATCGCCGTCGACGGCAGCGTCACCGAATGCCCCGGCGCCTCGGGTCCCGCGGACGCCCAGCAGTTCGGCCCGGACGGGCGCCTCTACGCCGCCGTCTCGGCAACCGCCCAGATCCTCGCCTGCGGAACCGATGGCAAGGTGGACGTCATCACCAGGGGCATCCTGGGCCGCCATCTCGTGGTCGCCCACAACGGCAGCGCCTACGCCACGGATGGCGGCGGGGTCTGGCTGATCAGGCCCGGCGGCGGGAAGGAGTCCGTCGACGCCGGCCTGCGCTCCGCAACGGGCATCACCCTCTCGCCAGACCAGTCCCTCCTGTACGTCGCCGAAAGCGCCACCCGCTGGATCTACAGCTACAAGGTGGGGGCCGATGGCGCGCTCGCCGACAAGCAGCGCTATTTCTGGCTGCACGAGGCCGACACGGAGGAGGGAAGCGGCGCCGGCGGGCTGCGCTGCGACAGGTCCGGCTGGCTCTATGCCGCCACCGGCCTCGGCATCCAGATCTGCGACCAAGCGGGCCGGGTGAACGCGATCGTCGCCACGCCGAACCGGCGGGTCACCGACCTATGCTTCGGCGGGGAGCATTTCGACACGCTCTTTGCCGCATGCGGCGACACCGTCTTCAGGCGCAGGCTGAGGACCATGGGCGCGAATGCGTGGGCCGAGCCCACCCTTCCCCCGGCCCCAAGGCTCTGACCCGGGTGCGCCGGGAGGTCACTGCGCCGAGGCCAGCTCGACCGTCGCCTCGCGCAGTCCAGGCGAGCGCGCGGTGATGCGGATCGCCCCGGCTTTCCGGGTCGTCTGCAGGATCGCCAGGCACATGCCGTTGAAGGCATGCCTCTCGCCGCCCTGGAAGCTCTCGGAGATCGAGAGGTCCCCGCTGTCGACGCCGATGATCCTGGCCTCGCCCTGCACCTCAAAGGCGACGCCGTTGCCGGCGGTCGGGACGGTCCTCCCGTCCGCGTCGACGATCTCCACGACCGCGTGGACGACGTCCCGGCCGTCCGCGGCCGGCGCCGCCTTGTCCATGGTCAGCCTGACGGCCGCCGGCTCGCCGGAAGTGGCGACCTCGTCGGTGGCCACGACCTGGCCGGCCCGCCTTCCTACGGCCCTCAAGGTCCCGGGCTCGTAGATGACATCCCACGCGAGGTGAAGGTCGCCCGTCGTGTGGGGCCCGCGCGAGCGCGCCGGCAGGTTGTTCCATTCCCCCTCCACGCCCGCCCGGGGGAATTCATAGGCCTTAACGCCCAGCGACCGGCCGTTCAGGAACAGCTCCACCGTGTCGCAGTTCGTGTAGGCGTAGACGGACAGGGGCCGGCCCTCGCCGCCCTTCCAGTTCCAGTGGGGGAGCAGGTGGACCATCGGTTTCGAGGTCCACTGGCTCTGGTAGAAATAGTAGCCGTCCTTCCTGAAGCCGCAGGTGTCGATCACCCCGGAGGGCGACCCCACCCCGCCCTCGCCGAGGTAGTCGATGCCCGTCCACATGAAGTCCCCCGCGACGTAGTTGTGGGCCCGGACGAACTTCCAGAGCTCCTCGACGTTGATCCTGGGCAGGCAGCTGCGCCAGCGGGCCCAGAAGGCGCCGGGCGCCGGCTTCGCCGGGGCCGGGGCGGCGGTGACGCCGGGAGCCTCGGGCGGCGGGAACGGGATCCCGTAGTCCCCCCGGACTCCGCCCATCGAGGAGCTCTCGGTCCCGATGAACTTCCGGTCCGGGAACTGGCGCCGGTCGGGGCTGTAGTACGTGCTGGCCCGGTCGCGCCAGCGGTCGACGTAGTTGTATCCCGCCACGTCCTGCAGCGCCATGAACTCGGGCGTGGCGCTGTCCGGCTCGGCGTACGCCTTGTCGCAGGCGCAGGTGACCGGGCGCGTCGGGTCCTCCTTGTGGAAGATGTCCACCAGCCCCTGCAGGACGGCGGCTCCGCCGGCGGTGGTCTGCTCGCTGATCTCGTTGCCCGCGCTCCAGATGACGACGCACGGGTGGTTCCGGTCGCGGCGGACGAAGTCGGTCGTGTCGCGCACGTGCCACTCATCGAAGAACCGGTGGCATCCATTGGGCGCCTGCTGCTTCGGGATCTGCCACTCGTCGTACATCTCGTCCATCACGCAAAAGCCCATCCGGTCGCACAGGTCGAGGAAGCCGGGATCGGGCGGGTTGTGGCTCGTGCGGATCGCGTTGCATCCCATCTCCTTCAACTCCTGGAGCCTCCGGACCCAAACGCCCTCCGGGACGGCCACGCCGACCGGGCCCCCGTCCGCGTGCAGGCAGACCCCGTTCAGCTTCAAAGGCGTCCCGTTCAGGACGAAGCCCCTGTCGGCGTCCCACGCGATGGAGCGGATGCCGACCGGCGTGTCGTACTGGTCCACGTCGCCGCCTCCCCTCCGGAGCGTCGTCCGGACCAGGTACAGGTAGGGCGTCTCGACCGACCAGAGGCTGGGCTTCGCAACCTCGATCTGCTGGGTGAATTCGCCCTGGGCGGAGGCGTCCAGCGACCAGGCGCTCTGCGCGCCCCCCACGGCCCGGCCGTCCCGGTCGAGCAGCGTCGAGACCACCGTGAACTGGGCCGCCGAGGCCCCCGAGTTCTCCACCCTGACCGCTATGGACACGGTGGCGGCGTCCGCCGCCGCCCGCGGAGTCGTCGCGTACGTCCCCCACTGCGGGATGTGCAGACCGTCCGTCACGAGGAGCCACGTGTGCCGGTAGATCCCCGAGCCGGCATACCACCTCGAGTTCGGCTGGTGCGAGTTGTCGGCGCGCACGGCGAGCACGTTGTCCTCATCCCCGAACTTTAGGTACGGCGTCATGTCGTACACGACGCTCGTGTAGCCGTAAGGGCGCTGCCCCAGCGAGTGGCCGTTGATCCAGACCTCGCCGTGCTCGCGGATGCCGTCGAACTCGACCGAGACCAGCCTGCCCCTGCAGGAATCCGGGACGCGGAAGCTCTTCCGGTACCACCCTATGCCCGCCGGCAGGTATCCCCCGGGCCGGCCCGCGGGGGCGTTCTTGTCGAAGGCGAGGTGGATGCTCCAGTCGTGCGGCAGGTCGACCGCCTGCCACTTCGAGTCGTCGAACCCCGCGGCCTGGGCCCCGGCCGGGTCGCCGAGCGCGAACCTCCAGCCGAAGTCCATCGTCTGCTGCTGCCGCGGGGAATCCGCCGCACGGGCGCCGGCGGCCTGCGCAAGCAGGCCCGCCGCCAGCAGCCAGCTCATCGCAAAGGCTTTCATGTTTTGGGGCGGCCCGATTCATGCGCCGTTGCCGCGGCCCGCGCAAGTCTGAGCAGACTCGATTATTGGCCGGCAAGGCCCCATCTTTCCCTTCGGAACAGGATCCCGTTGATCGACGAACTAACCCAAATCCTCGGCCAGGGGCAGGTGCTCACCGAAAAGGAGGACCTGATCCCCTACTCCTTCGACGCGACAGCGGCCCTGCGGGGCCTTCCCAGGGCCGTCGTCTTCCCGCGGAGCGCGGCCGAGGTCGCCGCCGTCCTCAGGCTTGCAGGCGGGCACGGGGTTCCCGTCGTCGCGCGGGGAAGCGGCACCGGCCTCTCCGGCGGCAGCGTCCCCACGCCGGGCTCGATCGTCCTTTGCCTCGTCAGGATGGACAGGCTGGTCGAGCTCGACGCCCGTAACTTCACGCTCCGCGCACAGGCGGGTGTCCTGACCCAGGCGGTCTACGACGCGGCCGACGCGGCGGGCCTCTTCTACCCCCCCGACCCGGGCTCGATGAAGATCTCCACGATCGGCGGCAACGTCGCCGAGAATTCCGGCGGGCTGCGCGGCCTCAAGTACGGCGTCACGCGCGACTACGTGATGGGGCTCGAGGTGGTGCTCGCGGACGGGGAGATCTGCCTCCTCGGGAACAAGTGCGTGAAGGACGTCGCGGGCTACAGCCTTAAGGACCTCTTCATCGGCAGCGAGGGGACGCTCGGCGTCGTGACGGAGGTGCTGCTCAAGCTCCTGCCAAGGCCCGCGGCGCGCCAGACGCTCCTCGCGACGTATTCCAGCATGGAGGCCGCGGCCGAGACGGTCTCGGCCATCATCGCGGCAAAGATCGTCCCGTGCACCCTCGAGTTCCTCGACTCCAGGACGATCCGCTGCGTCGAGGCGTACGCCAAGGTCGGGCTGCCGCTCGACGCCGACGCCCTCCTCCTGATCGAGGTGGACGGGCACCCCGCCGCGGTCGCGGACGACGCCGCGAGGATACGCGAGATCTGCGGCCGCAACGGGGCCACCTCGCTTAGGGTCGCCGCCGACGCCGCGGAGGCCGACCGGCTCGCGACGGCGAGGCGGAGCGCGTTCAGCGCGCTGGCCCGGGTGAAGCCCACGACCATCCTCGAGGATGCGACGGTGCCCCGGAGCGAGCTCGCCAGGATGATCCGGTTCATCCAGGGGGCCGCGCTCAGGCACCGCCTCGAGATCGCAACCTTCGGGCACTTCGGCGACGGCAACCTCCACCCGACCTTCCTCACGGACGAGAGGGACGCGGACGAGATGCGCCGGGTGGAGCTCGCGATGAGGGAGATTTTCGCCGAGGCGCTCGCCCTCGGCGGGACGATCACGGGCGAGCACGGGGTCGGGCTCGC
The DNA here is from genome assembly GCA_937889545.1 of uncultured Opitutaceae bacterium. Taxonomy (GTDB): domain Bacteria; phylum Verrucomicrobiota; class Verrucomicrobiia; order Opitutales; family Opitutaceae; genus Palsa-1447. The sequence goes on from CALAOT010000033.1 coordinate 13,789, forward strand.
GAAGAAGGCGTTCCTGAAGGGCCAGTACGGCGAGGCGGGATACGCCCTCCTGAAGCGGGTGAAGCGGGCGCTGGACCCGGGCAACATCCTCAACCCGGGAAAGATCATCGACCTGTGAGCGCGGAGCGGAACCTGCTGCGGTCCCTGGACTACTCGGTGCTGCAGCAGTGCATGCACTGCGGGCTCTGCCTTCCCTCCTGCCCCACCTACCTGGAGACGCGCCGGGAGCGCAATTCGCCGAGGGGAAGGATCTCGCTCATGCGGGCGATCGCCGACGGCGAGCTGGAGACGACCAAGGCGTTTGCGAAGGAGATGGACTACTGCCTCGGGTGCCTCGCGTGCACGACCGCGTGCCCGGCGGGGGTCGACTACGGCACGCTCTTCGAGGCGGGGCGCGCCCAGTCGGAGCGGAGCGGCGCGGCGTCCGGCCCCCTGCGCGGGCTGGTCCGCTCCTTCTCGCTGCGCTTCCTCCTGTTCCGCCCGCGGGCGCTCCACGCGGCGGGCCGGCTGCTCTGGCTCTACGAGGCCAGCGGGTTCCGCCGGCTGCTGCGCAGGTCGGGGCTCTTCTCCCTCCTTCCCAGGCGGCTCGGCGAGCTCGAGAGGCAGGCGATCCCCATCCGCAGGCATTTTTCCGACGCCGTCATCGCCGCCGTCGAGAAGCCGCGCGGTCCCGCGCGGCACCGGGTCGCCCTCCTTTCCGGCTGCATCCAGGACGTCGCCTTCTCCGACGTGAACCGGGCCACCGTCGACGTGCTCCTCGAGAACGGCTGCGAGGTGGCGACGCCGCGGGGCCAGTCCTGCTGCGGCTCGCTCCACGCCCACAACGGCGACCTCGAGGCGGCCAGGCAGCTCGCCCGCCGGCAGCTCGAATCGATCGACCCGGGCCAGTACGACGCGATCATCTCGAATTCCGCGGGCTGCGGCTCCCACCTGAAGCGCTACGGCCACCTCCTCGCCGGCGACCCGGAGTTCGCCGGGCGCGCAGCCGCGTGGTCGGCCAGGATGCGCGACATCTCGGAATGGCTCGTGGAGATCGGGTTTCGCAGGCCCCTTACGCCCCCAGCGGGTGCGCAGCCTGTCGCGGTAACCTACCACGAGGCCTGCCACCTCTGCCACGGGCAGAAGATCACGGATCAGCCGCGCGAGGTCCTGAGGGCTATCCCGGGCGTCGAGCTCAGGGAGTGCCCGGAGTCCACGATGTGCTGCGGAAGTGCAGGGGTGTATTCGCTCACCCAGCCCGTGACATCCGGCTGGCTTCGGGACCGCAAGGTGGGGCACATCCGCTCAACAGGGGCGGCGATCGTCGCCACGGCAAATCCGGGATGCCAGCTGCTGATTCAGCAGGGCCTTGCGATGGGCGCCGGCAACGGGAGGGGCCATCCCCGCGTCGTGCATCCGGCGGTACTGCTCGCCGAGGCCTATCGCGCTGAGACGGCGGGCGGCGGCCATTCCGGAGGCTGAAATGCAGAATTGCATCAAGGACGGCGGGCATTCATTTTTCGCGGTTCTGATGCGGACGCTTAGCTCAGTTGGTTAGAGCACGTGTATCACACACACGGGGTCACTGGTTCGAGCCCAGTAGCGTCCACCATCTCCACGTTTTGACGGATCGTGTCCAGGGCTGCCAGGACGCGTCTTTTCAGAGGGGAATCGACGTATTTGGATGAGTCGCCGCCCATTTCCTCCAACCATTTCTATGTTTTGCCAGAGCTTCAATCGTTATACTGGAATAGTATCTCTTTTGTATATCCATCCGCATCCAATCTTTCTAATCGATTTATGCGGCGATTCTTAAAACTAGCATGAAAAACCTCGGATTCAGTCAACCCGGTTTTTGCGGCAATGTGCTGGACAGTGAATGCTCCCTGTGTACCGAGTTTTTTGTAAGGTTTACCGTCCTGTTCCAAACATTTTTCCAACTCGTTTCGTTTTCGAATAAAGCCGTATTGATAATAACACCACGCGCCAACAGCACCGACAAAGGTTAATAATGCAGTGATATTTGCAACAATCTCGAGTTTTTCTTTGTAGGTCATATTTGCTCCTTTGTCTTCCTCAGCGGTAATACGCGAGGCCGCAGGCGTTCCAGACGCCAGCAGCCAAATGCGACAAACAGCGTCTCGACAAGCCGGTAATCGGTAACGTGCCGCGGGAACAGGCCGCGAAGAACCTCTGATGCCGCACGAGGTGATTAGCCAAATGGCTTCAATTAATGGGGCCTCGCGCCATAGCATGATCGCCGTTCAATCCGCATCGGGCACCGCAAACCACGCACGGCATCATGTGTCTAGGCAGACTCAATCATGGCTCTCCTTGCTTAGCGAATCCTCGGAAATCAGTGCGCAAATTCGTGCGCTTTCCTATTTCCAATCTTTGGAACTCAACGTCCGGGCAAGCGATTCTAGAATTTCTGCCACTGGTTCGAGCCCAGAAGCGTCCACCATTTCGCGCCCAGATCAAGAGACTGGGGCGAGGTCGCCGCTTGAGGGTTGATGCTTGTGTTTAACGGACTCGCAACAAATTTCTCGCAGGGATATTCAATTTGGCTGGCAGCGAAATGCTTGCTCTGGCACTCGACAATACGCTCCATTAAACTGACGCAAAGCTGGGAGAGAGTTGGGAGAGGTACGTTTTTTTCATGAAGATGTGCCATTGGCGGCCGGCTGAGCGGACGGGGGTCGTGTTTTCCTCTCTTGTTCTGTTCATCGGGGCGACGGCTCCAATGTGGGGCGCGCCGAAAGCCGCCTCCGCATATGGACCGATCACTGTTCCCCTCAGAGCCCTTTCAACCAATCCCCACTACTTTACCGACGGAGGCGGAAGGGCGATCTATCTGACGGGTTCTCAGACGTGGAATACCTTCCAGGACTGGGGCACCCATGGTTCAGTCCAGCCCATAGACTTCACGGCGTTCGTGAACATGCTTCGCGCCCACAATCACAACTTCACCCTTATATGGGCTACGGAGCTGCCGACGTTCCACGGCCTTCCTACCACGGCCGTTTCACCGCCGGATTTTACCGTCTCACCGCTGCCATGGGAGCGAATGGGCCCTGGGATCGCCACCGACGGCAAATTGAAATTTGACCTGACCAAGTTCAACCAAAACTATTTTGATCGCCTTCGCGATCGGGTCCGGCAGTTGGGAACGGCTGGAATCTATGCCGGGTGCTACTTCTTCACCGGCGAATGGCTCAACATCTTCCGCTTCCCCTGCGACGGCTATCCGCTTTCGGGGGCCAACAACGTGAACGGGGTCGACGATGGCGGCGGTACCGGGGCCGTAACCATGACGGCGCCCAACGCGGTCACGACGGTACAGGATGCCTATGTTCGAAAGGTGATCGATACCCTCAACGACCTTCCGAACGTCCTTTGGATCGTCTCCGAGGAGGCTCCGGCGGATTCGACCTGGTGGAATTACCACCTGATAGCCGTCGCGCATTCTTACGAGGCGGGAAAGCCGCTCCAGCATCCCGTCGGCTATGCCACAACCGTGAGTTTCACCGAAACCGGGCTCTTGGACAGCGACGCCGATTGGATCGCGCCCGCCGCGAGAATCTCCCCATCCACCAGCTTCGGCAGCGGCCATCCGGCCTACAAGGTCAACATCAACGATTCAGACCACAGCTACTGGGAGATGTGGAACGATCCGCCCCAGGTGAACCGCAACTACTTTTGGATCAACTTCGCCAATGGCAATCAGACGCTATTCATGGATCCCTATGTGGTCCATTATCCCCGCCAAGGCCGCAACATGAGCCCGTCTCCCGTCAACGGGATCAGCCCCGGGCCGGATCCGCGATGGGAGAATGTGCGCGACACGATGGGCTTCATACGCGGATATGCCACCCGAATGAACCTGGCTGCCATGACGCCGAGGGGAGATCTCGCCTCCACGGGTCACGCCCTTGCTAACACGAACCCAGGCAGCGCCGAAATTCTTATCTATGCACCCTCGGGCGGCACGCTGGAGGTCGACCTTTCGGGAATCAACGCGCCTTTCGCCGTCGAATGGATGAACCCGGAGTCGGGCGCCACGACGCCCGGCAAGCCGGCGCATGGCGGGGGAATCATATCAGTCACTCCGCCCTTTGCCTTCGGCAAGGATGCAGTCTTGTATCTCAAGGAGCTCGTTGAGCGGCCGAAGTAAGGCCCTTGCGTTAATTTCGTGGGAGCGATCTGACGATAAATGACAACAGGTGGTTCCTCGGGACCATTAGCACAAGTTCGGTCACAGGGCCCAAACATTCTTCGAATTAGAGTGCGCGATTCCGTGCGCTTTCATACTTCCTGTTTTTGGAACCTACTGATCGACCAAGTGATTCGAGCCAAGTAGCGTCCACCATATCGCTTTACAACAATAAGTTATGCAACTTTAATTCGCTGAATTTCTCGAAAATCATAACAAGCTCGCTAATATCCGCCTTTGTTCGACGCCTAGCACATACGGCGGATCTTGCTGAAAATACCCTTCTCTGAGAGGCCGTTCGCTTCGCCTGATATCTGCCTGTTCTCAGGCGCGGACTTTGGCTCGAAGGATAGCCCTTCAGCGTTCCTGTTCTCAATGGCCGCAGCAATTGCTAGCACGCTCCCGTTGTAGTGTGCGCGGCCTTGACACCAACGGCAGACTTGTACCCCGCCACCTTGGGTATTCCTAGACCATAATCTCGCCTTCTTGCGAACCCCCTCAACCCAAGGCGGGCCATCCTGGGGCCAGACCGACCTAGCTAATAACACTCAGAACACCCGCCCCACCGTCCAGATGACCTGCCCCCCGTAACTGGAACGTCACGCCTAGGCCGCAAGCACGCGCTTGGAGCGGTGGCCTGCGATCGCGACGCAACAAAGGCCAAGGCCGAGCAGCAACAGCGTTGAACCCCTGTCCGGGACCGGGGGGGGGCCGATTGACGCATTGAATTCGAGGTCCACCTGGCCGGGATTGTAGACAACCGTCCATTCGGAGGCATCCGAGCCCGTGACGCCGCTGAATGCGCCCAACTTGGCGCCGGAATAGTTGATCAATTCGAATTCCTCGTTATTGGCCGGAACAAAGCCCCCCAGGAGGCTGATATCAACGGTGCCGCCCAGGTCGATATTACCTGTGACGGAGAGCTGTCCATGGTCGAGGGAGCCTATTCCCTCATCCAGTGTGCCGTCGCTCTCCTGCGTGAAATTGCCGACTTCGGACAGCGTTGCAGGGCTCAAGACGAGATCTCCTAGAACGACCTTGCCGTCATTCGTCACGTCGCCGGTTATCGTTCCGATACCCGACAAGGTGCCGAGGGGACCCACATCGACCGATGGGGAGTTGAGGGCGCCGTCCACCTGCACGAGCCCGCCATTTTCCGCCACGGCGGATGCGTCGAGGGTTCCGCCCCCATGGATGATCGTGCTGCCGCCATTCTGGGCGTAGGTGATGGGCATTACCTGAAGCGTGCTTCCCGAGGATACCTTCACCATGCCGTCATTCGTAAATCCGCCCGTGCCATTTATGATGAGGGTCTGTCCAGGGGCGTTCGCCAGGATTGTGCCGCCCGATGCGTTAACCACCGAAAGGCCGCCGTTGCCGATTGTTCCCGTGCCCTGGATCGTGCTTTCGTTGGTCAGCGTGACGCCGCCCGCCTGCTGCTGGATGATGGCCTGGCCGGCTCCCGAGCCGCTGTAGGCAAGGCTCACCGTGCCGGAGCCCTGCAGGGTGGTGTCGCCATTCAGGCCGAGAACGCCGTTCGAGCCGCCCCCACCGGTGATCTGAATGTTGCCGTTGTTGTTGACCGTGCCGATGAGGTCGGTCGTTGTATCCGGGCCGGCCGTAAAGGTGGAGCCCGCGCTCAGAGTGATCGCGCCTTTGGTGCTCCCGTCCAGGGTGATTAGATTGCCCGTGGGCACTACGAGCGAGCCCCCGCCGAGGCTGGTCAGCGTCCCGCCCTGGATCGTGGCATCGTTGACGAATTGCACCGTCGAGCTCGCTCCGTTGACCTCGATCGTCCCGCCGGCGTTATCGATGGTCGAGCTGCTGAGGGCCAGGGTCCCGCCGTTCGACGCCTCGAGGGTTCCGCCGGTGTTGGTCAATCCGCCGCCGGCGTTCACGGTCAGGGACAGGCCGCTCACGTTGGCGTCGATCGTTCCCCCCGGGGAGTTGACGACCGTCAGGCCGCCGTTGCCGATTATTCCTGTGCCCTGGATCGTGCTTTTGTTGGTCAGCGTGACGCCGCCCGCCTGCTGCTGGATGATGGCCTGGCCGGCTCCCGAGCCGCTGTAGGCGAGGCTCACCGTGCCGGAGCCCTGCAGGGTGGTGTCGCCATTGAGACCGAGAAAGCTGTTCGCGCCGCCGCCGCCGGTGATCTGGATGTTGCCGTTGTTGTTGACCGTGCCGATGAGGTCGGTCGTTGTAGCCAGGCCGGCAGTAAGGGTGGAGCCCGTGCTCAGGGTGATCGCGCCTTCGGTGCTCCCGTCCAGCGTGATTTGATTGCCCAAAGGCACAACGAGCGAGCCGCCGCCGAGGCTGGTCAGCGTCCCGCCTTCGATCGTGGTATTATTGACGAATTGCACCGCCGAGGTCGGTCCGCTGACCTTGATCGTCCCGCCGGCGTTATCGATGGTTGAGCTGCTGAGGGCCAGGATTCCGCCGTTGGTCGCCTCGAGGGTTCCGCCGGTGTTGGTCAATCCGCCGCCGGCGTTCACGGTCAGGTACAGGCCGCTCACGTTGGCGTCGATTGTTCCCCCCGGGGCGTTGACGACCGTCAGGCCGCCGTTGCCGATGACTCCCGTGCCCTGAATCAGCCCCTCGTTGGTCAGCGTGAGTCCGCCGGCCTCCTGCTGGATGATGGCGGTGCCGGCCCCGGAGCCGTCGTAGGCCATCGTCACGGTGCCGCCCTTAAGGGTGGTGTCGGTGAGCAATCCCAGAAACCCGTTCGCACCGCTGCCGCCGGTGATCGCGAAGGTGCCGTTATTGATGATCGTGCCCTCGATGTCGGTGAAGGTGCCCGTGGCCCCAGTCAAGGTGCCGTTGAGGGTCAAGCCGCCGCTGACAGTGCCATTAAGAATGGAAAAGCCCTCGGTCTGCAGCGTCCCGCCGGAGTTGTTCAGGGTCCCTCCGTTCACTGTGGCGTCCGTCAGATCGACGGTGCTTCCGCTGCCCGCCGTGATATTGGCTCCGGTGTTGTTTACCGTGATGGAATTGATATCGAGTGTGGCGCCGCCGGTGGCCTCGAGCAGCCCCGCATTGGTCAGTCCGCCGCCGCCGCTCAACGTCAATGCCAGGCCCGAAACGTTGGCGTCGATCGTGGCACCCGAGGCGTTGACGACCGTCAGGCCGCCGTTGCCGATGACTCCCGTGCCCTGAATCAGCCCCTCGTTGGTCAGCGTGAGTCCGCCGGCCTCCTGCTGGATGATGGCGGTGCCGGCCCCGGAGCCGTCGTAGGCCATCGTCACGGTGCCGCCCTTAAGGGTGGTGTCGGCGAGCAAACCCAGAAACCCGTTCGCACCGCTGCCGCCGGTGATCGCGAATGTGCCGTTATTGATGATCGTGCCCTCGATGTCGGTGAAGGTGCCCGTGGCCCCGATGTAGGTGCCGTTGAGGGTCAAGCCGCCGCTGACCGTGCCATTGAGAATGGACGCGCCCTCGGTCTGCAGCGTCCCGCCAGAATTGTTCAGGGTCCCTCCGTTCACCGTGGCGTTCGTAAGATCGACGGTGCTTCCGCTGCCCGCCGTGATATTGGATCCGGTGTTGGTTACCGTGATGGAATTGATATCGAGCGTGCCGCCGCCGGTGGCCTCGAGCAGCCCCGCATTGGTCACTCCGCCGCCGGCGTTCAACGTCAATGTCTGGCCCGAAGCGTTGGCGTCGATCGTGTCGCCCGAGGCGTTGACGACCGTCAGGCCGCCGTAACCGATGACTCCCGTGCCCTGGATCAGCCCCTCATTGGTCAGAGTCAGGCCTCCGGCGTTCTGCAGGATGTAGGCGGTGCCGGCCCCGGAGCCGTTGTAGGCCATCGTCACGGTACCGCCCTGCAGGGTGGTGTTGCTGAGCAAACCCAGAAACCCGTTCGCACCGCTGCCGCCGGTGATCGCGAAGGTGCCGTTATTGATGATCGTGCCTTCGATGTCGGTGGTGGTGCCCGTGCCCCCGGTGTAGGTGCCGTTGAGGGTCAAGCCGCCGCTGACGGTGCCATTGAGAATGGACGTGCCCACAGTCTGCAGCGTCCCGCCGGAGTTATTCAGGGTCCCCCCGTTCACCGTGACGTTCGTAAGATCGACGGTGCTTCCGCTACCCGCCATGATATTGCCTCCGATGTTGGAAACCGTGATGGCGTTGATATCGAGCGTGCCGGCCCCGCTGGCCCCAAGCAGCCCCGCATTGGTCACTCCGCCGGAGGCGTTCAACGTCAATGTCTGGCCCGACACGTTGGCGTTGATCGTGCCGCCCGAGGCGTTGTCGACCGTCAGACCGCCGTAGCCGATGACTCCCGCGCCCTGGATCGTGCTTTGGTTGGTCAGGGTCACGCCTCCGGCGTTCTGCACGAGGTAGGCGCCGCCGGCCCCGGAACCGCTGTAGCTGAGAGACAGCACGCCGGCTCCCGTCAAGGTCGCGCTGTTACTGAGGCCAAGGAACCCGTTCGCACCGCCGCCCCCGGTCACGCTTATCGCGCCGTTGTTCGATATGAGGCTGCCAAACACGTTGAGGGTTGCGCCCAGCTCCACGTTGAGCGTGTCGAACGAACCGATCGTCAGGTTCGCCGTGTCACCGGTTGCGCCTAGCCCGAGATCAACGATGCTCGGTGTGCCGCTCGTACCGTTTGTGACGAACGCGTTCGTGGCGCTGTTTGGAACGCCGCTGCTCCAGTTAGCCGAAGTCGAGAAGTCGCCGCTGCCCACGGTCACCCAGTCTGTCTGTGCTTGGGCCGCAGCTGAAAGAAACAGCATCGGAAGGAGCAAAGCGAATCGACGAGGGGCATTTGAGGCGAGTGAAGATTTCATCTTATTCAAGACTCTAAAGGGTAACAATTTAGGCCTGTGCGACCGAACACCGGGCAGGAAGGCTATATTATAAGCAGAGCCTGTGCCGTCAGGAAGTAATCTGCGTTTCAAAGCTGAAATCGTGGTCACAACGTTTCCCTTGCAACGGCTTATGTGCCCTAAATAGCTATGACCTAAATTCTTGGGAGTATAGTAGCCCTCGCGAATATGTATGGATTTCCGACGCTTTGGGCGTGGGTGTTACCTTTCGTGCGAATTCATTCATCATTGATCATTGATTAATAATGGCTTACAATCTTCGCTAATATAAGAGAGCGAGTCGTCAGTTAATCCTACACATTTTGCAGGACTTCAGTGATTTGCTGTAGGAGGGTTAAGCGATGTTCGTTTGAGTGGCCTGCCTTGGGTCGGCTCATTTGATTAGGTGGCCAAGATTCATGGCGAATTCCCAACTCCAGTTTCTTGGGCATGGGTGCGGCGGGATGTTTGAGGGCGCTTGCTGGCTGTAATCGGCATAATGAAGGGCGATTGCCGCCTCAAGATTCTCACTCTTCTGGCTGAACGCATTGACCAACTCAGACGCCTTCCGGCCATGCATACGACGCGGTTGGTGAGCAATGTGCCCGGGCTTCTTCCTCCGGCTTATCGCGCTGCCCCGTCCTGCTTGCTCGGTGTCATCGTTGGGTCATTTCTTGGAGCCCAATCCGTGTCCGTCAAACCGGACCAACCTCATACCGATCTGCCAAGTGATTCTAAAATTTCAGCACCTGGTTCGAGCCCAGTAGCGTCCACCATCTCCATTTCATGAAGGCGCGACACTTTTCGTAAGGGCACTTTTTGGGCCCGAAATGAAAGAGGGAGGCCTTTTGAGACACTATCCTGGACTCTCATTCGAGGCCTCCAGCGATTGCGAATGGGTAGGAACGCATTACAAGTACCGGCATGTTAAGACCCCATAGCAAAGGAAAGGCGCATAGTCTATTATGTGCGCCGGTCCATTACCCCCAATCACTATGGAGTTCTTATCCCCAAACTGGCGGCCCTACTACGAGATTCGTTCAAATACCGAAGCTGTCTTTGCTTCATCTTTGAGTAGTTTCTCGCTTTCCACGCTCGAGATCGCCAGCAACCCCGACATGGCGGGTTTCGTACTGACCGAGCGAAAACAGCCTGATTTGTGGCGTTGGGCGACTGTCAGCGTCGAGGGAACAATTGTCGATGAGGGTTGGGAGCCTACGCAAGCGGATGCCAAGAGATCTGCGATAGACGCGTTACGATACGTCATGGCCTAACAATGGCCGAATTCAGAGGCTTGAATTGTTGAAGAACATTCAGACTCAAGGGGATCGGGCCGACCACTTTTCAGTGGACTGCTTCGGCGCATAGGTGGGTGACTTGAGCGCCGCGCTGGACCTCAACGTGGGCTTGCCTCGATAAAGTGGACACCAATTCTGTTGGACGACCTGGCCCGTGCCGGCGACACTACCGGCATGCGAAAGACCTAACAGGTCAAGTATGTTCAAGCTGACTAGACGTAATCGTAAGGACACTATTGCATGCTTGAATGCTGGCCTGCCCACTAGTGCGGGCTGTCCTTGGAAGTAGGCAATCTCAGTATGCGGATATCTGGATTCGGCCATGCTCTGTTCGGAATCGCAGTGGCAGGCCTCGCCATACTCAGTTTAGTCTACGGCAACTTTGCGCCAATATTGGAGCCGTTTCCTGCTTTGCTTCCCTGGCCGGAAGTTTGGGCATATGGACCGGGGGCGATCTTGCTGGCTGCAGGCGCCGGCTTGTTCTTTGCGCGCACAGCTTTGGTAAGCGCGCTGATTATCGGAGTGTACGAATCGGTCTGGGCCGTGGCACGCGCGCGCCCCGTTTTGCTCAAGCCTCTGATCATCGGCTCCTGGTACGGTTTTAGCGAAGCCCTGGGGCCACTGCTTGGCGCATGGATTCTCTACGCTGTGCTACGCCGCCAATATGACCCGCCCGCGGTGACTGTGATGACCGGCGACCGCGCGCTACACGTGGCGCGAGTTCTTTTCGGCGCGGCTTGCGTGGTGTACGGCGCCGCGCATTTCGCCTACGCAACGTATACGGCGGCAATGGTACCGGCGTGGCTTCCCGGCCGGACGGGACTCGCGTATCTTACCGGAGCCTGTCACGCTGCCGCGGGCTTCGGCCTTCTCGTTGGGGTTCTTCCCCGCTTGGCGGCGACACTGGAAGCCATAATGATGAGTCTTTTTGGTGTCTTGGTCTGGTTACCGAGTTTTTTCGCGCAGCCCGTGCCTGAATGGGCGCCTTCAGCGCAAATTCAATGTTCGGAGACATTCGTGACCTTCTTGCTGGCGGCGTCGGCATGGATCGTCGCCGCATCGCTGCGAAGCACCCCGTGGGGTTTCGCGCCGACTGTACCCGACGATTCGGCGGCGCCGGTCAAGTAGTTTGGCGTGAGCGCGCAGGTGACTTCGCCGTGCGCCGTCGCTTTGGGGTCAACATCGGCGCCGACGCTCGAATGTCAGCTTTGCGGGGAGCATTCCAATGTGGCGAAGGACCGCTTCGGGCCGGGAACGATGAATGCCTCAAATAAAACGGTTTTCAAAGTCGAAGGAAGTATATCACCTCTGGAGCATCTCGTGCATCTTCCATTCCGGCCGTCCTTTCTCTCCATTAGTCTCCTTTGCACACTCGCAGCTTCTACACCAGGAGTGTCCCAGGGCTCTGCAACGCCGACGCCTTTCACGTTCACAGCCGATCAGGATCGCCAGAACATGATGGATCAGTTGGGCATCACGGCGCTTCGCCCAGGGCCAAGCGGGAACGAAAATGCGCCCAACCATGCCAATTACGATGAATCGCTGGCCAATCCTATTCCGAACATTCCCGACCCCCTAACGATGAATGACGGCCGGAAGGTAACATCGGCGAACGTGTGGTGGGCGCAGCGCATGCCGGAACTCGTCGAAGCATTTTCGAAGTATGTCTTCGGGCGCGTTCCGGACAGCACGCCTAAAGTGACTTGGACCGTGACGGCAGCGGATCATGAAATGATCGGATTCACACCTGTCATTGCCAAAGATATCGTAGGCGATGTTGATAACTCTTTCTATCCGGCGATCAACGTTCGCATTCACATGACGCTGGTGACACCTTCAAATGCGAAAGGGCCGGTGCCAGTGCTGATGATGTTCGGCCGCGCCGGGTTCCCTGCTCCGCACGAGCCATCCGGTGAGGAGTTCGACCAGATCAACGCCGCATGGAAGGCTCTGTTGGTGCGGCAGGACCCTTTGCTCAAGGAGGTATTCGCGCAGCATCCAGCATGGCAGCCGGTAAAGGCGACACCCTTTCAGTTTCCCCAGCTGAATGAGGACGGTGACCCGCCCAATACCTGGCAACTGGCCGCCGCAGGCTGGGGCTTCGTCCTATTCGATCCAGCCAGCGTTCAGGCCGATGACGGCGCGGGCCTTACCCGCGGCATCATCGGATTGGTGAACAAAGGGCAGCCGCGCAAGCCGGAGGACTGGGGGGCATTGCGGGCATGGGCATGGGGCGCAGGCCGCGGACTCGATTACCTCGAGACCGATCCGGCCGTCGATGCGAAACACGTCGGAATTGAAGGCGTCTCCCGATTCGGCAAGGCCGCCCTCGTCACAATGGCCTTCGATCAGCGATTTGCCATGGTCCTGGTAGGATCGTCAGGCAAGGGCGGGGCCACCTTACTGCGCCGCAACTTCGGCGAGGCCGTGGAGAGCCTGACAGGAGGCGAGTATTACTGGATGGCAGGAAATTTCATGAAGTACGGCGCCTCTCAAGCGGCGTTTGGAAGCATGAGTCCCGGCGACATCCCGGCCGATTCCAATGAACTCATTGCTCTCTGTGCTCCCCGCCTCACCTTCATCAGCTACGGAAATCCAGAGAAGGGCGATGCCCGGTGGCTCGACCACGAGGGGAGCTTCATGGCCACTGTGGATGCAGGCCGTGTATTTACACTGCTGGGGGCCAAAGGACTCGATGTGGAAGGCGGCTACCGGACTGCTAAGATGCCTCCGGTCAACGAGGGTCATCTCGGTGGACAGCTCGCGTGGCGCCAACATGACGGCGGCCACACAGATGCCCCGAACATGAAGTGGTTCCTCAAATGGACCGACAGATTCATCGGCAACGCACCGCCACAATAACCGAGGGCGTGAGTGGGGCTTTCACACCAGCGAATAACTAACACTCCCACTGGCTCGATAGGCGGAGGGGTTGGAAGCGCCGGCGAAGATCCGAAGCACATTGCGGGAGCCGAAGCCTTCTAATTGAGCATCTCGGCAGACGCCGATCCAGTTGTCATCCCTTATCAGACCCTTCGACCTGAAAGCTGATTCAACTCGGAGGAGTCTTATTGCAACGTCCAGCGAATCTTGCGCCTACGTACCCACCGAAATACGGTGCGCAATTTGGTGCGCTTTCCTATTTCCTGCTTTTGGACCGACTGATCGACCAAGTGATTCCAGAATCTCAGCTACTGGTTCGAGCCCAGTTTGCCGCCACCTTAGCGCTCTGTGTCTCGATGTCGGCCCGTCTTTGTGGCAGGGGCTGTTTAAGTCATTCAGATTATTGCACCTCATAGACTTCGATAAGTGCGACCCCGGAATCTCCGGCCGCCCCCGATACCTGCGCCGTATAAGCCCCGGGCGAAAGCGTGATGAGGACCGCCGCATCCGGGGTCGCCGAGCCACCCCATGAGAATGCGCCGACCCAGGCGACCGCCGTGGCTATCTGAGGGTCGCCACCCCAGCCGGCGTTCGTCGCCAGCGGGGTGCTCCCCGATGCCGAGGCATAGATCTGCAGCTTGGGGTCGGGAAGCACGCCGGTGACGCCAAAGGGGGCCAGCGCCGGTCCCGAGGCGCGGACGAGGACCGTTTTCGGCGTCGATCCGCCCACCACGAATCCTGCGATCAGGATATTCCCCCCTGTGGACACCTGGGAACGCGCCGAAATGTTGACAAGCCGCGGGGTCGCGGGGCCGCTGCTGCCGGCGGGCGTGGCGTCGTAGACCTCTGCCAGGGCGACTCCGGTGTCCCCCGTTTCCCCGGATATATTCGCGGTGTAGGAGCCGATCGGCAGGGTCTCGAGAAGCGCGGTGTCGTGGCTTGCCGAGTCGACCCAGGCGAAGGCGCCCAATTCCGCCGCCGCGCCCGATATCTCCGGCGCGCCGCCCCAGCCGGTGTTCGCCGCGAGAAGGCTGTTCCCCGATGCGGTGGCGTAGAGCTGGAGCTCGGGATCGGAAAGCGTGGCCGGGACTCCCAGGGGCGCAAGAGCGGGTCCCGAGCCGCGAATCAGCAGGGGCGCCGCGCCCGCCGTTCCCCTTCCGCCTACGACGAATCCTGCGATCAGGACATTCGCGCCCGTTCCCACCTTCGCGCGGCAGGACAGGTTGATCAGCCTGCTGTCGTAGGGCGCCGTAAGCTCGAGAATGGTCTCGCTATCGCCGACGACAAAGACGGAGTCGCCGATCGCAACGCCGCCGACGAGATCCGCGGTCGTGCCGGACGGGATCTGCGACCAGGGCCCGAGGCCGTAACCATTGTTGATGGAAACGGTCGCAATCGTGCCGTTCTCCCCCGTTGCAAAAAGGGCATTTGCGCCCTGAACAAGGCCGCGAAAATCGACCGGGATGTAGATCGAGGAGACGGCAAAGTATTCCATGGGCGCCATGAGCCCGCCAAGAGCAGCGGTGCCGTCCATTTGAATCCACTCGTTGTTGACCACGGTCCCGTCTGCCCCGACCGCGGCGTAATCCGCAAATTGGGTGGTCGCCAGCGCCTCCAGGTCCTCGCCGATGACCGACGGGCCCGTTCCGTGCAGGGAGCCCTCGTTGCTCCACTTGATTCCATCCAGCGAACTGATGATCGAGCCCCCTTGCCCTGACGCGATGAATCTTGCCGGCATCGTTCCGGTGGACTGGTTTGTGAAATATCCATACACATAGCTCAACGGACCCACGTAGGTCAGCCCGCGAAGCCATCCGGTCAGGCCCGAACTGCGCGCCGTCCAAGTCCTGCCGTCCGGCGAGGTGATGATGGCGCCCCCTTCGCCGACGGCGACGTACTGGCCGGCGGCAAAGATCACGTTGTTGAGCCGCTCCGCCGTGGCCGACTGCGCCACGCTGAGCCAGGCAGCTCCATCGGCGGAGAGAAGCACGCATCCATTGTCCCCAACGGCGACGTATTGGCCGGCCCCGTAGGTGATGCCCACGAGCCAGTTGCCTGTGCCAGAGTCGCGGCGCGTCCACGTCACGCCGTCGGCCGAGCTGAGAATCGCGCCGCCGGTGCCCACCGTCACAAGGCCGGCGGGGCCGGCCGCGATGCCCCATAGGAAGCTCCCTCCCGGCTGCGAATGGCGGGTGATCGTTGGCGTCCGCGTGGTGAGCCCCGGACCGATCGTGAGGGTGGCGTATGCGGAGCCGGTGAAGTTTGGATCCACGATCGTCGCAAAGACACGGTATTCTCCGACGCCCGATGGCGCCGTGGGACTGCCGCTGTAGAGCACGGTGGTCGCGAGACCGGCGGGCGAAGTGACCACCGATACGCTCTTCCCGGTGCCATCGTACCTTTGGTCCAAGTTTCCAAGGGTCATCGTGGCCTGGGACTGGGCGACGGGGAATCCGGTTCGGACCGTGTCGGCATTGGTGTCCGCGACATACACGTTGCCGCTTCCGTCCGCAGCGACGCCGCATGGAAATTCAAATCGCGCTGCCGGCCCAATCCCGTCCGCGCTGCCGGGATATGCCACGATGCCCGCAATGGTGGTCACGACTCCCCCGGGCGTGACCTTCCGGACAGTCGAGACCTCCTGGGTCGTCACAAAGAGGTTGCCGCCCCCGTCCACCGCCACGCCAAAGGGCTCAAAGAACTCCGCAGCGGGACCCGTTCCGTCGGAGGAACCCGCCTTGCCCGGCGCTCCCGCCACGGTCGTCGTCACGCCTCCGGGCGTGATCTTGCGGATCGTGCAGTTATACAGGTCGACGACATAGACGTTCCCTCCTCCATCCACCGCGATTCCAGCGGGTGAACTGAACTGCGCGGCGGGGCCCGTGCCGTCCGTGCTGCCGCGGACGCCCGCGGTGCCCGCCAGCGTCGTCGTCACGCCTCCCGGCGTGATCTTGCGGACCGTGTTGTTGTTGTCGTCGGTGACATAGACGTTTCCGCTCCCGTCCACCGCAGCGCAGAGGGGTCTGTCGAACCGGGCGGCGGAGCCGGTGCCGTCCGCCGAACCCGGGGTGCCCGCCGTGCCGGCAAGGGTTGTTACCACCCCGCCCGAAGTGATCTTGCGAACTGAGTAATTGAGGGTATCGGCGACGTAGACATTCCCGCCCCCGTCCACCGCAACGCCGACCGGACCATTGAACTGCGCGGCGGGGCCCATGCCGTCCGCGCTGCCGGTGACGCCCGCCGTGCCCGCCAGGGTGGTAACGACTCCCCCGGGGGCGATCTTTCGAATCGTATTATTGAAATGGTCGGCAACATAGACATTGCCGCTCCCGTCGACCGCAACGCCCTCGGGCCCATAGAATTGCGCGGCGGCGCCGGTTCCGTCCGCACTGCCCGTGACGCCAGCCGCACCCGCCAATGTGGCGAAGTCATAGGACGTGTAGGTAGTCTGCGCGATCAGGGGCCGCTCCAGCCCGAAGGACAGAATTCCGAGAAATGCAATGGAGCTCCTCCCCAAGGGGGTTGAATTGCGCAGGGTCATTGTTACATGGATGACAATCGGCCGGGGGATTCCCGCCATCGGTTCTTCAGGTGGACGTGGCGCCCCTCCCAGGGCCGAGCGGGCCGAGGGGGATTTGAGTGAGCGCTCTTATTCACGTTTTTGGAACCCAGCGTCAATAAGGGACATTCCAAAAGGGCCGCGGCCGTGTTTCGAGGCCAATCGCAAAATCTTCCCCTTGTGCCGGTCAAGCGTCCTGCGATGGCGGAACAGCGCTTGGCTCATTCGCAGGTCACTTCAACTTCTCGCCTTTCCCCAAGAGCCTTCCGCTTCGTAACGGGTGTCGTTTTGGATACCAATCCAATCGCGAAATCTAAATGGGTTTCTCGACAGGAAACTATTCCGTTCTTAACGAGACATTCCGTGATTTGACGTGAATTCGGTCAGCCTTCATCTTTCCGAAAATCAGTGCGTTTTTTTGCGTGCTTTCTTCATTTCTGTTTTTGGAACCTAGCGACCCAGCAAGCGCTTCAAGAATCTCAGCTACTGTTCCGAGTCCAGTTTCTGCCATCTGAGCGTCCTATATTTCACAAGCGGTCCCTTTTGGTACGCTCTACACAGAGCCTTAGATCGCCTCGAACTTCGGAAGTTACCTAGGCGCTTTCACCGACATCCGCAGGTCCAAGAGTTGTTTCGCCGTAGCTTCATCCGCGAATCTCGATCGCTGGTCGATCAACGCCTCGGCCTCAGACGTGTAGCCCCACTGCGCGTATTCCTTGGCTGCAGATAGGATTAGCGTTGAGTCGAAGGGACAAAGCTCCATCCCCTCCCTCAGCGCCGCCAGGTTAAGGAGCGTCGGTTTGTCGACGCAATGCGACCAGGCCCCGGCGATCAGCAAATAGCCCGTGACATCCAGTCTCCATCTCTTCCGGGCTGCAAAGAGCGGCTTAAGCACCGCCGCCGTCTGGTGGGCGCTGAATCGGCCGGCCTTCGCGGCGGGATGCGCCTCGGCCTCGTTAAGATTCAGTTGGGCCAGGGCGACGTAGGCGGCTGGCCGCGCCACCCCGGCGTCTGTCGCTGCTTCCAGAATGTTCCGGGCGTCGGAAGTTGCCCCGACGTCGACGTCATAGAGACCCAGGACGGCAAGGAATCGCGGGTCTCGCTCGCCGTCTTCATAGCATTGGTTCAGGGTTTTTCCCGCACGCTTAAAGTAAAGGCGGCTTAGGGCCGGATCGGAAACCCTCTTTGCATCGCCCTCCATTCTTTCCCAATCGCCCAGCAACCGGGCGACCTCGGCGCGAGTTGCCTCGCGGCAGGTCAGGTCGGGAAAGGGGGGAAACGCCGGGTCGTAATTGGGTCTCCAGCGCGCGAATGTCTCATAGCCCACGAGTTCCGGGTCGCGGCCGTCCTCGGCCAAGTAGCGGCTAAGCCTAGACTGCATCTCTGCGTAGCCGAAACCGAAGCATTCGTGAAACATCGACTCCGTGACCGGCTCGACCCGCGAGCGCTCGACAAAAACCTCAAACGCCCGGCGATGGATCTTTTCTCCGTAGAGACCCCATCTCAGGAACAACGCCGCCTCCGCCATCCACGCCGGGGACGGCCAGTCCGCCGGGGAATTATGCTCAGCTGCGCCCCCTCGGCGAAAAAGCTCCCCGATCGACGGAAGTTCCGGAAGAGTCCTGGTCCTTTTCGCCTCCGCAAGGACCTTCTTGGTCTCAGCCTCTGACAACCATGTTGCCGACGCCAAAATCATGCTGTCACTGCCTGAGGCCATGCGCAGCAGTCCGCATGGCCCCACAAACCCAAACTGGTACCAGCGCGGCAGTGCGGGGACCGTTTGGCTGATCTGAAACAGTAATCCTGTCGGTATCGGTCCTCTTCCCAATCCGCCCCCTGCGAAAGTCCAAGCCATGCCCGAACGGTTCTGGACCGCGCAGTGCGTGTCCGAATCGCAGACGTCCATGCCTCCGGCCGCCATTGAAAACCTCTCGTGGTACATTCCAAAACTGGGTGAGTCGACCGTATCAATTGAGTTTGGGATCAGCGCCTCCATGGCTTTCGAAGGCTGGTGATCAAACATGATGAATGACATCGGGGTCGCTAGCGGAGCCAAATAGGCTTCCGGAACGAACTCCTTGTCCAGGACAAGGGAATCGGCTACGTGCCTGGCCACGGCCACCGTTTGATCCGTGTCGCACCGCGAAAGTATCTCGTAATCGGGGACCGCAACATAGAGCCATGTGTTGCGCTTGCCGAAGAGTCCAAGGGGTCCTCGATGATCGTTAATCGCGGTGGCCTCAACGATCACTTTCTCCATGACAGTGACGTCTTGCGATGGGGTGCCGTCGGCGCGCACTGATCCCTCTGCTCCAACCATAAACAAGAGGGAAGCGAGAACTCTTCTAACGGGAATTGCGTGCGAGATGGACGTTGGGTTCATCGTCACTGAGGATACACGGCAGTTCCAAAAACTAAGGATACTTGCATGAGGAGCAATAGGCTAAGCAGAGATGCGCTCATCTGCAGTCCTCGCCATTGCCCAATTTCGAACGGCATCTTCAGGAAAAATAGCGTCGAGTATGGGGTTGAAATGGAGTGGCGTATGTCTGCCCAAACATTGCCAACATGCAATTGCGAACAAAGTCCAAAGAACACTCACTGAAGCATGACAAATAGATCTAGGGCGACCATTTGCGGATTCGTTTTGCTCTTCTTTTTCTTCCAAGGACGACTTTCAGCCCGATCGCCTGAAGCATCTCCGCCTATCTATGGAACAGCGTTTCTGCGTACGTGGGTGCCGCCAGAGTACCCTAAGGACGTTTTGAAAGAAGGGCTCGCCGGTATAGTGACGTTGCGCCTGGTCGTAGACGCGAAGGGCACGGTAGCCTGTAAAGACCCAGACGTCAGGCGATAGCTCTTCGTGAGGCTCTTACCTCACTGCTCAAGACAAATCTCCCCGATACATGCCGTCGGAGGCAATCGCCACGGCGAAGCTGGCCAGCGTGGTGGAGCGTGGCCAGGTATTCGGCTGGAAGGACGAGCTTATTCAAGACTTGGTGTGGAGAAGTTGACCGAAGCCGCGAAGGAGGCCCTTCGAGACGAAGAGAGCGCGGGCGTATTTGCCTCGGGCAACGAGCCGCACCAACGTTACTGCGCTGAACCTGATCTGGGCGACGGCGCTCACGGTTATTTGGCCCCCGTGAACCCGACCTCGTACCTGACGTTGTCATTCTTGAAGGTGAGTGCGTTCACGAAGTAAGCGATCGGAAAGTCGTTGTTGGACGCGGCGAACGACCGAAATGACGAGCAAGCGCTGAAGAAAGCAGCGACGATGAGAACCGATGCCGTGCGAGCGTTCATTTTGATGGGAGTTGATTGATATTGGTCGAGGGACCTCCGTCGTCCGCCTCGCTCCATTGCTTGCGGAGTCTGGCGGGAATCGATGCCTTCACTGCCTACTACCGGTTCCACCGGGCGATATCACAGGCGGGGCCCGATTTATCTCCAGACCGCGGACGGATCGTGTCCAGGGCTGCCAGGACGCGCCTTTTCAGAGGAGGATCGACGTAATTCGACCTGTCGTCACCTTTCCCCTCAATGCCACCAAATGACCCAGTTTGCCCCCCGTGTCGGAAATTGGTGCGCATTTTCCCCCGGCGACCTGAACTCCGTTTCTGATGATCTAGAGAAGCTTTTTTAGCTCTGAGCGGATCTCGGGTTAGGCTCCTTTGACCCGGACGGCCATTTTTCGTGTGCGATTTTGCGTCGGCCGGCAACCATGACGTGACCGATGTTGGAGGAAACCTCACTTCTCCGGGAGTATGCTGAATCGCGGAATGAGACCGCGTTTGCAAAGGTCGTTGAACGGTATTTCGACAGCGTTTACTCAGCCGCGCTGAGGCGTGTCGGAGGTGATACGCATTTGGCTAAAGATGTTACCCAGGAGGTTTTTGCGGCCTTGGCCAGAAACGCTTCAAGAGTCTCTTCGCATCCAGTTCTTTCGGCATGGCTTTACACAACAACGCGGAATATCGCAGCGCTTAAGATACGCCGGGAGCGGCGGCGAAGGATCCGAGAAGAGGAGGCTTCTGCAATGCACGACAATTCGCCGCAGGATCATCCGGAGACGGCGTGGAACCAGATCGGCCCTATGTTGGATCAGTTGGTCGATGACTTGGGAGAAATCGACAGACGGGCGATCCTTCTGCGCTTTATCGAGCATCGAAGCTTCGCCGAAGCCGGCAATGCCCTCGGCCTCTCGGAGAACGCCGCCCGAATGAGGGTCAATCGCGCCCTCGACAAACTCCGCGGAATGTTCCGCAGGCATGGATTCCTCTTCACAACCACTGCGCTCGCTGCCGTTCTCACGGAACAGGCCGTCACTGCGGCTCCCGCGGGACTTGCCGCCGAAGCAACGGCCGCAGCGGTTAGCGGCTCAATAGGAGGCGGAGCGTTCGGATACCTATCGTCTTACATAGCAATGATGATGAATACCCATAAGCTTATAATTGGAGTGACAGCCGTTTTGGGCCTAGCTTCCGGAGTTGTGATTGCCGAGCTGCGGAGCAGTTCACGAGTGGCCTCATTGATGAAGGAGAATCATCGCCTCGAACGGCAATTGAACGGGGCATTAAGTCGGGAAGCTGTTTTAAAGTCCCACGCTATGAACAACCCAACTCAGAGCAGGCTGGCGAACATTGGGGTGAAAGTCCGCGAAGAGATGCTGAACTCAGACAGCAATGCACAATCGGTTGCCAGTCCCTATAGAAATGCCGGTAAAACCACTCCGCTAGCTGCCCTTGAGACATTTATGTGGGCGTCTGATCGATGCGACACAGCGACACTGGCAAAAACAATAGTCTTTGGTGGAAATGGCCGCCAAAAGGCGCTGGCTGTGCTAGCGGCGCTCCCTGAGGAAGCTCGCACACAGTTTTCCTCACCCGAGGATCTGTACGCGCTGTTTATCGCGGATGACGCGCTCACATCACCTCCACCCCCCGAAGAAATCATTCAGTCCGTATCGGTACAACTCGATGGGCCAGACCGCGCAATTCTGGTGTTTCCCGGACCAAATCATCAGCAGGTGTATCAGAATACTGCTGATGGCTGGAAGCTGGTTTTCCCCGAGATCGCGGTCGAACAATGGGCAAACAAATTCTTGTCCGTGCAACAGACTCAATCCCCAACTGGGAAAACCAACTAATGGCTGGCGCTAGGTAAAGCCTCACGATAGCGACCAACCGTTCCCGAATTGTGCATGAGCGCTGAGCGTTCCAAAATGGTTAGGAGAGTGCATCGGTCATGGCCGAGACCTGTGATGCACGAATACATCCGAGCTGAGAGGCCATGACCGATGCACTCTCCTAACCATTTTGGTGCGGCGCACCTAGCCCGAAAATTCAGTGCGTGTTTTGGTGCATTTCCCCATTCAGAGCCTTCGGAAGTAAACGCTCTCACAAGCGTTTCCAAAATATTGGCTACTGGTCCGAGTCCAGTAACTGCCGAATCTCGCGGCCTCTTGACGGACCTTCGCTAAGTACCGACAATGTCCACTACAAAACGCCAGATCGCCGCATTCACTTCTCCCCAACCCAAATTCCGGAGGCGGCCAGCCGAGACCGATCAGCGGGCCTAGGGAACCGTCAGCGCGAGCGGGGCGAAGCCGTCAGCTTCAATGGTGACTCTGTCGCCCGTCGAGAGCCCGTAGATGGTCCAGGTCTCCGCCCGGTCGACGACGTGCTCGGGAATGTCCCGGGTCTTCCTGTAGGCATTGGACCCGACGTTCAGGAGCACGCTTCCGCTGGCCCTGATTGAGTTTCCAGATGTGTTCCTCAGGGTGAGTGCATAAGGGCCGTTGTCGCCGTCGGCCTTTTCGAAGGTTGCGGTCAAGGGAAGGGCCGGAAGGCTGTCATCCAGGGGCCGCAGCGCAGCGCCGCTCTCACCCGCCCTCGATGCTGGAACATGGACGATAGCGAGACTGAAGGCGCAGCCCAATGCAATCACGGTGGCTCTACCGAAGGCTCGGTAGGCGCGGGAGGGAGTTGAACGGCTCATGAATCGGGGAATCGTCATTCGGTCATTCCATCGCGCGATTCATGTGAGTCGTGATCCTGGAATGCATGCGGAGGATACGCCATCGCCGGGTTTGCGAGCTATGGGGTGTTACCCTTCCGCCGACAATGAATGCCTGTCCCTGCCAGGCGCATTGCCGCGTCCGGGCTCACCAAATGATGCCGCAGACACTTTCCACGATCGTCAGAATTTCTTGTGCGCGTTTTAGTGCGCTTTCCTAAACTGCATCTTTGGAAGTCGACCGCCGAACAAGCAATTCCAAAACTTCTACCGCTGCTGGCGAGAGCCCAGTTGGACGATCGGATTATCCCTTATTTCCCTTAGAGCTTCAGATTGCTGTGCGCTCCATAAATCAGAAAACTGGGAGCAGATATTCCATAAATGCTTCCTTTTTCGAACAGCTAACCTCATTACCCCCGCAAGTACGGCCAATCTAAAATTCGCGAAGCCGGGATTAACACCCATCTTGGGCATTCTCCAACGTAAAGGAACCCTCATGAAAATTCTATTGCTTTCATTTTGCTTGTTCGCGGTGACGCAGCTCAAGGCTCAGGACGGCGTCCCTATCGGCCCTAGTAACACTCCCTCGAAGACGGACACCAATTCGTCGGCGTTTATCATGGGTGCGCTTTTCAGCGAGGCCAAACCGTCGAAGGAGGATGTCGACTTCTTCACAAAGCTTTTTTTTGCGATTCAAAAAAAGGACTATAATTCATTCGTTGCCGACGGAGAACCCGCATTTAAAGCGCTTCCTGAGGATAAGTTCGATTCCGTCGCGACGCAGTTGAGCTCCTAGCTCAGCGGCGATCATGAAGTCCACTTCCGGCGCGGCTCCTGCCCACCAAGCAGCGGGACAGGCGAAAACGTCGGCGCAAATGATTGTTTTAAAATAAGGTCCGCATGGCTTGGCCGTTTGAGGCGATCCTGCACCGAGCGCCACGAGAAAGATTGATGGAATGATCCGAAAAATGCCGGTAACATTCAAATCATTCCGTTTTTATGCTCACGACCGAACTCCGCTACTTCCTGTGCTTGTTCGCGCTTGCCGTAGGACTTCTCACTCCGAGGGTCGCACGAGCGCACGACGACTCTTCCACGCCCCCCACCCTGATCCTTGTCGATGACAAGACCGACAAAGCCTGGCTCTCCGACGCGCGGGCCAAATACCCAATCGACACCTGCGTTGTGTCTGGAGAGAGGCTGGACGACCACGCCGAGAGCAAACGGCTGGACATAATCTACCGCGAACCAGGCAAGCCAGACCGGCTCGTCCGGTTTTGCTGCAAGGGCTGCATCACGGATTTCGAAAAAGACCCCGCAAGATACCTAAAGCTGCTCGACGAGGCAGCAGCGCAAAAGACTCATCTTTGAGGAGGGACCGCAATTCGGGAACCGGTGGGTTCTTGAACATTCAAGAAGGCCAACCATGCTGATTGGGATTGACCGGCGAACCCATCGGGCGTTGCTCCGGTACCACCTATGAATGCGCCGCTGGAATTGAATCGTCGGCACTGGGATGAGGTGACGGGCATTCATGCGCGAAACAACGTCTACGGCATCGATGATTTCAAGGCCGGCGGATGCCGGCTCCACCGGGTGGAACGCGAGGAATTGGGAGACGTTTCCGGCAAGACCCTCCTGCACCTTCAGTGTCACTTTGGACTCGACACGCTGTCTTGGGCCCGGCGTGGCGCGATCGTGACCGGGGTCGACTTTTCCCCCGAAGCGATTGGTCTGGCCCGCTCGCTGGCCAAGGAAGCTGGAATCGACGCGCGATTCATAGAGTCTGACGTCTACGCTTTGCACGACCGGTTGTCCGAGCGCTTCGACATTGTCTTCATGTCCTACGGGGTCCTCAGCTGGCTCCCCGATCTGAAGGAGTGGGCTCGCATGGCCGGCCGATTCCTGAAGCCCAACGGGGTTTTCTACATCGTCGACGCGCATCCCTTCATCCATGTCTTTCCAATCGACATTGACATCACGGACGGCTCGAAGGAGCTGCGGCCCCGATTCCCCTATTTCCACGACCCGGCGGGCATCCGGTGGGACATGAACGTCGACTACGCCGACGGCACGACAAAGACACCGCCGCAGCACAACTGGCAGCACAGCATGGGCGACGTCGTCAACGCGTTCGTGGGAGCCGGGCTGCGCATCGAGTATCTGCACGAGTTTCCGTATTGCGCCTGGAAGGTCGTGGCCTTCGCCGAACTGGTGGAGCCGTTTAGCGAGAGGCATGGCTATTACGGCCTGCCGGCGCGCTTTCCCCAGCTGCCCCTCATGTTTTCAATCAAGGCGGCCAAACCGGCGGCGTGATAGACCGACGAGGCGAAGCCCGACTGTGTTTCGGTGTCCGAAAACAGGCAGGCGGAACGCCCCGGATCCGCCGCCCCTACTTGTCGTTCGGGAAATAGGTGCGCTTCAGGCTCTGGATATACTCCGACAGGCGAGGCAGGCCAACCTCGGCACGACGCTTATCAACGTTCTTCTCGTCGTCGATCGGCGCGAGTGCGGGCACATGGTCCTTCCATTCGCTGATGGGCCTTCCCTGAGATCCGTAAACCTGAGGCTTTCCTTGCCTGACAAGCACCCGATCGAGCAAGAGCGCGTAGCATTGGCCCGGAAGCTTCCTCGCCAGATATGCGCCCCGCACCAGCGGCAGGACCTGTTCCTGGAACTCGGGCTCGGAATGCTGAACAAGGAGCCACATGGCAAAGGCACCGTCGCTGCCGACCAGCTCGGGGGCAGGCCAGCCGTATTGTTTGATGATTTCCTTCAAGCGGGCGGTGTTGTCCCGGTCGATGGCGCCCATGCGCGCCCCGATCGCCTCATCCGGATGCTGCAAGCCCGCCCGGATCATCTCATTTCGGATTTCCTGGTCCAGATCACGTCTTTTCAGCAATTCGTCGCGCAGATCGGGCTTTCCGACCGCCTCCGAGGGAACCGTCACGACAGGCGTGGGCTCCGGGTTTCCCCCCTCGGCGCAAACGGGCGATCCCAAGGCCAGAAACAGTATGACGGCGAGTCGCGGGACCATGGGCATTTCAGTCGTGATCGGTTTTCCCATTCTCAGCACGTATCCTCGTGGGCGCCCAGCCCCAACGGACACAGGCGACAAGAAGGGACGTCGGCAGGACGGCGGCCTTCCATCGGGTTGCTCATTCACTTGGCCCCTGCGACCGGTCCTATATAGGCGCTGGCCACGACCACGTCGTCGTACCACTTCTTGTTCTCGCGGATCGCGTTGCTGCGGATATGCAGGCACAGCGATGCGGAGTTTATCTTGAGAGTATCCATATCCCGCAGCCGGAGGTTGGGAAAGTCCGCGATCAGCTTCCCATCCATCCAGCAGGCGATGCGACCGTCGCGCCGGCCAGCCGTGTTGGCCTTGACCATCAATTCGAAGCAATACCAGCGGTCGAGCTCGGGAATGATGTCAGGCCGGACAACGAAATGCGTTCCGAAGTCTCCCGGACGCGACGTGTCGGGAAGCACCTTGCCCGAGGGGAAAAAGTGGTCCCCATACTCGGAGCGCTGCTGCGGGTGGTAGCAGTAAACATTAAGCTCGCCGGGTGACGTTGCGGCGGCGTCGCCGCGCCAGTTCTCAAGGCTCACGACGAACTTGTTGCGCCCGTCGGCGCGCACCCCGGGAGTCGAATAGGGCACTCCCGGCGCCTGGGCGGACAGGATTCCGCCATTGTGGCTCGAACCCACCTGATCGAAGCCTTTCTCGAACTTGGAATAGTAGCGCAGGAAGACCACGTCCTGGCCGCTTCTGAACTCCTTGACCAGCCCGTCACTGAGCTCCGCCTGTTGCTTCGGTACGGTAAACTCAAGGGCCCTCTTCCCGCCATGCACGTTTTCGGGTTCCTCGGCGATTCGTAAGTCGGCCTTTTGGAAACAATTGTCCCATTTCTTCCGCAGGTCGTCCGATTCGAAGTCGTCGTGCAAGAGGACCGCCGGGTCAGCTTCGATCCCTTGATCGCCGGGGTACTTGGCGGCAATACCTAGGTTGCCTTCCGGCAAAGCCGGCGGCGACGAGGCCTCCACACCGCGGGCAGCCGCAGCCCACCACATGAGCTGGAGCACAGACAGCCAAATCCGAAGTCTCCGCGTTGGATTCATAAATGCCTCTCAGGCGTATCCATTCGACACCGGGTCCTCAATCGAGATCGCTGTCCAGATTCCGCACCGTCCGCCAATGGTGGCCCGCCTATTGGGACCTTAGGCTGCACACCAGCACGATTACGTTGTTACCCCAACGGGATCTTAAGGAAACTTCTCCTTTTTGGGTTCGATGGCACGCAACCAGACGGCCCCTATTTCGACTTGAGCTCGCCTGCCGCACCGACGCCAACCAGGGCGCCGCCATCATCCGCGATGCCATCCGCGGCCAGGGCCCGCGCGAAGCCTGCCATGCTTGGGTCGTTCTCCCGAAGCGCCGTGTCAAAGAAAGCCAGTCCTACCCTCTTGATAAACTCATGGGATGGAGTTCCATCCAGGCGGTCGTCGAAAAAATCCTGGTGCCCTACGCCGGTCACCGTCACGCAATATTTTTCCCCAGGCGGCATGCTCTTAAAGGACTGCAGGACGCTGTCGGCTTCCTTTGACCCGTTGATGGTAAGGATCGGACGTGCGATGGGAGCCCAGGAGTCCGACTCCCCTAACCCGAATAGTGACATTGCGATGAATGCCTTGATGCGCGGATCGCCGAAATTCCGGCTCACCCCTGCGCGCTGGTGGATGACGGCACCGGCGACTGCCATGACGGTGTAGGCGCCGAAGGAATGGCCGGCGACCCCGATTCGGGTGCGGTCTATCCGGCCTCCTAGTTCGGGCACCGCCATCGCGATCATGGATAGGGAATCGATCACAAAAGAGACGTCCAGCGGCCGGTTAACCCTTGGGCTGTCGACCACCGCATCCTCCGCTTCCTTCGTATACGCAACCCAGGATCCGGAGACGAGCAGCTTGCCGTGCTTTATGAAGACGGAGCCGTCATCGAGATGGGTGATATGGATCACGACATAGCCGTTCTCCGCCCAGAACCGCCCCAGGTACCCGTATCTGTCCTTTGAGAGCTCCGACCCGTGCGAGAAGATGACGACCGGATATCCGCCTGGATTCTCCTGCTGGGGATAATAGATCTTGAGAGGTAGCCGCCTGCCGCGCGCAGCGTCGCTCAGCACGTAGTTCTCCACGACGCCGATCGGGCCCGCCATGGCCGCGCCACACGCCGAAAACAGCGCGAGCATCCAGCGCCACCTGTGCCGGCCAGCGGCGGCACTTCTTGCAGATGGATTCGGGGCGGCCATGGGCGTTGAGCCTATGGTAAACGGTCTCTTTTCAAACAACTTGCTGCTTGGACCAGCTCACATTCGAGGGCATTCTCTTGCGCCATAAATCCCATGAAGACATTATTGCTTTCATTTTGCTTAGTCGCAGGGACGCATCTCGCAGCTCAGGATGGTCTCCCTCTCACCCCAAGCGCCACGCCGCCTAAGACAGACTCCAACTCGTCGGCGTTTTTTATGGGTGTGCTCTTCGGCGAGGCCAAGCCCTCGAAGGAGGACGTAGATATTTTCACAAAGCTTTTTTCCGCCCTGGAGAAAAAGAACTATGCTTCATTTGTTGGAGACGGAGAGCCTGCATTTAAGGAGCTTCCTGAGGAAAAGTTCAATTCCGTGGCCACGCAGCTGGCACCAAAGGTGAGCGGCGATCATGAGGTGACATATCTAGGTGCCCTTCAACAGAAGGGTTTTCGAGTTACGCTTTGGAAAGTGAGCTTCAAGGAGGGAAGCGACGATATGCTCGCAACTCTCAGCGTGAGGAACGGAAAGGTTGGCGGCTTTTACATTAGATAAGCCTCAAGCGACTAGCGTTCGAAAAGGCACCCATCTAAAAACAGCCTGATAACTTAGGGGTGCCTAGCGCCAATAGGGTCGGCGGTAGTAGTAGCCGCCACCGCGGAATATCCAAGCGCCTTGGAC
Source organism: uncultured Opitutaceae bacterium (assembly GCA_937889545.1). GTDB lineage: Bacteria > Verrucomicrobiota > Verrucomicrobiia > Opitutales > Opitutaceae > Palsa-1447. The sequence goes on from CALAOT010000033.1 coordinate 42,531, forward strand.
ATATACGGTGAATGCTGGAGGTGGCACCGCCCAATAGCCGGGGGCCCATGTGTACTGGGCTCCGGTCCACTCCCAGTAACCAGGGACCCATACGGAATTCGGTGCAGGTTGGGCGACGATGGCATCGGGCGTCGGAGGGTAGGCCGGGTAAACGGGGACGGCCGCTAGCGGCTGTCCGTAGATAGTGCCGTTTTGGCGGTCGACCGAGTTCCCGATTGTTCCACCGGCAATGGCTCCGGCTATTGCACCAATCAAGGCGCCCGCGGCGCCGTTTCGGCCGCCGCTGTTGTTGCCAATAATGGCTCCTGTGACAGCGCCAAGGGCTCCACCTTCAACGGCTCCCTGCTGAGTGTTTGGACCGGTTCCGACACATCCGGTGAGAACGGTGCAGAGTGCGAGGGCAGAGCTTACAATTCTATTGTTCATGGCTAGTAGTATTGACGCTCAGGTCCGGCTTTTGTTTCGTTTTTCGACGCATTCGCCGAAAGCCGAACGGTGTCTTGGCGCCTCGGGCTTTTCCTTCCCGAGGTATATACCCACATGGCGGTTGAGCTGTTTGAATTACCGTCCTTTTCGACCCACGCGCCCAAGTGATGACCGTGGCCGCGCGCGAACGCTGCGCTGCACCTCGCCAGTTTACCTGCACAAGGAAGCCAGCTATTCGGCCCTCAGTGCGATCGTCGGACTTATCTTCGTTGTCCGCAGGGCCGGCAGCCAACAGGCGACGACGGCTATCGCAAACAGGAGGATGAGCACAAAGGTCACGACCCACGGATCGCTTCCCGGGAGGTTGGGAAGCATCTTGGTCAAGAATTTCAGGAGAAAGAACGAGGCTGTTAGCCCGATGGCCGAGCCGACTAAGGCGAGTTGGATGCCGTTCTTTAGGAAAAGCCATACGAGGCTGGCGGTCTGCGCCCCGAGCGCCATCCGGATCCCAATCTCCTTCGTGCGCTCGGAGGCCAGGTTCGCAACGACGCCGTAAATGCCCACGGCAGCAAGCAGGAGTCCAAGCACGGAGGTCTGCAGTAGCATCCTCCTTAGGAACGTGAAATAGGACACCTCGGAATCCAGGACCTCCGGCACCGTCTGGAGCATGCTGAGCGCCACGTCCGGAGCCAGTAGTCCAATGGTCTTGCGGACCGTCTCCTTGAAGGGACCGGGATCTCCCGCAGTGCGCACATTGAAGGAGATAAACCGGTGGTTGTTCTGGGCCCACGGCAGCAGGAACTTCGAGTTGTCCAGGTTCGGGTTGTAGAAGTCAGCAGCGCCCTTGAAGTCAGCCATCACCCCGACCACCTCGGCCCAACCCGGATTGGCCGGGTCCGTGCCGCCGATCCTCCTCCCGATTGGATTCCCTCCCGGCCAGAATTTCCTGGCCATGGTCTCGTTGACAATGGCCACGGCTAGCGCGCCCGGGCGATCGGACTCGTTGAAGTCCCTGCCCTGAACCATGCGTATTCCGTAAACATTCAGGTATCCAGGGCTCGCATATGTCGATCCGACATAGGCCTCCTTGCCCGGCTCGGGTGCAGGCTGCCCCTCGATCCTGAAGGGCGTGCCACGAAGCCCCCAGGCCGGCGAATCGATGGAAAGCGCGGCGGCCTCTGCGCCCGGCAGTGCCCTGAGCGCGGCAAGCATCCTTTCGCCCCAGGCCAACGAGCGGGGGTCCTTCTGCTCCCCAAAGTGGTCATGATCCAGCTCGATGAACCCGACCACGACGTTGTCGGCGTGCCAGCCAAGGTCCTTGTGCGTCACCTTGTAGATGCCGGTGACGAAAAAGCCCGCACCGGCAAGAAGGGTAAGGGCAAGCGCCAGCTCGACGACGACCAGGCCCTGCCGGAGCCAGTGCCGCGACCTGTCGGAGGTCGATCCGCGCCCGCCGGTCTTAAGCGCCGTGTTGACGTCCGTGCGCGAGGCAAGCCACGCGGGCACGGTTCCAAAGACGCATGCGGTAAGGAGGGCGACCCCGAACGTGAAGCCTATCACCCGCAGATCCAGCGGCATCTCGACCTCGAAGAACCGGGCGACGAATCCATTGCTCCACTTTGCCAGCAGAAGACCGATAGCGCCACCGGTCACCGAGATGATGAGGCTTTCCGTGAGGAGGAGCCCTATCATGCGCAGGCGGGAGCAGCCGAGCGCAAGGCGGATGGCGATCTCCGGCGCGCGGCGCGTGGTGCGAACAAGTTGGAGATTGGCGAGATTCACGCAGGCGATCAGCAGGACCACGCTGGAAAGCGCCATGACGAGCCACGTGAGCTCAGTGCCGAGGTCCCCCATCTCGTTTGCTGGGAACGGGACCACCTTGAACCCGCGGGCGGCGTTCGTCTTCGGAAAGTCGTGCGCAAGCCTGCGCGCGAGGGCATCCATGTTCGCTTGGGCCTGGCTCATCGTGATCCCCGGCTTGAGACGCGCAGCCACGCGATACCATCCCCCGCCCCGGAGGTTCGTGTTTACACGGGTCCCATCCAAGATAAAGAAGGCGGGCTTGCCCTCGAAGAGCGTCGGGTCGTCCAGGGCGGGCTGCGTCACCCCGACAATCGTGTAAACCTTGCTGTTCACCTTGGCCGTGCGGCCCAGGATCTTCGTGTCCGAGCCGTAGTGCTCGCGCCAGAATGAGTTGCTGACCATGGCAAGGGGGTCGAGATGCCGGTCCTCGGCTTCGGTGAAGGTCCTGCCCATCTCGGCCTGCATCCCGAAGAGGGGGGAAAAATTCGCCGTGACATGGACAGTCACGTATTGGACAGGAGGCTGGCCCGGCTCGGCTAGGCTCGCGCGCGCGCCAGGCACATACGCGGCGACGTTGTCAAAGACCGTGTTCTGGTCGCATTCGTCGATGTAGTCGCCGGGTGACTGGGCCACAGCGCCCTGCTGCGGCACAGTGGCCCAGATCTGCACCAGCCTGCCTGGGTCGCGGAAAGGGAGCGCTTGAAGCAGCAGCCGGTTGAGCGCCGTGAAGGCCGTGGTGTTTACTCCGATCCCCAGTGCGAGCGTCGCCAAGGCCACGATGGTGAACCCCGGGTTCTCGGCCAGTTGGCGAAGGGCGTAGTTCATTTGGCCATCGGCTTAATGGAGATTCCAGCCGAAGAGGTAAAGCACCGCTTCAAGGCGCATTTAGACGGAGGCGCCCCGATCGGCATCACTGGAAGATTGCTTCCAATCCAACCCGGATTGCCGAAAAGGGGTCGATTTGGGATCACGCATGCAATCACCGCCTCGATTTCACTTGGCGAATTCCATTCACCTTGCAGTCAGTTTGCTTAGACGTATATAAGGCCCCGAAAGGAGCTTTCCATGAGAAATGGAGTATCAGTCCTGCTCTTGGCCTTATCCCTAACCGCAAACGCAGCCTTGGTCGCATTGATAGCGGCCAGGGCTCCCGCGATTCTCCACCTGACGTCTTCTGGCACGGCGGCGAGTGACAATCCGTCGTCCGATCACCCGACGACCGCACCCGCGTCCCGGCGCGGGATCTCGGACCCGGCAGCCTTCTTGAGCGTCGCAGATGGCGATCTGAAATCGAACGCCGAGCGCTTGCGCGCAGCCGGGGTTCCTCGGGCGGTCATACGGGCGGTGGTCTCGGCTAGGATTGACGAACTGCTTTACGCTCGGCGCAAGGAATTGGCGGCACAATTGGTGCCGCAGCCCTATTGGAAGGTTGGCTTCGGGCGCATAGATCCCAAATTCATCGCGGGAATGAACGCCATCAACAAGGATCAGATGAAGATGCTTAGGGATGCCCTTGGCCCCGGCGCGGAATCCCAGTCGGACGACCCTATTGGGCAGGCCATGATGAAGAATGCGGGCGGGGGAATTTCTTCCGAGAACCTCAAGCGCATTCAGGCAATCCAATCCGATTACGGCGAATTGATGAGCGAGGTCTATGCGTCCACCAACGGCACCTGGATGCCCGAGGACCACGAAAAGCTGGCATACCTACAGAACGAGCAGCAGGACGACATGGCCAAGGCGTTGTCCCCGAATGACCTTTTTGAATATCAGCTACGAAACAGCCCCGCGGCAATGATGCTGCGCAACAACCTGCAGGCGTTTAATCCTACCGAGGACGAGTTTCGCGCGATCTTAAAAGCGCAGCAGGACTTCGACCAAAGATTCGGGTCGGCCAGCGTCCCACTGAGCGCTGACCAACAACGCGAACGCCAAGCTCACCAGGCGGAGCTCCTTTCAAACATCCAGGATGTCCTGGGGCCCGACCGTTTTGCAGAATACAAGCAGGACACGGATCCAAACTATATGACGACGAACCGTCTTGTTGAGCGCCTCAACCTGCCCTCGTCGGCGACGCAGCAGGTGGTGTCATTGCAGGACGACATTGGCAAGAGGGCCGACGCTATCCGAAAGGACGGCAGTCTTTCCGCAGCGGACAAAAGTAGCCAGCTGGCGTCGCTTGCCGACGAGGCCGCTAGCAAGTTAACCGCAGTGCTCGGTGAGCGCGGCATGGCGGCTTACAAACAAAACGGAGGATGGTGGCTTCAGAATTTGAGGCCTCCTTCGAAATAGGCCCCCATGAGCCGTCAGTAGATCTCAGTGAGAAGCTGATTCTCTGCATTCGCCCTCTTCCTTTTTGAGGCGTAGTCAGATTGCCGCCTGCTAGGGCGTGTCTTCAAAATGGTTTCTTGAATCGAACGGCGCGTGTAGGCAGTCG
>CALAOT010000034.1 GCA_937889545.1 uncultured Opitutaceae bacterium
GACGGCGCGGCCCCCCCCGGCGGGGGGGCGTTCCCGGGCCCTGAGGGCGTCCCCGGTTCCGCGGCCGCCGGATTCGGTGCGGCCGGGGCCGCTGCGCCGTCGCCGGCGTCGATAGAGGCCACAACCTGGCCGATCCTCACCTCCGCGCCCTCCGCGACCCCGAGCGTGATGACGCCCGCCGCCTCCGCATTGCCCTCGGACGTGATCTTGTCCGTCTCGAGCTCGAAGAGCGGCTGGTCCCTCTTCACCAGATCGCCGTCCTTGACGTGCCATCGGGCGAGGATGCCCGTGCTGATCGACTCTCCCATGGGCGGAATCTTGACTTCGAGTGGCATGGTTAAAGGGTGTACGCGTCCTTGAGCAGGGCCGCGAGCTCGAGCTTGTGGAGGGCCAGCGAGCCGACGGCGGGCGATGCCGAGGCGTCGCGGCCCGCGTAGGCGGGGTCCTTCCCGAAGATTCGCGCGAGCTGCGGGGCGATCCAGGACCAGGCGCCCATGTTCTGCGACTCCTCCTGGCACCATACGAGCCGCGCCTGGGGATGCGTTGCCGCGATCTCGCCGAGGCGCGCCGCGTGCAGCGGGTAGAGCTGCTCGACCCTGACGATCGCTGAGTCCCCGATCCCGTTCCGTCCGCGGTACTCGCAAAGGTCGTAGAACACCTTGCCCGAACAGAGGATCAGGCGGCCAGGCTGGGCCGGCGCATCAGCGTCCTCGATGATCTCCTGGAAGGCGCCGTCCGTGAGGTCGCTGATCCTCGAGACCGCAGCCGCGTGGCGAAGGAGCGACTTGGGCGACATCACGACCAGCGGCTTCCTGAAGTCGCGCCTGACCTGGCGCCGAAGGAGGTGGAAGTACTGGGCCGGCGTCGTGACGTTCACCACCTCGATGTTGTCCTCCGCGGCCGCCTGGAGGAAGCGCTCGAGGCGGGCCGACGAGTGCTCGGGTCCCTGGCCCTCGTAGCCGTGGGGCAGGAGGAGGACGATGCCGCACGTCTTCTGCCACTTTGATTCGCCGCTGACGATGAACTGGTCGATCACGACCTGCGCCCCGTTCGCGAAGTCGCCGAACTGGCCCTCCCAGAGGCAGAGCAGGTCGGGGTAATCGAACGAATAGCCGTAGTCGAACCCGAGGACGGCCGCCTCGGACAGCGGGGAATTGTAGACGCAGAAACGCGCCTGCTTCGGGTCGAGGTTCCTGAGCGGCGTGTACGCTTCGCCCGTCTCGCTGTCGGCTAGGACAGCGTGCCGGTGGCTGAAGGTTCCGCGTTCGGCGTCCTGGCCGCTCAGCCGGACGGGCGTTCCCTCGACGAGCAGCGAGCCGAACGCGAGCGCCTCGCCTAGGCCCCAGTCCACGGGCCCGCCATTCCTGTGGGCCTCGGCGCGCGAATCCAAGAGCCGCCTGACCTTGGAATTGACGCTGAAGCTCCCGGGCAGCGTCGTGAGTCCGCGGACGATGCGCCCGATCTCGCCCGCCGGCACGCCGGTCCGTACCGGGGTGTGGTGGTATGTGGGCTGGAACTCCGCGGTCGAGCCCTTGAACGGGTTTGCCGGCCTTGCCCGCCTCGGGCCCCTGCTCGCCTCGCGCGCCTTCGCCTTGGCGAGGTTCTCCTCCAGCGCGGCCGAGTACTCCGCCTTGATCGCGTCGCCCTCGCCGGCCGTGATCGTGCCGTCCCCGACCAGCTTGTCCGTGTAGATGGCGGAGACCAGGGGATGGCCCGCGATCGTCCGGTAGAGCAGGGGCTGCGTGAACGACGGCTCGTCGGTCTCGTTGTGCCCGCGCCTCCGGAAGCAGTACATGTCGATGAACACGTCGCGTTTCCATCGGCCGCGGAAGTCGAGGGCGAGCTGGGCGGCCATGCACACCGCCTCGGGGTCGTCGCCGTTCACATGGAAGATGGGCGTCTCGATCATCTTCGCCACGTCGGTGCAGTAGCGGGTTGAGCGCGCGTCGCGGGGGTCGGTCGTGAACCCGATCTGGTTGTTGATGACGAAGTGGACGGTGCCCCCGGTCCGGTAGCCGGGCAGCTGCGAGAAGTTCAGGGTCTCGGAGACGATCCCCTGGCCGGCCACGGCGGCGTCGCCGTGGATCAGCAGCGCGAGCACGCGCCTGCGCTCCTCGGAGTCGCCGCGCAGGCGCTGGCGGGCGCGCACCTTGCCCTCGACGACCGGGTCGATGATCTCGAGGTGGGAGGGGTTTGCCGCGAGCCGGACCTCGACCTTCTTCCCGGACGTGGTCGTCAGGACCGACTCGTATCCGAGGTGGTACTTCACATCGCCGTCGCCCTCGACCGTGTCGGGGATGTAGTTTTCGGAGAACTGCTCGAACAGCTGGTCGAACGACTTGCGCATCACGCTGGCGAGCACGTTGAGGCGGCCGCGGTGTGCCATGCCCAGGTTGATCTCCTCCACGCCGGCGCCCGGGCAGTGGTCGATGACGGAGTCGAGCGCTGCGATGATGGTCTCGCCTCCCTCAAGGGAGAACCGCTTCTGGCCGACGTACTTCGTGTGGAGGAACTTCTCGAACAGCTCCGCCTTGTGGACGCGCCGCAGGATTCTCACCTTCTGGGGCCGCGTGAAGGCCGGCTGGAGGCGGGTGGATTCGATGCGCTCCTGGAGCCATAGCCTGCAGTCCTGGTCCTGGATGTGCACGTACTCGACGCCGACGTGGCCGCAGTAGGTCCTCCGGAGCGAGGCGATGATGTCGCGCAGCTTCATCTGTCCGCCGCCGAGGTAGGTGCCCACGTCGAACGAGACGTCGAGGTCCGCGGCGCCGAGCTGGAAGAGGCCGAGGTCGAGCTTCGGGACGGGAGGCGGCGGGCCGCTCAGGGGGTCGAGGTGGGCCTGCAGGTGGCCGATCGCCCGGTAGGCCGCAATGAGGTAGTGGACGTGCGACTGCCTCAGGCTGTCGATGATCGGGGAGCCGGCGCCCTGGCCCTCGAGGAGGCCCCCGACCGGTCCGCCGTTGCTTCCGAGGGAAAAGCCCTGGAAGAACGCGCGCCATGTCGGATCCACCGCGTCCGGGTTGTCGAGCCAGCGGCGGTACATCGCCTCAATGACGTCGGAATTGGCGCGCGTCGGCAGGGTCGTTGAATTCATTCTTGGTGGCGGCGCGGGGCGCGGGAGCGGTCAGAGTCGGGTTTGGGCACAGTCTGCACGTGCCCTCCCCGAACTCAAGCGCCCGGGGGGGCTCCGGGCGAGTTGCAATCGCGCTTCACAAGCGCGGCCCCTGCATTAGTGTGGGTACTCGAACCGCCATGGAAGACCGCATCAAGGATTGCCTTATCGCCCTGATGGACGCCATCAAACGCGCCGATGGCGATGCCATCGCCTGCCAGGCGGCTCTCCTGGACGGGCATTTGAGGCAGGCCCGCGCAGCGCTGGACCCGCAGCTTGTCCATTTCCTGGAGCGCCGCAGCTACCCGAAGGCGCTCATGCTCCTGGGGGGCGACTCGGGCGTGAGCGCGGGCCAGCGCGGCGGGGGGCGCTAAAGGTGGCCGACCGGATATCGACCCACGGGGGGCAGGGGCTGGGCCACAATCCATTCGGGGCCCTCGATGGCGCGGGCCTTCCGCCGGCCGGCGCGCCGGCGCCCAGGCGCGCGGCCGAAGCGGCGCCTCCCGCAAGGAAC
>CALAOT010000035.1 GCA_937889545.1 uncultured Opitutaceae bacterium
GCCAGGGCCGGGCTTGCCGTCGTGCGCAGCTCCCGGACCGGCGGAGGCATCGTCGAGCGCAACGTCGAGATGGACGACGACCGGCTCGGTTTCATCGCCGCGGACGAGCTGAACCCGCAGAAGGCCAGGATTCTCCTCATGCTCGGGCTCACGAGGACCCGCGATCCGCTCCGGCTGCAGGAGATGTTCTATACGTATTGAGCCGCTCGCCGGTTACCGGCATTCCGGTAATGAGCATGCTTTCCAAGGAGCCCGTGCGTCGAAAGACTCGTCCCCGATGAAGATCGCCATTGTCGAGGACGAGCGCCTCTTTAGGGATGTCCTCCGAAAGGCGTGCACCATGCACCTCGGGCACGAGGTGGTGGGCGAGGCGGGAAGCGGGCGCGAGGCGCTCCTGGTGGTGCCCGCCGCGCTTCCCGACCTCCTGGTGCTCGACATCCACCTTCCGGACATGGATGGGCTTGATGTCCTGCGGTTCCTCCGGCGCAAACGGGCCCTGCTCAAGGCGCTCCTGATTTCGTCATATTTCGACGATTACACGCTGTGCCGAATCGAGCAGGCAACGGTCCAGGGCTTCATCGACAAGTCGACGAACACGGTGGTGGAGCTGGGCCTAGCGATCAGCGCGATCGAGGGCGGCGCGACGTATTTCCCAAGCCTGTTCACGGAGGCGAGGCGCGCGCACAGCCGCAATCCGTTCGCCTTCGACAAGCTCCTGACGGACCGCGAGCAGACGATCCTGAGCCTGGTCGGCGAGCCGCTGTCCGACGCGGAGATCGCGGCGCAGCTCGGGCTCTCGCCCGAGACCGTCGAGAAGCACAGGTTCAACATCATGCGCAAGCTGGGGCTGCGCTCGCGCGCCGAATCCGCCCGGTTTGCCCGGCGCTGCGGCCTCACCCGGCCCGCCGCCCGCCGCCATTTTTCCGCCGCTCGCTGACGGGACGGAGTTGCAGGCGGCGGATTCCGGGCTAGCAAGGTCCGGTGCAAAGCGATCCAAGCCCGGCGGGGACCGACGGCCACGGCCACCGGCAGACGGTGCTGGGGATACTGCTCGCCCTGAGCGCATCGCACCTGATCAACGACACGCTCCAGGCGCTCCTGCCCGCCATCTACCCGATGCTCAAAGCGTCGTTCGGGCTGACGTTCACGCAGATAGGCCTGATAACCCTGAGCTACCAGCTCACGGCCTCGCTCCTCCAGCCGTTCGTCGGCACCTACACCGACCGGAGGCCCAAGCCCCTCTCCCTCGCGGCCGGAATGACCCTGACGCTGGCCGGCCTCGTGCTGCTTTCGCTGGCGCGAAGCTACGGGTTGATCCTCGTCTCCTCGGTCCTGATCGGCATGGGCTCGTCCATCTTTCATCCCGAGGCCTCCCGCGTCGCGCACATGGCGGCCGGGGAACGGCATGGGTTTGCGCAGGCGTTTTTCCAGGTGGGCGGCAACCTCGGCACCTCGTTCGGCCCGCTCCTCGCCGCGATCATCATCGTGCCCAACGGGCAGTCCTCCATCCTGTGGTTCACGCTGCTGGCGCTGGCGGGGATCGCCCTTCTCCTGCAGGTCGGCCGCTGGTACGGCCGCAACGTCGCCCACTTCCACAGGCGCGCGGCCGCGCACGCCCCCCAAACCCTGCCCCGCCGGACTGTCATCCTGTCGCTCGCCGTCCTGATGGCCCTGATCTTCTCGAAATACTTCTACCTGGTCAGCCTCACCAACTACTACACGTTCTACCTCATCCACCGGTTCAACCTCTCGATCCAGGGTTCGCAGCTCCTTCTGTTCGTCTTCCTCGTGTCGGTCGCCGCAGGAACCATCCTTGGCGGTCCCCTCGGCGACCGCTTCGGCCGGAAGTACGTCATCTGGGTTTCGATCCTCGGCGTCGCGCCGTTCTCCCTTGCGCTGCCCCACGTCGGCCTCGCGGCGACGGTGGTCCTGACCGTGTTCATAGGCGTCATCCTGGCCTCGGCGTTCTCGGCCATCCTGGTCTATGCCCAGGAGATGATTCCCGGGAGGGTCGGCATGATAGCGGGGCTCTTCTTCGGCCTCGCGTTCGGGATCGGCGGGATCGCTTCCGCCGCCCTGGGCCGCCTCGCCGACCTGACGAGCATCGGGTTCGTCTTCAACGTGTGCGGGTACCTGCCCCTGATCGGCCTGCTCACCTGGTTCCTTCCCGACATTGAGGGCGCCAGCCGCCGCGCCAGGCGCCTGCAGCGGGAGGCCGTCGATCCCAGGTGGCCAGACGATGAAGCCGGCGATCACTAGGGCGAAGCCGTCGTTCGTCTCCCATTCCCGGGAGACGGGCACCGACTACACGATCTATGTCGATGCGCCCGACCCGTCTCGCGCGCCGGGCCCATGGCCGGGCGTCCTCCTCATGGATGGCGATTTCCTGTTCGATCCCGCCGTCGAGGCCTGCCGCTCGATCCGGAATCCGGGCCGGATGCCGCCCGTCGTCCTCGTGGGGGTCGGATACGGGGCAGGTTTCGGGGAGCCGGGCAATTTCCGCGGCCGCGACTACACGCCGACCACCGCTCCGGAGGAGCCCTCGAGCGGCGGGGCGGACCGTTTCCTCGGCTACCTGGCCGGCTCTCTCTGGCCCGAGCTGGCGCGGCGCTATCCCCTCCGCGAGGACGGCCGGGCAATCGCGGGCCATTCCGTCGGCTCGCTGCTGGCCCTCCACGCGCTATTCCAGGCGCGCCCCTTCTTCAACGTTGCCTTAGCAAGCGCGCCGTCCATCTGGTGGGACAACCGCAGCATCCTGCGCCTGGCCTCGGCCCTCAGGGATCGCACGGACGCTCTTCACGGCCGTCTTTACCTCGGCGCGGGCGAGGACGACACGCCCTCGATGATTGGCGACGTCGCCCTCCTCGAGAAACAGCTGAAGGACCGGCCCTTCAATGGGCTGCGCGTGCTTTCGGAGCGGTTTGCCGGGCTCAATCATTACGACGTCGTTCCGCACACGCTTCGCGCGGGCCTCGCCGCCCTGTTCGGCCAGGACTTCCCCGGACCCGCCCAAGCCTTGAATTGACCGGGTGCGGGGCTAGCGGTTATGTCTGGGCGGCCATGTCCGATCCCTCCCCCCCTGCCGTGTCAATGGAATCGATCGTGGCGCTGTGCAAGCGCCGCGGATTCATCTTCCAGTCCTCCGAGATCTACGGCGGGATCAACGGGTTCTTCGACTTCGGCCCCATGGGCGCCGAGCTGAAGAAGAACATCCGCGACTGCTGGTGGAACGACATGGTCCGGCGGCGGGATGACATCGTCGGGATCGAGACCTCGATCATCATGCACCCGAGGGTATGGGAGGCGTCGGGCCACGTCGCGGGGTTCACCGACCCCTTGGTGGACTGCAAGGTCTCGAAGCAGCGCTACCGGGCCGACCAGCTGTTCTTCGCGGAGGTCGTGGTCGACGGCCAGACCGTGGGGTACGTGAGCGCGCTCGAGAGCGAGAACACGGCCGATCAGCTCCAGGAGGCCGCCGAATCCTTCAAGCGCAAGAGGGCTATTCAAGGAAAGCTCGGGGCCGTCGCGGTCCGGAACATGACCGAGGCCAGGCCCGAGGAGATCGCGCTCATCCCCTCCCCCGCGACCGGCCAGCCCGGCAGCCTGACCCCGCCGCGCTCGTTCAACATGATGTTCCAGACGAACGTCGGGGCGATGAGCGACGCGGCGTCGGTCGCGTACCTCCGGCCGGAGACCGCGCAGGGCATGTTCGCCGATTTCAGGGCGGTCGTCGACACGGGCCGCGTCAAGCTGCCCTTCGGGATCGCGCAAATAGGCAAGTCGTTTCGCAACGAGATCACGCCGCGGAACTTTCTCTTCCGCTCCCGGGAATTCGAGCAGATGGAGATGGAGTATTTCATCCACGAGGACGCGGACTGGCAAAAGTGCCACCGCGAATGGATAAACTGGTGCAAGGACTGGCTTCTCTCGATCGGGCTGCCCTCTTCCCACCTCTCGGAATACAACCACCCGAGGGAGAAGCTCGCATTCTACTCGAGGGGCACGACCGACATCATGTTCCGGTATCCCTTCGGCGTCCAGGAGCTCTGGGGCATCGCGGCGCGCGGGGACTACGACCTGATGCAGCACGAGAAGCACAGCGGCATCCCGCAGTCCATCTTCGACGAGGCGACGAAGAGGAAGATCGTTCCCCACGTCATCGAGCCCGCCGTCGGGGTCGACCGGATATTCCTAGCGCTCCTCTGCGCCGGTTACGCCGAGGAGGACGTGAGGGACGACAAGGGCGGCGTCGAGAGGCGCACGGTGCTCCGCCTGAGCCCCCGGATCGCGCCCGTCAAGGTCGCCGTGTTCCCTCTACTTAAGAACAAGCCCGAACTCGTCGCGCGCGCGCAGGAGATCCACAGGAGGCTGAAGCGAAAGTACGCCGTCTTCTACGACGAGTCGGGCGCGATCGGCCGCCGGTACCGCCGCCAGGACGAGATAGGCACCCCGTGGTGCGTCACCATCGACTTCGAGACGATCGAGAAGGACGGCACGTTCACGCTCCGCGACCGCGACTCGATGCAGCAGACGCGGATCGGCGAGGCCGAGCTGTTTGCGCTGCTCGAGGAGAAGGTGTACTAGGGCTCATGCGTTCGGCCCACCCCCAATGACCACCGTCGCGGAGTGCGGCACAATCGAGCAGGCCGCGGTCCTGCGCTCGCTCCTGGCCGACTGCGGCGTTGCGGCCTATCTGCCCGACGAGCTCGCGGTGACGTACCGGGGCACCGTCAGCAGCCTTCGGGTGCAAGTGGCGGACGAGGACGCGGAGTCCGCCCGCAGGATCCTCGAGGCGAAGGCGCAGTAGCATGGACGCCTACGCCCGTGCGCGGGACCTGATAGATGCTGCCCACGCCGCAGATCCGAACACGGCGGCGGACGGGCGCCCCGCCGAGCTTGTCTACGCGGAGCGGATGGAGAAATGGGTGGTCCGAATGGCGCCTGATGCGGGCCCCGTCCTGAGGCTCGCGGCGCGCTGCCAGCACCTCGAGCGCTGGTCCGTTCCGCGGGGTTCGTTTCCGATGGACAGGCCGGGCTACCTGGCCTGGCGTCGATCCCTCTATGTGAAGCAGGCCGAGCGCGCCCGGCAGCTCCTGCTCGATGCCGGCGTTCCCGCGAAGGAGGCCGGGGATGCCTCAACGTGGGTTTCAAAGGACGGGCTCCGGACCAATCCCGGCACCCAGGCCCTGGAGGACGCTGCCGTGCTCGTCTTCTTGGAGAGCGAGATCGAGGCCTTTGCCGCGCAGCATTCGGAGTATCCCCGCGCAAAATTCGTCGATATCCTCCGGAAGACCTGGCGAAAAATGAGTCCGCGCGCCCAGGGGCTTGCGGGCGGCCTTGATCTTCCGGCGCCCATCGCCGCCCTTATTCGCGAGGCGGTCGGCAAATAAGGCTGAGGCTAAAAAGTGCCCATAAGGCTTTCGCCGGTATATGGTTTATCGATAAACAATAAATTGTTGTTGACGATTATCGATATGCTTTTATCGATAAACAATCAATCACCCGATCATGAAACCCAAACACCACCTGATCAAGTCTCTCCACGTGCTCTTCATTATCTGCGAAATCTCCGCGGCTCTTGGGCTGGTTGCCGTCATGTTGATGGCCCCGTTCCTGAAGGAGATGGTCCGCAGCGGCCGCGCAAACGTCGGGCTTTACGCCGGACACGGCTCCCTTGATTGGAATTTCGAGGTCCGCCTGCCTCGCGGTACCAATTCATCGTTCGTTTATGGGACCACCGGCTATTCTCGCCCCGGGATCCCGGACATGGAAACCGGGTTTGGCAAAATGAGCTTCGGGCCCATTCGCCTCCACATGGACAAGGGGGAGTCCCCGATGGAGGCCCGCAATATGAAGGACCGGTCCATTGCGATCGACCAGATCGAGGGAACCGTGACGCTCCTGCGTCCCGAGGTTGCCGCTCAGGCCTTGGTTGCCGCAACATGGCCGTTTGTTGTCGGCATGCTTTGCACGGGCGGCGTGGGCCTGGCTATTCTCGACCTGCTCCGGAGGATGCTCAGGAGCGTGGGACAGCGGGAGGTCTTTACCGCCGCGAACATCCGAAACGTCCAATGCGTCGGGTTCCTGCTCATGGCTTCAGCCATATTGAAGCTGGCTTCGGGAGCCTGGCTCGTGAGCCGGATGTCCTCATTCGTGATGCAGCAGGCGGGCACGGGGAACATTTCCCTCGAAACTTCCTCGCCGGGCAACGTTACCCTCGCGACGGGATTGCTGATCCTGGCCCTTGCCGAGGTGTTTCGCCAGGGCCTGATATTGAAAGAGGATAATCAGCTGACAATTTGAAGGGAGGACCACCCTCATGCCCATTCAAGTCAATCTGGACCGGATCATGCTCGAAAGGAGAGTAAGCCTCACGGAGCTCGCTGGGCGCGTGGACCTGACGCTTGCAAACCTCTCGATCCTCAAGACCAACAAGGCGCGGGCTATTCGCTTTAGCACGCTGGAGGCACTGTGCCGCGAATTGAAATGCCAGCCGGGGGACCTGCTTCAGTACGCACAAGACAACTCCCCGGCCCACGTCCCAGGCACGGATCCGGGCTGACTGGCTCGCCTCCAGCTTGCCGGGGGCTGTCGAGCCCAGCCCTAGCCGTCGGGGACCGCATTGCCGGCTGAAAAATTTCGCACAACGGGCTGAAATCCCCATTCTGCGGCCATGATATTCGATCGCCAGCTGACGTCGGCACTGCCAGCCGCAATCGTTCTTGCCCTGTATGCCGCCGCCGCGGGGCCGGGAGCCGCGGGCGCAGCGGAAACGCCGGCCAAGGACGCGGCGGATGCCGGCGCGGCGCTCGGCGTCGATCTCTACCGCCTCCTTTGCGCGCAGGACGGCAACATCCTCTTTTCCCCCTACAGCATCTCGGAGGCTCTCGCCCTCCTCTCCTGCGGAGCCGATGGAAGGACCAGACAGGAGGTGCTTAAGACCCTGCACTGGACCCGGACGGCCGATCAAATACCCGGCGCCTTCGGGGCGCAGCACCTGCAGCTTGACGCCGCGTCCAGAGACGGCGCGATCCTGTCGGTTGCCGACAGCATCTGGTATCAGCGGGGCCATGAACCCCGTGCGGCGTTCCTTCGGGCCGCGCGCCAGGAGTTTCGCGCCGAGGTGCGCCTCGCCGATTTTTCCGCGGACCTTCCCGTTTCGCTTCGCATGATCAATAGCTGGGTTGAAAAGAATACCGGCGGGAAGATCCCGGGCCTGCTGCCGCCCGACGCGCTGACTCCGCGCACCAGTCTCGTGCTGGCAAATGCAATCTACTTTAAGGGCCGCTGGGAACGGCCGTTCGATGAGCATGCGACCGCGCCAGGCCGTTTTTTCACGACGCCCGGCAAGAGCGTCATGACGGCCACGATGGCCCGGACCGCGCAGTTCAGGACCTGGAGTGCGGATGCGTGCGAGTTGCTCGAGCTGCCCTACGCGGGGGGAGAGCTTTCGATGGTGATCCTGCTGCCAAGGACGCGCGACGGCCTGCCCTCCCTCGAGCGGCAGCTGGGCTTCGCGGCGCTTTCCCAATGGCTGGCATCGCTGGATGCGGCGCGGCCGGAGGAGATGGCCGTGACGCTTCCGCGCTTCGGAATCACCTACGCGGCGGAACTGAACAAGGACCTGTCGCAGCTGGGCATGGTGGCCGCCTTCATGCGCGATGAGGCGAACCTGTCGCGCATCAACGGCGGGCGCGACCTCTTTGTCTCGACCATGCTGCACAAGGCGTTCGTCGACGTGAACGAGGAGGGAACCGAGGCGGCTGCCGCGACGAGTGCCGTGTTGACCAGTTTCTCCGTCCAGGCGCCGCGAAAGCTCCCCGTGGACCACCCCTTTCTGTTCCTCATCCGCGACACCTCGACAGGCAGCCTCCTCTTCCTAGGCCGGATCGTGGATCCGCGGCCAATGTGACTTGCCAAGGCCGCTATTTCGCGACGGCCGGGCCGCCGAACTCCACGTTGCCGCCCGAAAGGATAACGCCCACCCGCCGGCCCGCGACCGCCACCTTCCCCTCGGCGATCGCCGCGTACGCGACCGCCCCCGAAGGCTCGACCGCGATCTTCATGATGTCCCAGATCTGACGCATTGCCGCCGCGATGGCATCGTCCGAAACGGTCGCGATTCCGTCGGCATGGCGCTGGATGACGGGAAATGTCAGGTCCCCAACGAACGCGAGGAGCCCGTCCGCGATGCTCACCGGGTGCTCGACCGGCCGGCGCACGCCCGATGAGAACGACAGGCTCGCATCGGCGGCGCCTTCCGGTTCTCCCGCGAACACCATGATCCCCGGCCGGAGCGCCTTGGCCACAATCAAGGTGCCCGCCAGAAGGCCTCCGCCGCCTATCGGGCAGACCACGACGTCAAGGTCCAAAACGTCGCCGAGAAGCTCCAGCGCCGCGGTGCCCTGCCCTGCGATGACCCGCGGGTCGTCGAACGGGTGGATGAACGCGGCCCCTGTTTCCCTCACGATCTTTTCCGCGGCCTCCTCGCGCGCCTTGTGCGTCGGGTCGCAGAAAACGACCCTGCCGCCGAGCCGCTCGACCGAGGCAAGCTTTACGCGGCTGACCGTGCGCGGCATCGCGATAAATGCCGGAATCCCCCTCAGTCCCGCAGCCCAGGCGAGCGCAGCCGCGTGGTTGCCGGACGAGTGGGTCGCGACGCCGCGGGCCGCCTCGGCGTCCGTGAGCGAGAAAACCGCGTTCGCCGCGCCCCGGGCCTTGAAGGAGCCGGTCTTCTGGAAATTCTCGCACTTGAAGAAGAGCAGCGCCCCCGAAAGCTCGTTGATCCGGGTGCTCGTGAGCACCGGCGTGAAATGGATCCGTTCGCGGATGCGGGCGTGCGCCCCGCGGATGTCTTCGAGAACGACCTCGCTCATGGGAGACAGCCGCCTTACGGCAAGACCTGGTAGACCTCGACCAGCGCAATTCCGGTCGTGCCGTTGGCCCCGGTTATCTGGGCGGAGTAGGCTCCCGGCTGCAGGGTGAGGAGCAGCGCGCTGTCCAGGCTGCCGGGGCTCAGGGCAAAGGCCCCGAGCGAGGATGTGACCGCGGCGATCTCGGTTGGATCCGCGGCGCTTCCCCAGCCCGCGTTGGTGTCCGTCGGGTTGGCCCCTGCAAACACCGTCAGGACGGGCTGGGCCAGGTACCCGGTGACGCCGAAAGCCGCCAGCGCCGGGCCCACCCCGCGAACCAGCACCGTCAGCGGCTGCGTGCCCTGGACCACGAAGCCGGCGATCAGGATGTTTCCGCCGGTTCCGACCTGCGCGCGCGTCGAGATGTTGGCCAGCTGCGTGGGATCCGACGCGTTCACCTCATAGACCTCGATCAGTCCGACGCCCGTTGTAGAGCCGACACCGGAAAGCTCGACGGAGTAGCTGCCCGGCAGCAGGTTCGCGATCAAGGCGCTGTCGGCCGATCCACCCGGCAGGGCGAACGCACCGACGCCGCTCATGTCGGACGCGGTAGCCCGGCGAACGGTCGCCTGGACGGTCGAAGGTCCCGCGACCGGTGCGTTGCCCCAACCGGTGTTGCTCGAAATCAAGGAGCCCGTCGAGTCGTAGAGGCCGATCGAGGGCTGGGCGAGAACGCCTGGGAGGTTGAAAGGGGCCGCGCCGAGCGCCGGGCCGACCCCCCGGATCAGCACTTCCTTGCTGAATCCGGCCTGTCCCTCGATCACAAAGCCCGCGATCGCAATCCCTGCGCCCGTGTTCACCAGCGCGCGGCTCGATATGTTGATCAGCCGGCTCGCGGAGCTCATGACCACGGGGTTGGGAATCAGCCGCCGGATCGTGCTGTTCAAGGAATCCGCCACGTACACTACGCCCCCGTTGTCCACGGCGACATCCCCGGGCGTGTTGAATCGCGCATCGCCGGGCAGCCCGTCGACGCTGTCCTGGACCCCGGCCGCGCCGGCGATTGTCGTCACTGCGCCGGTGGGGCTCACCATCCTGATCGTGTCATTATTGGTATCGGCCACATAGACGTTTCCCGAACTGTCGACGCCCACTCCCGATGGCCCGTTGAACCTCGCGGCCGCGCCGGTCCCGTCATTGCTGCCGGTCGTCTGTGCCAAACCGGCGAGCGTCGTGACCACACCGGCGGGAGTGATCATCCGGATCGTGTCGTTTCCGGAGTCCGCAACATAGACGTTGCCTGACAGGTCCACCGCAATTCCCCTAGGATCGTTGAACTCGGCGGCGATTCCCGTGGCGTCCACAGAGCCCGCCGTGCCGGATCCGGCGAGCGTGGTCACGGTGCCACCGGAGGTCACTTTCCGGATCACGTTGCCCATGCCATCCGGAACGTAGACGTTGCCGGCGCTGTCGACGGCGAGGTTCTCCGGATCATAGAACAGATTGCCCGAGTCGCCGCGCGTTCCGGCGGTGCCGGCAAGGGTCGAGACGATTCCATTCGAGACCTTGCGGATCGTGTAGTTGCCGCTGTCGGCAATGTAGAGGTTACCCGAGGAATCGACCGCGACGCCGCCAGGACCGTTGAGAAGCGCCGAGCCGACTGGCCCGTCCGTGCTTCCGCTTTGTCCCGCGATGCCCGCCACGGTTGTGACGACACCCGCGGGAGTGACCATGCAGATCGTGTTGTAGTAATTATCCGAGACGTAGACGTTGGCGTTGGCGTCCGTGCGCACGCCGCCCGGGTAGCCGAACCTGGCTCCCCAGCCCGTCCCATTCCTGCTGCCCGAGGACCCGGGCCAGCCCGCCATGGTCGTCACGCCGGTTGCGTTCACCGTCAGGCTGGCCGGCGGGCTGGTCGCGCTGCCGGTGGCGTTGGTGACGACGCACCGGAACTGGTCGCCGGTCATCGCCAACGTCGTGCCGCTCACAACCAGCATCGAGGTCAAGGAGCCGCTGTACGTCTCGTTGTCGCTCGAGTCGCTCCATGTCGCCGATCCATTCGGGAGCCGCTGCCACAGGTAGCCGAGGGGCGCGGTTCCCTCGCCGACGACAAAGAACGTCGCCGGCTGGCCAAGGGTTGTGGTCGTGTCGGCAATCCCGGCCGGGATGTTGACGGCCAGGGTTTCATTCATTGATGCCGCAAGCAGATTGGAGACGTGGGGCACGCCGATCCCCGTGCACAGGTCGTATCCCGTCGTTGCAGCATAAGCCCCGTTGCTTCCCGAGAGGATGTCCTGAAAGGCTGACGAGCCTATCAGCGGATAGATCTTCGGGTTCAGCAGCCCCAGCGGCGCGCCTCCGGCAGCGGCCCGCTGCTGGTTGATGAGCGCGCAAAAAGCCGTCCAGACAGGCGTGCCCCAGCTCGTTCCGCCGATCTCATACGCAATACCTCCGACTTCGATCTCTGCGCCATGGTTCGGATCGGCGGCCGCTGCCACATCGGGAACGCATCGCATCGTCCCCTGAGGCACTCCCGTCCCGATTTGCCAGGACGGCCGGCTGAACACGGCGCTCACGCCGCCGCCACTGTCCGACCAGGCCGTTTCGCCGGTCACCGTATTGGTTGTAGTATCGAATATTAGGCTGGTGCCGCCAACCCCGGTCACATCCGGATCGCACGTGGGATAGCTGACCTGAAGCACGCCGTCCGGATTAGAGCCGTTGTCCCCCGAAGCTGAAAACACCGACACGCCGGCGCTGGCCAGATTCGCCATGTACTGCGCCTCGATGATCAGGTAGTCCCTCGGGACCTCGAGTTCGTTGCCGCCCACGCAAATGCAGAGCTGGTGCAGCCCCGGGTTGCCCGGGAGGTCGGCGTAGACCTGCTGGAGGATCTCGTCGTTTTCCCCGGGGTCGCCCTCGTTCGCCGCGTAGATCCTGATCATCGCTCCCGGGGCGAGGGCGCTGGCCCATTCGGCATCGAGCGCGGCCTCATCGACCACGCTGCTGTCGGGCGACGCCCCGGGCCCCCCGGCAACATTGACCATCTGGATGTTGGTCGTGGCATTGGAGACACTCGCTATGTTCCAGAATGCCACTAGGTCGCTGGTCTGAGGAAAGGCCAGTTCGTAGAGGGCGATGGTCTGACCCGTACCGGTTACGGTCAGGCCTGTCGCCTGGTAGGCCACCGAGATCTGGGCGGGCAGGTAGGGCATGGTGACGCTGGACTGCGAGCTCGGCAGCTGCCTTCGGGGCGCCGAAAGCGGGTGGCGGCGAATGTGGGGCTGGAGCCCGTGGACCCCAAGCACCGGGCCAGAAATCTCCGCCGGCAGGCTGGGCGAGGTGATGGCGGACGTGTATTCGGAGCCGTCGGCCGCCGCGACGCGGGCAAAGGTCACCTGGAACGCCCGCGCAACGGCATCGACCGGACCCCGTCCAAACACTGCAATGCGGTTGTCGTCCGTCCGGGTCACCTCCAGCCCCTGGGACCCAAGCCAGCGGACGACCTTGTCGTGGTCGGCGGCCAGGGGAAAATACTTCTCCGCCATCTCGGCCGGCGCCACCAGCTCGCCGCGGGCCACCCGGGCCTGCAGCTCGTCGAAATTGCGCATCCGCAGCGCCACCTCGAATGTGATGCTTTCGGCCGTTTCCGCGACGCTCAATAGCCTCCGGGTGATTGCCGGGGCGCGTTTCGTCCCCGCCGCCACCTCCGGGACCTCCCTTATGCTGCCGGAAAACACCGCCCGCGCCGATGGCGGCGCGGCGCGGCCGGATGCGCCGCAAGGCGCAGCCGCCAACAGGAGGCTAACGGCCGCGTGAATTCCCCTCGTATTGAACATATGGCGCATGTGACCGCGATCGGTGGGTTGGGTTTCCCAGGAAAGTGAGAATCCGAAACGGCTCATGGGGATGCAAAGCCGCGCAACATAGTCGTTCGCCCCCCCTTTGTGCAAACCAACCTTCGCGCCGAGGGCGCACGCCCTGCGCCCGCAGTCATCCCTTGAGCGCGCCGGCGGCTATTCCGCTCACGATCTGCCGCTGGAGCGCCACGTAAACGAGCAGGATCGGAAGCGTGACGAGGATGATTCCGGCGAAAAGCATCCCGTATTCGGTCCGGTACTCGGCCGCGATAGACAGGTTCGCGAGCCCCAGCGGGAGCGTCCGGGCCGAGCCCGCGGTGTCCCCGTTCACGAGCATGAACGCATAGAAATACTCCTTCCATATCCCGATGAACTGGAAGATGGCCACGGTCACCAGGCCCGGCCTCGCGAGCGGAAGCAGCACCCTCCAGAACGCCGAGAATTCGCCGCATCCGTCGACCACCGCGGCCTCGTACAGCGACCGCGGCAGCGAGCGAAAGAACCCCGCCAGTATGAAGATCGCAAACGGCAGGCCGTTCGCCGTGTACACGAGGACGAGCCCAAGCCGGGAGTTGAGAAGCCCGGCGGAGCGGAGCTCGAAGAAAAGGGGCACGATCGCGAGCTGGGCCGGGATCGTGAGCCCGGCCAGGAAGAGCCCGAACGCCGCCCTTCCCGCGGGATGGGAGAACCGGGCCAGCGCGTAGGCCGCCATCGCCCCCAGTGCCACGATCAAGGCGACGGAGGCGCCCGTGACGGCGACGGAGTTGAGGAAGTACTCCCCAAAATGGGCCTGCCTCCAGGCGTGTGCATAGTTGTCCGCGGCCATGCTCCCCGCCGACGGGAGCGCGAACGGGGCGAGAAAGATCGCCTCGTCGCGCTTGAGCGAGGAATACCCCACCCAGACCATCGGAAACACCAGCCACGCGGAATAGCCCAGGAGCGCCAGGGACGCCACGCCCCTGGAAAACCGGAACCTGTTGTCGTGCGGCGCGTCCATCGTGGTCAGGTTTCGACGGGATCGCTCCTCAGCCCGCGCAGCACCGCCGCGCTTCCGACAAGCACCAGCGAGAACAGGATCACCGCAAGCGCCGCCGCCCGCCCGACGTCAAAGTCCTTGAACATCGTCGTCACCAGCAGCGTGCCGAGGGTCTGCATGGACGCCGACGGATCCTGCGAGGTGAGAAGCCAGACCATCTCGAACGCGTTCAGCCCGCCGATCACGAGAAACACCACGGAGATCGCCACGATCTCCCGGATCAGCGGAAGCGTGATCGTGAAGAACTGCATCCGGACGGAGGCCCCGTCGATCTCGGCGGCCTCGTACAGCTGGGGGTCGATGCCCTCCATCGCCGCAAGGTAGAGGATCAGGTTAAAGCCGCACGCCATCCAGATGTAGATTGGTATGAGCGCGGCGTAGAGGTGATCCTCAGAAAGCCAGGGGTAGTCTGCGAACGACCGGAGCCACTCCCAGTGAAACGCGCTTCCGAGCCCGGCAAGCCCGGCGTTCACAAGCCCGCCGTGAGGCTGGTAAGCGGTGAGCCAGATCAGCGTCGCGGCAACGCCCCCGAGCAGGTTGGGAAAGAGAAGGATGATCCGGAAAGCCCCCGCCCCCCATACTCCGCGGTGGATCAGCACGGCGAAGAGGAGCGCGAGCGGCACGACAAACAGCGCTGGTACGACCATCAGGTAAAGGTTGTTGCCGAGCGCGGTCCACAGGACGTCGCTCTCAAAGAGAAGGGACTTGAAATTGTAGAGTCCCGCCCAAGAGCTCTGGCCGATCCCGTCCCAGCGGCTGAACGCCCACATGAATGATACAACGGCCGGCGCCAGCATGAGGCCCGCATAGACAAGGAACGCCGGCCCGACGAAGGCGGCGGCCATGGGCGCGCGAAGCCTGCCAAAGCTCGACCCGTCCCCGCCGCGCGCCGTTGGCGCCGTCGCGCCGGCGGCTCCGGGCAACGGCCACAGCCCGCCGCGAAGGACCAAGGCCCCGAGCGCCACGAGCGCGAGGATCATCGCCGTGCCGGCGACAGGATGGCGGTAGTCGATGCGGTCGCGATCGGCGAACCGGGCGCGGTCGGCACCGGCGGCGGCCTCGAGCCGCCGCGCGAATTCCCGGGGTTCGACGCGGCCGCCCATGAGGCTGCGCGTCTCGTCGACCCGCACCTGCCGGATGACCGGCGGCAGCATCATCGTCTGGGGCATGTTGAATGAATCCCGCGCGCCGGCGATCATCGCCGCTGTGTCGCGCATCCTCGACGAATAGGCCGCGGCAGGAACGCCCCGGATGGCGACCGGCGCATCCGTCGCGCGGACGAAAGCCTCGGCCCGCTCACGCGAGGTTAGGAACCGGAGGAAATCGACCGTCAGGCGCTCGCGCTCGGGATCGCCCGTGTTGAACACAAAGAAATAGTCGCTCCCTGCCTGCACGGTGGACGGGTCGGCAAGGCCGTCGGGGAACACCGGGAAATTCATAGTCCCCACGTCGAATCCCGACGGGATCTTCCCGGCCATCTCGTTGAAGAACCACGATCCCGACGCGGTCATGGCCGACCTTCCCTGGAGAAAAAGGAGCTCGGCTCCCTGCGCAGTCTCTCCTTCCCAGCCCGGCTGAACGTCATCCCGGGTCAACCGTCTCAGGAGTCCCGCGCTCCGGACGACGTTCGCGTCGGCCCATGCGCCGGGCTCAAGTTCGTTGATGGCCCGCCATCCGGCCGGCCCGGAGAGGTTGTGATAGGCAGCGCGGAAGAACGCGTCGGGATAGAGCCATCGGGTGCCGGGCAGGCTCACCGGTGCGATGCCCGCGGCCCGGATCCGGTCGCACAAGGCGAAGAATTCGTCCCATGTGCGGGGCTCCGGCCAGCCGTGCGCCCTGAAGAGCCCGCGGTTGTAAAAGATGCCCCAGCACGAATAGACAAAGGGCAGCCCGTACACGCCGCCTCCCATGCGCCACGAGTCGAGCGAGCCCGGCAGGAAGGTGTCCTCCCACCGGGCGTCGCCCTCCCAGTTTTTTCCGGCGAGGTAGCGGCGGAGATCGACCATCTTTTCCGCCCGAACCAACGAGGTCCACAGGATGTAGGGAGCAGACGCCGCATCGGGCAGGTGCCCGTCGATGATCCGAACCCTGATTTGATCCTGGATACGGGGATTGCCGTAGACGTTGACCCTCACCCCGGGCCGGACGGCCTCGAACCGGCGCGCTGTTTCCTCGTAAAAGGCCGTGCCGTAGCCGCCCTCAAAGACAGGCACGTCCAGCTCCACCGGCCCGGCAGCCCGCGCCCGCAACGCGGCCAGCAACCCCAGGCTGAGCACACAGGCGGATGACCGGAACGTCACGTGCGCAATCCCGCCCTCCTGAGCGCGCGGTGAAGCGCCCCGATGTGCTTGCGGTCGCGCGTCTCCACCGTGCACGTGACATGGGTCGCGCTCACGTCGGGTCCGCTGAAGGCCCTGTCATGCGCCACCTGGTTGATGCTCGCCCCGCATGAGGCGATCACCCTGCAGAGTTCCGCAAGACCGCCGGGCCGGTCGCTTATCTTGACCGTGAAGCGCGTGAGTCGTCCGTCGTGGACAAGACCCTTCTCGATTACCCGGCCCAGGATGACGGGATCGATGTTGCCTCCGCCGACAACCAGCGCGACGCGTTTTCCCCTCAGGCCCTTGATTCTGCCTGCCAGCATCGCCGCAAGAGGCGTGGCCGCCGCGCCCTCGACCACCATCTTTTCGAGTTCAAGCATCCGGAGGATCGCCACCGAAATCCACTTTTCCTCGACGCTCGCCACACGGTCCACCCGGCCTCGTATGAGGCCAAACGCGTTTTCGCCGACGGTCAGGGTGGCCAGCCCGTCCGCAAGGGTTGCGCGCCTGGGAACGCGCACCGGGCGGCCCGCCTTGAGCGCCGCGGATAGATTTCCCGTTGCAACGCTTTCCACCGCAATGACCTCCACCTTCCTCATGCGCGCCTTCACGGCTACGCAGATTCCTGCCAGGAGGCCGCCTCCACCGACCGGACAGATGATCGCGTCGACATCAGGCACCTGGTCGAGGATTTCAAGGCCCAGCGTCCCCTGCCCGCTGATGATGTCCGGATCGTCGAATCCGTGGACATAGGTTGCTCCCTCCTTCTCGACAAGACGGTTCGCTTCCGCACGCGCCTCGGCGAAATCGCCCCCGTGCAGGACGACGCGCGCCCCGAGCCTTTGGCAGGTCGTTATCTTGATCAACGGGGCGAACTCCGGCATGACCACCGTGACTGGTATCCCAAGCAGCCGGCCGTGATACGCCAGGCCAAGGGCGTGGTTTCCGGCGGATGCGGCTACCACGCCCCGAAGGCGGCCCTCCGCCGAGAGCAGCAGCAGGGCGTTTCGGGCCCCCCTTTCCTTGAACGACCCCGTCCGCTGGAGGTTGTCGAACTTGCAAACGATTCGCGTGCCAGTGATTTCGCTAAGAGGAATCGATTCCGTGCACGGCGTGATGATCACGCCCCCCCTTATGCGCTGTCGGGCCGCCGTGATGTCAGACAGGGCAATGGTCTTTTCAGCCATCGTTTTGCGAGGAATAGCGTTGCGGGTAATCCGGGTGGGTTTACACCCGAAACCTCCGATGTATCAGGTTACCTTTTCAGAGCAAGCCATGCAGGAATTGAACAAGCTCGAGACTCTCGCGCAGCTTGCGCTGGTTGAACCGATTAGCAGTCTCAAGGCGGCTGATCTTGAGCATCCGCGCGAGCCGCTCGGCCGCTTTCAAAGGGCAGGCCGGCCCTTTTACCGGCTGCGGTCCGGCGAGCATCGGTTCTATTTCGACGCGAGCGGCGACATCCTTCATGTGAACTACATCCTCCATAAGAACTCGCTTGAGGATTTTCTCCTGCGCAACCGGCTCCCCGTGACCGAGCAGCAGCTCGTCGAGCAAGATTCGAAATTCTGGAAGTACCTTGAAAGCCTCACAAAATGATCTTCCCGAGACGCAACCATGACGCGCATGCGGCCGCCGACCTGGCCGCACGGGAGGATCCGTATAACGAGGCCCAGGCCAGCAGGATCTACATCCTTCCCAACCTGATGACTGCGGGCAACCTCTTCTGCGGATTCATGGCCGTGGTGAGCTGCATCAACGCAAGGCTCGCTGCAACCGCCGAAGACGGCATCTACCTGCATGCTACATCCGGCCAGCACTACCGGTACGCGGTCTATTTCATCTTTGCCGCGGCGTTCTTCGACATGCTCGACGGTCGCCTCGCCAGGATGGGCGGCCGGGAGTCCCTTTTTGGCGCCGAGTTCGACTCGCTGGCGGATGTCGTCTCCTTCGGTCTGGCGCCAGCCCTTCTCATGTTTTGCCTCATCCTTGCTCCTTCGCAGGAGTTTCCCTGGTTCAGGCAGATCGGGTGGTTCGTCGGGTTTGTCTACCTGCTGTGCGCGGCGATGCGGCTCGCGCGCTTCAACGTCATCACGAACCCGCTCCTTCACCGCGGAACAAAGGAGGCTAACAAGGATTTCGTGGGGCTGCCCGTACCGGCGGCCGCCGGCACCGTGGCGTCGCTCGTGCTCTGCCTGCTCAAGCTTGACGAGGAGGACAAGTCCCTGAGCTGGTTCGCCCTGGTCCTTCCGTTTCTGATGCTGCTCATCGCGTTCCTCATGATGAGCCCGTATCGCTACCCAAGCGGAAAAAACGTCGACATGCAGACCCGGACGCGCCTGCGAACGTTCTTCTTCCTCCTGGTCCTTGTCGGCCTCGTCCTGCTCTTCTTCAAGGAGCTCGCGCTGCTGATCCTGTTCCTTGCGTACATCTTTTTCGGCCTTTTTCGCCGTTGGAGGAAGCCTAGGCCTGTCAGGATTGGGCGTCTATCACCGCCGCTTTAGCCGTTGCGAACATCATGTCAGGAGCCTGCGCACGCCTTGGGAGCAACCCAGCGACTGCGAATAACCGCCCATTTGCACACAGCGCCGCGGATATTGTTCACCTCGAAAAACGGCGCTTCCACAGAGCGCTCCGAGGAGGTTGCTGGTCTTCCCAGCCCCTTATACGACTACTGCTTTAATTCATTATTGAGTATGCAGTCATTTGGCCTTTGTTAGCTTCTCCCGCTTACCTCAGCGACGCAGCTCCGGACCCATGAAATTCAAGACGAACCGCGACCACTTCGCCAATGGCCTTTCCCAGGTCCTCAATGTCGTCGGATCCAAGGCCACCATGCCGATCCTGAGCAACGTGCTCATTGAGGCGGAGAAGGACCAGTTGTCGCTCACGACGACAAACCTTGACCTTGGAATCCGCTGCAAGATCAAGGCAGAGGTGAAGGAAGGGGGCGCGGTGACGCTGCCCGTCAAGCGCCTCGCGAACATCGTGCGCGAGCTGCCCAACAGCGACGTCGCAGTCGACGCGTCCCCGAATCATCAGGTCAAGCTCTCGTCGGGCGGCTCGACGTTCAGGATCATGGGGATGGGCAAGGATGAGTTCCCGCCGCTGCCCGAATTCGGCGACGAAAAGGCCTACACGCTCCAGCAGGCCGAGTTGGCCGCAATGCTCAGAAGCGTCTCCTACGCGCAGTCGCAGGATGAAACCCGCTACACCCTCAACGGCGTTTATTTCAACTTCAAGGAGGGGAGCCTCTCGCTTGTCGCCACCGACGGCCGCCGCCTTGCGATGATCTCCAAAAACATGGAAGTGCCGTCGTCCGCCACGGGAGCAATCATCCTGCCGGCGAAGACGGTCAACGAGCTGGCGCGGATCCTCGACAAAGGAGACAAGGTAAAGATCAACTTCAACGACCGCCGCTGCGCCTTCCAGATAGCAACGGACAAGGATGGAAGCGGCCTGGTCGACAACGTGTATCTGTACTCGAAGGTCGTGGAGGGAACGTACCCGAACTACCAGCAGGTGATCCCCAAGGAGACGCACCAGCGAATCAAGCTCGAGCGGGAGCTTCTGCTGCAGTGCGTGCACCGCGCGGCGCTCGTATGCTCGGAAAAGTCAAATTCGGTGCGGATGAAGCTGACAAGCAACCTTCTTGAGATCACCGCGCAGAGCCCCGACTTCGGGGAGGCCCATGAATCGATGGCGATCGGATACAGCGGGCCGGACCTGCAGGTGGCTTTCAACCCGGCGTTCGTGATCGACCCGCTTCGGGCGCTGGCGAAGGACGAGGTATTCCTTGAATTGAAGGACGAGGTGAGCCCGGGTGTGTTCAAGACGCTCGATAACTTCACCTGCGTCATCATGCCGATGCGGCAGAGCTGACGGCGTTTCGCGGGAGGAGAAGGTTCCGCCGGCTCGCGGCGCCAGAGCATATCACGCGGCAGAAGGCTCGGCTCACTGCGCGCGCAGCCATATCCGAAAAGAACCGCCCGACGCGCCGGCATCGGCAAAGGGAACGAGCTTTACAGCCCGCGGCGCGTCGTCCCAGGCGCCCTGGGCGACCGAATCGAACACAAGGCCCTGGGGGTCGCGAACAAGGCTCACCGGCGCGTCCCTGGACACACGCAGCGCCTGCAGGGAGTCGAAGCCGGGATTCCGGCTCTGGTCGACGGCAAGGACAAAGGGGCCCCACGCAAGGGCGGAACGCGCAAAGTTGGTGAAATCGCCGGGGATGACGCGTCCCTGCAGGTTGAACACGAGCCCGAGGCAATCGCCGTCGTGCCACGTGCGCTCATCCAGCGTTGCCCAGCCAGCGGCGGCCGTCACAGCGCCTGAACGAAGCGGCGCGGCCCAGGGAGGGACCCGGATCTTGAGCGCGAACCGCACCGGTTCGCGGGCATGGATCGTGAGGGTGGACCTGCCCTCGTACGGGAAGCCGCTCTGCTGGTCGATCTCGACACCCTCGCCGTCCACGATCAGCCGCGCTCGCGAGGTCTCGAGCGTGTTCACCAGCACGGCGCCGGCCGACTGGAGGTAGGCGACCGTGGGGGCAAGCGCGAGGGCGCGCGGGCCGCTGGAGTGGCAGCAGGTGATGCCTGAGTCGTATTCCTTGGTGCCCTCGAGCGGGGTGTGGCCGCACCAGTCGTCGCCGCGGGGATTCTGCGCAGCCGTGAGGTGGTTATATAGCGCTCTCTCGATCTCGTCGGCGTATTCGGCGCGGCCTGTCAGCCGCAGCAATTGCAGGTTGAGCTGGATCCAGGTTGTGGTGACGCACGTCTCTCCGGGCTCGGCATCGGGGCCGTTCGGCAGCTCGTGGTCGGTGCCGAAATGTTCGTGGGTGCTCGAAGTGCCGGTCACATAGAGGCGATTTCTCACGATGTCGGTCCAGGCGTTCGTTACCGCCGCAAGCAGTTGGCGGTCGCCGGTGACGCGGGCGAGCTCGCACAGTCCCACCAGGTTGGAAAGCATCTCGTACGCCTTGCCGTTGGCTGTCAGGTCGACGCGCTTGGAGGTCAACAGGGACGTGACTATCGCCGGGCCGCCGGGCTCGTCGTAGGCACGCACGATGTACCGGGCGAAGTCGAGGTACCGCTGGTCGCCGGTCGCGCGGTGCAGCAAGACAATGGGTTCGAGGACGCTGGTGGCGGCCATGCCCACATGGGTGCCGGCGGCAAGGATGCTGCTCTTGGTGGGGAACGTCGCGAGCAGCAGGTCGCCGATCTTGCGTGCGCCGGCGAGCGCAGCTTCATCGCCCGTGTACCGGTAATACGTTAGCAGCCCGAGCAGGTCGTATTTGTGAACCCAGACGTCCCAGTCGGCGTCTGGGTAGACGCCGAATCGTTTTCCGGGCGGGTACGTGCCTAGGTAGCCATCGGGCTCCTGCGCGGCCAAGAATTCGCGGACGGCGCCATCGAGCTTCGCGCGCAGCGCGGGATCGCCTGTATAGGCCCAAGCAAGGGTGGCGGCATGCAGCCATTTGCCCATGTGTTCGCCGATCCAAGCCTGCTCG
The DNA here is from genome assembly GCA_937889545.1 of uncultured Opitutaceae bacterium. Taxonomy (GTDB): domain Bacteria; phylum Verrucomicrobiota; class Verrucomicrobiia; order Opitutales; family Opitutaceae; genus Palsa-1447. Next base: position 21,576 of record CALAOT010000035.1, read on the forward strand.
CCCGGTTTCTGCCGGAAGCCGGCGAGAAGCGGCTTCGTGTCGACCACGAGAAGGCGGTTGCTCTCATTGATGTCGATTCGGCGGCCGAGCCAGCCGCCCAGATGAACGCAGGAGGGCTCGAGCGGCGCGACGACGTCGGCAAGCTTTGCCTCCACCCTGTACGCAACGGGGTCCGCCGGCATGGCGAGTGCCGCTGAGGCAATCAGGGGCGAAAGGCAAAGAAGACGGTTCATGGGGCGCGGGGGCGGACGCAAGGAAGAGACGAAGGGGTTCTTTGCCGCAGCGGCCATGCCCCAGGTGCATGATCAGGAGAAAGGCGCGGCCGTTTCAATATTCAAAGCCAATAAGGGACTAGCCGCGGTGCTGGGATCAGGCCATCAGGCCCGGCAGAGGGCGCCGCGCCAGGAAACGGCGAAAAGAAGGGTTCCGGGCGGCCAATTCCCGCGGACGGCCGCGATTGCCCAAGTGCCGGGCGGTGTACGCGTTTACCGCTGAACATTTCGTTGCCGTTCAGGCCGCGGCGGATTAGGCACCGTGTCTTCGAATGCAACACCTGGGACTGCTTTTCACCCTGTCGCTGCTGGCGATCAACCTATGGGGGTTGATGCTCGTCGCGGGCCTGTATTGGCGGAACCGCTGGTTTGCGATGGCCGTGGGACCTATACTCGCGGTGACGGCGGTCTACGCGATCGAATGCCACCACGGCCTCGGGCGCTCGCTGGGCTGGCTTGGCCTCCTTTCAACGGTGCTTTCGGTTGCGGTGGTCGCGGGCAGCATCTTCACCTGGGCGCCCGGCCGGCTGGGCGCGCGAACGGCGGCGCTCCTGAGAGAATGGCGGGCGGAGTTTGCGCCGAGGAGGCTCGTCGGCTGCTTCGGGGTCTGCGCCGCGGTCTTCCTGTATGCGATGTCGTGGCGGTTCATCTATCCCAACATAGACGGCTCCTCCGAGAAGATCGCCGATTTCTCGTTCATCTGCAGCTACTACACCGGCGGGACGATACCGGTGCCCGACGCCTGGTTCTATCCGTACTTTTCGACGCAGTACTACAGCTTCCAGCACTACGCCGCCGCGCTGATGGGGAGGGTTCTGCTGCTTGAGCCCGGCTCCGCATACAACATCGCCTATTGCCTGTTGATCGCCCTGGGAGGCACGGCGTTCGCCGGCGCGGTTTGCCTGGTGGCCCGCAAGGCCTGGGTCCGGGTGCTGATCATCACCGGATTCGTCGTCGGCGGAACGGGGATGACGGGCATCGTCCACCTGACGGACAAGAATGTCACGCCTTGGACCAGCATGCGCTTCATCGGCAGCGCGCAGATGGACAGGGCGCCGCTCGGCCCGTGGCTCAAGGCCTACCAGGACAAGTTCAAGATAACGGAAGCGGACGGGAAGCTGTTCCCGATGGAGCTTCCCGGGGAGATCTACTCCTATGTCGTCTTCCTGGGAGACTATCATGCGCCGCTGTCGGGCTATTACCTGCTGGGCCTCTGTGCGATGGCGATGCTGCTCTGGAACCGCACGCGGCAGAGCCGCTATCCCGCGATCGCGGGGTGCACGCTCACCTGGACTCTCCTTGCGAACACCTGGGTCCTACCGCTCCAGGGGCTCGCCATCTTCATGTGGCTGGCGGTCAACTGGAGGGAATGGCGGCGCCTGGTGCCCGCCGTCGCCGCGGGGGCGGCGATCGTCTGGCTTGCGGCATGGGTATACCTGTCGGCGTTCACGGCCGCGGCCTCGGGCTATGATACGGCCGTGCGGTGGGTCCCGTCGATCGAGCACACGCCTCCGCTGCTGTTCGCGCTCTTCTTCCTTCCCACAATAGCCTTCATCGTGCTGGGGCTCGCGTCAGGCAGCCCACAGGGCCGGCGGCTTGCGGTGCTGTGGCTCGCGCTCCTCCTTTTCACGGAGTTCTTCTTCGTGGACGACGAGTACTCGGGGCATTACGACCGCTTCAACACGACGCTCAAATGGTGGCCGTGGGTGATGGCGGGCGCCTTGATGACGCTGGCTCCCTTCATCCTCGAGCAGGCCCGGCGCCGCTGGGTCCGCATCGTCGCCATATTCTTCTGCGCCTACCCCTGCTGCTACGTCTTCGACCTGTGGGAGCCGATGTGGACCGGACCCAAGGACTCGGTGGGGAAGATCGAGGGGACCTATTACCTGACGAGGGATGAATTTCCCCGGCTCATGCTCGGCCGGCTCAAGGTCGAGAAGCCCGGCGTCGTCATCGAAAGGCCCGACGAACAGGGCGGGTTCGTCAACTCAGCGGTCATCCCCCTCTTTGCGAGGCAGAAGATGTGGCTCGGCTGGTGGGGCCACGAGCTCCTGTGGCGAGAGAACCGCGAGGACGTGCGCCGGCGCCATGAAAGGCTGATGCTGTTCTACAGCGGGGGGATACCGGAAGCCGGGAAATGGCTGATCGCGCAGGGAATCGACTATGTCCTCTGGTACCGGCCGGGCGACACGCCCGAGCTCTGGGAGAAGGTGAACAAGGCTGTCGGACCCGAATACATTTGGTGCGACATTCTAACCTACCAGAACGAGGACGGGCGCAGGGTGGGCCTGTGGAAGCGCGCGCCCGGGGGCCCGCCCTGAGGCGCCAGGTGGAGCGCGCCGGCCGGTCCCTCGAAGGGACTCCGGGCCTCACCGGCCTTGAACTTGCGCGCGCCCCCCAGTATCAGTTGCCGGAACGTCGGTTTCCATGATCGCAACGCTGAATAAGTTCCCCGGCCCTCGCACCCGGCCGGTTTGCGCGCGCGCGCGGGCGCGGAAGGGCTGAGGGCCGCCGTCCATGCAGATCCTGTTTCTCGTTCTCATCGCGGCCCTCCTCCCGCTTCTGCTGGTCCAGCTCAACCAGCGCCTCGCCTCGCCGATCGTGGCGATCGCCGAGCGCTGGTTGCGGTGGATCATCATCTCTGCCGGAGGCGCGCAGCTTTGCCGGAACCTCGACCTGATTGACCGGCCGCTCTGGGTGCTCGCGATTGCGGGCTTCATCTGCTGGTTCCTGGTGGAGACGCTCTACAACTGGCTGGCGATCGCGGCACTCAGCGTGAGCCCGCTCCCGCTCTTCCCGAAGTACGCGCTGAACACAAGCGGCGAGGAATGGCCGGTGCAACCGCGGTTCCTTAAGATCCGCGAATGGCTGCGGGCGCAGGGCTTCAGGCAGGTTCAGGCCCTCAAGGCGGAGGTGGGCGGCGACATTTACCTGCGGGTTTCAATATACCAGGACGAGGAGGCGCAGCTCCGGGTGCAGGTCACGTTCCTCCCGCAGAACAGCGGCGCGATCGACGTGTGCTACTCGCTGATGTCGATGGGCGCCGACGGGTCGAGGTCCGTGACCGACAACCTCTACATCCCGTTCGGAGGGTTCTATCCGGAGAATTGGTACGTCGACCGGCGGCCCTGCTGCCGGTCGCTTCCGAGGCTGCTCACGCTCCACCGGAGGAGGATCGCGTCGATGGGCGGCGGGCCCGCTCCGTTTGCGGTCGAGCCGATGGCCGACCTGAACGAGTCCCAGCGCGAGCTCGACAGGGTCAACACCGAGCTCGGATTCCTGAACCCGCAGGGAGCGCGCGAGGAGAATGGCAAGATCACCCGCGAGGGCCGCTACAGGGTCTGGAAGGAGATCTGGATGCTCAACTACCTGGGGCGGTCGGCGCGGTACGATTGACCCGCCGTCAACGGGGTGACGCCAGCTGCCCGCAGCCGGCGGCGATGTCGATGCCGCGGCGTTGGCGGACCGTGCTGGGCAGGCCATAGCCGTCGGCTAGTATCCGCTGGAACCGCCTCGCGGCCTCGCTGCGCGAGGGCGCGCCGGAATACCCGGCGGTGGGGTTGAGCGGGATCAGGTTGACCTGGGCCGGGAGGCCGCGGATCAGGCGGCCCACCGCGTGGGCGTGGCCCGCGGTGTCGTTCCTCCCGTCGATCAGCGCCCACTCGAAGAAGATCCGCCGGCCGAGCCTGGAGCAAAAATGGCGGCAGGCGTCCATCAGTTCGTCCAGCGGCCATTTGCGGGCGGCGGGGACCATCTCTGCGCGCTCCTCCTGGTTGGCGGCGTGGAGGGAGACGGCCAGGTGCGCGGGGCGCGCCTCATCGGCCATGCGGCGGATGCCGGGGACGACGCCGACTGTGCTGAGCGTGATCCTCTCCGCGCCGAGGCCAAGCCCGCTCGGGTCGCGGAGGATGTCCACGGCCCTCATGACCGCGTCGTAATTGTGCAGCGGCTCCCCCATCCCCATGAAGACAACGTTGCGAAGGCGGTGGGGCCCGGGGGCGGCGCGCAGGGCGCGGGCCGCGTGCACCGCCTGCGAGACAATCTCCCCCGCAGTGAGCTGGCGCCGGTACCCCATCTGGCCGGTGGCGCAAAAGACGCAGCCCATCGCGCAACCGACCTGGCTGCTCACGCACGCGGTTGCGCGGCCGGTGAACCGCATGAGGACGGTCTCGATGCGTTCCCCGTCGGGAAGGGCCAGCAGGAATTTCCGCGTGAAGCCGTCGCCCGACGCGGTCTCACGGGAGACGGGAACCGTGCCGATCCGGGTCTCGGAGGCGAGCCGCGAGCGCACGCGTGCCGGGAGCTCCGGGATCTGCTCGAACGAGCCGGCGAGGCCGAGGTAAAGGTGCTTCCAAAGGAGCGCCGCATGGTCGCCGCTGAACCCCCACGAGTCCACAAGGGCGTGGAGCTCGGGCCTCGTGAGGCCGTAGAGGTCGGTCGGCGGGGAGTCCAATCGGGGTCAAATGAACGCCGGGGCAGCCGGGGCGCAAGGTGGATTGCCTTCCGGGCATCGGGCGGGCACGCTGCGGGGCCATGGATCTGGTCACGAGATTTCTCGACAGCTTCATTCCTCTTTTCGTGACGATAGACCCCGTAGGCCTTGCGGCGGTCTTCCTTGTGCTCGGGAGGAACGTCCCGGCCGACAGGCGAAGGAGGATCGCCAACCAGGCCACCTGGACCGGCGGCATCGTGGCTCTCCTTTTTCTGTTTCTTGGGCGCGTGATCTTCAACGCCATCGGAATCAGCGAGGGCGACTTCCAGATTGCCGGCGGCGCCGTCCTCTTCGTCATCGCCGTGCGCGAGCTGACCCTGCCGGCGTCCCAGGACAAGAGCAGCTTTCCGGACGACTTCGGGGTGGTTCCGCTCGGAATGCCGCTCATAGCCGGGCCCGCGACAATCACGACGCTCCTCGTCATCTCCAAGACCGTGGGCTACGGGATGACCCTGATCGCGCTGGCGGTGAACCTCGTCATTGTAGCCCTGGCCTTTTCCCAGAGCGAGCGCCTCGAGCGCCTTTTCGGCCAGACGGGGCTGCGCGCCGTCTCCAAGATCATCTCATTGCTGCTCGCGGCGATCGCGGTTCACATCGTGCGCCTCGGCTTCGGCGCCCCCTGACGCGGCGTCACCCGTCAAAGCTTGTCAGCAGGTCCGCGTAGATCCTCGCGGCCGCGACCAGGTCCCTGACCCTCGCCCGTTCGTTCACCGCGTGGATGTCGTCGCCGCCCGGTCCGTAGCCAAGCGTGGGGATCCCTAGGTGCTGGGCGAAGTAGTGGATGTCGTTGAACCCGGTCGACACGCTGAAGACGGTCGGCCTTCCGCGGAGCCGCCGCACGCTGGCGGCCATGGCCTTGAAAAACGGGTGGCCCGGCTTCGTGAAGCACGAAAAGTTCTCCGAAACCTTGGATACGGTGATCCGGCAGCCCGGGATCCGCCTGGCGGCGGCGGCGAGGAACTCCCGCAGACCGCGCTCGGCGGCGGCATGGTCCTCGACGGCGAGGACGCGCCTGTCGATGGAGAATGCGGCCTGGGCGGGAACCGTGTTGATCTTCGCCCCGGGGCCGCAGGAGAAGACGCCGCCTACATTGATCGTCGGTCGCATCGTCTTTCCCTCGGGCGTCACGAACGTCCGGCGGGCGATCCGTTTCTTGTAGGCGTCCAGCTCCAGGACGAGGGCCGCCATCTTCTCGAGGGCGTTCACGCCGTTCTGCGGCGTGGAGCCGTGGGCGGCGCGCCCGTGCACGGTGACCTCCAGCCAGAGGGTCCCGTTGTGGCCGCAGCACACCCGGTTGCCCTCGGCCCCCTCCATGACGATCGCGTAATCGGGCCGGATCGGGGCCTCGTCGACGATCCAGCGGGCGCCGAGGAAGGAATCGGTCTCCTCGTCGGCCGTGAACGAAACCTCGACGTTCATCCTGGGCCGGGTCCGCGTGGCCCGGAGGGCGTCGAGGGCCGTGAGCAGGCTTGCGATCGACCCCTTCATGTCGGCTGTCCCGCGGCCGTAGATCACGCCCTTCTCGACGGCTCCGCTGAAGGGGTTCCCGTGCCGCCACGCGCCCGAGACGGGCACGACATCGTAGTGGGCGTTGAAATGGATCGTCTTTCGCGCGCCCGGCACCCTGAGCCTGCCGAGCACGTTGTAGCGCGGGTATCCATGCTGCGAGGGGGGAAGGCTGCTGCGCAGGAGCGGCCCCGGAATCGGGAACCGCCGGGCAGAAAGGCCGACCTTTGCCAGCTCCCGGGCGAGGTAGCCGGTTATCGCACCGTAGTTTTCGCCGGGCGGATTCACCGTCGGAAACCCGACGAGGCGCCTGAGGCGCCCAACGAGGACGGGGGCGTTGCGGTCGATGAAGGCGTTGAGCCTGTCCATCGGGGCAGCATCGCGAAACCGTGCGGGGACGGGAAGCCTGGAATGGCGTGCAAACCGGGGCCGCCATGTCTATCCCTTTGCCCATGAACGCCGAGGCCGGCCGCATAATCTCGAGGCTGGGGCTGGTGCCGCTGCCGCGAGAGGGGGGGTTCTTCACCCCCGCATGGACAAGCCCGAAAAAAGGGAGAGACGGGAGGGCCCTGGGCTCGGCCATCCTCTTCCTGGTCACCGAGGATGACTTCTCGGCGCTCCACCGGCTCGGGATGGACGAGATATGGCAGCACAGCGCGGGCGACCCCGCGGAGCTCGTCCGGCTCGATCCTGGGACGGGTTCCTGCCGCGTGTGCGTGCTGGGACCGGACGTGGAGGGAGGCCACGCGCCCCAGGCTGTCGTTCCCTCGGGCGAATGGCAGGGGGCGCGGATTCTCCCGCGCGGCGCCCGGGACGCGAGGGGCTGGACCCTTTTCGGCTGCACGGTCCTGCCCGCCTGGGACGAGGGGGAATTCGAGCTTGGGCGCAGGGATGCGCTTGTGCGCGAGTTTCCCGCGCATGCCGGGATCATCCGCGCGCTCACGCGCTGAGCCCCCGCCCGGCTCCGCAGATGCCTTTTGACAGGGGAACGGCCCAGGGGCAGCGTGCCACTCGATGACGCTGGCAGAACTGAGGAAGGAATACACCCTCGCGGGCCTGTCCGAGAAGGATCTCGCCCGCGATCCCTTCCGGCAGTTCGAGAAATGGTTCCAGGAGGTGGAGGCAGCCAAGATCCCCGAGCCGAATGCGGCGGTCCTGGCGACCGCGGCCAAGGACGGCCGCCCCTCGGCGCGCATGGTCCTCCTGAAGGCCGTCGATGGGAGGGGATTCGTGTTCTACACGAGCTACGACAGCCGCAAGGGCCGGGAGATCGAGATGAACCCGCGCGCGGCGTACGTGTTTCCGTGGATCGCGCTCGAGAGGCAGGTCATCGTCGAGGGAGCGGTCGCCAAGGTAGCCCGCGAGGAGAGCGAGGCCTATTTCCACAGCCGCCCGCGGGCGAACCAGCTCGCGGCCTGGGCCTCGCCGCAGAGCTCGATCATCGCAGGGCGCGATGCGCTCGACGCCGCGATGAAGGCCGTGGAGAAGAAATATGCGGGCCGGGAGGCGCCGGTTCCCCCGAACTGGGGGGGGTTCCGGATCGTTCCCGAAACCGTCGAGTTCTGGCAGGGGCGCCGAAGCAGGCTTCACGACCGCCTCCGGTACCGCCGCGAGGCGGGCGGCTCCTGGTTGGTGGAGCGGCTGGCGCCCTGAGCGGCGATGGCTCCCCACCTCCCCAGATGATCTACCTGATCCGTCACGCCCACGCGGTTGCCGCCGAGGAGGATCCCGTGCGGCCGCTCAGCAAAAAGGGCCGCGAGCAGGTCGGCGAGGTGTGCGGGATCCTCCGGGCGGGGGCGGGGTTCAAGCCCGCGGAGATATGGCACAGCCCGCTTGCGCGCTCGCGCGAGACCGCGGAGCTCCTAGCGGCTGGACTCGGGCTGTCCGCGCCGGTCGTGCTGACGCCCGGCCTTGGGCCCGACGACGACCCGGCCAGGATTGCCGCGGTCCTCGCCGCGGAAGGCAGGGACATCGCCGTTGTCGGGCATGAGCCGCACCTGGGCCGCCTCGCGGCCCTCCTGGTCGAGGGCCCCGCCGGAGCCGGTGACTTCATCGCGTTCCGGAAGGCGGGGGTCCTCGCCCTTTCGAGGAAGGGGAAGCGGTGGCGGCCCGAGTGGCTCGCGCGCTCCCCATGATCCTGGACGTCCTGCCGGAGCGGACCGGGGGCGCGGCCGAGAACATGGCGGCGGATTTCCTGCTCCTGCAGCGCTACCCGCGGACCGGCGCGGCGCGCTACCGGCACTACGGATGGCGGTCGCCCGCGTTCACGTTCGGCTACAGCCAGAAGATCTCATACGTCCGGGGCCAGCTCCCGCTGGGCGAGACCTTCGACCTGTGCCGGCGGCCGACCGGCGGCGGTCTGGTGGACCACCGCGAAGACTGGACGTACGCCCTAGTGATACCGAGGGGTCATCTGCTCGAGGAGGTCCGCGCGACGCAGAGCTACTGCGCGATCCACGAGGCGCTTGCGGGCTCATTGAGCGCGGCTGGGGTGCCCGTCTCGCTCAAGCCGGCCTCCAAGCCGGCTTCCAAGCCGGCGGCCGGGGCGGAGCCCGGAGGGCCGGCGGGCGTGTGCTTTGAGAGGGCGGAAATATTCGACATCGTGCACGCGGTGACGGGGGCCAAGATCGCCGGCGGCGCGCAGAAGAGGAACAAGAGGGGCCTCCTGTTCCAGGGCTCGGTATGGAAGCCGGCGGCGGCCGACAACCTGGACTGGGACGGCTTCGGCGAAGACTTCGCGGCGCGCCTTGCGGATGCGCTGGGCGCGCAGGCGTCCCCCTGCCCGTGGCCCGAGTTCAACGAGGACGAGGCCAACGGGCTCGTGGAACGGTATTCATCGCCCGAATGGATGGAGTTCCGCTGAGGCGTCCCCGTCCCGGGGCCCGTCAGAAGGGCCAGAGGCGGAACACCCTTGCCGCCGCAAGCCAAACGAGGATGGCGATGGCGAAGCCGATGACGGCGTAGCGGCGGCTTTTGGCGGCCTCATCCTCATAGGGGTCGTAGGCGAGGCGCCTCGAGTCGGGGGGAAGGACGCCGCGGTCGGTGAGGGCTTTGCCCAGGGGCACGTTGATCTTCACCCGTCCGTTCACCGCCCAGCCCGTTCCCTCAAGGAGGGGGCCCAGGGTCCGCTGGCGGAGCCTGAGGAACGCGATGAGCATAGACGGCCCGGAGATGAGGAGCAGCAGGACGACGACGACGAGAGGCTTCTCCCACAAGGGCATGTTCTCTATGCCCTTGAACACGGCGGCCAGGGCCACGCCTATCGCGCTCACCGCGAGGCCGACGGCCGCGAAGATGCCGGCAAACTTCGCGATGTCGAAGGACGACGGAGGGGACGGCGGCGGGACGGGCTGCACGACCTGGACGGCCTCCGTGGCCGCGGCGGTCACGGCCTTGTTCAGGCCGGTCGCGGCGATCTTGTCCTTGGACGCGGAAAACTTGGAGAACTGGTCGCCGACGAACGAGGCCACCTTCTTGTACGGCGCCCAGAACGACTGCCTGATGCTGATGGGGCTCGCGACGATCTTGACAATCGTGGCGTCCCAGTCGCGGCCGCGGCGGTCGTAGAAGACACCGTTTCTGCCGACGAAGAGATAATCGCTGTCCCCCTGGGTGAATCCCGCGGCGATCTTCATGGTCTCCCCGCTCGGCCTGCGGCATTCAAGGTAGGTGACGAAGACGCGGCTCATCGTCGCGAACGTCGCGTGGGAGGCGATGTCGTCCACGCGGATGCAAAGCCGGCACGAGCGGCTGTCGAGATAGAGCGTGCCCACCTGGAACACGGCGGGCCGGGCCCGCGAGTAGAAGTCCGAGAAGTTGACGAAATTGCGCAGCAGCGCCCCCAGGTCCCTGGAGAGCAGCGCGAGCCTCTCGACGTCCGCGAGCGCGGCGACCTTGGGCGCAAGGACCTTGTCCTCGCTGAGGAGGTCCTCAAGGGCTTTCCTCCCGGTGCCGGCGAGGATGACGTTGATCCGCGCAGCCCCAAGATTCGCAACCGGCGAGGAAGGCTTGGTGCCGATCCAGGACTCGTACGGGCGAAGCTGCTCCGAGAGGTCCGACCAGTCTCCGGGGGTGAGTGCGGTCTTGCCGGCGCCGAGCAGAGGGACGACCGCGGCCCGGTGGAGACGCGCGAGCGCGGCGGCCCATGCGGGGTTGACCCCCTCCAGCAGCGGAAGGGGCTTGCTGGGCTCGATCCGGGCGAGCGGAAACGCGACCAGCGCCGGGGAGTCCGCCGCAAGCTCGCCCAGGGCGAGCTTCCTGAAGTCCTCGTCGTAAAGGTTGAGGCCGGCGATGCCGTTGGCGTCAAAAGCGGCGAGCTGGGTGCGGGCGAAGTAGTCCGCGACCTTGGTGCGAACGGCCGCCACCGCGGCGAAGGCCTCCGCTGCCGCAGGCCCGAGGGTTGCGGATCCCGTGGAACCCGCCGCCTCGGACCATGCCTTGAAGGACGCAAGGTCGGCATAGAAGGCGGCAACCGTCTCCTCGGTCGCCTTGCCCTGGCACTGGATGATGTCCTTGATGAGCGTCCGGACCCCCTCGTCGGACGCAGCCTCGGGCCTGAGCACGCCGTCGCCCTTGAGGGCTCCCTGCGAGACGGATCTTGCCACCTCCACCGCCTGTTCGGCCGTGACCGCGGTCGCCGCGGAGCCCAGCCTCGAAAGGATCCAGCGCGCCGCATCCGCAATGGGCGCGCCCTCGGCGCCGGTGGCGATGGCGTCCAGCGGGAGCGGGTCGGCGCCCTTGAGCAGCAGGCCCGGGTCCTTGAGCCTGGCGCAGGCCCAGGTCACGGCGGCGATCACCTCCGGCGGCCGCACGTGGCCGTCGCCGTCCGAATCGATGAGGGTCAGCGTGCGCTCGTCAATCTGCAGCCCCTGGACCGGGCAGCTGAGGGCGACCCAGAGCTTCTGGTCCAGCTCGCCCAGGGCCAGCAGGTCGTCGGCCGTCGAAAGGGAAACCTGGTCGAGTCCGCCCGTGGGAACGAAATCCCATGAGTGGGAGGATAAGCGGTTGGAACTCATTGCCGCCAATCTCCAAAGGAAGCCGTTTCAATGCAATACTCCTCCATGGACGGCCCTCAACCACGGAAAAGCCGGGGCGAAAGACGGGTCGGCGGCGCCCCAAACCAGCGGCGCGAAGGCCTTGCCGCCGGCCCCGCGCTAGCCGCGACCGAGGGTGATCACGCACTCGAGGTGCCGGGTCTGGGGAAACAGGTCGAAGGGCTGGACCGCGGTCGCAGCGTAGCCCGCGGCGTGGAATCCCCGTAGGTCGCGCATCTGGGTTGCCGGATCGCAGCTCACGTAGACCACCGCGCGCGGCCGAAAGCCGAAAAGCTGTCGCAGGAAGGCCTCGTCGCACCCCTTTCTCGGGGGGTCGATGACTACCGCCGTGTCATCGCCGGGGAATCCCAGGCCCGAGAATATGGCGGAGGCGTCCCCGGCGAGGAACGTCGCGTTCGGGATTGCGTTGGCGGCCGCGTTCTCGCGCGCAAACGCAACGGACGACTCGCTCACCTCGACGCCGACGACGCGCTCGAAGGCCCGGGCCGAGGCGAGGGCGAACAGGCCGCTCCCGCAGTAGGCGTCCACAAGGAACCGCGCCCCGCTCGACCGGGCCTGGTCGCGGACGTAGGCCGCGAACAGGGGAAGGATGAACGGATTGTTCTGGAAGAAGTCCCCGGCGAGGAAGCGGAGCCGAAGGGTCCCCTCGGACCCGAGAGGGACCGTTTCTGTGACCCGGTCCCCGTGGCCGGTCGTCACGACCCCCCCCGCGTCGCGGAGGAGAAGGGTTGCGCCCCGCTCGAAGGCGCCCTCGCCCGCCCGCCTCCGGATCTCGGCGCGGGCCTCCGCGAGCCGGGCGTTGATCGGCTCGGTCGCGATCTCGCAGCGGGGGACGTCCACGATGTCAAACCGGCTTCCCTGCCGCAGGAATCCGACCGCAAGCTCGCGGCCCGGCCGGGGCGCGCTGAAATGGGGGGTGATCTTCGAGCGATACCCGAACGGGCGGGGCGAGCCGATCACGGGGGAGACGGGCAGGCTGACCCCGGCCATGTGCTCCAGGAGCTCGGCGACCTGGCGGCGCTTCCATTCGAGCTGCTCCTCATAGCGGAGGTTCTGGTACTGGCACCCGCCGCAACGGCCGAAGAGGGGGCACCTTGGGGGGACCCGGTGGGGCGAGGCCGAGAGCACCTCGACAAGGTCCGCCTCGGAGTAATTCGCGTGGTTGCGGAAGATCCTGGCCCGTACGCGCTCCCCGGGGAGCGCAAACGCGACCATGACGACCCAGCTGGGCTCGGCATCCGCCCCGCCCGGCGAGACCCGGCCGAGACCGAGGCCGAGGTTGGTCAGCGTGGTGATTGAAAGCTCGATCTCCTGGTGGTAGGCGAAAGGCTTGTCGTTGAATGCTTTCTTTTTGGACACGGCCGCAAACAACAATTCAAATAGGGCGATGCCCGTCGAGATAATCACCAGCCTAAAGAACCCGCGGCTCAAGCGGCTCGTCCGGCTGCGCGACCGGCGCCCGCGGGACGAGGAGAGGGCTTTCCTGGTCGAGGGCTACAGGGAGGTGCGGCGCGCGCTGGAGAGCAAGGTCGCGCTCGACGAGCTGTACTACTCGCCGGGCTGGTTCCTCGGCGAGAACGAACCCGCGCTGCTTGCGACGGCCGCGGCCGCCGGGGCAACGCTCTTCGAGCTTTCCAAGGACGCGTTTGCGAAGGTTGCCTACCGGGAGAGGCCGGACGGGATCCTTGCCGTCGCGCCCCAGTGGCGAAGGACCCTCGCCGGCCTCGCGCTGCCCGCCGAGCCCCTCCTCCTTGTCGTCGAGGCGATCGAAAAGCCCGGAAACCTGGGGACGATCCTGCGCAGCGCCGACGCCGCGGGCTGCCATGCCGTGATCATGTGCGACCCGGTGACCGACCTCTTCAACCCTAACGTCGTCCGCGCGTCCACCGGCGTAGTGTTCTCGGTCCCGTGCGTCGTGGAGGAAAGCGGCGCCGTGCACGCCTGGCTGAAGGGGCGCGGGATACGGGCGGTCGCGACAACCCCAGCGGCCGGGAATCTCTACACCGAATCGGACCTGCGCGGCCCCCTCGCGGTCGTCATGGGGAGCGAACAGTACGGCCTGAGCGCCTTCTGGCTCGGGAACGCGGACCTTTGCGTGCGGATCCCAATGGCGGGCCACGCCGACTCGCTCAACGTCGCGATGGCCGCGCTGATCACGCTGTTTGAGGCGGTCCGCCAGCGGGGCGGGGTTCGATGAACCAGCGGCGGAGCGCGGGCTGCAGCCTCTGGTCGAGCAGCCACGCGATCCCGAAGGACAGCAGGACCAGGAGAGCAAACCGCAGGGAATAGCTCCACGCGGTCCCTCGCGGCAGGTTTGGCTGCGCCAGGATGCCGTATTGGATCGCAAGGGAGACGGCGTACAGCGCGTAGGAGACGACGCCAAATGGCGCCATCCTGACCAGCACCGAAGGCTCGGGCCTCCACTTCACCAGCATCCAGGCCAGCGCGACCGCGGCCGCATAGGCCACGAAGGCCCCTTCCCCTATGTCCCCGAAATCGCCGGTGAGGAAGCGCACGAGCAGCGCCAGTGACGCCACGGCGAGGCTGAGGAGCGCCAGCCCCCGATGCCATCTGCGGGCGCGCCCCGTCAGGACGAGGGTGAGCCACACGCATACGGGCAGGATATCCAGCCGCCTCAGGGACAGGGGAAGAATCGACAGGTCGGGAACATGCAGGGCGGAGGAGAAGGCCCAAAACGGTGCGAGAGGCCAGATGACCGCGGCCACGAGCAGGGCGCTCGGCCAGTTTCCGTAGCCCGTGTCCTTGGGAGCGAGCCAGGCGACCGAAAGGCCCGTGACCCAATAGAGGGCGCCGCATGCGTAGCAGGAGATGAACTGCGGGAAGCCGGGAAGGCCCACCGCGGCCACCGTCGCGACAGCCAGGGAGCAAAGGAGCCAACCCGCGCGCGGCGCGAAGCGCCATATCGCAAGGAACATCAGGTAATAAAGCATCTCGAAATTGAGCGTCCAGAGGCTGGCATTGTTGAGCATCACCGGCACCCGCCAGCCGAAGAGGTAGGGGTTATAGTTCTCGAGAAACCCAAGGTTCCCAAGGACGGTGGCGACGGCGGTCTTGGGGGCCAGCGCCCAGCTGATCAGGACGGCGGCCGTATTGACGGGCGCGAGGCGCAACAGCCGCCTTCCCAGGTACCCGCGCACCGCCGGAGCGCTGAACGACGTCTTGACCGTCAGGCCTATGACGTAGCCGGACAGCACGAAGAAGATCAGCACGGCGACCGAGGCCATGTCGAACCACCAGAGGGGGGCCGGGGGCGAGTACGAGGGGTCGAGGCAGGGAATGGGGGCGATCGCGTGCCCGTAGAACACGGCCAGCGCCGAGAGCCCCCGCAGCCCCTCGAGAGCCAGGTCCCTCCCCGGGGGGATCGACCCGGGGCCCGGCGGAGCCAGGCGGTTGGAGAGGAATCCGGGCATGGGGAGGGCTATCCGGGCCTTCCCCGCAGCTCGGCAACCAGGCCCTCCATGCCCCGGGCCATGCCCATCCGCGGGGCATAGCCTAGGTCGCGTCTGGCGGCGGAGATGTCGAACCAGTGGTCCCTTGCCAGCTCCGAGGCGATGAACCGCGTCATCGGCGGCTCGCCGCGCAGGGGCAGCACGCGCCATGCGGCCTCGCAGGCCGCGCCGAGCAGGGATGCGGCCCCGGCCGATATCCTCTTGGTCACGCGCGGCTCCCCGAGGGCCGCGAGCAGCTCGTTGATCCAGTCCCACATGAGGACGGGTTCGCCGTTGGTGATGAAGTACGCGCGCCCTCCTGCGGGTGAGCCGGGGGAGCACAGGGCGGACTCCGCGGCGATGTGCGCGTCCGCCGCGTTCTCGACGTGGACCATGTCGACGCGGATTCTCCCCTCCCCCACGATCCGCAGCCTTCCCTCGCGCGCGCGAGAGAGGATTCTCGGCACAAGGTGCGGATCGCCCGGCCCCCAGATCAGGTGCGGGCGAAGCGCCACGGTCCCCAGCTCCGGGGTGTGGGCCGCGAGCACCTCCGCCTCGGCCGCGGCCTTCGTCAATGGGTACGGGCTCGGGCACCGGGTCGTCAGCGGAAGCGATTCATCGGCGCCGGCGAGGTCGAGCCCGTTGTAGACGACGCTGGGCGTGCTCGTGTGGACGAGGCGGCGCACGCCGTGCGTCCTGCATCCCGCGACCACCGCCCGCGTCCCGAGCACGTTGGCCCTGAAGAAGTCCGAGTACCGCCCCCAGACGCCGACCCTTGCGGCGACATGGAACACCGTGTCCATCCCCGCGCATGCCTCCCCGAGTGCGCCGGGATCCTCGAGGGGGGCGCGCATGAACCTCACGCCGCGCGCCTCAAGGTCGGGCGCCGGGGTGCGGCCGGCGACGGAAACCGCCCGGCCCTGCGAGAGAAGCCGCTCGACAATCCTGCGGCCGAGGAAGCCGGTTCCCCCGGTCACAAGGGCCGGGCCCCGGGGCGATTGCGTTGCAGCGGTGGCATTCACGCCTTGGAGGGTGTCCGGCGGCCGGCGGGAGCGTTCAATCGGCCTGGTGAGCCCGGGCCGTGGCCGCCCATTTCGCGAGGGCGAGCCTGTGGATCTTTGCATTGTGGCGGATGTCGACCGGCAGGCGCGTCCGGAAATAGAAGGTCTTCACGCCGGCGGTGTGCGGGTGGCTGAGCGCAAGGGCCCGGAGC